>NZ_JAVTTO010000004.1:0-497039 GCF_032248395.1 Asprobacillus argus
TCGTAGTTTGTTGGCTTGTTCCAGATACACCACTATTGTCTAGTATATCTTCATTACAACCAAAACTAAAACTTAGTATAGCAGCAACTAATGTTAATTTTAAAATTTTTCTCATGATTGTTAATTAATTTTTTTATTAAAATTTAACTCTTACACCTAATGTTATTGTTGTAGCAGGTGCGTATATTCTTCTTGCCGAGCTTCCAGTTTCTCTAACAGACGGATTAAATCCGTTTCTTGCTGTCTTAATGAAAAGGTTATCTCCTGAAACCCACAAGTTTAGTGCATCAATACCTGAATTTGCCATAAATGTACTTGGTACAGTATAACCGATTCTTGCATTGTTAAGTGCTATAAAGTCTGTGCTTGTTATAAAACGCGACGATTGTGAAGTCGAGTTTGTAATTGCATTATCTGATAATAAAGGAACATCTGTAATATCTCCAGGATTTTGCCATCTGTTTAAGATATCGCTATGGAAGTTATTACCTGCAGCTCCAAATCTATCACTCATTAATTCAGCATACTGTCCGTCATAAGCGTATCCACCTAAACTATAAGTAAACTGAGTAGAGAAATCAAATCCTTTCCACTTACCAGAAAGTCTAAAAGCACCTCTAACTGTAGGAATAAAAGATTTGTTTAAATATACTTGTGTACCGTTTGCATACGTTTTAGTAACAGTTCTCTTTATGTTTGCATTCGAAGCACTTTGTTGGTATTCGAATAAAGAACTAGTTGAACTTGCGCTACCGTCTTCAAGAGTTGAAAAATCACCCTCTCCAGCGTCTAGTACATCATTGTTGTTTCTATCATCATAGTATTGGTACCACATTGGAGCACCGTCAGAAGGATCAACTCCTGCCCACTCTCTCATGTAGAAATCGAATATAGAACGACCAACAGAGTATGCATAAGCTCCATCTAAACTAGAGTTCTCATCGATAATTTTTGGAAGACCAGTACTTGGATCTAATGGCATAACTTTCATTTCATTACTAAGCATTTCACCATTAATAGAAAGGTCTAATTTAAAGTCCTCTTTATTAATAAGGTGTCCAGTTACGTCAAATTCGAAACCAGCATTCAATACTTCACCATCATTAACTCTTACAGAAGAAAAACCAGCTGAAGGTCCAACTCTTTGGTTAAAGAATAAGTTATCAGTGTTTTTTCTATAGTAATCAAAGTTTGCATCTAAGTAATCTCCTAAACTAAGCTCTACACCACCTTGTAACATTTTAGAAGTTTCCCATGTTAAGTTAGGATCTCCTACTAGGTTTTCAGAAAGTGCTAATGAACCTCCTACAAAACCAGCATTAAATGTGTTGAAACCTAAAGATGTAGATACACCTTGTTGATCACCAGTAATACCCCAAGAAGCTTTAACTTTTAAGTAAGAGAATACACTATCCTCTAAAAAGTCTTCTTCACTAAGTACCCATGCTCCACCAACAGAACCAAATACACCCCATTGATCGTTAACAAATCTAGAAGATCCATCCGTTCTCAAAGAACCTGTTAAATAGTATTTACCAGCGTAGTTATAGTTTACTTGTGAGAAATAAGAATCAATACCTGATCCATTACTCCATCCGTCAGATGGACTAGTTTCTTGTAAGTAGTTACTTAGATTATACAATCCAGGGATTACAACATCCTGCTTGAATTGACGATCTTGCGTGAAAAGTTGCTCAAATGATTCATGTGCAACCAATGCATTAATATTATGATCTCCAAATGTTTTGTTATAACGTAATAACTGTAAGAAAGTTTTAGACCATCTTAATTGATCAGTTACTGTAATGTTACCATTTGTGTTTGCACCAGTACCATAAACATGGTTAGATGCATTATTTCTTCTAAAGAAAGAGAATTGTCCACCAAATCTAGTTTCAAAAGTGAACTCCTCGTTAATTTTGATTTCAGCAGATAAGTTACCATTTAAAGAGTGAATATCTCTACCATCAAAATCTAACACTGCAGAACCAATTGGATTCAATAAGTTCGCATTTGGACGGTTTCTTGTAAATGGAACAGGTGCTGTAGTTCCCGTTGGAGAACCATAGTCATACTGAGCTCCACCAAAGATAGGATCTGGAACTAAATCTCCAGTATCTGGGTACCTTGCAAAAACAGGGTAGATAGGCGCCATTTTATCAGCGAACTCAAATACGTTCTCTGATCCAGCAATCTGCCCGTTGTTAGTACTCTCAGAATACGAATATCCCATATTAGCACCAATCTTTAACCAATCTTTTAAGTTAGAAGTTAAGTTAAGTCTTGTAGTATATCTTTTGAAGTTTGAGTTTATAGAATAACCCTTATCGTCTAAATATCCAATAGAAACGAAATATCTAGATTTTGCAGAACCTCCGCTTGCACGTAGGTTAGCTTCAGTTCTAATACCAGTACCAAATGCTAAATCTGCATATCTTTCAGGAGTAAATAATCTGTTAACTCCAGCTCTAACTGTTTTTGTTGCAGGATCAATTAAGTCTGCAGCAGTAGCAGCAGCCCACATGTTATAACCTGCACCAATACCATTGTCAGTTAGTAATCTACCATTTGCAAATGCAACTGGATCAGGGTTACCTGTAACAACTCCTCTATTGAAAAGTCCTTCCCAAACTAAGCCAACATATTGCTCTGGAGAAGAAATTACGTTATATCTAGGAATAACCTGAGAGTTAACACCTGTCTTTACGTCAACTTCAATAGAACCAGTTTCGTTAGAAGTACCAGTTTTAGTTGTAATTAATACAACACCATTTGCACCTCTAGAACCGTAAATAGCTGTTGCAGTCGCATCTTTAAGTACCGTTGTACTCTTGATATCTGCAGGGTTAATAGAGTTTAGATCAAAATTTCCAGAAAAAGGAACACCGTCTACAACGTATAAAGGAGCACGGTTACCTAATGGAGAACCATATCCTCTTACACGCACTGTACCAATAGTACCTGGCTGACCAGATGTATTAATTACAGTTACCCCAGCAACCTCACCTGCTAACGCTTGTGATACATTTGAGAATGATTTAGCTTCTAGGTTTTCAGCTTTTACCACAGATGCAGTACCTGCGTACGCTTTCTTAGTGGTAGTACCGTAACCTACAACTACAACCTCATCAAGTACTTCTCCACCTTCAACCATTTTTACGTTAATAGTATTAGCTGCTCCAACTGTTTTTTCAACTGTCTTGTAACCTAAATAGGTGAAGACTAAAACATCACCAACCTTAGTTTTGATAGAATACTTTCCATCAAAATCTGTCTCAGTTCCAGTAGTAGTACCTTTAATTAAAACACTAACCCCAGGTAAGCCCCCTGAATCATCAGAAACAGTACCCGAAATTGTCTTTTGTTGTGCAAAAGAAATTTGCACTACAAACGCTAGTAATAGCGTTAAAATTCCATTAAACTTTGTCTTCATTGTATAATTATTTGAATTAATTAATGCCAAAAGTCTTAAATAAATCTTAAAACTCCAATTTTTTAACAAAAAAAAACTTAAAAAGGTTAACAAATTGTTAATCGATTTTGAGTTTTGTTGACACATCGTTAAAAAAAGAACGATAGGCCAACAATAATTTCGGAGTCTTTTAATTTCTTTGTGCTAAAGAACTTTTGGACAAGATAATTCAAGATTCAATAGATCCTGATAATGGCTAAAGAGCAAACAGTTAAATACTTACGCCTTCTAGAAGCATGATCATTAAGGTGTCATTAACTCAAAATGATATTTAATGAAAAGCGTACTCTTCGCTATATGTTTATCTAGAAAATTTGTAAACTACTACTATCCATTGCCTAATAAGTCGAAAGAAACTAATATTCCTATCACGGAATTAATTTTTCCTAAAAGAAATGGTGGTATTTACGTGTTCTCCTACTTTTATGCCTTGATCGATCCCTAAATTGACTGCGGAGATATAATGTATCCCTCCATACATCCTACTTATTGCGGCTTCTTCTGCCGCGACTCTGAATGATGAAAACTTTCTCATTGGTAGGTTGTACGGAATCTCTGTAGTATCCTCGAAGGAAAAATTGTCACCAAAAATGGAGGTGAGCACTTCGGAAGCGGCTCCAGAAACAACCGAATGTCCACTTGTGTACTCAGGAAATGGAGGAGTCTGAAGGATAGGTTCCCACGACTCATCAATATGCTTATTAATTAAAGTTTCAGGTCTTATCAGGTTGCTTCTGTATTTCTCGTCCCAACAGCTGATAAAAGCATCAGTAATAGCAATAGAGGTTTTTGTGTATGCAAAAACTGTTTTCTCAAAATCCGAATTGGTTTGTTTACATGCTATTTTACAAATACCAATCCAATGTGCCCCAGGAGTGATCTTTTTAGCGGCAAACATGAAGTGTCCTTTGTTAATGGATACATAAGGGTTACAATCCCAAAATTGTGCTATTGCTATCTCTTCAGATGTATCTCCCTTTTTTCTTATTTCTTGACTTATCGTATAGACCTCTTCCAATTCTTTATAGAAATCACTTCCTTTTTTAAGAGAAAACTTAGGATGAGAAAGTGGCTTGTACTGCGCAGCAGAATCAAGACTGAAGGTTCTAATCTTATTCCAGTGAGGTTCTATACCCTCCATATAGGCCGGAGGCGTCGGTTGCCATCTTGAAGGGTCATCAGAAGAGATATTGAACTCAGGCATAGTACGGGTCTCTTTGTAATTATCTGTGTTCATCCACGATATAATATGTGTAGAAATCGGTAGGGCGTGGTTTTTAGCTTGCAAGAACGCATCTTTATTTTTCGATTCCCATACATTGTATAAGCTATCTCTATAGGAAGTGATTTGATCTTTAGAAAAGACCAATTCTTTTGCAACATCTAAATATGCGATTATAGAAGCCAATTTCAGGTCAATACCAGTAGTGCTAGCCTCATGTTGTAGTTTCTCCAAACCGTTCAACTGATTTGCTAGTGATTTATAACGCGTACTTCCTTGATTAAGAACCTCATACGAGGCGATATTTGGATATGCATATATGCGACTAGCTACTGGTGGAGAAAAGATGTCATGAATCATTACAGAGGTTAGTTTATCTACTGCATGATGATAGTCATTCGGCGTAATCTCTATTTTTTCTGTACTTGAGGAACATGAGAGTAGCACAAAAGAGATAAGAATCGTGATTGTGAGTTTTTGAATGCCCATTGCTATTTTTTAGATGTGTATACTTTTAAGCTATCATTATTGGAAAGAACTAGCAGAACATTATCTTCTTTCATTTTGATGGTAGCGGTTTTCTTAATTTGACCGTTAAAGGGATGCAAGCCGATCTTTGAGACTGGTTTGTAGTCCTTTAGCGTGTTTACAACAAGGCCTTTTAAGGCCTTGTACGCTCCATGATAGGTGTTTACTTTTAGGGAATTCCCACTTAACAGGATTTTTTCTTTATTGTCAATATTGATTTTTGAAAATGAATTAATCGGGGCTAATTGAAAATCTTGAGGGAACTTAATGAATTGGTCGAAGTTACCATTATTATTTTCAATATAACCAGAAGCAAGCGTGTGAACTTCGTATAAGGTTGCATTATCCACTCCGTACTTTGTCAATACTGTTTCTATGGGTTGCATTGCAAATGTCTTATGATTCACAAACCTTTTATTAACAACATTCATCTGTGAAGCCAGTTCGTCTTTAGAGTTTAAAGGGTAGTACTTGTTATTAACAGCATAGGCCAGTATTGTCTCATATCTTCCGTTAGCATCAAAATCACTGTGATACATTCTTAATGGTGCCTTAGGGTTCGGGTTAAGCTTTGTGTTTAGTCCCCAGTTTCCTAATAAAATATCCTTATCACCATCGCCATCAATATCATAACTTGTGATAGCTTGCCACAAGCCATTTAGGTTTTTAGGGCTGTCTATAGGTTTAAGTGATCCTTTTGTATTCATGTATAATTTTGGTGTATCCCATTCCGCAGATACTAAAAGGTCTTTTATTCCATCGCTATTAATATCTTGCCAGGTAGCAGAAGAAACTTTCGAGAAAAGGGTAAAATCAGGGTCTTTAGTGAAGTTTCCATTTCCATCATTTACCAAAATATACGAAGGAGCGTTCAATCCATAATTATTAGGATCGGATAGATTTCCTACAAATAGATCTTCATCACCATCATTATCATAATCATATGCTGCAATTGTAGAAGTATTGAAATTGTTAGCTGGAATTTGGTCTGTTGATCTCTTAAGTATTCCGTTATTGTTAATATACAATCTGTCGACTTCATAATTCTTATTTCTCAATGAGTTAATTCCGGATGCTACGTATAGATCAAGGTCTCCATCGTTATCAGCGTCAAAGAATTGTGCATCATTATCCTCAAATAACGCATCGTTTTCAACTCCAACATCTATGGCTTTTGAAAAGTTGGTTCCATTGTTTAAAAATAACGCGGCTTTTTCACCAGAGCCGTTCCCAATAAAAACATCATCAAAACCATTATTGTCCACATCTCCTATTGCCATTGCAGGACCCAATGTTGATACTTTATATGGAATCAATCTTTCGTGATTAAAATCATTATAATTGTCCTCAATATGTTTAAAGTGAATCAACTCTTTTTCTATAGTGTATTTTTGGTTTTCATTATTTAGGTCATATCCATAATTAGGATTATCCTCATTGTAGCGTATAACAATACTTTTGTTTATCTCTGGAGCTATTATTTTTTGGTAGGTATTATTAGGCCAA
Organism: Asprobacillus argus; assembly: GCF_032248395.1. Classification (NCBI taxonomy): domain Bacteria; kingdom Pseudomonadati; phylum Bacteroidota; class Flavobacteriia; order Flavobacteriales; family Flavobacteriaceae; genus Asprobacillus; species Asprobacillus argus. The sequence goes on from NZ_JAVTTO010000004.1 coordinate 6,729, forward strand.
ATAATCTTTAGCGAGTCAATGCTGCTAATTGTATCAAGACCAAAATGCAATTGATTGTCAATGGATGATAAAAAACCTCTGGATTTAAAAAGTTGCTTCAGTTGTATTTTACCGTTATTATAGATCATGACCTTAGAACCGATTCCTTCTTTGTTGCCAGGAACATAATCTAGTTTTATCGCGATGTGATTTTTGGTGTTATTTGTTGTGTTTTCTAATATACTAGGATAATCATTTAGGTTGTTCGTAACCAAGTCAAGATCACCATCCTGGTCAAGGTCCAGATAAATAGCACCATTAGAAAGAGAAGGTTTTTTTTCAATCCAAGTCCCCGTTTTATTGGCTAACTTCTTAGAGTTTCCCTTAAAGATTTCATTGGAAACTTTTCCGCTTGGCATTTCGTTAATGGATTTATAGAGCCATGCTAAACCTCGTTTAACACCTTTTGTTTTGAATGTACTTGCCACATATTTCTTAAAATCTAAATCATTTGGCCTACGAAGAATTCCATTTGAAATAAATAAGTCTTGATGTCCATCGTTGTCAAAATCTGCGACTAGAGGCGCCCAACTCCAATCCGTATCTGCAATACCATTTAAAAATGCAGCCTCGTAAAAGTAATCTCCAGAATTATTTATCTGAAGCATATTTCTAGAATACTGATCCTTATATCCTAATTTTCTTAAACGCTCTTGTTGGTTAAACATAGCGTCATCTCCTTCTGATTCCTTAAGCACTTTTTCATCGCTAGGTAGCATATCTAATGTAACGATGTCTTGATAACCATCACCATTTAGGTCTGCAGCATCACTACCCATAGAAAACCTGCTAATAGTAGAGAAGCTTTCCGATAGTTTTTCGGAGAATGTGCCGTCTTGATTATTTATATAGTAATAATCATCTTCATGAAAGTCATTACAAACATAGATGTCATCCCATCCATCGTTGTTGTAGTCTGCAATGGAAGCACTAAGGCCATAGCCGTTAACTCCGCCATAGATATTGGCGCTATTGCTTACATCGGTAAATTTCCCATTGTTATTTTGAAGTAAAACATCACCTACTAGCGGCATACGCTTATTTCTGGCACTTGCTGGTCCATGAGTGCTTGTAGTATGTACTGCGTGATTTACGATATAAACGTCAAGATCGTTATCCTTGTCATAGTCGAAGAAATAAGATTGTGTTGAGTATCCTTTGAAATCTAGTCCATATTCTTTGGCTTTTTCTGTAAACGTACCATCTCCGTTATTGACAAACAATTCATTATGTCCTTTAAAATCAAGTAATCCACTTACAGCACAAACATAAATATCCAGATAACCATCATTGTTAATGTCTATCATCGTTGCTCCAGTATTCCAGCTAGATGCACCTCCTATATTGGCATTTTCGGAAATATCTTCAAACTGGAGGTTTCCTTTGTTCAGGTATAATTTATTTTTTCCTTGATTAGAGACAAAGTACAGATCGCTCAGCCCATCATTATTAACATCTCCTGCTGCTACACCTGCACCATTATAATAGTAGATGTAATTAATAATGCTGTGATTTACATCTTCTGTAAGATTGTTTTTAAAATCAATACCTGTTTTGTCGGCAGAAAGCTCTTTAAATAGATAGCCGGCATTTTGAGAATCTTTAGCGCACCCTAAACATAGAAAAATGAGGAGGATTGGCGTTAAGTACCATTTTCTCATAGTTGTATTTGAAATAATGTATTAGTTAGTGTCCCAAAGATATAAAAAATACCTATTGTTAAGAAAAATATAAATAATTGTTAAAGTTTTCAAAAAAAGCTAGTAAAACTTACATTGAGCTTGGCATTATTGAAATCAAAATCACTGTTGGAACTCTTACCCAAAACAACCCCTAGGTTTACCTGCGTACTTTTTATTGAAAAAAGGTATCCAAAACCTAAACCAAAAACGGATTCCGTTAAATCAGCAATAGTTTTGATAAATCCGACATCTGAAATAGTATATAAATAGGATGTTCTTGAGGTTGCGAATCGATATTCCATATTCATATAGGTAAACTGCGATGTAAATATACTTTGTTCATTAAAGCCTCTCATACTGTTAACTCCACCAATTCTGTAAACTTCGTTTTCCAGAAAGAAGTCGGATAACAGAATGCCGGTTTGATTGCGAAAATAAATTTGGTTACGCTCATTCAAAACAAATGTGTTCGATAAGGTTAAATTAAACTCATATTGTTCGCTCTTGCGAGCATCGGTTTTTCTGGTGCCAAACAAAGCGTGAAAAGATATATTTAGTCCGGCCTGGCCCAAAATGCTTGTTTTTGGGTTTTGGTATTGAAAGCCAACACCGAAAAAGCTTCGGTCAAAAGCTTCAATGTTATTAGTTGTGATGGTTTCTTTTAAGTTGTTGGATGTAAGGTTTGAATAGTTAAATGAGATCTTAGATTTAGTATTGATCTTGTACGGTAATGCAAGGTTAAATTGTGTGTTTAAGAATGTGGAATCTTGCTTGTATAAGTTAAAACGTACGTCAGGACTGATTCGGGAGTTGAATGCATAAGGGATTCGCGTAGCTAATGAGAATTCTTGTTTTTCATTACCAATGCTATTCCAAAATAGCGATACATTTTCACCACCATCGAATAGATTATTTAGTTTTAGATCTACTGTCCCGTTGAATAAAAGTTTACTGTTATTGTCGTTCGAAGCAAATGATACGATACCGTCAAAGCTGTTATTACTTTTCTTTTTTAGGTATAAGTAAAGTATGGTAGAATCTTTTGCAAATAAAACTTCTGGAGGTTTTATTTCTTCAATAAAAGAAAGAGATTTTGTCAGGTCAGAAATTTCAGTCAACTTTTGAGAGTTGAATACATCGTTTTTACGAACATTTAAATCATAAGTGACTACCCTGTCTGAAATATTTGAATATCCCTTAATAATTATGTTGTCAATCTTGCGAATATTTCTTTCAATAACGTGCAACGTGCCGAGAAGGATAGTGTTCTTTAGTTGCAAATTCTTTAATGACACTTCGGAGAAAGACTTTCCTTCTTGATCAAGTTGATTAGAAATTGAACTTAAAAATGATTCAACGTTGTTCGTTTTTAGCTTAAGAGTGTCGCCTTTTTTTAAATGATTGATCGAGGTTGGTATATATATATGAACAGATTCAATACGAAAACCCAAAGAGTAGTTAACAGTATACACATTTTCGCTTGATTGATTTATCTCTTTTTGATGTAAAAAGTAACCATTTCTTTTTAGCAGTAGATCAATCTTTTCAATTTCTTTATAAACAGACGAACTATCATTATGAGAATTCGTGTATTCAATTTTTTGAAGAAAGATATTCTCATTTGGATCGTCAGACATGATTTTTAGCGTAAGTTTTTGCGCAAAAATTCCATGACCTAGAAGGTAAATGGCAATGATGGATATTTTAGATGAAAATTTGATATTAAAAATGAAATTAACGATGTTGCCAAAAGTATAATAAAATCAATTAATTGAAGGCTGTTTCAATGATTAAGAAAAAATAACTTACTGATATTTGATTAAATAGAAATTAGTTGTACATTTGCACACTCTTAAAAAGAGAGATAAGTTTAATAATAAACGAAAAACAGTAATAATTTAGTATGCCAACTATTCAACAATTAGTTCGTAAAGGAAGAACCAAAATAACTAAGAAGAGTAAATCGGCCGCTTTGTCGTCTTGTCCTCAAAGACGTGGAGTTTGTACACGTGTATATACTACTACACCTAAGAAACCTAATTCTGCTATGCGTAAAGTAGCTAGGGTAAGGTTAACGAATGGTAATGAGATTAACGCGTACATTCCAGGTGAAGGACATAACTTACAAGAGCACTCGATAGTATTAGTTAGAGGTGGAAGGGTAAAAGATTTGCCAGGAGTAAAGTATCACGTAGTACGTGGAGCTTTAGATACAGCGGGAGTTGAGGGAAGAACTCAACGAAGATCAAAGTATGGAGCAAAACGCCCAAAGAAGTAAAATTAGTAACTTTTTTAATGTAAAGACATGAGAAAAAGAGCAGCGAAAAAAAGAATTCTTTTACCAGACCCAAAGTTTAATGATCAGTTAGTTACACGTTTCGTGAATAACTTGATGTGGGATGGTAAGAAGTCAGTAGCGTTCAGAGTATTTTACGATGCAATAGATATCGTAGAGCAAAAGAAAGAAGACGAAGAAAAAACAGCATTAGAGATTTGGAAAGATGCATTATCTAATGTAATGCCGCACGTAGAAGTTCGTTCAAGACGTGTAGGTGGAGCAACATTCCAAATTCCAATGCAAATTAGACCAGATCGTAAAGTATCTATGGCTATCAAATGGATGATTTTGTATACTCGTAAGAGAAACGAAAAAACCATGGCACAGCGTTTAGCTGCCGAAATTTTAGCTGCGGCTAAAGAAGAAGGAGCTGCTGTTAAGAAAAGAGTAGATACTCACAAAATGGCTGAGGCAAATAAAGCATTCTCACACTTCAGATTTTAATAGAAATGGCTAGAGATTTAAAATTTACAAGAAATATAGGTATTGCAGCTCATATTGATGCTGGAAAAACTACAACTACGGAACGTGTATTGTATTATACAGGAGTTTCTCATAAAATTGGAGAAGTTCATGATGGTGCAGCGACTATGGACTGGATGGAGCAAGAACAAGAAAGAGGTATTACAATTACTTCTGCTGCTACAACATGTACATGGGATTTTCCAATTGAAAATGGAGAAAAAACTCCAGAAACTAAAGGATATCATTTTAATATAATTGATACTCCGGGCCACGTTGATTTTACTGTTGAGGTAAATAGATCATTGCGTGTTTTGGATGGTTTAGTTTTCTTATTTAGTGCAGTAGATGGTGTTGAGCCGCAATCTGAAACTAACTGGAGATTAGCGGATAACTATAAAGTGCCTAGAATTGGTTTCGTTAATAAAATGGACCGTCAAGGATCAGACTTTTTAGGAGTTTGTCAGCAAGTGAAAGATATGTTAAAGTCAAACGCGGTGCCAATTGTTTTAAACATTGGTGACGAAGATGAGTTTAAAGGTATTATTGATTTAGTAAAAAATCGTGCTATCGTATGGCATGATGAAACTCAGGGGGCAACTTTTGATATTGTTGATATTCCTGAGGATATGAAAGAAGAAGCTCGTAAGTATCGTGCACTTTTAATTGAAGAAGTTGCAAGTTACGATGAGGATCTTTTAGAAAAATTTATGGAGGATGAAGATTCTATTACTGAGGAAGAGGTGCATGCTGCACTGAGAGCTGCTGTAATGGATATGGCTATCATTCCAATGATTTGTGGTTCTGCATTTAAAAACAAAGGTGTTCAGTTTTTATTGGATGCTGTATGTCGTTACTTGCCTTCTCCTACGGATAAGGAAGGTATTGTAGGTGTAAACCCAGATACAGAACAAGAAGAAGTGCGTAGACCAGATGTAAAGGAGCCTTTTGCTGCTTTAGCTTTTAAAATTGCTACAGATCCTTTCGTAGGACGTTTAGCTTTCTTTAGAGCATATTCAGGTCGTTTAGATGCAGGTTCTTATGTGTTGAATAATCGTTCAGGTAAAAAAGAACGTATTTCAAGAATCTACCAAATGCACGCGAATAAGCAAAATGCTATCGAATATATTGAAGCTGGAGATATTGGTGCTGCTGTAGGATTTAAGAGTATTAAAACAGGTGATACATTATCAGATGAGAAACATCCAATCGTATTAGAATCGATGGATTTTCCAGATCCAGTAATTGGTATCGCGGTAGAGCCTAAAACTAAAGCGGATGTTGATAGATTAGGTATTGGTTTAGGAAAGTTAGCTGAAGAGGATCCTACTTTTACAGTGCGTTCAGACGAAGCTTCAGGACAGACTATTATTTCTGGAATGGGTGAGTTACATTTAGATGTAATTGTAGATCGTTTAAAACGTGAGTTTAAAGTTGAGGTAAACCAAGGGCAACCGCAAGTAGAATATAAAGAAGCTATTACGGCTGCTGCAGATCACAGAGAAGTTTACAAAAAACAATCTGGTGGACGTGGTAAGTTTGCGGATATTGTATTTACAATGGAACCAGCTGATGAAGGTTTTCAAGGATTGCAATTTGAATCTATTATCAAAGGAGGTAACGTTCCAAGAGAATTTGTACCGTCTGTAGAAAAAGGATTTAAAGAAGCAATGAAGAATGGTCCTTTAGCAGGATATGAAATGGATTCAATGAAAGTAACATTAAAAGATGGGTCTTTCCACGCGGTGGATTCTGATCAACTATCTTTTGAGTTAGCTGCTAAATTAGGTTTCAAAGCTGCTGCAAAAGCTGCAAGAGCTAAGATTATGGAGCCATTGATGAAATTAGAGGTATTGACTCCTGAAGAAAACATGGGAGATATTGTAGGAGATTTAAATAGAAGAAGGGGTCAGGTAAACGACATGAGTGATCGTGCTGGATCTAAAGTTGTAAAAGCAATAGTTCCATTGTCGGAAATGTTCGGTTATGTTACTGCTTTAAGAACAATGTCTTCTGGTAGAGCAACTTCTACAATGGAATTTTCTCATTATGCAGAAACTCCACAAAATATTTCTGAAGAAGTAATCGCTGAAGCAAAAGGATAACCTACTAAATAGAAAAACGATGAGTCAAAAAATTAGAATAAAATTAAAGTCTTACGATTACAATTTAGTAGATAAATCTGCTGAAAAGATAGTAAAGACAGTAAAGAGTACTGGCGCTGTTGTAAACGGTCCAATTCCTTTACCAACGAATAAAAAAATCTTTACGGTTTTACGTTCACCTCACGTGAATAAGAAATCTAGAGAACAGTTTCAATTATCTGCTTACAAGCGTTTGTTAGATATCTATAGTTCTTCATCTAAGACTATTGATGCTTTAATGAAACTTGAATTGCCTAGTGGAGTTGAAGTTGAGATTAAAGTATAAGTAAAACATTTCGAAGTAGCTCGGTAATCATAATGGTTATCGAGCGAAATCGAAAAACATGTCCGGAGGGTTTCGCGAAGGAAAAACGGTAAAATACATTCAAGGTTGAAGGTATTTTCAACCTATTTTTTTGAAAGGAATTTAAAGGAAAAATAAATAAGTAAATAAATTAATAATTAATTAAATATGTCTGGGTTAATAGGAAGAAAAATCGGAATGACCAGCTTATTCGACGAAAATGGGAAGAACATTCCTTGTACAGTAATCGAAGCAGGTCCATGCGTTGTTACCCAAGTCAGAACCGAAGAGGTTGACGGATACAATGCGTTGCAACTTGGTTTCGATGACAAAAAGGCGAAGAGTTCTAACAAGGCGTTAGACGGTCACTTTAAAAAAGCTGGCACCACTGCTAAAAGAAAAGTCGTTGAATTCCAAGGGTTTGAAGAAGAGTACAAATTAGGTGATTCCATCACAGTAGAGCACTTCGTAGAAGGAGAGTTTGTTGATGTGTCTGGAGTTTCTAAAGGAAAAGGTTTCCAAGGAGTTGTAAAGCGTCATGGTTTTGCGGGTGTAGGTCAAGCTACTCACGGTCAGCATAACCGTTTAAGAGCTCCAGGATCTATTGGTGCTGCATCATATCCTGCAAGAGTTTTCAAAGGAATGAAAATGGCAGGAAGAATGGGTGGCGAAAAAGTAAAAGTTCAAAACTTACGTGTTTTAAAAGTAGTTGCTGAAAAGAATCTACTTGTTGTCAAAGGAGCAATTCCTGGGCATAAAAACGCGTTCATAACTATTCAGAAATAATGAAAGTAGCAGTTTTAGACATCACAGGAAAAGATACGGGAAGGAAAGTTGAACTTTCTAAGGACGTATTTGGAATTGAGCCTAACGATCATGCTATTTATTTAGATGTAAAGCAGTACTTGGCTAATCAAAGACAGGGAACTCACAAATCTAAAGAAAGAGCGGAAATTGTAGGTAGTACAAGAAAGATTAAAAAACAAAAAGGAACTGGTACAGCGCGTGCGGGAAGTATTAAGTCTCCGATTTTTAGAGGTGGAGGACGTGTTTTCGGGCCAAGACCGAGAAGTTACTCTTTCAAATTGAATAAAAACTTGAAACGTTTAGCGCGTAAATCTGCGTTAAGTATTCAAGCAAAAGACAATAATTTAGTAGTAATTGAAGACTTTAACTTTGATACGCCAAAGACAAAGAATTTTGTCAATGTGTTGAAAGCATTGGAGTTAGATACTAAAAAGTCATTGTTTGTGTTGGGTGAGTCAAATAATAATGTATATTTGTCGTCGCGCAATTTAAAAAGTTCTAAAGTTGTAAATAACTCAAGATTAAGTACTTATGGTATTTTAAATGCCAACAAAGTAGTAATCACTGAGAGCTCTTTAGAAGGAATTAACTCAAATTTAAGCTAATAGGATGAATATTTTAATTAAACCTATTATTACGGAAAAAGCAACAGGTGATAGCGAATTATTTAATCGTTACGCTTTTGTTGTAGATAAGAGAGCTAACAAGTTAGAAATTAAGGATGCGGTAGAAACTGCATACGGAGTTTCAATTTCTAGTGTAAAGACTTTAAATTATCCTGTAAAAAGAAATACTAAATTCACTAAAAAAGGTTTAGTAACAGGTACGAAAAGTGCTTTCAAGAAAGCAATTGTGCAGTTAGCAGAAGGAGAAAGTATTGATTTTTATAACAATCTTTAAGAAAAGACAGCATGTCAGTTAGAAAATTAAAACCAATAACACCAGGTCAGCGTTTTAGAGTTGTAAATGGGTTCGACACCATTACAACTGATAAGCCGGAGAAAAGTTTACTTGCTCCGAAAAAACGATCTGGAGGTCGAAACAGTCAGGGTAGAATGACAACTCGTAATATCGGAGGTGGTCATAAACAAAGATATCGTATTATCGATTTTAAAAGAGATAAGAAGGATATCCCCGCAACAGTAAAAACTATTGAGTACGATCCAAATCGTACGGCATTTATTGCTTTACTTAGTTATGCTGATGGTGAAAAGCGTTATGTGATTGCACAAAACGGTTTGCAAGTAGGTCAAACAATTGTTTCAGGTAATGGAGTTGCTCCAGAGATCGGAAACGCGATGCCTTTAAGTGGTATTCCTTTAGGGACTACAATTTCATGTATAGAATTACGCCCAGGTCAGGGAGCTGTAATGGCTCGTTCAGCTGGTTCTTTTGCGCAGTTAATGGCAAAGGATGGTAAGTATGCAACAGTGAAATTACCATCAGGAGAGACAAGATTGATCTTATTAACTTGTATGGCTACGATTGGAGTAGTGTCTAATTCAGATCACCAATTACTAGTATCTGGTAAAGCAGGTAGAAGTAGATGGTTAGGAAGAAGACCTAGAACCAACGCTGTAAGAATGAACCCAGTCGATCACCCAATGGGAGGTGGAGAAGGACGTGCTTCAGGAGGTCATCCAAGATCTAGAAATGGTATTCCTGCAAAAGGATTCAAGACCAGATCTAAGACCAAAGCGAGTAATAAATATATTATAGAACGTAGAAAGAAATAATAAGTCATGGCAAGATCATTAAAAAAAGGACCTTACGTTCACTATAAATTAGAGAGAAAAGTATTGGCTAATGTGGAGTCAGGAAATAAATCAGTAATCAAAACTTGGTCTAGAGCAAGTATGATTACCCCTGATTTCGTAGGTCAAACTATCGCAGTACATAATGGACGTCAATTTGTGCCAGTTTATGTAACTGAAAATATGGTAGGACATAAATTAGGCGAATTTTCACCAACTCGTTCTTTTAGAGGACACGCTGGTGCAAAAAATAAAGGAAAAAAATAGTAGGAAATGGGAGTTCGTAAAAAAAATATGGCAGATCAGTTAAAAGAGGCTAGAAAAAGCAGAGCTTTTGCTAAACTAACTAACTGTCCTACATCACCAAGAAAAATGCGTTTAGTAGCAGATCAGGTAAGAGGAGTGGAAGTTGAAAAAGCTTTACAAATCTTAAAATTTAGCCCTAAAGAAGCATCAAGAAACTTAGAGAAATTGTTAATGTCTGCAATTGCAAACTGGCAAGCTAAGAACGAAGATGCTAGTATCGAGGATGCTGGATTATTTGTAAAATCTATTTGTGTAGATAGCGCAGGAATGTTAAAAAGATTAAGACCAGCTCCACAAGGGCGTGCTCATAGAATTCGTAAGCGTTCTAATCATGTTACTTTAGAGTTAGGTGCAAAAAATATCAGTAATTAATCATAGTAGAAATGGGACAAAAAACTAATCCAATAGGAAATCGTTTAGGAATTATCAGAGGATGGGAATCTAACTGGTACGGAGGAAAGAACTACGGTGATAAAATTGCTGAAGATGATAAGATAAGAAAGTATATTAATGCTAGATTATCTAAAGCAAGTGTTTCTCGTGTAATTATCGAGCGTACTTTAAAACTTGTAACCGTTACTATCACTACGGCACGTCCTGGTATCATCATTGGTAAAGGAGGTCAAGAGGTAGACAAGTTAAAAGAAGAGCTTAAAAACATTACAGGGAAAGAAGTTCAGATTAATATTTTTGAGATTAAAAGACCTGAATTAGATGCAAAATTAGTTGCGGCTAGTGTAGCTCGTCAAATCGAAAATAGAATTTCTTACAAGAGAGCAATCAAAATGGCTATCGCGGCCTCTATGAGAATGAATGCAGAAGGGATTAAAATTCAAATTTCTGGTCGTTTAAACGGAGCAGAGATGGCACGTTCTGAGCATTTTAAAGAAGGTAGAATTCCTCTTTCTACATTTAGAGCTGATATCGATTATGCACTTGTTGAAGCTCATACTACCTATGGAAGATTAGGTGTTAAAGTATGGATTATGAAAGGTGAGGTTTATGGTAAGAGAGAATTATCTCCGTTAGTAGGATTATCTAAAAAACAAGGTGGTGCTAATAAAGGTGGTAATCAAAAACGTCAACCTCGTAGAAGAAAATAATTTTTAAAAATTAGAAATTAACAATGTTACAGCCAAAAAGAGTAAAATACCGTAAGGTACAGAAGGCGAAAGGAAATATGAAGGGTATTTCTGGTAGAGGAAATCAACTTTCTAATGGAATGTTTGGTATCAAATCACTAGACCAAAACCTACTAACTTCTCGTCAAATAGAAGCGGCTCGTATCGCGGCTACTCGTCATATGAAAAGAGAAGGGCAACTTTGGATTAAAATTTTCCCGGATAAACCTATCACTAAAAAACCTTTAGAGGTACGTATGGGTAAAGGTAAAGGAGCTCCAGATCATTTTGTTGCTGTTATTAAACCAGGTAGAATTTTGTTTGAAGTTGGTGGTGTGCCAATGGATATTGCAAAAGAAGCTTTACGTTTAGCAGCTCAGAAACTTCCAGTAAGAACGAAGTTTGTAGTAGCAAGAGATTTTGATTATAACGCTTAATTCGATAAGAACATGAAACAGTCAGAAATTAAAGAATTATCAGCAGCTGATTTACAAGAGAAGCTTGGAGCGTTGCAAAAAAATTATACTGATCTTAAGATGGCTCACGCCATAACTCCATTGGAAAACCCAATGCAGTTAAGAACCTTAAGAAGAACTGTAGCAAAACTTGCAACAGAGTTAACCAAAAGAGAATTACAATAATTCTAAGTCAGTTTTAAAGATGGAAAATAGAAATCTTAGAAAAGAAAGAATAGGTGTTGTTTCTAGCAGCAAAATGGAGAAATCTATTGTTGTGTCAGAAGTAAAAAGAGTAAAACACCCGATGTACGGAAAGTTCGTATTGAAAACGAAAAAGTACGTTGCGCATGACGAAAAGAATGATTGCAACGAAGGAGATACTGTTAGGATCATGGAAACACGTCCTATGAGTAAATCTAAGCGTTGGAGATTAGTAGAAATCCTAGAAAGAGCTAAATAATATGTTACAGACAGAATCAAGATTAAAAGTAGCAGACAACACTGGAGCAAAAGAAGTTTTAGTGATTAGAGTTTTAGGAGGAACTAAAAAGCGTTATGCTAGCGTTGGAGATAAAATTGTAGTAACTGTAAAGTCTGCAACTCCAAACGGAACCGTTAAGAAAGGTCAAGTATCAAGAGCAGTAGTTGTTCGTACGAAGAAAGAAGTACGTCGTAAAGACGGATCTTACATCAGATTTGATGATAATGCATGTGTACTTTTAAATCCTACAGAGGAGATGAGAGGAACTCGTGTATTTGGTCCAGTTGCGCGTGAACTTCGTGAGAAACAATTTATGAAGATAGTATCATTAGCACCTGAAGTGCTTTAAAAAGATAAGACGATGACAAAGTTTAAAATCAAATCAGGAGATACTGTTACAGTAATCGCAGGAGATCATAAAGGATCTGAAGGAAAAGTATTACAAATCCTTAGAGATAAGAATAGAGCAATTGTAGAAGGTGTAAACTTAGTTTCTAAGCATACTAAACCGAGTGCTCAAAGCCCTCAAGGAGGAATTGTAAAGAAAGAAGCTTCTATCCATATCTCAAACTTATCGTTAGTTGAGGATGGTAAAGCTGTTAGAGTAGGATATACAGTTGATGGAGATACTAAAACTAGAATCTCTAAGAAAACGAATAAAGCAATATAATCATGAGTTACGTACCAAGATTAAAAGCAGAATATAAGAGCAGAGTAATAACAGCTCTTACGGAAGAATTTAGCTATAGCAACGTAATGCAAGTGCCTAAACTACAGAAAATTGTAGTAAGTAAAGGTGTTGGAGCTGCTATTGCTGATAAGAAATTAATTGATTATGCTGTAGAAGAGTTAACGACTATTACAGGTCAGAAAGCAGTTTCTACGATGTCTAAAAAGGACGTTGCATCATTTAAATTACGTAAAGGAATGCCAATTGGTGTTAAAGTTACTTTACGTGGAGATAAGATGTATGAGTTCTTAGATAGATTGGTTACAGCTTCTTTACCTCGTGTAAGAGACTTTAACGGTATAAAGGCAAATGGATTTGATGGAAGAGGTAATTACAATTTAGGAATTACTGAACAGATCATCTATCCGGAAATTAATATTGATCAAGTGAAGAAAATCAATGGAATGGATATTACGTTTGTAACATCTGCGAACACTGATAAAGAAGCAAAATCATTATTAGGAGAATTAGGTTTACCATTCAAAAAAAATTAAGAAATGGCTAAAGAATCAATGAAAGCCCGTGAGGTGAAAAGAGCAAAAATGGTTGCAAAGTATGCTGAAAAGAGAAAAGCTTTAAAAGAAGCTGGAGACTATGAAGGTTTACAAAAATTACCAAAGAATGCTTCGCCAATTAGAATGCACAATAGATGTAAACTAACTGGAAGACCAAAAGGGTATATGCGTCAATTCGGAATCTCTCGTGTGACTTTCCGTGAAATGGCAAATCAAGGATTGATACCAGGTGTTAAAAAAGCAAGCTGGTAGAAGTTAAAAATAACCTCAAAAAATAAAAATAGAATGTGTACATTTGCACGCTCTATTTTTTTGAGTATAAAGAAAATTAACTGATTATAGGTTTAATTATCACAGAGAAATCTGTAGGTAAATAGAGGTAATTAAAAACCGTAATCGCAATTTAAATAAATATGTATACAGATCCAATCGCAGATTATCTAACGAGAGTTAGAAATGCAATATCTGCAGGACACAGAGTAGTAGAAATTCCTGCTTCGAATTTGAAGAAGGAGATGACTAAGATTTTGTTCGAACAAGGGTATGTTTTAAGTTACCAATTCAATGATAGTTCTGTTCAAGGAACCATCAAGATTGCCTTAAAATATGACCGCGATACAAAAGAGTCAGTAATTAGAAAGATTCAACGAATCAGTACACCAGGTTTACGTAAATACGTTAGTGCAAAAGAAATGCCTAGAGTATTAAATGGACTTGGTATTGCTATTGTTTCAACATCCAAAGGTGTGATGACTAATAAGAAAGCACGTACAGAGAATGTTGGAGGAGAAGTTTTATGTTACGTTTATTAAGCCTTAGGAGATGAGTAGAATAGGAAAAAATCCAGTGAGCATTCCACAAGGTGTAGATGTAAACATTAACGACAACACAATTACAGTAAAAGGAAAATTGGGTGAGTTAACTCAAGAAGTTTCAGAAGGAATTACTGTAAAAATTGAAGATGCAACAGTCACTTTAGAAAGAGCATCTGAAAGTAAGACACACAAAGCGCAACATGGTTTAATGAGAGCTTTGTTACATAACATGATTGAAGGTGTAAGTAAAGGATGGACTAAAGAATTAGAATTAGTCGGTGTAGGTTATAGAGCTTCAAATCAAGGGCAAAAATTAGATTTAGCATTAGGATATTCTCATAATATTGTTTTAGAATTAGCTCCAGAAGTTAAGGTTGAAACAATTTCTGAAAAAGGGAAAAACCCAATCGTTAAGTTAACTTCTTTTGATAAACAATTGGTAGGCCAAGTTGCTGCGAAGATTCGTGGTTTCCGTAAGCCAGAGCCATATAAAGGAAAAGGAGTGAAATTTGTAGGTGAACAATTAAGAAGAAAAGCAGGTAAATCTGCATAATTTATAGAGTTATGGCATTATCAAAGCTTGAAAGAAGAACTAGAATTAAGCATAGAATCAGAAAAATTGTTTCTGGAACGGCTACTAAACCAAGATTATCTGTGTTTAGAAGTAATAAAGAAATTTATGCACAACTAGTTGACGATGTAAACGGAGTAACAATTGCTAGCGTTTCATCAAGAGATAAAGACATTAAAGCAACTTCAAAAGTTGAGGCAGCTACTGCAGTAGGAAAAGCCATTGCAGAAAAAGCTACTAAAGCTAGTGTAGAAACTGTTGCTTTCGATAGAAACGGATATTTATATCACGGAAGAGTTAAAGTATTAGCGGACGCTGCTAGAGAAGCTGGTTTAAAATTTTAAGAAATTATGCAAGGATATAAAAACGTAGAAAGAGTTAAGCCAAGCGGATTAGAGCTTGTAGATAGATTAGTAGGTGTACAACGTGTAACTAAAGTAACTAAAGGTGGTAGAGCATTTGGATTCTCTGCTATTGTTGTAGTTGGCGATGGTAACGGTGTTGTAGGTCATGGACTAGGGAAATCTAAAGATGTTTCTTCGGCTATTGCTAAGGCAGTAGAAGATGCAAAGAAGAATTTGGTAAGAATTCCAATATTAAACGGAACATTACCGCACGAACAAAAAGGAAAATTTGGAGGAGCTAAAGTATTTATCAAGCCAGCTTCAAATGGTACCGGAGTTATCGCGGGTGGTGCAGTACGTGCCGTATTAGAGTCTGTAGGTATTCATGATGTATTATCAAAATCTCAAGGATCATCTAACCCTCATAATGTGGTAAAGGCAACTTTTGATGCTTTATTACAATTACGTAGCGCGGCTTTAATCGCGAAACAAAGAGGGATTTCTTTGGAAAAAGTATTTAACGGATAAATCTAAGAGCGATGGCAAAAATTAAAGTTACACAAGTAAAAAGTCAAATCGGGCGTCTACAGAATCAGAAAAGAACTTTAGAGGCATTAGGTTTACGTAAAATGAACCAAACTGTAGAACATGAGGCAACTCCTACAATTATTGGTATGGTAAATAAAGTTAAACATTTAGTTTCTGTAGAGGAAATTTAATATAAGATATTACAAATGAGTTTACATAACTTAAAACCAGCAGAAGGATCTGTTAAAAGCGGGAAAAGAATTGCAAGAGGTGAAGGTTCTGGTAAAGGTGGTACAGCCGCTAGAGGTCACAAAGGTGCAAAATCTCGTTCAGGTTATTCTAGAAAAATTGGATTTGAAGGTGGACAGATGCCACTTCAAAGACGTGTGCCTAAATTTGGTTTCACTAACATAAACCGTAAGGAATATGCTGGAGTCAATTTAGACAGACTTCAAGAATTAGTTGATAACAAGAAAATTACGGATACAGTAAATTTAGAAATTTTAGTTGCTAACGGTATCGTTGGTAAAAATGATCTAGTTAAAATCTTAGGTCGTGGAGAATTAAAAGCTAAATTAAATATTACTGTTCATAAATTTACTGCAACTGCAAAAGCCGCTATTGAAGCAGCTGGAGGAGAAGCAGTTACTTTATAAGATCACATAAATGATGAATTTTATAAAAACGTTAAAAGACATTTGGAAAATTGAAGAATTAAAGAATAAAATTCTTCTTACTATCGGTTTAATTGCTGTATATCGCTTTATGGCTCAAATTCCATTACCTGGGATTGATCCTACACAGTTAACAGCGCTAAAAAATAGTACCGATGGTGGAGGTCTTTTGGCTTTATTAAATGTATTTACTGGAGGAGCTTTTGCGAGAGCCTCTGTAATGGCATTGGGTATTATGCCTTATATCTCTGCGTCGATTGTAGTGCAGTTAATGGGAATTGCGGTTCCTTATTTGCAGAAACTACAAAAAGATGGGGAGAGTGGTAGAAAGAAGATCACTCAAATTACCAGATGGTTAACGATTGCAATTACGTTAGTTCAAGGACCAACATATATTATTGCAATTCAAAATTCGTTTGGTTTACCACCAGAAGCATTTCTTGTAGGTGGAACTACCTTTACTATATCTTCATTGATCATTTTAACAGCAGGAACTATTTTTGCTATGTGGTTAGGTGAACGTATTACGGATAAAGGAGTTGGAAATGGGATATCTTTATTAATTACAGTAGGTATTATAGCTAATTTCCCAGCAGCTTTCATCCAAGAGTTAGTTTCTAAAACAACTGCTTCGGGAGCTGGAGCTGGAGGAATTATGACCATCTTAATTGAAATCATAGTTTGGTTTGTTATTATCTTGTTAACAGTATTATTAGTTACTGCAGTTCGTAAAATTGCGGTACAATATGCTAGAAGAACAGTAGCAGGTAATATTCAGAACGTCGCAGGCTCTAGGGATTATATTCCTTTAAAGCTTAATGCAGCGGGAGTAATGCCAATCATTTTTGCACAAGCAATCATGTTTTTACCATTAGCACTGGCGAAGAGATTCCCTGTGTTGAATGATTTACAAGATATAAATGGGTTATCGTATAACATAGTGTTCGCATTATTGATTATCATCTTTAGCTTTTTCTATACTGCAATTACAATTCCTACGAATAAAATGGCAGAAGATTTAAAGCGAAGTGGAGGTTTTATTCCTGGAATTAGACCAGGAAAGGATACAGCCGAAAGATTAGATAGTGTGTTATCTAGAATTACATTTCCAGGATCATTATTTTTAGCAGCACTATCTGTATTACCAGCAATTGTGGTACAGTTTGGTGTTCAACAAAATTGGGCATTATTCTATGGAGGTACATCATTGATCATTATGGTTGGTGTTGCCATAGATACTATTCAACAAGTAAATTCTTATTTATTAAATCGCCATTATGATGGTTTAATGAAAACAGGAAGTAATAGTAACAGAAAATCATCAAAGTAAAAATGGCTAAACAACCAGCAATTCAACAAGACGGAACTATAACAGAAGCATTATCAAATGCTATGTTTCGTGTAGAATTAGAAAATGGACATATTGTAACGGCTCATATTTCTGGTAAAATGCGTATGCACTATATCAAGTTATTACCAGGTGATAAAGTAAAATTAGAAATGAGTCCTTACGATTTAACGAAGGCTAGAATTACTTATAGATATTAAAAATTAGAACTAATGAAAGTTAGAGCATCAATAAAGAAAAGAAGTGCCGACTGCAAGATTGTACGCAGAAAAGGCAGATTATATGTAATTAACAAACAAAATCCTAGATTTAAACAAAGACAAGGGTAATGGCAAGAATAGCAGGTATAGATATTCCAAAGAATAAAAGAGGAGTTATTGCTTTAACTTACATCTTTGGTATAGGAAACAGTAGAGCTAAAGAAATTTTAGCGAACGCAAAGGTTGACGAAAGTATTAAAGTTCAAGATTGGACTGATGATCAAATCGCAGCAATTAGAGAACAGGTTGGTAAATTTACCATAGAAGGAGAGTTACGTTCTGAAGTTCAATTAAGCATTAAGCGTTTAATGGATATCGGATGTCAACGTGGAATTAGACATAGATCTGGGTTGCCTTTAAGAGGTCAAAGAACTAAGAATAATTCTAGAACCAGAAAAGGTAAGAGAAAGACCGTAGCTAACAAGAAAAAATAGTCAGAAATAGTTATATGCTGCTAGTGTGCCGTGTTCTCGAACATATTTTACTAGATAGCTATTACTAAAACAAAACAATTATGGCAAAAGCAAGTTCAAAAAAACGTAAAGTAATCGTAGAAGCAGTAGGTGAAGCGCATATAAGCGCATCATTTAACAACATCATTGTTTCTTTAACAAATAAGAAAGGTGATGTGATCTCATGGTCATCAGCTGGTAAAATGGGCTTTAGAGGTTCTAAAAAGAATACTCCATATGCAGCTCAATTATCTGCAGAAGATTGTGCAAAAGTAGCTCACGAAGCCGGTTTGCGTAAAGTAAAAGTATATGTAAAAGGACCTGGTAATGGTAGAGAATCTGCTATCAGATCATTGCATAACTCAGGAATTGAAGTAACTGAAATCATCGATGTTACTCCAATGCCACACAACGGGTGTAGACCACCAAAAAGAAGAAGAGTATAATTAAATATTTTAACTAAGTAGGAAATAAAGATTATCGAAGGAGTAAGCCTTAATTCATAATCCCTGCTTTAATAACTAAGAAATGGCAAGATATACAGGACCAAAAACAAAAATTGCTCGTAAGTTTGGCGAAGCAATCTTCGGAGCAGATAAAAACTTCGAGAAAAGAAACTACCCTCCAGGGCAGCATGGAAATGCTAAAAGAAGAGGAAAAAAATCTGAATATGCTGTCCAGTTAATGGAGAAGCAAAAAGCGAAATATACCTATGGTATTTTAGAGCGTCAGTTCAGTAACTTATTTAAAAAAGCATCAGCTTCTAAAGGAATTACTGGTGAGGTTTTATTACAATTATGTGAAGCTCGTTTAGACAATGTAGTATACCGTTTAGGTATTGCTAACTCGAGAAGTGCTGCACGTCAATTAGTATCACACAGACATATTACCGTTAATGGTGGTATTGTAAATATACCGTCATACTCTTTAAAAGATGGAGATGTTGTTGCTGTACGAGAAAAATCAAAATCATTACAAGCTATTGACGATTCATTAGCGTCTAATAGTGCTGTATATGAATGGTTAAGCTGGAATGCTGATAAGAAAGAAGGAACGTATATTAAGTCTCCGGAAAGATTACAGATTCCTGAAAACATCAAAGAGCAATTAATCGTAGAATTATATTCTAAGTAATAAATTAATCATATTGGAATTTAGCCAAAGGGTTTGTTTGTACTTCTTCACACTTATAAACCGCGCAACTAGAAAACAATTAAAACGAAGAAATAAATATGGCAATATTAAACTTTCAAAAACCGGATAAAGTAATAATGATAGAGTCTACAGATTTTTCTGGAAGATTCGAATTCAGACCTTTAGAACCAGGTTTTGGTTTAACAGTAGGTAACGCCTTAAGAAGAGTTTTACTTTCTTCTTTAGAGGGTTTTGCAATTACATCTCTTAGAATAGATGGTGTAGAGCATGAGTTTTCAACTATCAATGGTATCGTAGAAGACGTAACAGAGATTATCTTAAACCTTAAACAAGTACGCTTTAAGAAGCAAATTGATGAGACTGATAAAGAAACTGTATCTATTGCAGTATCTGGTCAAGATCAATTAACTGCAGGTGATTTACAAAAATTCATTTCAGGATTTCAAGTATTAAATCCAGACTTGGTAATTTGTAACATGGACAAGTCTGTGAAATTAAATATGGAACTTGTTATTGAAAAAGGTAGAGGATTTGTACCGGCTGAGGAGAATAAAAAATCTGGAGCACCAATAGGTACTATTTTTACGGACTCTATTTACACCCCAATAAAGAATGTAAAGTATGCAATCGAAAATTTCCGTGTTGAACAAAAGACGGATTACGAAAAATTAGTTTTCGATATTGATACAGACGGTTCAATTAACCCAAAAGATGCATTAACAGAAGCAGCAAAAATTTTGATTCACCACTTTATGTTATTCTCCGATGAGAGAATTACATTAGAGGCAGATGAAATTGCTCAAACTGAAACGTATGATGAAGAGTCATTACACATGCGTCAATTATTGAAAACTAGATTGATCGACATGGATCTTTCTGTAAGAGCTTTAAATTGTTTAAAAGCTGCAGAAGTAGATACATTAGGAGACCTAGTTTCATTTAACAAGAGTGATTTAATGAAATTCAGAAACTTCGGTAAAAAATCATTAACGGAACTAGAAGAACTAGTAAATGTTAAAGGATTGAATTTCGGAATGGATTTAACCAAATATAAATTAGATAGAGATTAACCCTTCCATATTTTGCTCCTCAAAAGAGTTGCAGCAAGATGGGAGCTAAAACACATCGGTCATGAGACACGGAAAAAAGTTTAATCATTTAGGAAGAAAGACAGCGCATAGAAAGGCGATGTTAGCCAATATGGCTTGCTCTTTAATCGAGCACAAACGTATCAATACAACAGTAGCAAAAGCAAAAGCTTTACGTCAGTTTGTTGAGCCGTTAATTACTAAGTCTAAAGAGGATACTACTCACAATAGAAGAATTGTGTTTAGTTACTTAAGAAACAAATATGCAGTAACAGAGCTATTTAAAGAAGTATCTGTTAAAGTAGCGGACAGACCAGGTGGATATGTACGTATTATCAAGTTAGGAAACCGTCAGGGAGATAACGCTCCAATGGCAATGGTAGAACTAGTTGATTATAACGAACTATATAATCCTAATGGTAAAAAAGCTAAGAAATCTACTCGTAGAGGTAGAAGTAAGAAAGCTGCTGAGGCAACTGAAACTGTAGAAGCTGTTGAAACAACAACAGAAGAAAAAACAGAAGAATAAATGATGATTTTATCAAATCATATTAAAGGGATAAACGTTTAAGTTTATCCCTTTTTTTATATTTTTACATTACATAAACAACACTTTACTAATGGCGTATCAAGAAAGAAAAAAAGCACTTATTTTATTGGCAGACGGAACTATTTTTTATGGTAAGTCTGTTGGGATAGAAGGAACAGCGACTGGGGAAATTTGTTTTAATACAGGAATGACTGGTTATCAAGAGGTTTTTACAGATCCATCATATTTCGGTCAGTTAATGGTAACTACCAATGCACATATTGGAAACTATGGAGTAAATAAAGAAGAAGTAGAGTCTGAAGGAATAAAAATTGCCGGTCTAGTGTGTAGAAACTTTAGTTTTCCACATTCGAGAGTGGATTCTGATGGGAATCTTTTTGATTGGTTTGAAAAGCATAATTTGGTGGCTATTTCTGATGTAGACACCAGAGCGTTGGTTTCATATATTAGAGATAATGGAGCTATGAACGCTATTATTTCGACAGAAGTTGGTAATATAGATACGCTTAAGAAACAATTAGATGAGGTACCAAGTATGGAAGGATTGGAACTAGCATCTAAAGTTTCTACCAAAGAACCTTATTTTGTGGGTGATGAAAATGCACCTTATAGAGTGGCTGCCCTGGATATCGGAATTAAAAAGAATATCTTAAGAAATTTAGTGAAGAGAGGAGCGTATGTAAAAGTATTCCCATACAATGCCAGCTTTGAAGAGCTAGAAGCGTTTAACCCAGACGGGTATTTTATTTCTAATGGACCTGGGGATCCAGAACCGCTAACAGATGCACAAAATGTAGCCAAGGAAATTATAAAAAGAGACCTGCCGTTATTTGGAATTTGTTTAGGTCATCAGGTAATTGCATTAGCTAATGGAATTTCGACATATAAGATGCATAATGGACATAGAGGAATCAATCACCCAGTAATAAACTTGATTACAGGAAAAGGAGAGATTACTTCGCAGAATCATGGATTTGCCATCAATAGAGAGGAAACTGAAACACATCCGGATATAGAAATTACGCATGAGCATTTAAATGATCATACAGTAGCTGGAATAAGGATAAAAGGTAAAAATATTTTTTCTGTTCAATACCATCCGGAGGCTAGCCCAGGACCTCATGATGCCGAATATTTATTCGATGAGTTTATAGAAAATATTAAAAAACAAAAAACTGCTGTTATATAACAGCAGTTTTTTTCATTGAACGATATTTTTTTACCATTCATCTAAGAAATTAAACTTTTTATCGATTTTATTTGGTAAAAGCCCATTAATCTGCTATTTTTGACGTGAGTGATATTTATATCACTTTCTTTTTCATAGCAATTTTCCCACTCTTAGGAGTGGGTTTTTTTATGCCATATATTTCCATTTGTTTTTTTCTAAAGAGGTTTCTTGAAATCGATTTCGTAATAAATCTAATTTCATATCTATAAAAACCCTACTTATTGCGTAAATTAGCGCGTGAAAAATAATGGTAATAAAAAACATAAAAAATAAACCAATATGAGTATCATAATTAACATTCACGCGCGTCAAATTTTTGATTCAAGAGGAAACCCAACGGTTGAAGTTGATGTAACTACCGAAAACGGTATTTCAGGAAGAGCAGCTGTACCGTCAGGAGCCTCTACAGGAGAACATGAGGCTGTTGAATTACGAGATGGAGGAACTACATATATGGGAAAAGGAGTCTTAAAGGCTGTGGAAAATGTAAATACCATTATTGCTCAAGAATTACTTGGAACTTCTGTGTTTGAGCAAAACTTGATAGATAAAATAATGATCGACCTTGATGGAACACCAAATAAATCAAAGCTAGGGGCGAACGCTGTTTTAGGAGTTTCGCTTGCGGCGGCTAAAGCAGCGGCGAATGAACTTGGAATGCCATTGTATAGATATGTAGGAGGTGTTTCTGCAAATACATTACCACTTCCAATGATGAATATTATAAATGGAGGTTCTCACTCAGATGCACCGATTGCCTTTCAAGAATTCATGATCATGCCAGTAAAAGCATCAAATTTTACAGAGGCAATGCAAATGGGGTCAGAAATATTTCATCACCTTAAAAAAGTGTTACATGATAGAGGCCTATCGACCGCTGTAGGAGACGAAGGTGGATTTGCACCTACGTTAGATGGTACAGAAGATGCTCTAGATACGATTGAGTTAGCTGTGAAAAATGCTGGATATACATTTGGAGATGAGATTATGATTGCTCTAGATTGTGCCGCTGCAGAATTCTACGTAGATGGAAAATATGACTATGCTAAATTTGAAGGAGATTCTGGAAAAGTTAGAACCAGTCAAGAACAAGCAGATTATTTAGCTGAATTAACTGAAAAATACCCAATTATTTCAATTGAAGATGGAATGGATGAGAATGACTGGGAAGGATGGAAGTATTTAACGGAAAAAGTGGGAGATACTGTACAATTAGTAGGGGACGATTTATTTGTAACGAATGTTGAACGTCTGTCTAGAGGAATTGATAATGGTATTGCGAATTCTATTTTAATAAAGGTAAACCAAATTGGTACATTGACGGAAACCATTGCAGCTGTTAACATGGCAAAAAATGCTGGATACACATCCGTAATGAGTCACCGATCAGGGGAGACAGAAGATAATACAATCGCAGACTTGGCTGTAGCATTAAATACTGGGCAAATTAAAACGGGTTCTGCATCTCGATCTGACAGAATGGCGAAGTACAATCAATTATTGCGTATAGAGGAAGAATTAGGAGAAGTTGCCTATTTTCCTCAGCAAAAGGCATTTAAAATCTAATATAGTAAACGAAATAAAGTGAAAACCTCATAATGTAAATTATGAGGTTTTTTTTCGACTTTCATAATCGACAGAAGTTATTTTCTCATATCGAAAAACTATAGCTGTATTTTTTAAAAATACTTTAATTTGGCTATCTTTGTAAGACTTCAGAATAATTAAAAAAATATATATAATGTCAGATAAAGCAACGTTGCAAGTAGGAGGAAATTCTTATGAGTTTCCATTAATAGAAGGAACAGAAAATGAAATAGCAATTGATGTAAAAACGCTTCGAGGAGCTACTAATGGCATAATCACTATTGACCCAGGATATAAAAACACAGGAGCTTGTTTAAGTGGGATTACCTTTTTAAATGGAGAAAAAGGAATTTTAAGATACAGAGGGTATTCTATTGAAGAGCTAGCAGAGAAGGCGGATTTTTTAGAGGTTGCTTATGCGTTAATTTTTGGGGATTTACCAACGACTGATCAGTTAGCACAATTTCACAGTGATATCCGTGAAAAAGCAATTATAGATGATGATGTAAAGAAAATTTTAGATGCTTTTCCGAAAGTGGCACACCCAATGGGAGTGTTATCGTCACTAACATCTGCGTTGACAGCTTTTAATCCGTCATCTGTAAATGTTGATTCTGAAGAAGAAATGTACAGAGCGATTGTGAAAATTATGGGGAAATTTCCTGTTTTAGTAGCTTGGGCAATGCGAAAAAAACAAGGCCTACCATTAAGCTATGGTTCCAATTCTTTAGGATATGTAGAGAATGTATTAACAATGATGTTCCAAAGACCAGATGAAGAATATGTAATTAATCCAATTATAAAAGATGCTCTTGATAAATTATTGATTTTACACGCAGATCACGAACAGAATTGTTCTACTTCAACGGTAAGAATAGTTGGATCTTCTCATGCAGGACTATTTCCATCCTTATCAGCTGGAATTTCAGCGCTTTGGGGACCATTGCATGGCGGAGCAAATCAAGCGGTGCTAGAAATGCTGGAAGCTATTAAAGAAGATGGAGGAGATACTAAAAAATACATGGCGAAAGCTAAGGATAAGAATGACCCTTTCCGTTTAATGGGGTTTGGACATAGAGTTTATAAGAACTTTGACCCAAGAGCTAAGATCATAAAAAAAGCTGCGGATCAAGTTTTGAATGACCTAGGAGTAGAGGATCCTATTTTGGAGATTGCTAAAGGCCTGGAGCAAGAAGCATTGAACGATCCATATTTTGTAGATAGAAAATTGTATCCTAATGTAGATTTTTATTCAGGTATAATCTATAGAGCCATGGGAATCCCAGTAGAAATGTTTACCGTAATGTTTGCCTTAGGACGTTTACCGGGATGGATAGCGCAGTGGAGAGAAATGCGCTTAAACAAGGAGCCTATTGGAAGGCCTCGCCAGATTTATACTGGAGAAAACCATAGAGCCTTTACAGAAATTAAAAAAAGATAATTTAGATATAATATAAAATGAAAGCTTCATATTCCAATGAAGCTTTTTTATGTGTAGTTTATGCTAAAATTAAATATAAAGAACGAAACGTCAAGATTAAGAGCAGTAGTACTAGGGACTGCTGAAAATAATGGCCCAGCGCCGTTACTTGACGAATGTTACGACCCAAAGAGTAGAGAACATGTGTTAGCTGGAACGTACCCAAAAGAAGAAGACATGATACCAGAAATGGAATCGGTAGCAGCTGTTTTTAATAAGTACGACGTAGCAGTATATCGACCAGAGATTATTAAAGACTATAATCAAATATTTTCACGTGATATAGCTTTTGTTATTGAAGATAAATTTATTAGAGCGAATATTTTACCTGATAGAGATAAAGAGATTTTAGCGATAGAACATGTCTGGAGCCAAATACCAAAAGAAAATAGAATTACATTACCTGAAGAATGTCATATAGAAGGAGGGGACGTAATGCCATGGAATGATTATATCTTTGTTGGTACGTATTCAGGTGAAGATTACCCAGACTATATTACTGCAAGAACAAATATGGACGCGGTAATTGCATTACAAGAATTATTTCCAAATAAGAAAGTGAAGTCTTTTGAGCTCCGAAAATCTAATACAAATGCAAAGGATAATGCATTGCATTTAGATTGTTGTTTTCAACCTATAGGGAAAGACAAAGCAATACTACATAAGAATGGCTTTTTAGTTGAGAGCGAGTATGAATGGCTGGTTAGTTATTTCGGTCAAGAGAATATTTTCGAAATTAATAAAGAAGAGATGTACAATATGAATAGTAATGTATTCTCAATTTCGGAAAATGTAATCATTTCAGAAAAGAACTTCACCCGGTTAAACACCTGGTTAAGAGCCCAAGGATTTACCGTAGAGGAAGTGCCGTATCAAGAAATAGCAAAACAAGAAGGGCTGTTACGTTGTTCCACGATGCCTTTAATTAGAGATTAAGGGATCCTTATAGCCTAAAAAGCGTGCAATCTTAGCGCCAAATTTCCAAACCTGTTTTTGAAATTTCCAAGGAATTCCTTTGAAATAAGAGTCGACATAGTTCATCAAAATAAAGCTGTGAAACAAGTTGCGCGGAATATTATTTTTGTAAACTTTCCCTTTTTGAGCAAGATAATAATTGAACCGTAACCCCTTTTCTATATCAACTGGAGGATAAATTTCTGCATGCAAAACGGTCTCTGTATCCAACGGGTTCCAAAAGGCATGTAGTGTCAGTTTATCAATGATAACCTTATCACTTTCTGCAGTGAGAATATGCAATTTTTTTCCTTCATAAAGATGTAGTTCACCCGACAATACTTTGAAGCTTTCCTTTTGATGTGGATGAAAATGTTTTGGACTTTTTGCCCAATCCGATTTAGGTGCTAATGTTAAAATGAATTCTGAAACTTCGCCATTTGTTTCCTTGGCCGTTTTAATAAATCTAAGAGTATCTCCAGTTACTGGATTAAACAGCGTATCACTCATGCTTAAAATGTTTTTACAAAGATACTCAGAGATGTGAGTTCGTGCATCAGCAATTCGTCACATATGTGTGTACTTTGTCACATAATTAATAAACGTCCAGCTAGTTTAATACGATCTTCTTGGTAAAGGAAGCATTCTCAGTTTTAAAGACCACCATATAGATACCTTTTCTTAATGAAGATAGGTCAAGACTTGTGGTAGTAGTATCGATCGAAGACGTGTACACTTCTTTACCCAATACATTTAGTATTTTAATATTAAATGTTTTTGTACTAGTGTTTTTCAAATTAATGATTCCATCGGAAGGATTAGGATAGATCGTAACTTTTTTAGCCATTTCATCCTCCAGATCTACACCCAGTGTTTGCGTGCCAACGGCAAAATGTAGCGCTGCTCCTAAAGATCCTTTGGTCACCTGAAAAAGGTAATCTACATCCATGTTGGATAACACATCATTTGAAGTATGAGCGTAAGGGCTTTCGTTTTTTTCGTATAAACCAGTAATAATCTCTCCATTATTTTCAAAAGGAACATAATCTGATCCATAGGCATTCGATATTTCTGTATCTAAAGTAGAGTACAACTCCATAGCATTCGCTAGAATTTGTGTCATAGCAGCAGATGCAGCGTTGTTGGTGGTTGGACTACTTGTATCTTGTTCACAAACTATGGTATCATTTACCATACCACTGACACCACCTACTTCATCAATATTAAAAACAAGCTCAATATCCAAACTTTGTGGGACCACAGTATTATTTACGTAATAGTTACTCCCAATTAAACCATTTTCCTCGCCACTAAAGTGTATAAACTTTATGGAGTATTCTGTGTCAATATCTTTTAGCAATCTGGCCAATTCCAAAATCAAAGCGGTTCCGCTACCATTATCATTGGTTCCAGTTCCATTAATAGTATCATAATGTCCATCGATGATCACATATGTATTCGGATAAAGGGTTCCCGTTTTAGTTATGATAATATTATGGGTTGTTCCGCCGGAAAAAGAAAATGCTTGTTCCACAATATCAGTATAACCTAAACTCTCATATCTGCTTTTTATCCAGGCTTGAGTATTATCTAATGCAGTGGTATTGATTTCTTTAACGCCTAAACTTTCAAAGGTGTTAAGATCTGCTAGAATATTAGCAGAAGAAACGTTATTTACGATTCCGCTATAAAAGCTATTCAATGTTTGAGCGCTGACAGTAGCAGACAGAACTATAAACAACAAAAAGCTCAGGAGTATTTGTTTAAACATATTTGAATTAATGATTGTGCTAATTTATGGCTTTTCAAGCGATTAACAAAGGATGACGAAAATGACCTTTTTTATTATTGTTATCTATTTATAAATTCCATTTAAAGTGATAATTTTGCGTATCAAGATTTTATAAATGCAACAGACTACAAATACCATTCTAATGATTCGCCCTATAGGTTTTAGGATGAACGAACAAACTGCTGTAAATAACTATTATCAAAAGGTGCTCGATAATTTATTACCAGCAACAGTGAACAAAAAAGCACAGGAAGAGTTTGATCAATATGTTGAAAAGCTTCGTAGTTATGGTATTCATGTAGTTGTGGTATCTGACACAAAAGAATTTGATACACCAGATTCTATATTCCCCAACAATTGGATCTCGTTTCATCAGGAGGGAACCGTTGGACTATATCCGATGTTTGCAGAAAATCGTCGCTTGGAACGAAGAGAAGATGTCCTAGAAAAACTAGAGTCTGAAGGATTTCTTATAAATGATATTGTGGATTATACTTCGGCCGAAGAAGAAGAAGTTTTTTTAGAAGGAACAGGGAGTCTGTTGTTGGATAGAATCCATAAAAAAGCATACTGTGCATTATCACCAAGAGCAGACGAAGACCTCTTTATTGAGTTTTGTGAAGATTTCGAATACACGCCCGTTGTTTTTACGGCAAATCAAACAGTGAACAGAAAAAGAGAGGCTATTTATCATACTAATGTTATGATGTGTTTAGCAGAAACTTTTGCCGTAATATGTTTAGATAGTATTGATGATAAGAAAGAACGAAAAAATGTGATCAAGCACTTAAAACAAGATGGTAAAGAAGTAATTGATATTTCTGAAGATCAAGTCAACAATTTTGCTGGAAATATGTTGCAGGTTAGAGGTGAAAGAGATCAACGTTTTTTGGTGATGAGCCAAGCGGCATATGATTCACTTACCAAAGCACAAATAGCTCAAATTGAAAAACACTGTCCAATTATTTCTAGTTCATTAGATACTATTGAAGCTTGCGGTGGAGGTAGTGCACGTTGTATGATGGCGGAAGTCTTTTTGCCGAGAAATTAATTTTCTATTTCGTCGAAGACGTACCCCGCTTTTTCCGCTCCCCAGACGTGATTCCCGTCTGAGTCAAAACCTCTGTCCCAGGATACTATTTTACCTTTTGTGATTTCCACTTCACTGGTCGCGTAACTAGCTCCACGTAACGAACTTTTACATGTTTTAACTCCAGTGGCACCTTTAAAGTGATTTGCCCCAACCTTTTTAAGTAACACTTCGCATCCGGTTCGCTCCGTAAGGTCCTCAGGTAGGATCTTGTCAAAATCTTTAGGGTTTTTCCATGCACCTATCCATAAAGAATCCGAAGGAATAGTATATATGGCAGAACTAAAAAACGCTATCGTTTAAACGAGTTACTTTGTATACGCGTTGTCTATAGGGTCTGTTTTGCATAGAATTCAAAGCTTGTTCGACATACAAATAATTTCCTTTGTCTCTCCAAATAGGATACATATGAAGCGAAATATTATAATAGGAAGAGTCTATTTTTGCTTGCGCTTCGGAGTTAAAAGAACCTTGCATTATGGCAAATAATTCGTTTAATTCGACATCAGGTTTCTGCTCATTTTTGCAGCTAGATAAACCTAATAGAATAGCAAGTAAAAAAAGTAGACGTTTCATAAGTTGGTTGTTTCTCGCTAAGTTAAGAATTCTGATCAGATGTCAAAATTAAATGTATCTTTCGCATTATGAATTTACTATTGTTGGCTATAGCA
Source organism: Asprobacillus argus (assembly GCF_032248395.1). Classification (NCBI taxonomy): domain Bacteria; kingdom Pseudomonadati; phylum Bacteroidota; class Flavobacteriia; order Flavobacteriales; family Flavobacteriaceae; genus Asprobacillus; species Asprobacillus argus. The sequence continues at coordinate 36,460 of NZ_JAVTTO010000004.1, forward strand.
CCCGCTATGGTAATTATTATATATATCTACATAAAAGATAAGTTTGAAAAAGAACCCTTACGATTACTAATTAAGAATTTTCTGTTAGGCGCAATTATAAGTGTTCTTATTACTATTGCATTAGGATATTTGGTTGGGAGTATTTTACCACTACCTGATGAAAGGAGTGTGTTCCAGATGTTTCTGAAGGCATTTATAGTAGTTGCACTGGTTGAAGAGTTTTCTAAATATGTTATTGTTAGATATGTTTCACAAAGAAATAAAGCGTTTAATGAGCCTTTTGATGGGATTGTTTACGCTGTAATGGTGTCTATGGGTTTTGCAACTTTGGAGAATATCCTCTATGTTTTTCAGTATGGGGTTAGCACAGGTATTACCAGAGCATTTACCGCTGTGCCGGCGCATGCAACTTTTGCCATTCTGATGGGATACTTTATGGGGAAAGCCAAATTCTCTACAAATAGAGTTGTACTAAACCTAACTGGGTTATTCGTTGCTACTCTTTTTCATGGAGCATATGATTTCTTTTTGTTTATCAATTACATTCCAGGAATATGGTTAGGAGCCATTGTTTCGTTGATCGTAGGAATTGTATTATCAAAAAGAGCAATGAAGACGCATCAGAACAGCTCTAACTTTAGGTTTTAACTATTCAAGTACTTCGTGTATTATTTTCCCGGTAGATCCATTCGGAAACTCTATTTGTAATAAATTTGAAAGTGTTGGAGCAATATCGATAATGTTATATCGCTTTGCCGACCTTCCTTTTTTAATACCATTTCCATAAAAGATCATCGGAATATGTGTGTCATATGAATACCCTGAGCCATGCGTAGTACCTCCATTTTTATGACCAGTTATAGATGCAGGGTATGGAACAAGTAATACATCACCAGAGAATTTTTGATTATAGCCATTTTGTAGTGTCTTTAAAATACCGTCAGTAAAACTGGTCGTTTGCATTGTTCTGGCTGTAAGGGCTTTAAATATGCCATCAAAATTAATGGCCTCATCAGCGATTATCTGACTTACCTTATCAGCTGATAATCTTAACCTTTCCAATTCTTTCTTGTTTAAAAATACTTGATGATTTGAAATATTCTCTACAAGATTACCCGACTTAAAATGTTTTATGCAAAGGTCTTTCACAAATTGTCTGAATCCTTTCGAATCAAAATAATGTGCAGGCACTCTGATAGATTGTAAGTACGAAGGAACTTGAGCAGCGGCATGATCAGCCGTTAAAAATAAGGTATAATTACCTTTTCCAACTTCAGTATCTAAAAACGCAAAAAGTTCTGCCAAATCTTTATCTAAGCGCAAATAAGTATCTTCTACTTCAACCGCATCAGGACCATATTTATGTCCAACATAGTCGGTAGCAGAAAAGCTAATGGCTAAAAAATCGGTGTATGTTGTTTTTCCAAGATTTTCACCCTTTAATGCTGCCTTAGCAAGATCCAATGTCAGCGAATTGCCAAAAGGTGTTTCTTTGATAATACTATTTCCTCCATTCTGATCCTTTAAACCTGGTAAATCATGTGGAAATGTAGGCGTCTCTTCCCCTTTAAATGTTGCTTCAAATGGATTATTATCGGGCAGACTATTCGTGTATGTATGAATATTATAGAGTGTTTTCCACGGTTTTGAAACATATTTTTCAGCGGGTTTAGAGTTGTTAAAGTGCTGCACCCATTGTGGAAGTTCACTCATATAGAAGCTGCTAGTGATAACCTTACTTTCAGGTGAACTATCAAACCAATAAGCAGCGGTTGCAGTATGACCCGCAGGTAAGATAGACGATCTATCTTTTATAGCCACACCTATAGTTTTACCTTTCATATTTTGAGCCAGTCGTAATTGATCGGTAATCGTTGTTGTAAACATTCTGTATGGAGAACGTTGACCATATTTAGACTCAGATCCTACGGTGGTATACGTTGTGTCAGTGACGCAATAAATAGATTTGTGCGCATATTTGTCATACCACCAATTACCAATTATACCGTGCATATCTGGAGTTGTCCCAGTATAAATAGAAGTATGACCAACAGCTGTGTAAGTAGGAATATAATTGTAATGCGCATTTTCTAAAGAAAACCCGTTTTTAAGTACTCTTTTAAAACCATCATTCCCATATCTGTCATGGTATCTGGTGAGATAATCATATCTCATTTGATCGATTACGATTCCAACCACTAAGGATGGTTTTTTGTGAATTTCTTTTTCTTTTTTGCAACCTAAACAAATAAGAGATGTAAGAAGAAAAACTGAGATTAAATTTCTCATAAATAGGAAATTGGATTTAGATATATCAAATGTAATTATTTTTCGTTTGTTCATTACAATTACACAGAGAGTTAATGATATTTTAATACTTTAGCATAAATTAATTTTGGATGAATTACCTAAGTCATATTGGTAAATATTTTTTAATGTTGGGTCAGGTTTTTAGAAGGCCTCAAAGAGGACGTGTTTTCAAAGAAGCCTTGTTTAGAGAAATTGATGAACTTGGTCTGAAGTCATTGGGTATTATTATGTTCATTTCTTTTTTTATTGGCGGAGTTATTGCGTTACAGACTGCCTTGAATATCGAATCACCTTTTATACCGCAATATTTAATTGGATTTGCCACGAAGAGATCTATCATTTTAGAGTTTGCTCCTACATTTTGCTCTATTATTTTGGCAGGAAAAGTAGGGTCGTATATAACGTCTAGTATTGGTACAATGCGGGTAACAGAGCAAATAGATGCCTTGGAAGTGATGGGGATAAACTCGATAAACCACCTAGTCTTTCCAAAAGTATTGGCTACTGTTTTCTTCTACCCATTTTTAATTGTGCTGTCCATGTTTTTAGGAATTTTAGGAGGATGGGTTGCCGGAGTTACTTCTGGAATCTTTTCTCATGTCGATTTTTTATATGGAGTACAATTGCAGTTTGATCCTTTTCTAATTAAATATGCCCTTGTAAAGACATTGGTCTTTGCCTTTTTAATTGCAACAGTTCCTTCGTATCATGGATACTATGTAAAAGGAGGTTCCATAGCAGTAGGAAAAGCAAGTACTCAATCTGTAGTTTGGACCATTATATTAATTGTAATTGCCAATTACTTTTTAACACAAATGTTGTTAACATAATGATAGAAGTCAAAAATTTACATAAAGGATTTAATGATGTTCAGGTGTTAAAGGGAATTACAACCACTTTTGAACCAGGTAAAACAAGTTTGATCATTGGTCAAAGTGGTTCCGGAAAAACCGTATTCCTAAAGTCATTAATTGGACTGCATACTCCAGAAGAAGGAACGATTTCCTATGACGGAAAATTGAATATTGACTTTACGTTAGAACAGAAAAGAGAATGGCGTCAAGAAATTGGGATGGTATTTCAAGGAAGTGCGCTGTTTGATTCTCAAACCGTTCAGGAAAATGTTATGTTTCCGCTAAAAATGTTTACAAAACAACCTGAAGATGAAATGTTAGATCGGGTCAACTTTGTGTTACAAAGAGTAGATTTGGAAAACTCAAATTTTAAGTTGCCAGCAGAGCTTTCTGGAGGAATGCAAAAAAGAGTTGCCATTGCTAGAGCGATTGTGATGAATCCTAAATATTTATTCTGTGATGAGCCTAATTCAGGATTAGATCCTAACACGGCAATATTGATAGATAATCTTGTACAAGAAATTACGCACGAATACCAAATTACTACGGTCATTAATACCCATGATATGAACTCGGTTATGGAGATCGGAGAGAAAATAGTTTTTTTGAAAGATGGTGTAAAAGCATGGGAAGGAACTAAGGATGATATCTTTAAAACTGATAATGAGTCGGTTGTAAAATTTGTGTATAGTTCCAAATTATTTAAGAAAGTTCGAGAGGCATATTTAAATGAAACAAAATAAAAAATTCCTTTGGTTTTTATGAAATAGGTTTCTATATTTGCACCCGCTAAGAAAGGATGACCGGGTAGCTCAGTTGGTAGAGCATCTCCCTTTTAAGGAGAGGGTCCTGGGTTCGAGCCCCAGCCCGGTCACAAAAGCTTCTCAAATTTGAGAAGCTTTTTTGTTTTCAAGACTTTCCTATTTGAAAAGAAAAACTTATTTTTGTTTAATGATAATTAGAATAAATTAAACAAAAATTGAAACATACCATAGCTCTCTCTTTCGCGCTGTTATTGTCTATTTCCTCTGTGCTTTCACAAGGAAGAATTAGTGGTAAAGTAATTGATGCAGCAACTAGAGAACCGCTCGTTTCTGTGAATATTAGTATTGTAGGAACATCTGTTGGAGGAGTTACTAAAGATGATGGAACTTTTGAGATTGAAAATGCTCCTTTTGGTTATGTAAAAATCCAAGCTTCATATCTAGGTTATAAAACGATACTTTCCTCAGATTACCTAGTTACACAAGAAAAAACACCCTATATCCTTATTGAATTGGAAGAGGAAAATAGTGCATTAGACGAGGTTGTGATCAAGAGAAAGCTATTTAAAAAAAACATTGAGAACCCATTATCTCTAAAATCATTAGGTTTAGCAGAAATAGAAAAAATACCTGGAGGAAACAGAGACATATTAAAGGTGCTACAGTCATTGCCTGGAGTAGCTTCTAATCCTGGGTTTAGGAATGATATTATCATTAGAGGAGGGGCTCCTTCAGAAAATAAGTTTTACCTAGACGGGATAGAGGTTCCAGTTATCAACCATTTCCAAACCCAAGGAGCTACTGGCGGCCCAGTCGGAATCGTGAATACAGATTTAATACGAAATGTTGATTTTTATTCCAGTGCTTTTTCTGCGAATAGGGGAAACACGTTAAGTTCAGTTATAGAATTTACTCAAAAAACAGGAAACCCCGATCGGTTTGATTTTAGAGCTACTTTAGGAACATCAGATGCTGGAATTACCATAGATGGACCTTTAGGTAAGAATACAACTTTAATAGCATCTGTTCGACAGTCCTATTTACAGGTACTCTTTAAACTTATTAAACTACCTTTTTTGCCTACTTACAATGACTTTCAATTCAATATAAAAACAGAGTTCGAAAATAGTCAACTGTCCATTATAGGTATTGGAGCTATAGATACTTTTGAATTGAATGAAGAGGTTAACAACGATGTAAGTGATGAAGAAACTTTGAAAAGAAATCGATATATATTGGCAAATATTCCTGTTCAGAATCAATGGAATTATACCATCGGTGCAAATTACAAGGTTTTTAAAGAACATGGCACACAACAATTTGTGCTAAGCAGAAGTGTTTGGGATAATAGCGCGATTAAGTATTTTCAGAATTCTGGAATAGTAACTGACCTCTTATTAGATTACGATTCTAGAGAGATTGAGAACAGGTTTAGATTTGAGAATAGATTTACTTTAAATGGTTACTCAATAAATGTTGGCGTGGGATTAGAGCAGTCTACTTACAAGAATACAACGTTTCAACAAATAGCCAATAGCTCAGGAGTAGATGTTCGAAATTATCACACGAAGCTAAACATGTTTAAATATGCGTTATTTGGACAATTATCGAAACGTTATTTTGGGGATAGGCTTTCACTTTCTGCTGGTTTCAGGCTGGATGCAAATGACTATAATAGTGAAATGAAAAACCCATGGAATCAGTTCTCTCCTAGGATTTCTGTGAACTATGCGTTAAGTAATACATGGTCTTTAAATGCCACAACTGGGATCTATCAACAACTGCCAGCGTATACCATACTAGGGTTTAGAAATAATGCAAGTGTATTAGTGAATAGAGATAGGTTAAAATTCTTAAAGGCAACCCATGTTGTTTTGGGCCTTGAAAATAAACCGACAGAAACGATCAAACTGACTTTAGAAGGATTTTATAAGAGATATAGTAACTATCCTTTTTCGTTAAGAGATCAAATTAGTTTGGCAAATCTGGGATCCGATTTTGGCGTAGTGGGGACAGAAGAAGTAACATCAAATTCTGAAGGAAGAGCTTTTGGTTTTGAACTTTTGGCGCAGAAAAAATCATATGATGGACTATATGGAATACTGTCCTATACATATGTTCGCAGTGAATTTAAGAATGCTTCAAATCAATTTATACCAGCCACATGGGATAATAGACATCTATTGACATTTACTGGCGGTAAAAAGCTTCAAAAAAACTGGGAGATTGGTGTAAAGTACCGCTTGGTTGGAGGTAGGCCCTATACACCTTATGATATGAATGCCTCAAGTTTGATCTCGAATTACAATGTCGCGAATCAGGGAATCTTAGATTTCACACAATTGAATACCGCACGATTCAATGCTTTTTCTCAGCTGGATGTTAGAATTGATAAAACGTGGTATTGGAAGAAGTGGGCATTAAACTTCTATGTCGATATTCAGAATCTATTAAACAATAAAGCACTCGAGCAACCATTTCTTACTCCAAGCTTAGATGTTAACGGGAATCCATTAATAGATCCAAATGACGCTAATAGATATATTCTAGAAGAGATTAAGAACGAAAATGGAACGGTTTTACCAAGGTTTGGATTCATCGTTGATTTTTAATTGTTTTCAAGTAGTACGATTTGTTTTTGTATATTTCCATGGTAATCTAAAAAGAGAATTGAATTTATGGAAGAGCAGCCTGTCAAAGATAATGTAGAGCAGTCCAAACAAGATGTTCAAAAAGATGCTAGGGGCTTATTTGAAAGTATAAAGAGGTTTTTAGTTGAGTTATTAGACTTTAGGCATGACACTGATCATGCGGCTACCGTAGAGGCGATAAAAAATGATATTCCATTCAAAGGAGCCACTGCTTGGATTCTCATATTCGCAGTGTTTGTTGCGTCCATTGGACTGAATGCAAATTCAACGGCAGTGGTAATAGGAGCCATGTTAATATCGCCCTTAATGGGGCCAATACTGGGCGTTGGAATGTCATTTGCTTTGAATGATATAGATACTTTTAAAAAATCGGCGGTGAATTTGGCAACGATGATCGTTCTGAGTTTATTCGCATCATTCTTATTCTTCTATTTATTTCCGCTAAGCGAAGATACCTCTGAGTTATTGGGTAGAACAAAACCAGATATTAGAGATGTGTTAATAGCGTTCTTTGGAGGTTTAGCATTAATGGTTGCTAGAACAAAAAAAGGAACCATTGCTTCTGTAATATTTGGGGTAGCTATTGCAACCGCTTTAATGCCTCCTTTATGTACCGCCGGGTATGGTTTAGCCGAAGGGAACTTGGTATATTTCTCACAAGCTATGTACTTGTTTACGATCAATACTATTTTTATTGCACTCGCTACTTTCATCGTATTGAAACTATTGAACTTCCCAATGCATAAGTATGCGAATTCTGCTAAAAGAAAACGCTATAAAACGATTGCTGCAGTAGTAGGTATTGTAGTAATGATTCCTGCTGTTTTTACTTTTATAACGGTGTATAAGGAAAACAAAATCAATAATCAGATTGCAGCTTTTATTAAAAACGAAATTAATGCAAATCCTTCGTACCAATTAATGGATGAAGATTTTGATATGCAAACCAAAACGCTCAACTTGAACTTTTTTAATGAGGTCAATGTAGCGGAGGAGAACTCTTTAAAAAACCAATTGGTAAACGACCCTAGATATGCGAATCTGGTGGATGTAAAATTGAAGATAAAGGGAAGTGATACAAAAAGTTTTGATCTGATCACCACCGCTTATCAGGAAAAAAGAGATGAGCTAAGGGAGAGCAAGAATATTATAGAAGGATTACAAAATAAAATCAAGGATTTAGAAGAAACAATCACTTCCTTAAATAATAGAATAGAGCAAGATGCACAAGCAAATAATCAAAAGGCCATTGCTTTTAGCAGAATTGCGCAACAAGCGAAGATTAGGTATATTGATATCAATACTATTGGGTTTGCTAACGTTCTATCGTCAAAGGATTTTATCAAAATTGACACGATTCCAGTTGCCATGATTTCCTGGCAACCAAATTTGAGTGATAGTATCATTTCGATTAAAGAGAATGAATTGAGAGCCTGGATGCAAGGAGAATTAGGCTTAGATACATTATATATTAAAAGAGAAAAATAAAAAAAGCACCATATGGTGCTTTTTTTTAGACTTGTGAATCTCCAAAAGTATCCCGTACTTCCGAGACAATTTGCTTAATATCTTGTTCATCCTTTTTCGGACAGATCAATAATACATCTTCTTTTTCAACAATTATGAAATCTGATAATCCCTGGATCACTACTTTTTTTCCATTTTGCGTTTTTATCATGTTTCCATTGGCGTCTCTAAAAATAGTATCTGCACCGACAGTAGCATTTTTATGAGCATCCTTTTCTAACTTGTTGTATAAAGAGCCCCAGGTTCCTAAGTCATTCCATCCAAAATCAACAGGAAGTACATGTACATTGCCAGCACGTTCCATAATACCAAAATCAATTGAGATATTTTCGGCATCCTTATAATGATCTTTTATAAAGGACTTTTCATTTTCTGTATTGTAGGTGCCGCTCTCATTGAACAGCGAGATCATCTCTGGTAAATGTGATTGGAATGCTTCAATGATACTCTTTGCAGACCAAACGAAGATGCCGGCATTCCATAGATAGTCTCCACTAGCTAAGAATTTTTCTGCCGTTTCCAGATTTGGTTTCTCCGTAAAGTTTTTCACCTTTTTTATATCATTTGAGCCTTCTTCAAACTGAATATAACCATACCCTGTATTTGGAGAATTGGGTTGTATTCCTAAAGTCATTAAGATATCATTCTCAGAAGAAGCTTTAAAAGATGTTTCGATGTTTCGAATAAACTCTGCTTCATTATTGATCCAATGATCCGAAGGAGCCACTAACATTACACCATCTTTGTTTTGATCATATATTTTTAACGCGGCATACAGAATGCAGGGCGCAGTATTTCGCATGATAGGTTCTAAAAGTAATTGGTTTTTAGAGACTTTAGGCAATTGTTCTAAAACTAGATTTTCATAGCGTTCATTTGTGGCAATCAATATATTTTCAGAAGGAACTAGTCCATTAATTCTATTGAAAGTCCTTTGAATTAACGACTCTCCTGCCCCCAGCATATCATGAAATTGTTTAGGGAATTCTTGCGTGCTTACTGGCCAAAACCTCGATCCGACACCACCGGCCATAATTACCGCATAATAGTTATTCATGTTCTATAGTTTTTACTTCTGCATTTTGATTGAACAAATACATTTTATTTGTCGAAACTTGCAGACATTCATATCGCGTTCTTCTTTTTTTTCCTCGTTTATATAGCTTCCCTTTAAAAGTAAAACTACCATCCATTGGAACGTCAAAGATAAAACTCTTTCCTTTAGGAGCGATACCTTCTTTTAAAGCTAGTGTTAAGTTTACATCAGAACCAGTACTTGCTTTAGGGTTCTTTAGGTATTGAGCTAGTGGTTTTAATATAGCCTCAGGATATATCTCAGAGGTTAAAAAGGGAAGCATTAAATGTTGAAATGTCATCTTCCATTCCTTCCCATGAGGTTTAACACGACCGTATTTTTGATAGGTTACGTGATGCGCAATTTCATGAATAAACGTTAGCAAGAATTGATATTGATTGAGATTGTTGTTAACGGTTATCAAAAATTGACCATTGGGAAGTCTCCTAAAATCACCATGCTTTGTTTGACGTTCATTGACGATCTTTAGATTAATATTATATTCAGAAATCAAAGATGTGACGGAAGGAACTGCTGTTTCAGGGATGTACTCTTGAAAATTCAAAGTTCGATCTTATGGTGTAGAATTTGAGACTTGTAAAACTTTACCATTGTAAAACTGATTACCAGTTAGCGCAAAATTGTATACATAATCTGCCATTTGAGGAGCGGATAAAGGCGCTTGGTATCCTGGGAAAGCTTCTTCCAGCATTTCCGTTTGGACGGCACCAATGGCTAATACATTAAAAGCAATGCCAGATTCTTTATATTCCTCTGCCAAAACTTCTGAAAGGGTAATAACGGCTCCTTTTGCAGAGCTATATGCCGCAAGTCCAGGAAACTTCATGCTTCCTTGAATGCCACCCATACTACTCATGGTTACTACATGCCCTCCAGATTGCATAAAAGGAATCAATAATTTCGTGATGGCCGCAACACCAAATACATTTACTTTATATACATCTATAAAATCTTTTTCGGTCAATTCTGAAAAGGGTTTATTGATTAACATTCCTGCATTATTAACTACAATATCAACATGATCCCATTTTGAATTTACAAAATCAGAGACTTTTTTTAAATCACTAGATTCCGAAAGATCAACCGATAAAGCTGTAATATTTGAAAGATTGAGGTTGTCAATAGTTGCTGTATTTCTGGAGATTGCTAATACATTGTGTCCGTTCTTAGCGAAATGTTGAGCTAAGGCAAAACCAATACCTCTACTGGTTCCTGTAATAATAATATTCTTCATGCTTTCCTATTCATTTCAAAGAGCAATCTAGTCATTTTTTCATACATTTAGGCAATAAACAAACAACAATGAGAAAATTACTAATCACCCTATCATTATTATTTTTAGCAACGCACATTTTTGCTCAAAAAACATATATCCATTGTGGAAAATTGGTTGACACCAAATCGGGAAAAGTGTTGACAAAAAAGACAGTAGTTGTTGAGAAGAACAAAATTGTAGATGTGTTAAACGGCTATATAAAAGGTAAAGCTAAAGGAGATGCGTCTATAGATCTTAAAAATAAGGTGGTATTACCTGGCTTAATAGATATGCATGTACATATAGAACATGAATTTGGACCGAAAACAAGATTAGAAAGATATATTTTAAATCCATCTGATGTGGCTTTTAATTCAACTGGTTACGCCAAAACTACGCTACTGGCAGGATTTACCACTGTACGTGATCTAGGGGGTTCTGGAGTTAATATATCCTTGCGAAAAGCGATTGATGCAGGTAAAATAGTTGGGCCAAGGGTGTTTACGGCAGGTAAATCTTTGGCAACAACAGGAGGTCATGCAGATCCAACAAATGGAAGTAGTAGAAAATTGGTTGGAAACCCTGGGCCGAAAGATGGTGTGGTGAATGGTGTTGATGATGCTAAGAAAGCAGTACGTCAGCGATATAAAAATGGAGCAGATTGTATTAAAATAACGGCAACAGGAGGCGTATTAAGTGTGGCGAAGAGCGGAGATAATCCGCAATTTACCGTAGAAGAAATTAAGGCAATATGCGAAACGGCCAAAGATTACGGAATGCACGTTGCTGCGCATGCACACGGCGATGCTGGAATGCAAAGAGCTATTATCGGAGGCGTAAAAACTATTGAGCATGGAACGTATATGAGTGATGCAACGATGGAGCTGATGAAAAAACATGATGCCTATTTAGTTCCTACCATTACTGCAGGAAAGGAAGTAGAAGAGAAGGCTAAAGTAAAAGGATATTATCCAGCGATTGTTGTGCCAAAGGCATTGGCAGTTGGACCACAAATTCAAGGGACATTTGCAAGAGCATATAAGAAAGGTGTTGGAATTGCTTTTGGAACTGATGCAGGTGTTTTTACACATGGAAAAAACGGAAAAGAATTTGGCTATATGGTCGAAGTTGGAATGCCAGCAATGGAAGCAATACAATCAGCGACCATTACGAATGCGATGATCTTAAAAATGGATAACGAAATAGGTCAAGTAAAGAAAGGATTCTTTGCAGATATCATTGCTGTTGATGAAGATCCGACAAAGAACATTAAAACAATGGAAAATGTGGTGTTCGTAATGAAAGATGGAAAAGTGTATAAAAAATAGGTTTTTTATGTAACATATTTCGTTGATTTTCTACTAATTATGTAGAATTGATAAATCAATTTAGATGAAAAATATACTTCGATACGGGAATAAAATGGTACCACTTTTTATTCCCGTTTTGTTTGGAATAAGTTTATTGTTGATCATACAATCTCAAGCATTCGTACAAAATGCAAGCGCGTTGTCAACAGCCATTACCATAGACTTCTTAATCACGATTCCATTCGTTTACTTTTTAATCATACGTAAACGAAACATCCCTAAAATTACGGTACTGAGTATGTTCGTATTAGGTATAGTGGTTTTGAGTTTCGCACTACCAGAAGAAAACCAATCTTTATTGACGGCAATAAAAGTATTTGCGATACCGATTGTAGAGGTTACGGTATTAAGTTTCGTTGTTTATAAAACAGTGAAGATATCCAGATCCTATAAAGAACAAAAGAATTCAGGAGATTTTTACACAGCGATGAAAAAGGCCGCTTCTGAAGTGTTGCCCCAGCAGGTAGCGGCAATCTTAGTTACGGAGATTTCAGTGGTGTACTATGGTTTTATACATTGGAGAAAGAAAAAACTTAAGAAAGATGAATTTTCATACCATAAAAAGAGTACTACGCTTTCCATTATAGTTGGATTCTTAATGGTAATTCTCATTGAAACCTTTGCTGTACATTTCTTACTGCTGAAATGGAGCTCCGTGGCGGCTTGGATTCTTACCATATTAAGTGCTTATACAGCATTGCAAATTTTTGCTTTGGCCAGATCTATTTCTAAAAGACCCATTACAGTTGATATGAAAGAGAAGGAATTAATATTGCGATTTGGATTCTTTTCAGAATGGTCTGTATCGTTACATAACATTCGAGAAGTAGAATTGTCTAATAAAGACCTTCCTGAGGATAAAAGTATTGTGCCTTTTTCTCCCTTAGGAGGACTTACAGAACATAATGTGATTCTACATTTTAATAACGAAGAACAATTTTCAGGGTTTTATGGATTGAAGAAAAAAGCATCTTCCTTAGCTATTTATGTAGATGATAAACAGCGATTTTTTGAGACCGTTGAAAATTATATTTTATCAGTGTAACGAATGAGGTGAATGATATACTAATAGTGTTACAAAATATAACCAAGAATAAAGTTTGCAATGAAATACACTGGAATAATTATCGGAGGTGTTTGTATCGCATTCCTAATGAAGAGTTTTGTTAGTGAAACGTTTACTCCTAGATTTTTAAATTTTGAGATCAATATATGGTTGTACCGGACTGTTTGGACGGCAATAGGCTTTTTTTCGCTGTATGATTTTTATAAAAAAAGAAAGTCAGAAAACCTTAAAAAGTAATATGCTGATACGCTCCAATATCGGGCATGCTTGTTCTATCAACTCCCAATATATCTAAAGGTACAAGTGCAGAAAATGCACCATTGGCCTTGTTAATCGCATCACTCATGTTCCCAATAATGAAGTCATTGATAGCAGTGTTTCTAAAATGAGGAGTACCATTTAATATGACTCCAGGATACTTAGTAGCATTTGTAAAATCAAGCTCAGAAACCCCAGCATACGTGCCATTAATATCATTGAACTGGATCATACAATTTGTAGTGCTAAAATTAAAGAGGCTACCATCTACCTTATCTAAGATAAACTCAATATTGGAATTCCCATCAATGATACAGTTGTTGAAATTGGCGGCATGTAAATCTCTGGTCTCTGTTACTTCTTGACCGCTACTATTGGTAAACGTAAAAAAGTTGTTCACTAAAACCGTAGGTAACTGCCTAATACCGTTGTTCCAATAATTAGCAAAGGTTGAATGTGTAAAATTATAAGTTCCTCCTATGGTCGCTGCTAAAGACGCCTGTCCAGCATTTCCAAGGACAAGATTTGTTCCCTGGATATTGGTTTCCCTACCAAGGATTCCGTAATTTGAATGATTATAAATCTCAGTATTGGTTAGCGTTAAGGTTCTTGTGGTAGTATCGGAAATCGAGTCCACCAAAACACCAACAATACCATTCTTTATAATGGCGTGATGTATTTCGTTGTCAATACTACCGGCACGCATCCATATGGTACCCCATTGTCCAGGAATGGTACTGAAAGAATGCTCTAACCGATCCCCTTCAAAAGTCACTTTATCAGTCAAAGAACCGTTTACTTTCAAGCTACCGCCATCGTCTACAATTAATCCAGAATCGCTATGAAAATGAATTCTGGCACCAGCCTCAATGGTCAACGTTTTATTCGCAGGTACTGCAGCATATCCATAAACTACATAGGGTTTCGCATTGGTAAATGTCAGCTCACTGTCTTCTAAAAAGCGCCCATGTATTGTAGTGGGTTGGCCATCTAAGGTAAGCACATCTATGTCCATGGTTACTGGATCCCGGCCAGGATAAATGAATCTAGCGTCTTGTACTAGCGTAACTAGATCTACATCTTGTTGATTCGAACCTGTATCGAATAAGATCTTATCTGTGTATAATGGATTGGTTACCGAAGTAATATCAATGGTAGTTTCAATAAAAATGAATATACTGTCTTTAGCCAAAATATCTACATTTTGAAAAGCCTTTCCAGGAACTCCATCAACATTTAATCTGTACTTAGAACTCGTACCATTTTCCAAGCGAATGTCTGGGATTGTAATGTCACTATTACTTCTGTTGTATACTTTTAAATTATAGGTAGCCGATCCAATATTGGTAAAAACAGTATCTAGATATACCGTGTCCTTAGAAAATGCAAGGTTTCCCGAACTTGGGATCGTGCTAAAATCTTTTCTACAGGAAGTGATAGAAATTAGAAGTAAGAGTAGTAAGGCAGATACTAGATATCTCATGCAATAAATTTAGCTAAAAATATAACTTTTATTCGGTTCTATTATTGCTTTTTTACCAATTCAATCTCAAATAATTTCCCCCAATTTTTCCCTGTAACAAATAATCTATTGTTTTTAGCATCAAAAGCAATTCCGTTTAATACATCATCCGTTTCAAGTTTTTGGCTTTTCTTAATTTGGTTTTGAAGCCCAGATAAATTGGCCAATCCTTTTACAGCTCCTGTTGAAGCATCGATAATTGCGATTGTTGGCTTTTTCCAATAATTGGCATAAATATCTCCATTGATCAGTTCCAACTCGTTTAAATCTTTTACGCTTCCTTTATGGTGATACACCTGAATAGCTCTTTTTTCTTTATGCGTTTCAGGGTCCAGGAACCAGATCTTATAAGTTCCATCAGATTTAATTAATTCAGAATCATTGTGAGTAAAGCCCCAGCCTTCTGAACTTTTTCCATATGCAAACTCTTTTTCTTTTTTCAAGGTTTTTAGATCATAGACAAAACCTTTTTTCGATTGCCAAGTTAGAAAATGGATCTTATCGTTAAAGATGGTGATACCTTCTCCAAAATACTTTTTATCAATATCTATCTTCTGTAATACTTTCCCTGTTTTAATTTCTACTTTTCTTATGGAAGATGCACCACGTTGTCCTGTACTTTCATATAGAAATCCATTATGATATTCTAAGCCCTGTGTATATGCTTTAGCATCATGAGGATAGGTATTTATAATTTTGTACGTATAAATGGCAGGGGCGAAGTCAGAAAATATTTCTATAGTGTTGTTTAATCTTTTTACTTTTCCTGGATAGAATACCAACGCTTTAAGCGCATGTTTTCCTAAACCAATGTTAGCAGAATTTGCCGAAAAACTATGTTTTGCATCCGAGGCATATGGTACTCCATTTACAAAAAATTGTACCGAATCTATAGGTTGATTGTTTTTTTCAGTCAGCTTCACTGTAAACGAACCATTCATTTTGACCGACTTAGGAGCATCAACTTTAAATTTATAGGGCGTGTCACAAGAAGATAACAGCGTGATAGTCAATAAACAAAGGATACTATACTTTTTGAAATTCATTTGAGATTGTTTTATACAAATAAAATAATTTATTTGTTTGTAAATAGAAAAATATGGTTAAATTTGCACCCTCGATAGTTAAAAGTGAGTATTTAACTATTTTTAGAGTAATAGCTTTACCAACTTTACTCGGAGATAAATATAAGTTAAAGTATTAAAAGTATATACAATGAAAAAAGGAATTCATCCAGAAAATTATAGAATGGTAGCATTTAAAGACATGTCTAATGGAGATGTTTTTTTAACACGTTCTACTGCCAACACAAAAGAAACTTTAGATGTTGACGGTACTGAGTATCCTTTAGTAAAATTAGAGATTTCTAGAACATCTCACCCATTTTACACTGGTAAGTCTAAATTAGTTGATACTGCAGGACGTATTGACAAATTCAAAAACAAATACTCAAAATTCAAAAAGTAATCTTTTAGAATTTAAAGCATATAAAGCCTCGACATTGTCGAGGCTTTTTTTATTCATTCTATTTTGAATTTTATAGGGATGAATGATGGCGCATAGTTGTAGTTTCTATTAGTCAACTTTTTTTGATTGCTTCCATCTGCATTCATAATATATATATGCTGATTATTTCTTTTATTACCTCTTTCAAATACAATCTTGGTATCATCAAAGGACCATTTAGGACGTATATCCATTAAAGGATTTTTTGTAATGCGCGTTGTCTTTTTGTCCAGGATGTCATACACGTAAATCTCGAGATTACCATCCTTGTCTCCATAATAGAGAATCTTCTTTTTATCCTTAGATAATTGAGGGGCAAACTTATTGCTAGTACCGGTAGTAATTATGTGTCTGCCAGAGCCATCGGGTTTTATTTTTACGATTTGGTAAATTCCATCAATTTCTGAAGAATAGTAGATAAAATTATCATTTCCCCACATAGGCATAGTATCTGTTTTTTTACTTCGGGTAATTCGTTTTTGCTTTTGACCTCTTTTATCCATTATATAGATGTCACTATTGCCACTTTTTGAAGAAACAAACACAATTTTTTTACCATTAGGAGACCATGAAGGATTGTATGTCGCAGCATTTGAATTTGTTAACTGTTTAAATGAATTCTTTTTGATATCCATAGACCAGATTTTCCACCAGCCAACACGTTCAGAGGTAAATATAATATGACTTCCGCTAGGAGAAATTACCGGACTACTATCTTTTCTTGGATGTTTGGTAATTTGTTTTAAAGTTCCATAGGAATCTAATGTAAATAATTGATCTGAACCATTAATCTGTTTGGTAAAAAGAATCTGATACTCTTGTGAATGTATCGTTGTTGAAATACAAAGAAGGACTAAAATGAATAATAGCCAGTGTAGAATTTTCATACTGGGTGTTTTAATACTCTAAAATTAAAGATTAGCAATTGCCTATGGATCACTTTTGTGACGTGCTGTTGATTTTGTGATAAATGGGCATAAAAAACTCAGCAATTCAATTGCTGAGTTTATATATTATAAGAGTACTAGTTTCTCTTTATGCTTCCATATAATCCTCAATAGGATTACAAGAACAGATTAAGTTTCTATCACCAAAAGCTTCATCAACACGACGCACACTTGGCCAGAATTTAGTATCTGAGACAAACTCTAGTGGGAATGCCGCTTCTTGTCTAGAATACGGGAAATCCCATTCATCGTTTGTTACCATAGCCATCGTATGGGGTGCATTCTTTAGCACATTGTTTGGGTCTTCCTTTTTAGCAAAAGCAATCTCTTTACGAATAGAGATCATTGAATCACAAAAGCGATCTAATTCTGCTTTATTTTCAGATTCCGTAGGTTCTATCATCATAGTTCCAGCTACAGGGAAGGATACTGTTGGCGCATGGAATCCGTAATCCATTAAACGTTTTGCAATATCTACCACTTCAATGCCATTTTCTTTAAAATCACGACAATCAATAATCATTTCATGCGCAGCTCTACCCATTTCTCCAGAATACAACGTTTCGTAATGACCGTGTAAGCGTTCTTTGATATAATTAGCATTGAGAATAGCCAGTCGAGTTGAATCTGTTACGCCTTGTGCTCCTAACATGGTAATATATCCATAAGAAATCAAACAAGCCAAAGCACTACCCCAAGGAGCAGCAGAAATAGCAGTGATTGCTTGATTACCTCCTGTGGGTATTACTACTGGATTCGAAGGTAAGAATGGAACCAATTGTGGAGCCACACAAATAGGCCCAACACCTGGACCACCACCTCCATGTGGTATTGCAAATGTTTTGTGCAGATTTAAATGACATACATCAGCACCAATAGTTGCAGGGTTTGTTAATCCAACCTGAGCATTCATATTTGCGCCATCCATATAGACTTGACCACCATTATCATGAATAATTTGCGTAATTTCTTTAATAGCACTTTCATATACTCCATGTGTAGAAGGATAAGTAACCATTAACGCTGCTAAATTATCCTTATGTTCAATCGCTTTCGCTCTTAAATCTTCAACATCAATATTTCCATTATCTGCTGTTTTGGTTACAATTACCTTCATTCCTGCCATCACTGCTGAAGCAGGATTGGTTCCATGCGCAGAAGCAGGAATTAAACAGATGTTTCTATGGTAATCTCCATTACTATGATGATACGCTCTAATAGTCATTAGTCCAGCAAATTCACCTTGCGCACCCGAATTAGGTTGTAATGAGGTACCAGCAAAACCAGTAATTACGTTTAATTGTTCTTCTAATTTCTTCAGTACCTCTTGATATCCTTGAGCTTGATCTAGAGGAACAAAAGGATGAATATTTCCCCAATTTGCCAAACTCAATGGTAGCATTTCAGAAGCTGCATTTAATTTCATAGTACAAGAACCTAAAGAAATCATGGAATGATTCAATGCTAAATCTTTACGTTCCAAACGTTTGATATAACGCATCATTTCAGTCTCTGATTGATAGGAATTAAATACTTCGTTGTCTAAGAAAGAGGTATTTCTTTTAGCTAAATCAGGAATTACATCGGTCTTTACAAAAGTATCCACTTCTGTTGTTGGCAAGTTAAAAGCTGTCGTGAAGGTATGCACAATAGCATTGATTTCTTTTAGTCCAACAGTTTCGTTTATAGAAATTGAAATGGTATTATTATCTATATAATTAAAGTTGATTTCATTTGCTTCTGCAACCGTTCTTAAGGCAGCGGCTTCTGTTTTTACAGTAATCGTATCGAAATAATGTGAATTGGTTTGTTCAAAACCTAAATCAGTTAAGGCATTGGCTAGCGTGGTTGTACTCGTGTGTACACTATCCGCAATAAACTGCATTCCGTTTTTACCATGAAAAACGGCATACATTCCAGCCATTACCGCCAATAATACTTGTGCTGTGCAAATGTTAGAAGTTGCTTTTTCACGCTTAATATGTTGTTCGCGAGTTTGTAAGGCCATACGTAATGCTCTACCGCCATCTCTATCCTTAGTAACTCCAATAATTCTTCCTGGAATACTTCTTTTATATGCTTCTTTAGTTGCAAAATAACCAGCGTGAGGACCACCATAGCCCAGTGGAATACCAAAACGTTGTGTAGTTCCTACAACGACATCTGCGCCAAATTCGGCTGGTGCTTTTAACTTTACCAATGATAAGATGTCCGCAGCAACTGCAACTTTGATTCCGTTAGCATTCGCTTTTCCTACAAAACCTGTATAATCATATACCTGTCCATGTTTTCCAGGATATTGAACAATGGCTCCGTAAAATTCATCGGAAAAATCAAACTCTTCATGATTACCAACAATTAATTCGACGCCAATAGGAATCGCTCTAGTTTGTAAAACCGATAAAGTTTGTGGTAATATTTCTTCAGAAACAAAGAATTTATTTACGCCTGCTTTTTTCTGAGGTCTCTCTCGTACATCATATAATAAGGCCATTGCTTCAGCAGCAGCCGTAGATTCATCTAACAATGAAGCATTCGCTAACTCCATTCCAGTTAAATCACAAATCATTGTTTGATAATTTAGTAATGCCTCCAATCTTCCCTGTGCAATCTCAGCTTGATACGGGGTATATGCCGTATACCATCCTGGATTTTCTAAAATATTTCTTTTAATTACACTAGGTATAATCGCTTCATGATACCCCAGTCCAATATAACTTCGAAATACTTTATTTTTTTTAGAAACCGCTTCTATATGGTTTAAGTATTCATATTCGCTCATTGGAGCGTCTAATTGTAAAGGTGCCGTTAATCTAATATCATCTGGGATAGTTTCATCAATTAGTTGTTCTAAACTGGATACACCAATAGCAGACAATAGCTGCTCCTGTTCTGATGGATTAGGACCAATATGCCTTAGTTGAAACGAATTTGTATTCATTAGTTGTATGTTAAATTTTGCGTATCAAAAATAGTGAAAAAAAGAGATTTAGAATATGTCAATTATCATAAAAAAAACGATGCCTATATAAAAGGTTCCTATTGTAAAAAGAATACTTATTTTTGTAATATGAGTTTTCTAAAAGTGATTTTTGATTTTTATATCAACTCCAGTATTCACGTAGCTTTAGCAGTTTATGCTTTTACAAGGATCACGGCATTGTATTTTGGAATTGATTATCAAGAGGACCTTGACTACTTTATTTTTTTTGCTACCATATCGGGGTATAATTTTGTGAAATATGCGGGAGTTGCAAAATTACACCATATGAGCTTAACTAAAAATTTACGGATCATTCAGCTTTTTTCACTGGTTTGTTTTATTGCTATGTGCTGGTATGCATATAAATTACCCATTAGAACCTTGTTGTTTTTTGTGCCGTTCGGAATTCTCACTGTGCTATATGCAGTACCTTTTTTAAGTGGTTTTCAAAAAAATTTGAGAAGCATTGGACATTTGAAGGTTTTGGTAATAGCTTTCATTTGGGCGGCTACGACAGTATTATTACCGATATATCACATGGAAGAACCTATAGAAGCAAGTGCAATCTTGTTGGCAGTACAACGATTTCTTCTTGTAGTAGTTCTTATCCTACCTTTCGATATCCGGGACCTAAGGTATGATGAGGTCTCTCTTCAAACCATTCCTCAAAGGATTGGTGTGGCTCAGACCAAAAGATTTGGATTGGCGTTAATGTTGTTTGCATTGACGATTGAATTTATGGAGGCATCAAACACATCTTTTAAAAATGTATTTATGATATTCTTCTTTGTCATTCTTGTTTTCTTAATGAGAGCCAAAGAAGATCAACCTAAATATTATAGCTCCTTTTTTGTAGAGGCGATTCCCATTTTTTGGTGGTTATCCCTTTTGATGATCTCCTAAGGAAACTACATTTCCTGTATCATTTAGTAAGTTGTATGTGAATTCTTTACCCAATATAGAATTAAGAAAACGGTTTAGTAAAAAGGTATAATAAAAGTATCATATTAACACTTCATTTTGTAAGTTTATCCCTTGTAAAATTTAGACATGATCCCAACAAAGAGAAACTTTGTATTTGATTTTGATAGCACATTGACTAGGGTAGAAGCGTTAGATGTTCTGGCAGAGATTACATTAGTGAATAACCCTCAGAAAGCTGAGATTATTCAGGAGATAGTTGACATTACCAATTTAGGTATAGATGGTGAGATTTCGTTTACGGAATCATTAGACAGACGTATAAAATTGCTAAATGCTAAGAAATCCGATCTTTCTTTATTGATTGATGAGTTGAGAAAAAAGGTGTCAACTTCAATAGAAAGGAATAAGGAATTCTTTGAAAACTATTCAGAAGATATTTATGTCATCTCATGCGGATTCAAAGAATTTATAGATGATATCGTTAAAGATTATAATATTCCGTCTGAAAGAGTGTATGCAAACACATTTGAATTTGATGAGGATGATAGAATTATAGGCTTTGATGCTGATAATGTATTATCTACGCATAACGGAAAGATAAAATGTTTAAAAGATTTGAATCTGGAAGGAGAGGTGCAAGTGATTGGAGATGGTTATAGTGATTACGTGACCAAGGAAGCAGGAGTTGCTGATCGTTTTTTTGCGTACACAGAGAATGTTGTTAGAGATAGAACCATAGAGAATGCAGATCATATTGCTCCTAATTTTGATGAATTCTTATATGTAAATAAATTGCCTAGAAATATTTCCTATCCCAAGAATAGGATCAAAATGTTGTTATTGGAGAATGTGCACCCCGATGCTTTTGCAAAATTATCTAAGGATGGTTTTACCGTAGAGACAGTATCGACAAGTTTATCTGAAGATGAGCTAATTGAAAAATTGAAAGGGGTTCATGTGCTGGGTATACGTTCTAAAACTCAAGTGACTAGAAAAGTTATAGGATCCGCAAAGAAATTAATGGCTGTTGGTGCTTTTTGTATTGGCACAAAACAAATAGACTTAGACGCAGCTAAGGAAAATGGAGTGATTGTATTTAACGCCCCTTATAGTAATACACGTTCCGTTGTTGAGTTAGCAATTGGAGAGATCATTATGTTAATGCGAAGCGTTTTTCAACGTAGTACAGAATTACACAATGGGCTATGGAACAAAACAGCTCAAGGAGCTAAAGAAGTACGTGGTAAAAAACTGGGAATTGTAGGGTACGGAAATATCGGAAAGCAATTGTCCGTTTTGGCTGAGGCGCTTGGAATGAAGGTGTATTATTACGATGTAGAGGATAAATTAGCCTTAGGAAATGCAGTTCGAGTGGAAAAACTTTCGGAATTATTATCTATGGCAGATGTAATTACTTTACATATTGATGATAACCAGGCAAATGAAAATTTTATAGGAGACGATGAGTTTGCGCTGATGAAAGAAGGTGCTTATCTCATCAATCTTTCAAGAGGTTTTGTAGTAGATATGAAGGCACTTAAAAAGGCTTTGGAGGTAGGAAGATTGGCTGGAGCTGCAGTGGATGTGTATCCTAAAGAACCTAAGGCAAATGGTGATTATTATACAGAACTAAGAGGTTTGCCAAATGTAATTTTGACTCCGCATGTTGGAGGAAGTACAGAAGAAGCTCAAAAAGATATTGCGGATTTTGTACCAGGTAAAATCATGGCTTATATTAACTCAGGAAATACAGTAGATGCTGTGAATTTCCCAAATATAAGATTACCTAGACAGGTAAATGCACACCGATTCTTACATATCCATAAAAATGTACCTGGTATTATGGCGAGTATTAACAAAGTGTTGGCAGAGTTCGAATTGAACATTACTGGTCAGTACTTATCTACAGATGCTAAGGTTGGGTATGTAATTACCGATATCGATAAAGAGTACAACAAAAAGGTGATTAAAGCTTTAAAAAAGATAGAAGGCACGATAAAGTTTAGAGTGCTTTACTAGTAAATACTTTCAAATTGAATTTTGAAGTAAAGTATATCATTTCGAACGAATGTGAGAAATCTTAATAAAGAGATTTCTCAATCATCTTGACGATGTCAAAACTCATTTCGAAATGACAATTAAGTATCGATTTTTATTCCTTATTTTTACAGAATAAGAAATACAAAATCGGCTTAAAGCTGTCATTTTTTTGCTAATGAAGTACCAAACTACGCTAGATTACGCTCAACGATTAGATCAAGAAGATCCACTGTCCTATTTAAGAAACGAATACCATATTCCTAAAAATATCAAAGGAAAGGATTGGTTGTATTTTACAGGGAATTCCTTAGGGTTGCAACCAAAGGCAACGCAGGATTATATTCAACAAGAGTTAGATGATTGGGCAAATTATGGTGTAGAAGGTCATTTTGAGGCAGCTAACCCCTGGATGCCATACCATGAGTTTTTAACGGAAAATATGGCAAAGATTGTAGGAGCAAAACCTATTGAAGTGGTAGTAATGAATACACTTACGACCAACCTTCATTTGTTAATGGTATCGTTTTATCAGCCTACAAAAACGAAGTACAAGATACTTATTGAAAGTGATGCTTTTCCATCGGATAGATATGCGGTGCAATCTCAGTTAGAATTTCATGGATTTGATGCCAAAGAAGGCTTGGTAGAATGGAAACCAAGAGATGGAGAGGAACTATTGAGAATGGAGGATTTGGAGACTATTCTTGAAGAGCAGGGAGATGAAATTTCTTTGTTAATGATAGGAGGAGTCAACTATTATACAGGCCAGTATTTAGATATAAAAAGAATCGCTCAATTGGGACATGCGAAGAATTGCATGGTCGGAATAGATTTAGCACACGGAGCTGGAAATATACAACCGAATTTGCATGATAGTGGTGTTGATTTTGCGGCTTGGTGTACCTATAAATACTTAAATTCAGGACCAGGAAGCTTAGCAGGTTTATTTGTGCACGAAAAACATGCACATACTAAAGATTTACCGCGATTTTCAGGTTGGTGGAATCACAATAAGGAAACTCGCTTCAATATGCGTCAACCTTTTGACGTAATGTCCGGAGCAGAAGGATGGCAATTGAGCAACCCACCCATTTTATCCATGGCAGCTATTAAGGCGTCGTTGGATCTGTTTGAAAAAGTTGGAATGGATGCTTTACGCAAAAAATCAGAGAAGTTGACAGGTTATTTTGAGTTCTTGATCAATGAAATTGGTTCAAGAGATATTAAGATCATTACACCATCCAACCCAAAAGAAAGAGGGTGTCAATTGTCTATTCAGGTGAAAAACGCAGACAAAAGCTTACATCAAAAACTAACCGATAACCATATAATTACCGATTGGAGAGAACCCGACGTGATTCGTTGTGCACCCGTACCGATGTATAATAGTTTTGAAGATGTATATCGAATGGTAGAAACTTTGAAAAACGTATTAAAATAATGGATGTCACCTCGAGCGCAGTCGAGAGGTCTCAAAATTAGGTTTTGACTGAGTTCGACCTGACAAAATTAAAATGAACAAAAAAGAAAACATATTAATAATTGGAGCTGGGTTATGTGGTTCCTTATTGGCATTGCGGTTAGCGCAAAGAGGCTATCAAGTAGAAGTTTATGAAAGTCGCCCCGATTTACGTACTACGGATATTTCAGCTGGAAGGTCCATTAACTTAGCATTGTCAGATAGAGGATTAAAAGCATTGCGTTTGGCGGGTGTAGAAGAGAAGGCTAAAGAAATATGCATTCCTATGTATGGAAGATTGATGCATGACAGGCAAGGAAATACGTTTGCCTCTAATTATTCGGGTAGAGCAGGAGAATATATCAATTCCATTTCAAGAGGAGATCTAAATGGAATTTTACTAACAGAAGCTGAAAAGCATGAAAATGTGAACATACATTTTAATAATAAATGTTTAGATGTGGATGTTGAAAGGAAGACGGTAGCGTTCGAATCATACCAAACCAAAAAACAATTTACGATAAATGCGGATGTTATTTTTGGAACAGATGGTGCCGGTTCGTCCCTTAGAAAGAGTTACGAAAAACAGTTTTCCGATTTCAAAGTTTCACAAGAATTCTTAACACATGGATATAAGGAACTGGAAATTTTAGCAGATGCTAAAGGAACACATAGAATCAGTAAAGACCATTTACATATCTGGCCGAGAGGAGATTATATGTTGATTGCCTTACCAAATATGGATGGAAGTTTTACGGTAACACTATTTCTAGGTCATGAAGAAGGCGAGTATAATTTCAAAGAATTAGCGTCAGAAGAACACATTAAAGACTTTTTTAAGAAGCAATTTCCCGATGCTTTAACATTGATTCCGAATATATTGGAAGAGTTTGAAAACAATCCAACGGGAAGATTAGGTACGGTAAAATGCGTACCGTGGTATTATAAAGGAAACACAATCTTGATGGGAGATGCCGCGCATGCTGTGGTGCCTTTTTATGGACAGGGAATGAATGCTTCCTTTGAAGATGTAGTGGTATTGGACAGAGTTTTAGATCAATATGAAAGTGATGAATCCGACTGGGGAAAAATCTTTTCGGCATATCAAAAAGCAAGAAAACAAGATGCAGACGCCATTGGGTATTTAGCAGTCGAAAATTATGCTGAAATGAGAGATCATGTGGCAAACCCAGTTTTTAAGGAAAAGAGAAAAATAGAAATGGATTTGGAAAAAACATTTCCGACAGAATACTTTTCAAAATATTCATTAGTAACGTTCAATGAAGATATTGGTTATCACGAGGCGATGACCAAGGGAAGAGCTCAGGATAAAGCATTATTAAGCATGGTTGAAGGCAATGAAGTTTCTACTTCGTTAGAAATGTCAAAAGAAGAGTTGACGGTGGTTTTGAAAAGGGTGCAGGAAGAAACAGGTAAGATGTTAAAATAACTCGTATGACAAGATATATTGTCTTATTAAGAGGAATCAACGTATCTGGGAAAAACAAACTCCCAATGCAAGATTTACGTGAATTATTGTCTGAATTGGGATATGAAAATGTGCAAACGTATATCCAAAGTGGAAACATCATTTTGGATTCTGAAAAAGAGAAACTGGTTCTTGAAAAAGAAATAAAAGTAGGAATCAAATCAAAATTTGGATACGATGTTCCTGTAATTGCCAGAACGGTTAAAAGTATAGAAAAAGCAATTCAAGGAAACCCTTATCCAGTAGACAATGAAAAGGTAGTAGCTGTCATTTTTTTGAGTAAGGTGGCTACAAAAACAGACGTTGAGATAAATAGGGCAGAAGAAGATCAATTCACTATTTTAGAAGATGTAGTGTATATTTACTGTCCAAACGGTTTTGGAAGAAGTAAGTTAACAATCAATGTTTTTGAAAAGAAGCTAAATGTATCTGCTACTTCTAGAAACTGGAGAACAACAAAGAAATTATTAGAATTAGCCCAATGAAAAAAAATGTGACCATATTATTCCTACTCGTTTCGGCTTCTGTTGTGGCTTGCTCTTGTATCCGAAGTAAATTCAGTAAAAAACATGTGGATAATGCTAGCTATATAATAAAAGGCGAGGTATTGAAGGTTTCGCATGACAAGAAAAATTGGCAAAATATAATTACATTCAGAGTTGACGATGCTATCAAAGGAAATACCAAGAAAACTGTAAAAATTAGAACAGCTCAAGATAGTGCTGCATGTGGATTATACGTGCAAAAGAATGATCAATGGTTTTTATTTGTATATGAACTTGAGGGACAAATGCACATAGGGCTGTGTGATAAAAATATCCGATATAATAGAAGACCTGGTGAAAGTAGAGCGCTAAGGAAAAAGAACTGTAAAATCATAAAAAACTATCAAAAAAAGATTAAAGAATTTAGAAATGAGTAAAAAAGTAACACCTAGAGGAGCTTACCCGCATGTAAAGATAGTGGGAGATTTTATTTTTGTTTCTGGAACGAGTTCCCGAAGAGCAGACAATACCATAGCTGGTGTTGATATCATAGACGAAATGGGAACAAAACGGTTAAACATTGAAGCACAAACTAGGGAAGTGCTACGCAATATTGATAAGAATTTGCAGACGGTTGGGGCAAGTATAAAAGATGTGGTAGATGTTTCTACATTTTTGGTGAATATGAATGATTTTGCAGGCTACAATAAAGCCTATGCTGAGTTCTTCGATAAGGAGACAGGCCCTACAAGAACAACAGTAGCCGTTCATCAATTGCCGCATCCAGATTTGGTGGTAGAGATTAAGGTAACGGCATATAAGAAAACAAGCTAATTACATTAATTTACAGAATGGGAAAATTCCTAAGAAATAAAAATAAACTGAAGGAAAAAGGTTTCTCTGTAACTGGAAGCATTTTTAGTGAAAAGGAACTAAATACATTAATTGAGTATATAGAAGGCAATAGCACGGATTTTTCAATTAGACAACTGGTTAATAAGATTCCAGAAGTACAAGAAATCATTTTCAACAATACTATGTTTAAAGAGCTGTTTCTATCCGTATGTGGAGAAGATTACTTCCTTTCCAAAGGTATATATTTCAATAAACAAAAGGGAACTAACTGGTTTGTTAGTTATCATCAAGATATAAGTATTAGCGTTAAGGAGAGGGTTGAAGTTGAAGGTTATACAAACTGGACACTGAAAAAGAATCAGTTGGGAGTTATTCCTCCGAAGAATATTTTAGATGGTATGGTTACCTTTAGAATTCATTTAGATGAAGTCGATGATACGAATGGAGCTCTTAGAGTTATTGAAAAATCTCATAAAAAGGGAATTATTAGAGTTGATGAGAATTTTAATAAATCGACCTACGGGAATGAAGTTATATGTGAAGTAGAAAAAGGAGGTGTCATGTTAATGAAACCGTTACTATTACATGCATCCAATAAATCAATTTCAGAATCTGATAGAAGAGTGATACATTTAGAGTTCAGTAATCAAGAAATTCCTATGGGATGGTTAGAGAAAAAGATAATTAGTTAAAGTAGGTGATATGAAGATGAAAACTCATTTGACATTGGAACAATTAGAAAGTGAATATTGGGGAGAACCTCAATTTCATTCAAATGTGGTTGTAACTTGTCATAAGTTGAGAAGAAAAGCATTGAGGGATTTTAAAGTTGAGGATTTAAGGACGCTGATTGGTCAGGGCTTTAGCTTAAAATATATGATACCCTTAGCAATAGAAAAATTAAATGAAAATATTTTAGTAGAAGCTACTTTTTATGAAGGAGATCTTTTAATGTCAGTAATTGACGAAACATGCAAAGAATACTGGTTAGAAAATATAAAAGAGTGGAAAAAGTTGAAGACCTTTATAAAAGTAAAGAAAGAGTTTTTTAGTGATAGGATGTTTTCAGAAATAGAAGGGAAAATTAAATTTATAGAATCATAAGAATGCTTAAAATACAAAACTACATCAACGGAGAATACTTGTCTCCTGTCGCTGACAGGTGGATCGACAATTACAACCCATCAAATGGAGTGGTGTATAGTCAGATTCCAAATTCAGGAAGGGAAGATGTATCGAAAGCATATGAAGCCGCCAAAATAGCGTTTCCAAAATGGTCCAACACTACGTTAGAAGAGCGATCAAGAATCTTATCCAAGATAGCCCAATTGATTACCGATAAGTTACCTGAATTAGCAGCAGCGGAATCAAAAGATAATGGGAAACCATTAAAATTAGCAACTGCAGTTGATATTCCTAGAGGGTCTGCAAACTTTCAATTCTTTGCAAATGCGATTACGCAATTTGCATCAGAAGCACATGAAAGTGTTGGATTAAGTGCCATGAATTTCACTTTACGCCAGCCGATCGGAGTTGTAGGGTGTATTTCTCCTTGGAACTTACCGTTATACCTTTTTACATGGAAAATTGCCCCAGCAATAGCGGCAGGGAATTGTGTGGTGGCTAAACCAAGCGAAGTGACTCCTATGACAGCTTATTTACTGGGAGAGATTTGTACCGAAGCAGGCTTGCCTCCAGGTGTATTGAATATTGTTCATGGACTGGGAACAACAACAGGTCAAGCCATCGTAGAACATCCAGATATCAAAGCGATCTCGTTTACAGGAGGTACTAAAACAGGTGCACATATTGCTCGAGTAGCAGCACCGATGTTTAAAAAATTATCATTAGAGTTAGGAGGGAAGAATCCTAATCTCATTTTTGCGGATTCCAATTATGAGGATATGTTGCGAACTACGGTGCGTTCATCTTTTGCCAATCAAGGACAGATCTGTTTGTGTGGCAGTCGAATTTTTGTAGAAGCATCCATCTATGAGCAATTCAAAAAGGATTTTATTGAGAAAGTATCGGAATTGAAAGTTGGAAATCCATTTGACAATGAGACCAATATAGGAGCATTAGTGTCTAAATCTCATTTGGAAAAAGTGAAGTCTTATATTGATAATGCTGAGGATTATGGAGGGGAAGTGATATTCGGAGGAAATAAAGTGAGTCTTGATGGATTTGAAGACGGATATTATCTACAACCAACCGTTATAGAAGTTACGGACAATCAATGTGTCTTAAATCAAGAAGAGATTTTCGGCCCAGTAGTTACGATCATGTCTTTTGAGACAGAAGAAGAGGTCTTAGCCATGGCGAACGATGTGTCTTATGGCCTTTCTGCAACTTTATGGACCAATGATTTACAAAGAACCATGCGATTATCTAAGCAATTGCAATCTGGGATTGTTTGGGTGAATACTTGGTTGCTACGTGATTTAAGAACTCCATTTGGTGGAGCAAAAGCGTCGGGAGTAGGAAGAGAAGGAGGTTTTGAAGCGTTACGTTTCTTTACAGAGCCTAAAAACATCTGTATTAAGTATGATTAAGGTCAACGGCAATATTTACTTTTCTGCAAAGACCGAGGATATGGATCTGGATATGATCTTTGAATTTGTAAAGAATTCGTATTGGGGAACCATTCGTACCTATGAAGAACAAAAAATAGCCTTAGAGAATTCGATTAATTTTGGGTTGTTTAAACATGGAAAGCAAATAGCCTATTCCAGAGTAATGACAGATATGATCTTCTTTGCCTATTTATTAGATGTATTTGTGATTGACGAAGAACAAGGAAATGGGTATGGTCAACTATTAATGGATAAGATACTGAGCTATCCAAGTTTGAAGAATATAGATAAATGGATGTTGGCAACTAGAGATGCACATTCGTTATATGAAAAATTCGGGTTTGAAGTGGTGAAAAGCCCTGAAAAGTTGATGGATAGAATGAGTGATCGAGCTAAAGAAATTTATGAATAAAGAGATAAGACATAAGATTGTCCAGGTTTGTGATGAAAAGATCGCTAAAAAAGGAGGCAATGTAGGTTTGTCTTTTTATGCTTTTTTCAAGAATAAAAATGAAGATCCAAAATTGTTGATGGAAGTAGCCACATGGTGGATTAAAACTCACAAACTTAATGATTTTGAAAAAGCTGTGAAAGTAAAGAATATGATAGAAAATAAAATGTAAATAATGAATCTGAACTTACAAAATAAAAACGCCTTGGTATGCGGAAGTACACAGGGTATAGGAAAGGCAACTGCGATGGCATTAGCAGAAGAAGGAGCAAATGTGACACTATTAGCTAGAAATGAGGAAGTCTTGAAAAAGGTGTTGGCGGAATTACCGAATTCTGGAGATCAACATCACAATTATTTAGTAGCAGACTTTTCCAATTCTGAAAATGTTAAGAGTGCAATTAGTCATAATAACAAATATCATATTCTCATTAATAATACTGGAGGCCCCAAAAGTGGATCTATTTATGAAGCCAGTCCGGAGCAGTTTTCAGATGCATTTCAAATGCATATTATCGTAAATCAAATCTTAGTACAATCCGTGGTACCTTTTATGAAATCAGAAGGATATGGACGCATCATTAATATTATTTCAACATCTGTTAAAGAACCCATTCCAGGTTTAGGAGTGAGTAATACCATTAGAAATGCTGTAGCCAATTGGTCGAAGACCATGGCAGGAGAGTTGGCTGAATTCGGAATTACCATGAATAATGTATTGCCAGGATTTACGGATACTGCTCGTTTAGATCAAATTATTACTGTAAAGGCTGCTAAAGCCAATACATCAGAAGAAGAAATGACGAAGATGATGAAAGGATTTGTTCCAGCAAAACGCTTTGCAAAACCAGAAGAAACTGCGGCAGCAGTTACTTTTCTTGCAAGTGAAAAAGCAAGCTATATTAATGGAATTAATTTACCTGTTGATGGTGGACGAACAAAATCTTTGTAGATTTATAGAAATTAATCAAGATTTTAAAACAAATGACCATGAGTAAGATAGTATCACCTTTGAATTTTAAGCAGTGGATCGATGAAAATCGACATCTGTTAAAACCACCTGTTGGTAATAAATGTGTATGGAAGGATGGAGAGTTTATTATCATGGTTGTTGGTGGTCCAAACAGCAGAAAGGATTATCATTATAATGAGACACCGGAATTCTTCCATCAAATAGAAGGAGATATGGTCTTAAAGATCATTAATCACGAAGGTGAAATGGTTGATGTGGAGATCAATGAAGGAGATATATACCTGCTACCGGCTAAAGTACCGCATTCACCCCAAAGAAAAGCCAATACTGTTGGATTGGTCATCGAGTATCCTCGTTCAGAAGGAATGATGGACGCTTTAGAATGGTACTGTGAAAATTGTGGAAATCAATTATACAGAGAACCATTTGCATTAGACAACATTGAAACAGACATGCCAATCATTTTCGATAAGTACTACTCGGACACGCAAAAATGTACCTGCTCTAAATGTGGAACTAAAATGGAAGCACCCGCTAAGTTGGTATAAGTATATGATCGAAACAGCCAAAAAAAGTTTTAATAAACAAGGTTTTATGAAAACCTTGGGAGCTAAAATCATAGCAATTGAAACTGGTATGGTTAAAATAAGCTGTGAACGGAATGAAGGATTGACACAACAGCATGGTTTTTTTCATGCTGGAGTGATTACCAGTATTGCAGATGTTGCCTGTGGATATGCAGCTATGACGACGATGCCAGAAGGAGCAGAAGTTTTAAGCGTTGAGTTTAAGACGAATCTTATGAGGCCTGCGGATGCTGAAAAAATTATAGCTACAGGAAAAGTAATCAAGTCTGGTAAGAACCTCGTTTTTTGTGAGGCAACTATTACGGACGATCAAGAAGAGCAACTATTTGCTACCCTTCAGGGTACCATGTTTTGTATACAGCCAAACAAAAAAGAATGAAACGAGTATTAATAAATTTGAGAAGTATTTTTGTAGTAAAACTTAAATTTTTAATACGAGAACGGAGTGATTACACGAGTTCTCAATTTTATATTTAATTTTTAAATTGATAGATAAAAAATTTAAACACGTGAAACGTAAATTAAGAATAAACGGGCACTCACACTTACTTCCTTATCCAGAGGAAATTCCTCAATTTATGAAGGAAAAGGAAATATTTTGGGTAGACGATGAACGAAAATATATGTTGCAGAAAGGGTGGAAACGACCTGTGACAGATTCTAGTTTTTTCTTAAATGAAAAATTAGAATGGATGGAGAAAAATCGTTTAGATCATGCTGTGGTTTTGAATTTATCTCAATTATACGGAAATGGATTGCGCTTAGAACAAATGAAGAAGGCTTTGCGTTTCCAAAATGATTTTAATGCAAAAGTACAACACGATAATCCATCTAAGTTTACTTGTGGTTTTGTAGTGCATCCTGGTTTTATACAAGGAGCTTTATGGGAAATGGAACGTTGTGTAGAAGAATTAGGACTAAAAGTTTTGTGTCTACCCACACACTTTATGGATTCAATAGGGCAGTGGCGTAGTGTTTTTGACAAGGAAAATGACCCTATTTTTGAATTGGCAGATAAATATAAACTAGCTATAGAAATTCACCCGTATGACGGTGATAAAATGATCAAGTTGGAAAATACTGCATGGCGTTTTCATCTGATTTGGATGTTGGCGCAATGTGGAGATGCCTACCATTTTTATACATTGAATGGAATGCAAGAGCGTTTTCCGAATATTAGAACATGCTTTGCACATGGAGGTCAACTCGCACAAATGAATTTAGGAAGACGAATTCAGGGATTTGATGGAAGGCCTGATCTATTTGAAGGAAAGACACATCCTAGAAAAGCAGTAGGACATCCGAATATTTATTTTGATACACTTGTACACGATACAGATTCACTGAAACTAATGATTGAACGTCAAGGTTCAAATCAAGTGATTATGGGGCTGGATGATCCATATCCTTTAGGAGAAATGGAAAGTGATGCACAATCCTCTTACCCAGGAAAATTATTGGATTTGGCTATTGACAGAGATGTCATTAACAAAAAACAGTATGATGAGATTTGGGAAGACAATACACTTCGTTGGTTATTTGGAAATGATGATCAAGGAAAGGAAGATCTAATTGCTAAGATTTTAGGGTAAATGGAAAATAAAGATGAAAGGAATAAAGACATTTACTACCAAGACCCTATAGATCGAAAAAGAAACTCGTCCGAATGGTTTGGGGCTATTCTACGATATTTTTATTCTTTTGGAAAGAAAAAATTTAATACTCTATACACGGAAAAAGAGATAAAAAGAAACGTAAAAGTTGGCGATATTTTTAAACCTATTTTGATTGTGATAGTTGTATTTATTTGCTACTTAATTTTATTCTAGTATTCGAGATTTTGTCGTAGATACTGCTAACTCCTTTTAATCGTAATACGCTTAATATGTATCCAAGAACAATTGCTTGTGGAACAATGAGTAGGCCCCACACCCATATTGGCATGTCTAATTGTTGTTGATCATAAAAAACAACTTGATATACACCCATATGTGCAATTTCCCATGGTAAGAACTTTAGGAAATTTCTTAAAAAGATGTTTCCATTACTTGGTATAACCTTGAGCCTCATTACCTCTTTTCCTATAGTAGCATTGTGACTACTTTTTTCAGAAAGATAGAAGTATAGGAATATGGGTAGAGTTAAAGAAAAGAATCCTAAAATTTGATTTTTAAAAGGACTTTCAAAATTTAAATTAACATCAAAATTATTTGTTAGAAGAGTACTCACTAAAAAGAGCAATACTGCATATATTATAATGATCATATAATCAATAGAGAAAGCTAGTACTCTTCTAATAAATAATGAATTCATCTTATTACTTATTACCGCAGCTTTGTGCTAATACTTGTTCTGCACGTTCTTTGCCCCAGCTTGGGTAAAACTTCTTGGTTACCTTTTCTGTTTTAAACAATTCTAAGGCTCTCTGAATATCTTTACAGTAAGGCTCTACAGATTTTCCAAAGAATTTAGCGCCGCCCATATCCCATTCGGCTTTTCCAAGAATTACTCTTGGATTATTAGGTGCAATTTTTAAAGCCTTGGTATAAATCTCCACATTCTTACCTGACAATGTCATGCCATATTTCTGACCGTCAAAGGCAATATATGCCGTGTTATGCAGGGCTTGCATAATCATGATCTCAGGATTATTCGGTGAAATAGCTTCAGCGGCACCCAATAAGGATTTAGCCTTGTCTAAAGTTACTTTTAATGTAGCTTCGTCTTTGATGCCAAAAGCAGACATCACAGTTACATATCCTGCATAATAAGATGGTAGCCAGTTGTCCTTTTCGGCTTTAGAAATACGTTCAAATAAGTTAGCTGAAGCCGTTAGTTTTCCTTGTCCCCAAAGCTCAAATGCTTTAGTCATTCCTTTTTCATACTGAGTCTGTGCACTTGTGTTTAGAGCAAATAATACCCCGATGAATAAACATAGTTTTTTCATAATTAATTGATTTTAAAAGTGTTAGTGTAATCTCTTTTTTAAAGAGTCGTTTTTATTTTATCGTTACTTTTTGGTGTGTGTTTTCTTTAACTGTAAACTTTACTTTGTCAAACTTAGGTGGCCCGAACCTTCCTTTTTGATGATTTGAAAAACCATAAGGTTCTTTCGGAATCCCAAAGAAATTATTATCCAATTTCCCATTACTATTCACGTCGTGAAACAATGAGAACGCATATTCTCCTTTTTTTAAACCCTTGAAAATAATGGTCACTTTATGATCTTCTACTTCCTCGGAAGAACTCATATAGGTCTTTTTCATATAATGTTCCTCATCGTCATAGAGTGCCAAGTAAATCTTTCCTTTATCATATTTAGTGACATTAACTTCAATTTGTAACATAATGTCTTCTTTTTCTTGGGAAGCTGTATACTGACTTGCCAGAAATACTAAGAGAATAAAGAATAGGTTTTTCATGTGCTTTATTTTTACAGTTCAAATATCCGATCTTTCGTTGATATGATAACATTTATTATACCGAATTGTTGTTTTCATATACTCAATTGTTGTTTTTACAGATTGTCTAACTGATTTGTGTTTTTATTATCGCTAATCGTCCAAAAGAAGCCTACAAAAAAGAAAGAGTCAGCATTTGGTACAATAGCTTGTCTGTCAAAAACACCATTCATATTAGGTTGATTTGCATAATTATATCCAAAGATATTCTTCGTGCCCAAAACATTGTTCACAGAGAAATATAAAATTTTCTGTTGACTAATTAAGTAAGCCCAGTTTAAACTAATGGAGTTGTAATTTTTTGTTTGTGCGTTCAAAAACCCTGCTTCATTGGGATTTGTATAATTTCTTCCAGTAGCGAAACTATAGCTAATACCAACTTGACTTTTCCAGTTTTCAATCCAGTGTTTCCCAACAACTGACAGATTATGAGCAGCTGCAAAATTTGGTCTAGCTTTTACCGGATAATTTTTATAATCACGCTCCGTGTCCAGATATGAGTAGGAAATCCAATAGTCTGTATTTTTAATAGAACCATTATCTCTCCAAAAAATATCTACACCTTTGGCAAAACCATTTCCTCCGTTGGTAAAGTTAGAAGCAATGGTTGCTACTTGCGTATCGTATTTTACAAGGTCATTATACTTTTTATAATATGCATCTACTCTGAAGATCTTTTTGTTTTTTACATATTGATAATTTGCAATCCAATGGGTCGTGTTTTCAGCCGTGAAATCCTGATTGAATTTTAGGTATTCATTTTTTGGATTTTGATAAAATTGTCCATAAGCTATAGAGAACTGTGCATTCTCTCCAGATTTGTATGCCAATGATAGTCGTGGAGATAGGGTAGATTCATTCAGTAACTCTGAATACTCATAACGTACTCCCGCTTTTGCTCCCAGTTCTTTTGAAAAGAAAATATCAGCTTCAGCATATGCGCCTGCAATATTGTTGTTGAATTGTGTGTTAAACGTTCCATTGACTGCTTCAACATAATCTTCGTTAAAGCTTGTCATAAAATATTCAGTACCGAAGTTGAGTTTAAAACGACTACTAAAACGTTTCTTTAATTTAAATTTAATGTGAGCAGAATTTTCATTGTCCGTTATTAGATCGTCCTCGAATTTTATTTGGGAATTGTCATTAGTAAATGAAACACCCGTATGCAGCGTCCAGTTGTTTTCTAAAAAACCTCTATAAGATCCGTTGAAGTACAAGTTTCTATTCTGTAATCCAAATCGCAATCCATTTGCGAAATTGATGTCTTCTTGTACCAAGTCAAAATCTGTATAGCTAAAAGCGCTGTAAAGCTTTAGTAAACCATCATTTTCAAACTTATATCTATATACCATTTCACCACTTGCTGCCTGGATAGGTTTGTTCCAGGTATTTCTATCTGGAAAAGCCTCTAAGTATGGTGCTAAATTAATATAGGATGTATTGATACTAAATGAACTTTTCTCCCATTTTTGCGTGTTTCCTACCCCTAGACCTACGGTCATAAAAGCCAAATCTGTTTTTTCTTGTACAGGTTCATCGATCGTATTTAGTGCTAATACACTCGATAGTGCCTGTCCATATTCGGCAGAGTATCCACCTGTTGAAAAGGAGATTCCTTTAAACAAGAAAGGTGAGAATCGACCTCTAGTAGGAATATTATTGGCACTGGGTGCAAAAGGAGTAAACACTCGCATACCATCTATAAAGATTTGTGTTTCTTCAGCGTCACCACCTCTAACGAATAGTCTTCCATCTTCTGCAACGGTAGTTGTTCCGGGTAAGGTTTGCAAGGCCCCAACAAAGTCGCCTAGTGCACTCGCTGTAGTAACAACATCTAATGGCTTTAATGCTGTTACCTTAGCATTATCTCCTGCCTCAAAAGTACTGGTACTTATAATTACAGCATCCAGAGTATTTACATCTTCCTTTAATTTGATGGTCAATTTGTTCATGGATTTTATGTCTACCTCCAATGAGAATTCTTCATAGGAAAGAAATGAAACGATCAATATTTGTTTTCCTGTCTCAGAACTTTTAAAAGAAAAGCCTCCATTTTCATCTGTTGAAGTACCATCATAGGTACCTTTTAAATATACATTGGCTCCAAAAATGGCTTCTCCTTTTGTGTCAGTTACTTTACCTGAAATAGTAGTTTGCGCAGTTAAAGCGAAATGACTAATAATACTTAATACGAATAGTAATTTTTTCATGTTTTGTTAATTTGATAGTACAAATGTGTAACAAACGAACAGGCCTTTCTAAAAAGAAATACCGAGTTGTAAAAAAGTAATGATGAATTGTTTTTAGGAAAGTTTAAAACGCAAAACAGTCTTTAGTTTCTCCTTGGGAACTTTTCTAAAATCAGATAAATAGATTTCTTTGTGCTTTTTTGAAATTCT
This sequence comes from Asprobacillus argus, assembly GCF_032248395.1. Lineage (NCBI taxonomy): Bacteria > Pseudomonadati > Bacteroidota > Flavobacteriia > Flavobacteriales > Flavobacteriaceae > Asprobacillus > Asprobacillus argus. The sequence continues at coordinate 74,268 of NZ_JAVTTO010000004.1, forward strand.
TTTAAAACCTAGATTACTGGCAAACTCCTCCATGACTGCAAAGGATTGAGGTTCGTTCTCGAAAGGACCAACATGAAGCATTTGAATACAGTCGCCCTCTGTTATTTTTTCAAAAGAGGTACGTTCTATGTTGAGATTTGGTTTTTTAGCCTTTACCTGCTCCATAATTTCAGAAGCATACTCTAAAGTAATAAAACTGGGCTGACGAATCATTATTTTATACACCAGTTCGTTCTTGTCAATTCCAACATTAGAGTTAAAATGTTGTTTCGCTTCTGCCGAAATATCCCAAACACCTTCTAACGGATATACGGTATAATCTGTATATTCTTTTAATATAGGATTCTTTTTTAAACTCATTTTTACTCCATAAGAAACCGCATACAAAGCGGCAATGTGATCTGAAAAATTTGTGCTATTTGGGTTTCCTTGTCCTGAAATTGTAAAAAAATTGAATTCGGGAATGTAAATTTTTTCTGGGGTTTCTTTTGGAAGGTAAAATTGCTTTTCCTTTTTTCTCCATTCGTGCTTCATAATCGTATGTGTAAGTTACGCTACAGGAATACAGAGATCAACTATAAATTTTTTCTCTGGATGATCTATATAATTGTTATAATAGATTTCAAAAGGGTCCTTATCTGCTTTTTGATATCCATTTTCAATCATCCATACAAAACTAGATTCCCAGGCTTGTTGAAATTCATAAGGAGTTATTTCAAATTTGGTAACTATACACTTACATGCTTCTAAAGTACGTAGACCTATTTCGTCATCTTTCCGAATAGGAGTGTTTAGAACAATGCATGCACTCATTCTAAGATTATTTGGATCGGATATTTTTGGGCTGTCATGATAGATAGTTACCATCTTTACGTCTTTTTGCTCCATGAACCCTCTAGGAGTAGCCCAGCGTACCAATCTGTCATAGGCACTTCCAATATGATCTATTTTTCCCTGATGACTCATATAAGCTAAGTGTAACTCGTCTGTCATTTTAACTTCTGTTTTTGCATTCATTTTTAACCAATTTAAAGAGTTATTAATGTTGCAAATGTATTGCTCGAAAGAAATGGTGACTTGACCATTCTTGCTTTTCGTTTTACAAATCTTGCTAAATTTTTCAGGACTTATATCTCGAAACTCTATTGGACTCATCCCGTAGAATTTTTTAAAAGCTCTTGAAAATGATGATAAGCTAGAAAAACCAACACGATCAGCTACTTCGGTAACCGGAATGGTTTTTTTATTCATTAAGTGAGAAGCAGCTCGCTCAATACGCTTTCGAGAAATAAAATTGTTAAGTGTCTCTCCAACCACGGCCGAGAACAATCGATGGAAATGATAAGGTGAGAAATGAGCTTTTTGAGCAATGTCTTCTAAAAGCAATTTCTTTTGTAAATTCTCTTCAATATAAAGAATGGCCTTCCCGATTCGTGTAACAGTTGTATTAGAAAGTTTTGAGTTGCTCATTCTTGTTTTTTTGAAGGATGTAGAAGATGCATCCGCTCGCAAAGTACAAAATAACATCAATACTATCTGCTGTGTATCTAGGATGAAATTTTGGCAATACATATTCAAATATAACACTGTATAATGCAGATAGATACAAAACTATCCAAATTGATATTTGATAACTTTTATCATTTCTACTCCAACGTAAGATAAACAGGCTAGTGGTCAGAATGATAGGAACGATGAGGAAGTCATTCAAGTAAAAACGAACAATTCTTGGAAGTTGAACTTGATATAGTTGTCCAAAATAAACAGCGGTTCCTAGTATTAGCGAAAAGATATAATAATATGTGAGAAACGTAACCCTCATATTACCCAGCGGCCACCATGGCAAAGAACCAAGCTAAAAACGCTCCTAAAGCGCTCACAACAAGAAACGCTGAATACAATATCCAACCGATAACTTTATATAGGAAAAAGGGATGCTCTTTAAGGCGTTCAGCTAAATTAGGATGTTCCAGTTCATATTTGGCTTTGTCAATTCGTTTTTGCACTTGTGCTTCTCTCTTTAGGGTAACTTTTTTTTGATAAGAGATTAATACGCCACAACTTTCGCAATGATCAGAATTGGATGAAAAAACACCACACTCAGAACATTTTATATGGGATGAGGTTTTAGGCATCTTCGTCTCTAAAAGAGTATTTATTCTTGTTTTTAAATGGGCGAATGATCAGCCTAGTTTCTCTATCAAATCGGATATAATTGTACACCCAATTCATAAAGACAATCACTTTATTTCTAAAACCTATTAAAGAGAACAGGTGTACAAACATCCAAACGAACCATGCAAAGAAACCTTGGAATTTAAAATTTGGTAGATCTACTACAGCTTTATTTCTACCGATAGTTGCCATAGAGCCCTTGTCATTATATTTAAAAGGTTTTAGTTTCTTTCCTTTTAATGTAGCCAGTAAATTCTTGGCTAGTAGTTTCCCCTGCTGAATGGCTGGTCGCGCCATCATAGGATGGCCATGAGGATATTCTTCTGAACTCATGCTAGCAACATCGCCAATAGCGTAAATATTATCGCTGCCTACTACTAAGTTATGTGCATCCACTTTAATTCTGCCCGCTCGCTCTATTAAGGCCTCGGCATCTAATCCATTGATGAGTTCTCCAGTAACACCAGCGGCCCATATAACAGTTGCAGCCTCAAATGTTTTATCATTATTTGTGTGAACCGTTTTCCCATCATAGTCATTAACATACAAGTTTTTCCAGATATCTACCCCTAAGCGAGTTAAAAAGTCTTCTGCTCTTTTCGACGCTTTTTTGCTCATAGCATCTAAGAGTCGATCCGATCCCTGGATGAGATTGATTTGCATCTGACGTATATCTAGATCTGGATAATCTTTTGGAAGTATGCCTTTTTTCATTTCGGCTAAAGCACCTGCTAACTCAACTCCGGTTGGTCCGCCACCAACTATGACAAAGTTCATTAGTGCATTTCTTTCGGCGAGATCCGATGTTAGTAAAGCTTCTTCGAAGTTTTCTATAATCAAACTTCTAATGTTCAAAGATTGTGGTACACTTTTCATTTCCATTGTGTACTTTTCTATATTCTCACTTCCAAAGAAATTGGTTGCAGAACCTGTAGCAATAACCAAATGATCGTATGTCAGATTTCCAATAGAAGTTTCGATCTCATTTTTGTGAGGAAGTACCTGATGTACTTCGGCTAATCGAAAGTAGTAATCCTCTAAATTATTAAAGATCTTTCTTAATGGAAATGCTATGGAATCTGGTTCTAAACCACCAGTGGCAACTTGATATAGAAGAGGTTGAAAAGTGTGGTAATTGTGTTTATCAATTAAGACAACTTGAACATCCTTTTTCTCGAGGCCTTTTGCAACAGCTAAACCGGCAAAACCACCTCCGATGATGACGATACGAGGTAAACTCGTTTCAGGAATATTCATCTAAAACAGTAATTAAATTGTGTTATACAAAGATACTGAAAAAACGAAAAACCGCCTCGATTTCGAGGCGGTTTTTACTGTGTAAAAAGTTAATCTTTTATTTAACTTCTTCGAAGTCTACATCTTCTACATTATCTCCTTCTGATGAAGCATCTCCTTGGGGTTGACCTTGATCAGCTCCTGGAGCTCCTCCAGCTTCTTGTTCTGCTTTATACATTTCCTCAGAAGCAACTTTCCAAGCTTCGTTGATCTTTTCCATTGCAGCATCGATCTGCGCAATATCCTTAGATTCGTGTGCTTTTTTCAACTCTTCTAAAGCAGCTTCGATAGGACCTTTTTTATCATCAGATAATTTATCTCCAAATTCGCTTAATTGCTTTTCTGTTTGGAAAATCATCGCATCTGCGCCATTAATCTTATCTGCCGTTTCTTTTGCAGCCTTATCCGCATCAGCATTCGCTTCTGCTTCCTGCTTCATTTTATTGATCTCTTCTTCTGACAATCCAGATGAAGCCTCGATTCTAATCTCGTGAGATTTATTGGTTCCTTTATCTAAAGCTGATACTTTGATAATACCATTGGCATCAATATCAAAAGTTACTTCGATTTGAGGCGTTCCTCTTCCTGCTGGTGGAATACCATCTAAATGGAAACGACCAATTGTTTTATTGTCAGCCGCCATCGCTCTTTCTCCTTGTAATACATGGATTTCAACAGATGGCTGGTTATCTACTGCAGTAGAGAATACTTGAGATTTCTTTGTAGGAATGGTTGTATTTGCTTCAATTAACTTGGTAAATACATTTCCCATAGTTTCAATACCTAATGATAAAGGTGTAACATCCAATAACAATACATCCTTTACATCACCAGTTAACACTCCTCCTTGAATTGCAGCTCCTAAAGAAACAACTTCATCAGGATTTACTCCTTTACTAGGTGCTTTACCAAAGAACTTTTCTACTGCTTCTTGAATTGCAGGAATACGTGTGGATCCTCCAACTAAAATAATCTCATCAATATCCGTAGTAGATAAATCTGCGTTTTTTAAAGCTGTTTGACAAGGCTCAATTGTTCTTTTTACTAAATCGTCGATTAATTGCTCGAATTTTGCTCTACTCAATGTTCTTACCAAGTGTTTTGGTCCGCTTGCAGTAGCCGTTACATACGGTAAATTGATTTCCGTAGAAGTTGTACTTGACAATTCAATCTTTGCTTTTTCTGCAGCTTCTTTCAAACGTTGCAATGCCATTGGATCTTTTCTTAGATCCATATTCTCATCCGCTTGAAATTCTTCAGCCAACCAGTTAATGATCTTTTCATCAACATCATCACCTCCTAAGTGTGTATCTCCGTCAGTAGCTAATACTTCAAAAACACCATCACCTAATTCTAAGATAGATACGTCATGAGTTCCTCCACCAAAGTCAAAAACTACAATTTTCTTATCATCATTAGACTTATCCATACCATATGCTAATGCAGCAGCTGTAGGCTCATTGATGATTCTACTTACTTTTAAACCAGCAATTTCTCCGGCCTCCTTAGTAGCTTGTCTTTGTGCATCATTAAAGTATGCAGGTACCGTTACTACAGCTTCAGAAACAGACTGACCTAAATAATCTTCAGCTGTCTTTTTCATTTTTTGTAGTATCATGGCAGAAATTTCTTGAGGCGTATATAAACGACCATCAATGTCTACACGAGGAGTATCATTATCCCCTTTAACTACTTTATAAGGTACTCTACTAGCTTCTTTTGAAGATTCAGAGAATTTATTTCCCATGAAACGCTTGATAGAATATACCGTTTTTGTTGGGTTAGTAACTGCCTGACGCTTTGCAGGGTCACCTACCTTACGCTCACCACCTTCAACAAATGCTACAATAGATGGAGTCGTCCTTTTTCCTTCTGAATTAGGGATAACCACAGGCTCATTACCTTCCATTACAGAAACACATGAGTTGGTTGTTCCTAAATCGATTCCTATAATTTTACTCATAATTCTTATTTATATTTTAAACTCGTTTTTCAAATTTTAACTGACAGGTAATAGTCAATTTGTATGCCATTGGAATTTTTGATGAAGAATGTCAGTAGTTTAGATGTTATTATTGAAAATCGTGACACAATGACATAATATTTGTTTTTTTATACGTTGTATCGTCATATATTTACGGCGATCAATACAGAAGCGAATGAACAAGTTTGAAGAAAAAGTAGTATTCTACGAATCTATTATGGATCAGTTAAATATCTCATATGAACATGATCTGTTTACGAAGGTTACGAAAGGATTAGGTCCTTCTATATTTAAGAGAGATGCGGAATGTGTGTCTAGTTCGGATGAAAAAGAGGTATTCACGGTTAGAAACAACTTTTTAATTGGTAAGCTAGGGTTAGAAGATTCAGACACGTTTGATCAACTCATTAAGGAAGTAGCACTACGAATGGGAAAGACCAATAGACATAAGTACAGGGCTATTGTATATTACATGTTAGTGAAAGAATTGGGTCAGGAATCCAAATATTAAATAAATCTCATGTCGCAGTTTATAAGTGTTTTTGACATGTTAAAAATAGGAGTGGGGCCTTCAAGTTCTCATACCTTAGGTCCTTGGAGGGCTGCACAATATTGGATACAATCCTTAAAAGAGATAGATGTCTTTTCTCAAATAAGTAGCATTAAAGTCAATTTATATGGATCTCTATCTTTAACAGGAAAGGGGCACGCTACGGATTTGGCTATCATGCTAGGTTTAAGTGGAGAAGATCCCGAAACCATTAACATAGATGAGTTAGAACATATAATTCACGATATTAAGTCGTTTAAAATGTTGCGATTTGATGGTATCATGGATGTCTCATTCCTACAAGAATCTATTCAGTTTCACAGAGATTTTTTACCATTTCATGCAAACGGAATGGAGTTTATAGCATATGACAATGATCGAATATTGTCTAGTGAAAAGTATTATTCTATAGGTGGAGGGTTTGTGATCCAGGAAAATCAGGACCTTAAGAATGAGACGCTAGAGAAGAAGAATTTTCCATTTCCAATCGAAAAAGCAAAGCAATTAGAGGAGTATTGTCTTAAAACGAGTAAATCTATTTCGGAAATCGTATGGCAAAACGAATTAGAGATCCGCTCGGAAGATGAAATTAATTTCGGATTAAGACATATTTGGGATACGATGTTAGAATGTATGTATCTAGGTTGTCATACTGAAGGAACCCTACCAGGAGGGTTAAATGTAAAACGAAGGGCTTTTAATACACATAAGAAACTGATAAAAGACTCTTTGCATAGTGATCAATCTGAATGGATTGCCGCGATTCGAAGTACGGAGGTGAAATTTAGAGAGATTCTAAAATGGGTAAGCTGCTTTGCGTTGGCAGTGAATGAAGTAAATGCATCTTTAGGTCGAGTCGTAACGGCGCCTACAAATGGTAGTGCTGGAGTAATTCCAGCGGTTTTAATGTACTATTTGGTCATCGAAGATCATAAAGCAGGTTTTGAAGAGGTTAAGAAATTCTTATTAGTAGCGGGTGAAATTGGAAGTATCTTTAAAAAGAACGCAACCATTTCGGCTGCAATGGGTGGATGTCAGGCAGAAATTGGTGTTTCGTCAGCAATGGCAGCTGGAGCTTTAACCGAATTGTTGGGAGGAAGTCCGGGGCAAGTGTTAGTAGCAGCAGAGATAGCTATGGAGCATCATCTGGGTCTTACTTGCGATCCTATTGGAGGTTTGGTGCAGGTGCCTTGTATAGAGCGTAATTCTATGGGTGCCATTAAGGCGATCCATGCAGCAGAATTAGCACTGGAAACAAATCCTGAAGATTCATTAGTACCTCTGGATTCAGTAATTGATACTATGTGGGAGACAGCAAAAGATATGAACAAGAACTATAAGGAGACTTCGGAAGGAGGTTTGGCAATCACCGTGGGATTAGCAGACTGCTAATAAATCTTTGAAATAATTTAGAGATTAGTAACGATTTCGTTTTTGAAGGTGTCTTTATTATTATGAACACACAAAACAAATAACATGAAGCTACTTTTTAGACTGACAGTATTCTTATTAACCATAACTTCTTGTACAGAAAATGACAGCATTGCAGTTGATGTATCAGAAAAATTCACAAGTGAGCTTACTCAATTAAAAGAGTACTTTCAAATTCCTGGAATAGCAGCCTCTATTGAACAAGATGGGAAAGTTATTTATGAGAATTATCTGGGGTTCTCAGACTATGAAAAAAAGATCAGTTTAGATTCTACTCATTTATTTCCGATAGCCTCATTAACAAAGATTTTCTCAGGAGTGTTAATCATGAAGCTTATAGAACAACAAAAAGTTTCACTCGACGAACCCATTAAAAAATTCTTTCCAGAATCAGCTTTACATGATTCAATACAAATTAAACATATACTTTCTCATACCTCTCAAGGTAAAATAGGAGAGCATTTTTATTACAGTTCACGATTTGGGGCTCTCACACGTATTATAGAAATGACTTCAGGGAAAACCTTTAAGTCTGCGATGGAAGAAGAAATTTTTGAACCATTAAAACTAAAGAACACATTTTTATTAAAAGACTCAGCGCAAATTGTTCAACACAATCTAAGAATTGCAAAACCTTACGCTTTAGGAGATGGTGTTGAAAAAGGGTTTATCGATTTTGGATATTCTACTTCTGCTGGAATTGTTTCTAATTTAAAAGATTTACACGCGTTTAATCAAGCGTTGGATAATAATACATTGATTTCCGAAAGCTCTAAAAAGTTGATGTTTACATCAGTAAATGAGAAGTTACCTTATGGTTATGGGATTTTTAATCAAGAGGTGAACGGTGAAAAATTAGTTTGGGCATATGGACAGTATGATTGTTATTCCAGTTTGTTCTTAAAAGTGCCTTCTAAAAATATTACGTTGACTCTTCTTACGAATACTAACTTGATGAGTGATCCAGCTCGATTGATTTATGGTGATGTTTCTTCTTCACTTTTCGCGCTTAGTTTTTTAAAGAATTATGTTTTTGATTTCAATGAGATGGACTTATTTGAATCTGAAGATTCGTTGAGTTTTAATGAAGGCTCAGAAACAGAGTTCTATCGAAAAAAAGTATTGGCTCAGGCTCTTTCTGAATCTTTCATGGCACGATATGATTCAAAAAAGATGCAAACCAGTACTCAATTGTTAGAAGAAGTATTTTCTAAGTACCCAAATTATCTAGCATATGCAGATATCAATGTATTGCACAACCTCACATTTTTAAAAGATATTGCTTTTTATAGAGAGTTGGGAGCGTTTAATAAGTTTGATAATCACATAGAACAAATAAGCGCAAAACTGTTGAAAGGAGATTCTCAAAACCCGTACTTACATTTATATATGGGCGTTTATTATGATCGAAAAGGAGATTTAGAAAAAGCAAAATATCATTTTACGCAGATTGTGAACGCAAAGAATTTTTCTAAGAACTGGTATACGAATGAAGCTCAGAATTGGTTGAAAAACAATAATGTTAAATTTTAAGGGCTGTTAAAGGCGCCCTTAACTTCTCTTTTCTAACTTTCTTCTCCTTCAAGGCGTATTTTCCTAAAATTATGTTTTTTTTGCAACGCAATGGTTTGGCTTATCTCGTAAATACCAACTCTGTTTCTGTAGACATCGACTCACTAAACCCGTAACCTTCTGTATCGAATCCTTTTAACTCATCTAAGGTATTTACATCATGATCTAAGATATAACGAACCATAAATCCACGCGCTTTTTTAGCAAAAGTCATGATGGTTTTGTATTCACCGTTTTTTAAATCTTTGAACACAGGAGTGATCATCGGCACTTTTAAAGCCTTTGTTGGAACAGCTTTAAAGTACTCTGAACTAGCCAAATTGATCAACAAATCATCATCATTCATCTCATTATTTAAGGCCTTAGCCAAATCATCCGCCCAGAATTTATACAGGTTATCTCGTCTTCCAACTTTAATACGTGTTCCCATTTCCAAACGATACGGTTGGATAAGGTCTAAAGGTTTCAATAGGCCATATAGTCCAGATAAAATACGAAGCTTATCTTGCAGCGCAGGTAATTTTTCTTCTCCTAAACTGGTAACATCTAATCCTCTGTAAACTTCTCCTGTAAATGCAAAAACGGCCTGTTTGGCATTATCCAAATTAAATGGTGGAGCCCAATTTTGATTACGTTCATAATTCAAATCTGCTAACGCCTTGGAAATGCTCATTAGATCTCCAATCTTTTTTCGAGATAAAGTTTTAAGTTTTTTGTTCAGTTTTTGAGACTGTTCTAAAAAATCAGGTTGCGTATGTAAAGTTGTAGTTGCTTTGTTTTCGAAATCCAATGATTTTGCCGGAGAAATAATGATTTTCATAAGAGTGATGTATTTACATGGTAAAAATAACAATCAAAAAAGGAACTTTCAAGCTTTGAAAGATTTAAAATTGATACAGCAATCTAAAAAATTTATAGCATTATTTTTTTACCCCTGACATAATCTGTCTTTTCTTCAGATACTTTTGTCATAAGTTTAATCAAAATAAAAATCAACCATGAAAAATGCGATCAACTGGTTCGAGATTCCAGTAAAAGATTACGAAAGAGCAAAACAATTTTACAACGCTGTGTTAGCAGGAGAAATTACAGACATGCATATGGAAGACATGATGTATGGTGTGCTACCTTATGACCAAAAAGGAAATGGTGTTGGCGGAGCAATCATCAAATCAGATTTTTCTGTTCCTTCTGTAGCGGGATGTACGCTATACTTGAATGGAGGAGAAGATCTGGCAGTTCCATTAGCCAGAGTAGAAGCAGCAGGAGGTAAGGTAGTGATGCCAAAAACGGGTATTGGGGAAAATGGTTTTATGGCTCAGTTTTTTGATACTGAGGGAAATAAAATTGCTTTTCACTCAATGAATTAAACCATCATGTTAAGATAGCGAATCCTGTAAGGGTTCGCTATCTTTGTTTTTTATGACACAGCTATCTAGATTAATATCGATTCTTACCTTATTAAAATCCAAACGGATTTTAACATCAACAGAACTAGCCGAAAAGTACGATGTTAGCGTTCGCACTATTTATAGAGATATTCGAAAATTGGAAGAGGCTGGAGTACCCATTGTAACTATTGAAGGCAGAGGGTATAGCCTAATGGATGGTTATTCGGTAGCTCCTGTTCAGTTTACAGAGAAACAGGCAAATGCACTTATAACGGCAGAACATCTAGTTAAGCAGACGAAAGATGCTTCTTTTGTAGAAGATTTTGATGAAGCACTTACCAAGATTAAGTCAGTTTTTAGATCGTCTATTCAGGAGAAAAGTGAACGATTGAGTGATAAAATTCTAGTTATAGATGATTATTGGTATGATTTGGAACCTATTAATAGTAATGCACTTTCAGAAATACAATTGGCGATAACCAACTTCAATTATGTCGAGATAAATTATACGAAAGTAAATGACACGGAAAGATCGTTTAGGAAAATTGAGCCTTGTGCAATGTATTCTACCAATCAAAAATGGATATTGATTGCCTGGTGTCACTTAAGAAATGATTTTAGAGCTTTTAGAATAGATCGTATTCAACATTTCAAGATCTTACCTGAGAAGTTCGAAGATCGTAAATTCAATCTTCAAGAATATTTCACTTCATGTCCTTTCGAGGATAAATAAAAATTGCAATATCAGACTATCCAAAGTTTTTCGGGTCTAAAATTTTGTATACATTTAGTACTAAATCAACCGGAGATTGGATAACGAATCTAATTTAATACAACGACTTCGTAGCCCAAAGTATAAAGATGCTGCCTTTTCAGAGCTTCTTGATCTGTATCAAGAGCGCTTGTATTGGCATATACGAAAGTTAGTAGGGACACATGAAAATGCAGATGATGTTTTACAAAACACGTTTGTACGAGTGTATCGCGGTATTGAAAACTTTAAAGAAAAGAGTTCTTTGCATACCTGGATGTTTCGAATAGCATACAATGAGTCGATGCGTTTTTTAGAAAAAGAAAAAAAGCGATCGTATGCATCTATAGAGGATATAGAGATGGGGCGATTTGAGCAGTTAAAGGATTCAGCATATTTTGATGGAGATGCGCTACAATTAAAACTTCAGAGTATCATCCATCAGCTTACGGAAAAACAAAGACAGGTCTTTCAGATGAAGTACTTTGATGACTTGAGTTTTAGGCAGATCTCTGAAATCTTAGAAGTCACCGAAAGTACTTTAAAGTCGGCATATTATACCGCTGTAAAAATAATTGAAGAAAAAATTGTCACCTAAAACAAACTATGAAGAATTTTTAGGGTCTAACTAATAATCTAAAATGAGTAAAAAAGAGAACATACATAACAATTCAAGCGCAAAGGGATCCTTTTTGGATCGCAATTATGCGAATGGAAATGTTTCTGAACATCATAAGGAGTTGCTAGGAACTGATATACCAGAGGGCTACTTTAAGAATTCTAAACAACGGATTTTAGATCTTGTTAAAGAAGATGCTCCAAAGAAACAAAAAGTAGTTTTACTGAGACCGAGATTTAAATATGCAATTGCTGCTTCAGTGGCAATATTAGTAAGTCTGACTATATGGTTTCAAAGTAGTAGCGGTCTAGATTCTTCTGAATTGAATGAATTGGCCGATGATGCCCTAATAAACTCCTTGTTTGTAGAAGATACAGATATGGAGGCTTTTACCAATGATATTTTGGTATCAGAAGTTATGGTGAAAGCAGAAATTTCTGAGCAAAGCTTAGAAAATGTTTTTATGAATTCTTTGTTTGTAGAAGACTCATTAGTAGATGATTACATGGGTAAAAGTTTGCTTGAAAATGTAATTTTATAATTTTTTTCAAACTATTTTAAATTTTATGGTTCTAAGGAGAAAAGTCATTTAATTTAAAATTTACGAATCATGAAAACTTCAACACCAACATCAACCAACAAACTTTTAGTTTCAGCAATTGTATTTTTAACATTTACTGCGGTATTAATGTCTAGTTTATTATTTACTTCGTGTACAGATTCAACAGAAGTTGCTTTTGATGAAACTAGTTTAATTGAACGTATCGAAAGTGCGACGGATAAGCAAGTCGTAGCTATCGAAGATTTACCAACTGCAACATCGGCAGCATTGTCATCAGACTATTTAGATAGCTATTTTGTAAGTGCCGAATTAGCTCCTGGATTAGGATATAGGGTAGTAGCATCTACGGATAATTTAGAACGTACAGAGCAGACGAGTGATGTATTCTTTACGTTGGATGGGAATCGTTTAAGCGATGATAGAGAAGCGTCGCGTAGAAGAAGAAATAGATGTTTTCAGTTTGTTTTTCCTATCACATTCATTATGCCAGACGACACAAGCATAACCTTAGAAAGTAGAGATGATTGGGTTTTGATCAGGACTTGGTATGCTGATAATCCAGATGCGAATGAGCGCCCAGAATTGGTATTCCCAGTAGACATTATGTTTGAAGATGGAGAAGTACAAACCATTGTAGATCTAGAAGAATTAAGAGAAGTAAAATCTGCTTGTAGAGAGGATAGAAATAGAAGAAGATGTTTCAGGTTAAACTTACCATTAACCTTCTTTATGCCAGATAATTCGACAATTACTGTAGAAGAACGTGATGATTGGTCTTTATTAAGAGAATACTATATCGCGAACCCAGATGATGTAGGAACAAAACCAGAGTTAGTATTCCCAGTTGATGCTACTTATAGAGATGGTTCTGTGGTCACATTTAACAACGAAAATGAGATGTTAGCCGCTAGGGAAGAATGTAGAGATAATTAGAAAAAGTAAAAGTTTTTGCGGTTTCATTTAAATCGACAGAATATATTACTTAATTTTAGTACGTTATATTTTAGTTATGAATGCAATAAAAATCAAAAGTCTTATCAAAATGTTGCCTGTCCTTTTCTTGTTAGGATTTAGCAGTGTGGCCATTGCTCAAGACAATGATTATACAGTGATTGAATCTTCATTAACAAAAGAACAAAAACAGTTACTTCAGAAGGAGCGTAAGATGATGATATCTAACAGAGAGGCACTGAAGAAGTCTTTAACCAAAGCACAATTATTAATTCTTAGAGATAAGTCTTTGAACAATATCGAAAAGAAAAGAAAGTTGTTGACCTCTTTTACTAAAAATCAACGAAATTTAGTACAAAGACAGGAGACGAGACTTCGAAAAACCAGAGAAGCTTTTCGGAGAACACTGACAGACAAACAGAGAAAATTATTACGAGAGAAAATAGAACGTTCAAGAAGAACCAGAAAGAGAGATCGTAATTAGCTTCGAAGCTTTATATGATTGATAAGATTATAGGATTTAAAAGTCGATTTAATTTAATTAAGTTGCTATTGTTTTCAATAGCAACTTCTTTTAGTTGTTATAGTCAGCAAACCGACACTGATGAAGAACTCGATGGATTGTTAGATGAATTATTTTTTAGCGATCAAAAGTTTTTGGATGACTTTATGGCCGTGTTAAATCAAACAGATTTTATTTATGCAACCGTTTCGTACAGTAGCAATACTTTTTTTGCAGGAAGAGATTCAGGGGTTAATCAATTGAATGTAATTCCTCAAGTTTCGTATTATGACTCCTCGGGATTTAATGCTAGTATAGCAACTGCATACTACCAGGAACAAGACCCTAATTGGGATTTTGTGAGTCTTTCGGCGGGGTATGCCAATTATTTTGACAAGAAACGAACCTTATCCTATAACATTAGTTATGCCCGTTTTTTTTATAGTGATGGATGGGATGCTTTTAATAATTCTTTAGATTTGGGTATAGGGTATCGGAATACTTCAAATACATTTGGTGCATTATTTTCGGGAGCTTATTTGTTCGGAACCGATAATTCTATTCAGTTAATATCAAGGGTGTTCGGAAACTTTAAATTGGTCAGGAAAGATACCTATGTATTACGGTTTAAGCCCCAAATTAATTTTATCATTGCTGAGCAGACCACCTCGTTTATCCGACCCACAAATATGGGACCTGTTCTTGTTATTAATGAACATTTTGATCTGCTTAATACACAATTGAATATACCCATAGCGTATACTACCACTTCTTGGGATTTTGAACTAAGTTGGAATTTTAACATTCCAAAAGCAGTAGGAAATGAAAGCAATTTAGGAACCACCAATTTCTTTAGTTTCTCTATTGGTTATTTACTGGATGTGAGTAAAAAGAAATAGAGGTTACTCTTTTGAATTGATCGTGTACGTTCGCCATTTTTCCAAACAAGCTTCCATATCTTCAGGAATGTTCGAGTCAAAACGTAAAAACTCACCAGTAACAGGATGTGTAAATCCAAGCGTTTTTGCATGTAGTGCCTGACGAGGCAGCACTTTAAAACAATTTTCTACAAACTGTTTGTACTTCGTAAAAGTAGTACCTTTTAAGATTTGATCCCCTCCGTAGCGGGCATCATTAAATAAGGTGTGACCAATGTGTTTAAAGTGTGCTCTTATCTGATGCGTTCTACCCGTTTCTAATTTGCACTGTACCAAGGTTACATAGGTCAAACGTTCCAATACTTTAAAATGAGTTACTGCATGTTTTCCAAATTCACCATCAGGAAAAACATCCATTTGCAATCGATTCTTAAAACTACGACCGATATTACCTTCTATCCTTCCTTCGTCTTCCTCTATATTTCCCCATACCAAAGAATAATACAAACGCTCTGTGGTACGATCGAAAAATTGCTTAGACAAATGTGCTAACGCATGTTCCGTTTTTGCAATAACTAATAAACCACTGGTATCCTTATCTATCCGATGTACTAAACCAGGACGCTCGTTACTGTTAATGGGTAAATTTTCAATATGATGCATCAGTCCATTAACTAAGGTGCCGGTATAGTTTCCATGACCAGGGTGCACTACTAAACCAGCAGGTTTGTTTACCACGATTAACGTAGCATCTTCAAAAACAATATCTAGCGGAATGTCTTCTGCGATCAACTCATTTTCTTGAGGAGGATATGACAACACCACGGTTACCACATCTTTAGGTTTTACCTTATGATTGGATTTTACCGGAACATCGTTCACTAGAATATTTCCTGCTTTGGCAGCTTGCTGAATTTTGTTTCGTGTAGCATTCTCAATAAAGTTCATTAAGAATTTATCTACCCGCAATGGCACCTGTCCATCACCGGCAGTAAACCGATAATGTTCAAATAATTCGTCATTATCTATTTGTTCTTCGGACATAAGAGTGTCTATCGTTTTCCGTCCCCTAAAATAAGATCAATAGTGGAATTCTTAGGTAATTTTGTGCCAGGTTTTAGTTTCTGACCCTTATGCTTTAATCCGCGAACCACGTCCTTTCCAATATCACGAACATAAGAGAAATCTCCAATTTGAAAGCCAATAGATTGCAGTTGTGTCATTGCTTGTCTTTTGGTTCTACCATTCAAGTCAGGTATGATAATATCTCTATATTTTGATGGATTCAATGTGAGATAAATTTTCCGCTTTTCTTTCACAAAATCACCTGCTTCTGGAGTTTGCTCCATCACAGATTTGTTTGGATAACTAGGATTGTATCTAGCAGAGTCCTGCACTATATAATCTAAATTTATCGATTTCAATGTGTCAACTGCTTTTGTAAATGATAAACGATTTAAATCTGGGACTTGAATTTTCTGATCATGATTGGTTGTGTAGCCTAACCACCATTGTAACGAAAAAATGAATATTAAAAGGCCTCCAACGGCAATAGCTACTTGCTTGAAAAAAGCTTTACTTTTTAAAAATTTTAAAAACTCCATTTTTATCTTTTAAGGATACAACAAATGTAGGGTAAAATTAGGAGATACCTAATTTTTGATTCTTTATAAATTCACAACGTTTTTTTAACTAAGTTTGTATAAATCTCTGTTTTTTATGAGCAAAAAGAATATTGCTATTATCATGGGCGGCTACTCTTCAGAAGTTGATATTTCTATCAAAAGCGGTACCGTTGTGTACAATCATATGGATAAAAACAAGTACCACCCTTTTAAAGTTTTAATACTAAAAGAAGGATGGTATGTAGAGGTCAAAGAAGAGAAATTCCCAATAGATAAGGACGATTTTTCAATAACTATTGATGGAGTTAAGATTGTTTTTGACTGTGTTTTTAATGCCATACATGGAGATCCGGGAGAAAACGGAATGATTCTAGCATATTTAGATTTAATTGGCGTAAAACATACTTCTGCACCCTTCTACCAGATGGCATTGACCTTTAATAAAAGAGATTGTCTAAGTGTGGTAAAGGAATATGATATTCCTACTGCGGTGTCGTATTACTTGAATAAAGGAGATGAAATAGATACTGGAAAGATCATTGATAAAGTTGGCCTGCCTTGTTTTGTGAAGCCGAATAATGCAGGCTCTAGTTTTGGTATTTCAAAAGTGTACAAGGAAATTGATTTGATCTTAGCGATTAAGAAAGCCTACAAAGAAGATGCTGAGATATTGATCGAATCGTTTTTAGATGGTACAGAAGTTTCGGTAGGTGTTATTTCATTTAGAGGAGTAACAACCGTGCTGCCGATTACTGAAATTGTTTCTGAGAATGATTTTTTTGATTATGCGGCTAAGTATGAAGGAAAATCACAAGAAATTACACCGGCCAGAATATCAACAGAACTAAAATTAAAAGTAGAAACGATTGCTAAAAAAGTATACGAAGTATTAAATATGAGTGGCTTTACCAGATCAGAATATATTTTGGTAGATGATGAGCCTCATTTTATAGAAATGAATACCGTTCCTGGATTAACGGAAGAGAGTATTTTACCACAGCAAGCTCAGGAAGCAGGAATATCCTTAACTGAGCTATTTGATAATGCCATTGAAATGGCACTAAACTAATTCAAATGAAAAAAGCAGTTTTTCCAGGATCATTCGATCCTATTACCTTGGGTCATGTAGATATTATTAGAAGAGCGCTCCCATTGTTTGACGAGATTGTAATTGCCATTGGTATAAATGCCAAGAAGAGTTATATGTTTTCTACAGAAGAGCGTATGAAATTTATTCAGAACGCTTTTTTTGCTGAAGATAAAATATCCGTTCAAACCTATCAAGGACTTACAGTTGATTATTGCAAAGCTATTGATGCACAATTTATTGTACGAGGTCTGCGTAATCCAGCGGATTTTGAGTTTGAAAAGGCCATAGCGCAAACCAATAGAAAGCTTTCGGGAATAGAAACGGTGTTTCTGTTAACCAGTGCCGAAACTTCTTATATAAGTTCTTCTATTGTAAGAGATATAATGCGTAATGGAGGAGATGCTTCTACATTAGTGCCTAATTCAGTGTCAAATCCAACTAATTTTTAAGAACAAAAAAAGAATATGAAAAGGCTATTACTAGCACTGTTAACAGTTATTTTTTTTTCCTGCCAACCAGGTAAAGAATCAAAGCGAACAGATTTTAAAACGAAATTTGAAACTTCCAACGGAACGGAAACTCCTGAATACAAAGATGTAATATCCTATTATAAAGACCTGACAAATGCTTATTCGCAGATTTCCTTATTTGAAATGAATAAAACGGATTCTGGAGAACCCTTGCATTTAGTTGTATTTAACGCAGATGGAAAAACAACATTAAATGATTTCAAAAATACAACAAAGAACAAAGTGCTTATAAATAATGGAATTCATCCAGGGGAATCGGATGGGATTGACGCTTCTATGCTATTATTAAGAGATATTGTTGAGAATGATTCATTGCAGAAAAACTATGAAAATACATTGATAGCAGTCATTCCGGTGTATAATATTGGAGGCGCGTTAAACAGAAACTCTCACACAAGAGTTAACCAGAACGGACCTAAAGAATATGGGTTTCGAGGAAATGCCAGAAACTTTGACCTTAACAGAGACTTTGTTAAGCAAGACACAAAAAATGCAGCTGCCTTTGCACAGGTTTTTCATACTGTAAATCCAGATGTTTTTATTGATAACCATGTAAGTAACGGAGCAGATTATCAATATGCCATAACGCATTTATTTACGCAACACAATAAGTTAGGAGGAAACTTAGGAAACTTCTTAGAAACACAAATGAGACCTGTATTAGAGGCTTCGTTGACTCGAAAAGGGATTTCAATTACGCCATATGTAAATGTTTGGGGAAGTACTCCTGAAGCAGGATTTTCTCAATTCTTTGACTCACCAAGATATTCAACAGGGTATACCACGTTGTTCAATACCTTGGGAATGATGGTAGAAACACATATGTTGAAACCATACAAAATGAGGGTAGAACAAACCTATGAACTGATGCTGTCTATGTTGGATTTTACAGAAGAAAGATCGGCAGAGATCAAAGATATACGTAGTAAAGCGACCCAAGAACTACTATCAAAAAAGAAGTATCCAGTTGCCTACAAGGTGGATAGAGACAATCCTACTACATTGCAATTTAAGGGTTATGAAGGAGTGTATGTAGACAGTAAAGTAACCAATGGAAAACGATTGTTTTACGACAGATCTAAACCATTTACAAAACCGATCAATTATTACAATAGTTTTGTCGTTACTAAGGAAGTAGATATTCCTCAAGCCTATATTTTACAACAAGGTTGGCACAATATTATCGATCGATTAAAGAATAATCAAATTGAATTTGCCCTATTGGATGAAGACACAACTTTTGAAGTAGATGTGCAATATATTGATGATTATAAAACGAGAACTTCCGCATACGAAGGGCACTATTTACATTACAATACAAATGTGAAGCGCATTAAGAAGAATATAACCTTCAAGAAAGGTGATATCTATATTCCTACAAATCAAGAAGGGGTTCGATATTTACTGGAAACATTAGAAGCCGAAGCACCAGATTCGTTTTTTAATTGGAACTTTTTCGATACCATTTTACAACAGAAAGAAGGGTATTCTGGATATGTATTTGAGGACATTGCTGAGCAGTTTTTAAAAGAGAATCCTGAGGTGAAAAAAGAACTGGAAGATAAAATGAAAGCAGATGAAGATTTTGCTAAGAATCCGAGAGCGCAGTTATATTTTATCTACCAGAAAAGTCCACATTACGAAAAAGCACATTTGATGTTACCTATTTTTAAAGTACATTAGTTGTGATCTAACCATATCGCAATGAGAGTTTTTTTGTTATTACTAGCATTCAGCTGTTTTTTAGAAACAAAAGGACAAGATGTGCAACTGTTCAAACAATTTGGTGGTCGTATCGATTTTACGATGATCGGTAATACTTTGAATACTGCTGAGAATGGTTTTTTCTCGCCTTGTGTTATTAATACAGTATCTAGTGCTACACTTACCTTACAACCAACCGATACCATAAGAGCAGCCTATTTGTATTGGGCAGGTTCTGGAGCAGGGGACTTTCAGGTCCGACTAAATGATAGCATTATTAATTCCACGCGTGTTTTTAGGGACACACTACAACCACAGAATTTGGAATTTTTTTCAGCTTTTGCTGAGGTGACAGATCAAATAAAGGAAGAAGGAAATACTACCTATACCTTGTCTGAATTCGACTTAACCTCTGTCATTCCTACGTATTGTCCTAACGGAACAAACTTTGGAGGTTGGGCCATTGTGATCGTTTATAAAGATGATACACTTCCCTTGAATCAGGTGAATGTATACGATGGATTACAGCATGTACCTACAGCATTGACTATTCAATTGAACAATCTAAATGTGATCGATAATGACGATGCCAAAATTGGTTTTGTTGCCTGGGAAGGAGATGCAGGTTTGAGCGTAAATGAGTCCTTACGAGTCAATGGAAACCTTATTTCGAATCCACCTTTAAATCCCGCTACAAACGCTTTTAACGGGACCAATAGTTTTACCAACCAAAGCGGCGTCTTTAATATGGATATTGATTTTTACAATATCCAGAACAATATTGCCATTGGAGATAATTCGGCAACCGTAAGTCTAACTTCTGGACAGGATTTTGTAATGGTTAATACCATTGTGACAAAACTCAATAGTCAATTGCCTGACGCTACCGTTACTATCGATAACGTGACGATCACCAATTGTAATGACCGCATTGTAGATGTAGATTTTACCATTCATAATCAAAATAGTACTGATGCGTTGCCCATAAATACTGAAGTCACAGTATATATAAATGATGCACTTACAGAATCTTTGTCAACATTAAATGAGATTCCTATAGGTGGCTCAGAAAGTAGAACCATCACATTAACCATTCCTGAGAATGTTTTGCCAGATTTTGACATCCGAATTGTGGTGGATGAGCAAGATTTGATTTTGGAATCAGATGAGAATAATAATGTAGATGTGGAAAGTATCAACTACCCACCACCGCCAGATATAATTCAATTAAATTCGATTACTGTTTGTAATAAAGGTTTTGATACAGGTGACTTTGATCTTACGCAAACTGCGGATTTCTTGCGCCAACAATACGCATCAGATGTGGTTTTTAGATGGTATCCTTCTCAGGATGATTTAATGAATGATACCAATGAGATCGATCCTTCATTTACTTATAATAACATCAGTAGGCCTCAGACGATCTATATTAAAACTGAACATAGTGCCACAGGCTGTTTTAGCATAAATACGATGATACTGGAGATAGAAAATTGTCCACCGACAGTGTATAATCTATTTTCTCCGAATGGAGATGGAGCCAATGAAGAATTTGTTATAGAAGGGCTCAAAAATGTATATGTGAATTATCAACTACGTATCTACAATAGATATGGATCATTGGTGTATAGAGGAAATAATGACACGCCAAATTGGAAAGGCACACACTTAAACACTAATAAAAGGTTACCAGAGGGGACATACTTCTATGCTCTGGAGCTCAATGATACTGTCAACAAGCCTATTACTGGGTGGGTGTATTTGAATCGATAATATTTTGATTTCACGTACAAATTTTTAGTAAATTGTAGGTTCAATCTAGTCTTATATGCAAACACTTTCAATAAATGGGACGCCCTATACGGTAGATGCTCCCGACGATATGCCTTTGTTATGGGTTATTAGGGATTTAGCAGGATTAACCGGAACCAAGTTTGGTTGCGGTGTAGCCCAATGTGGCGCTTGTTCTGTACTGATCGATGATGTATTAGTAAAATCCTGCAGCACACCAATTACTACCGCTATTGGCAAAGAAATTACCACCATAGAAAATACATCCCCAAACATGGAACATTTGCGAAGAGCCTGGGAAGATCTGAATGTACCACAATGTGGATATTGTCAATCAGGACAGATCATTGCAGCTACCGCATTATTGGATGCGAAAAAAGTTCCAACTGATGCGGATATTGAAGAAGCAATGAATGGTAATATTTGTAGATGCGGAACCTATGTGCGGATTAAGAAAGCAATTCACAAAGCGGTTGAATATAGAAATTAGTACTAAAGCATAAGATGATGAAAGTAAGTAGACGAAATTTTGTAAAAGTGTTTGGACTGGCTTCAGGAGGAATTTTATTAGGATGTAATTTTTCTGAAGGAACGATTGTGAATGGGCTGGAAGACGGTGTTTCTTTTGTGCCGAATTTGTTTGTACAATTGCAAAAAGATGGTTCTTTAACCATTGTGGTAACTCGTTCAGAAATGGGACAAGGAATCCGTACTTCAATGGCTTCTGCCATTGCAGACGAATTAGAAGCTGACTGGAAGTATGTAAAAATAAAACAGGCTACTGGAGATGCTAAATTTGGAGATCAAAACACGGATGGTTCTCGAAGTATTAGAACCATGTTAGAGCCCATGCGAAAAATGGGAGCGATGGCCAAAGAAATGTTAGTTTCGGCGGCAGCTAAAAAATGGAAAATTGCCACTTCTGATTGTAAGGCTGATAATCACTATATCCTAAATGGGTTAACCAATCAAAAGATGTTTTACGGTGATCTGGTGGATCTAGCAAAAGATATTTCGATTGATACAGAAAAAATCAACTTAAAAGACAAAAAGGATTTTAAATATATTGGTAAGAGCTTACGAAGTTTCGATATTGACGCTTTTACGCATGGAGCAGCTACCTATGGCATCGATGTTCGACTGCCTAATATGAAGTTTGCTGCTATTGCAAGATGCCCCGCTACTTTTGGAACGGTTAAAAGTTATGATGATGCCGATGCTCTTGAAATAAAAGGTGTTGAGAGCGTGGTTGCTTTAGAAAAAGGGAATGGTGCATTTGGTGTGTTAGGAGGAGTGGCCGTGATAGCCTCTAATACCTGGTCGGCATTTCAAGGAAAAAATAATTTGACTGTAGATTGGGATATGGGAGCCAATGGTTCTTATGACACCTCAAAATTCAGAGAAAAGATCATTCACAGAGTTCAAAACCCGGCAAAAGTTACTCCAGGATCTGAAGGTAATGTAAAACGTGCTTTTAAAAACGCCAATAAGGTAATTGATGCTACTTATTTTATTCCACATTTGGTACATACCCCTATGGAAGTTCCAAACGCTACAGCGTATGTTAAAGATGGGAAATGTGAAGTTTGGGCACCAACACAAGATCCACAGACAGCCAGAGCAGAAGTGGCTAGTAATTTAGGATTGGATAAAAAAGATATAACTGTAAATGTGACGTTTTTAGGAGGTGGTTTTGGAAGAAAGTCGAAACCTGACTTTATAGTAGAGGCGGCGTTATTATCTCAAAAAGTAAACGCTCCAGTTCAACTAGTTTGGTCAAGAGAAGATGATGTAAAACATAGTTACTACCATGCCATGAGTGCACAATATTTAAAAGGATCTATAGATAAGAGTGGAGTCGTTTCTGGATGGTTACATAGAACGGCTTTCCCATCCATTGTATCTACATTTAAACCGTTATCTGACTATGCTTCTGGATTTGAACTGGCACAAGGGTTTAATAACAATCCTTATGAGATTCCAAATGTGCAATTAGAAAATGCAAAAGCAGAGGCGCATGTTCGTATTGGTTGGATGCGCTCCGTTTGTAATATACACCACAGTTTTGCAGTGAACTCTTTTGCGGATGAGCTAGCCGTTGCTGCCGGGAAAGACCCTATGCAGTTTAAGCTAGATTTGATTGGTAAGGATAGAGTTAGGGAGGGTAGGAGCCCACACCCGTTCAATTCAGCACGATTAAAAAACGTGATTCATAAAGTAAAGGAGATGTCAGGTTGGGGGAAGAAACTCCCTGAAGGACACGGAATGGGGGTAGCTTTTCACTATAGTTTTTATAGCTACGTTGCTACCGTAGTAGAGGTATCGGTAATGAACAACAAATTGAAGATACATAATTTGTATTCAGCATTGGATTGCGGTTTGTATGTAAATAAGGATTCAGTCTTGAATCAAATGGAAGGAGCCGCTGTTTTTGGAATGTCGATAGCCATGTACGGAAAGATAACAGCCAAGGAAGGAGCGATCCAACAAAATAACTTCTTCGATTACCAAATGGCGAGAATGAAAGATACTCCCAATATGGAGATCTCCATTATTGACAATGATGAAAAGCCTACTGGAGTAGGAGAGCCGGGTGTTCCGCCAATTGCTCCAGCAATTTGTAATGCTATTTTTGCCGCATCAGGAAAACGGATTAGAACTCTGCCGTTAATGGATCATGGATTGGTATAGATCTAAAGTAAAAGATAGTTTAAAAATGATCTGTACACTTTGTGATTCGAAACTTGTTCATAAAATAGATGAATATTATTATGATTGCGATACATGTAAGGCCATTGTTAAGGATGAAAGATATTATCTAACTTCTGAAGAAGAAAGAGAAAGATATGAAACTCATAATAATGATGTGAATGATATTCGATATCAAAACTTTACATCTCCTATAACCAATTACGTGCTTGATCATTTTTTACCTGAGCACAAGGGATTAGATTTCGGGAGTGGTACAGGTCCAGTTATTTCCAGTGAACTTTCAAAAAGAGGCTATCGTATTGTTCAATATGATCCTTTTTTTGCACCTAACGAAAGTGTACTCAAGAACAGGTATGATTATATAGTAAGTTGTGAAGTCTTTGAGCATTTTTATAAACCTAAAAAAGAAATAGGTCACCTTGCCAGTATGCTGAAAACCGACGGAGCATTATTAATTATGACCTTGTTATATAATGACCAAATGGACTTCAGTAAATGGTTTTACCGAAAAGACCCAACACATGTCTTTATCTACACAAAAGAAACTATCGAATACATTGCTCGTCAACATAAACTTGATATTGACGTTTTAACAGATAGGTTTATAGCTTTAAGAAAGCTAAGTTAGATTTCTCCCGATGGTCGAAATGACTTGTCTTTTATACTAAGATTATAGAATTAGAAAAAAAGAATCACTTCACCTGTTTTATAGATGAAGCGATACCTAGCTTTTCCAAAATCTTAACTTCTATTGGGATAAACCCCGTCATAATTAATGATCCACATGATTCCTAAAAATGGTTGTCTATTTTCTATGGTTTGGCCCGCGCCTGTCATTCCTATGGAAGTAGTAGGTTGACTTACTTGAAGTCCACTGCTATCCACACTAATTGAATCTGCGGCTAGCGCTGAACCATCAGATGAGCTAGCGTACAATGCTGTACCGTCACTTTTCCCCAGATATGCACCGTTAGGTTCTTCTCCAGAGTCGTTTGATGCATTATTGACATTGATACTCGCATTAACTGAACCACCAATAGATATAGGTGTTACAGCTGCCGTGTGATTATGCGCTGGTAACTGATTTACTGAAAGCGTATTTACCTCAATTCCTCCTTGTTCACCTAAGGTGTACAAACTTCCACCAGGCATTTGGCCGATCCCAGCAGGTACCCTACCTCTTAAATCAGGTAGATTGAATGTTTGATTTGGTGTTCCTCCATAGATATTCCCGATTAGAGAATATAGTGTGGTGTGTTGTGAAACGGGTAATAAAGCACCGTCACAAGCATACCATCCTTCTGGTACAAAATTTCCTGCAAAAGCACGAATTTCTCCTACAAATGTTGACATAATAAAAATTTTAAAGGGTTAATAGAATCTGTGTATCACATTTGAAATGACACACAGGTTTTAAATTATTTAAGTGTTATTTACAATTTTATTTTGTGATTGACGACAAAATGGGAATTACAGGCTAATAAAAGTGAATTATGACAAGTTTAGGTAATTGTTTAACGGTGAGCGAATTACAAAGGGTTTAGGAAGTTCTTCATATACATCCATGCAAAAGGCATTGTGGTTTTTCAACCATATGTACTGAAATTGACTTAGCTTGTTGTAGTCAAAATAAAGATCAGGAAAAAGAAATGCTTCCTATTGAATTTAGAACTTGTATTCTGATAAAGACTTAGGGAATTTTTCTGGATTTGCTGCAAGATGATACCTTGGGTCATCTATATCCTCTTCAATTACCTGATGGAATTTTGGACTGGCTTTATAGAGTAATACTTTACAGTCTTCACTCAAATGTTTTAGAGTAATCTTCTTACCAGCTGCTTGATATTTTTCAACCAATACAAAAATGGCTTCTAAGGCTGAATGATCAGAAACACGAGATTCTACAAAGTCTATCTCTACATTATCAGGATCATTTTTCACATCGAACTTGTCATTAAAAGCGGAGATGCTTCCGAAAAACAAAGGTCCCCAAATCTCATATACTTTCGTTCCATCTTCTTTGACTCTTTTTCTTGCACGAATACGTTTTGCATTCTCCCAAGAGAATACCAAAGCGCTTACAATCACACCTGCGATTACGGCAATCGCTAAATCAAAAATAACTGTCAATGCCGATACTAAGATCAATACGATAAGATCAGCCAGCGGAATTTTATTCATAATCCTAAAACTAGACCAGGCAAAAGTTCCAATTACTACCATAAACATTACCCCTACTAACGCGGCAATAGGCACTTGTTCTATATAAGAAGAAGCAAATAGAATAAACATTAATAGCATGACTGCTGCCGTGATTCCAGAAAGTCTTCCTCTACCACCACCTTTGATATTGATGATCGATTGTCCAATCATAGCACAGCCACCCATACCACCGAATAAACCAGTGATGATATTAGCACCACCTTGTGCCATACATTCTCTATTAGAATTTCCTCTGGTTTCGGTTAGGTCATCTATTAAATTTAAGGTCATTAATGATTCTATTAACCCGATCGCAGCTAAGATCAACGCATATGGAAATATAAATTTGAACGTCTCAAAATTCAGAGGAATACTTGAAAAAGTCTCCATTACAGGTACTGGAAACCCTCCTTTTAAACCTTCTCCACCACCATCTCTGATAAAAGAGCCTACTGTCGCGACATCAAGGTTTGAAAAGATTACAATTCCGGCAACTACCAATATAGAAATTAATGCTTCTGGCAATTTTTTAGTCGCTTTTATTTTAGGTAAGCCCCACATGATCAGCATAGTAAGACCAACCAAACCAAGCATTTTCCAGAATTCTAAATTGGAAAAAACTTCTTGGAACCAAGTACCTGGAGTACTCCAAAAAGAAGTTTCTTCGGAAACCAAATCAGGAAACATGCCTAACTGCGATCTAAAAATTACAATAGCAAGACCGTTAACAAATCCCATCATTACAGGGTGTGGAATCAATCGCACAAACTTTCCAAGCTTTAAAACTCCAGCTAGCATTTGGATGATACCCATCAATATTACTGTAAGAAAAAGATAATATAATCCCAAATTTTCACCTTCAGAACCCATCGCATTTCCTTCGCTTACTAAGCTCACCATTACAACTGCTAAGGCTCCAGTAGCACCGGAAATCATTCCAGGCCTCCCTCCAAAAATGGAAGTGATTAAACCAATCATGAATGCAGCATATAATCCTACAAGCGGGTCAACTCCAGCTACAAAGGCAAAGGCCACGGCCTCAGGCACTAACGCTAATGCTACGGTAACTCCTGATAATACATCGTTCCGTACATTCTGTACTCTTTTTCTAATAAATGCATTCATAATATGATGGTCTTTCTAAAAGTCGGCAAAGATACATGTTTAATTGACATGTATATGAAGATAGCACGATAACTTAAGTATCTAATTGATCAATAACTAATTGAATATTAGCATATGAGTTCTCAAGAGCGATGGTTATTTCAGATTTTTGTTTAAACTCTGCAATAGTGATTCCCTCTTCCTCCTGAGGGGTTAATTCCTGTTCTGTATTGCTGTGCATCAAGTACCAATAGGTTTCTTTTAATTTTCGCACTTTGTTTTGATAAAAAACATGGTGGGTCTTTAAAAGGAATCGATCGAGGGTAAGATTGGAGATTCCGCATTCTTCTTCAACCTCTCTAACCGCAGTTTCTTCAATAGATTCTCCTTCTTCAATTCTACCTTTAGGAAGATCCCATTTTCCACCTCTATAAATAAATAACACTTCATTTTTAGCATTTAGGACCAATCCTCCTCCAGCAACAACTACTTTAAAATAAGTTCTGAAGTCATTCCAAGATGTTTCAATGTCTAATGCATACAAGTAAGCACCCGCCAAAAGACCTACCTCTAGCTTGTGAAAGACTTCATCTAAAACAACATCTTTGTAAATGAAAAAGGGGAGTTCATTTTGGTTTTGCAATGAATCAGTTAAAATAATGGGCTTATCATTTATAAAAACTTTATACATTTGCCGTATATGAATTTAGACAAAGATACTGCAAAAAAAACTGCTGAATTATTGCTGAAAGTCAAGGCAATAAAATTAAGCCCAAATGAACCATTTAATTGGGCGTCAGGTTGGAAATCGCCCATTTATTGTGATAATAGAGTAACACTTTCGTATCCTCCCGTTCGATTATTTTTGAAGGAAGAAATGAGCAAAATCGTAGAACAAAAATACGGTAAACCAGATGTAATTGCAGGTGTTGCTACTGGAGCGATCGCTATCGGTGTTTTAATCGCTCAAGAATTAGGCGTGCCATTTATATACGTAAGACCCGAGCCTAAAAAGCATGGAAGAAAGAATCAGATCGAAGGACATCTAGAGCCAGGACAAAATGTTGTGGTGATAGAAGATCTGATCAGCACAGGAAAGAGTAGTTTAAATGCCGTGGTAGCATTAAAAGAAGTAGGAGCTGTAGTAAAGGGTATGGTAGCAATTTTTTCGTATGGTTTTGATGTTGCTAACGAGAATTTCGAAAAAGCAAATGTTGATTTGACAACCTTAAGTAATTATTCATATTTATTGCAACAAGCGTCAGATACACAGTATATCACGGAAGAAGAACTAAGTACATTACAAGATTGGAGAATGAATCCAAGTGATTGGAAACAATAAAGAATTATGGAAATTAAAGGAAATACGGTAACCGTTAATAAATCAGATGAAGCGTTATTTTCATTTTTTACGCAAGTAGGGAACTTTGAGCAGTTAATGCCAGAAAGTACACAAAAATTCGAAGTGGATGGAGATTCATTTTTGTTTGCGTTAAAAGGGATGCCTGAAATTAGGTTGGTTTTAAAAGACAAAACTGAATTTTCAGATGTTACTTTAGGTGCTGCAAGTGGTAAGTTGCCTTTTACGTTATCTTCAAAAATAGATAAGATAGATGATAACCAGAGTAATGTTCAACTAATCTTTAAAGGGGAGTTTAATGCAATGATGGCCATGATGGTTAAAAAGCCATTAACAAGTTTTATTGATACGCTTACAGAAAATATTGCTAAGCTCTAGCTAAAGAGATCTCTTTGAGGTCAAATTCTTTTAATGATTCATCCTCTAATTCAAGAATTATAGTACCCTGATCGGTTACGTCTTTGATAATTCCCATAAAAATATGCCCGTTTAGATCTTTAAATGCAGTGGGAATGTCTACCTTATATAAATTCTGAAGGTATAAAGCTTTTAAGGCTGCAAATTTTTCTAATTCAATATATTGAATATAGCACTTTATGTTTTTTACAATATCCTGTAAAAGCGCATCCAAACTAGTTTCCTTCTTTAAAAAATGAATCATAGATGTGGCATGAAGGTTATTGTCAAAACGTTCTTGGTTTACATTTAAGCCAATACCAGCAATTGAGTTAATAATTCGGTGCTTTGAGATCGTGTTTTCGATAAGGATACCGCAAATCTTTTGATTTCCTGACAGAATGTCGTTTGGCCATTTAATCTTTAGATTTGGTATGTCGTACTCTTGCAGTATGTCGAAAATAGCTAAAGAAATGGCAAAACTAAGATAGGCGCTATGTGAAGTTTTTAGTTTTTTTAAATTTATTAAAGTGCTGAAAGTTAGGTTTTTATATGGCTCTGATGCCCATTTTGTATGCATCTGCCCTCTGCCTTTTGTTTGTGCGTTGGCCACTACCGTAGTGTAGTTTTCTTGGTCGTTTTTACGCTCCAATTCTTTTAAAAAAGAATTAGTTGAGTCAATGGCACTAAGTTTGATTATTTTCAATTGTTGAATAAAGCGTAAACTAGTTCAATATTACACAAAAATAGTCGCAAAAAAGTAATAACTTTGCTTAAATTTTAAGGATTTTTAATGACAAAAAAACAAGTAAGTGCAGATGATCTAATATCTGTAATAATCAAAGGAATTGATGATGTAAAGGGAGAAGACATCCAATTATTAGACTTACGAGAAATAGAGAATACAGTTTGCGATTATTTTGTAATCTGTTCTGGAAATTCAAATACACAAGTAAATGCTATATCAGGTTCCGTGCAAAAAGTAGTAAGCAAGGAACTAAAAGACAAGCCTTGGCATATAGAGGGTCAAAATAACTCTGAATGGGTTTTGATGGATTATGTGAATGTTGTGGTACATGTTTTTCAGAAGCATGTGAGAGAGTTTTATGATATAGAGAGCTTATGGGGTGATGCAAAAATTACAGAGATCAACCCGGTTTAAATTAATTTCGAAAAAATATGAGTGATAAAAATAAAAATACAAAACCAAACGCGCCTAAGTTCAAGTTTAATATGTACTGGGTATATGGAGCAATTTTCTTGTTGTTTATTGGTTTTAATTTTATCAACGACGGTGCTTTAAGTGTCAAAAAGATTGGAAAAAATGAGTTTTTTAAAATCTTAGACGAGAATGATATTGAAAAGGTGATGGTGGTAAATAGAACCTTTGCCGAAGTCTACATTAAAGAAGAATCTAAGTCTAAAGAACGTTATAAGAAACAAGTAAGCGGAACCTTTTACAGAAAAGGATCTCCATTGTTTCAGTATAATTTTGGAGATTTACAGAATTTCGAAAACCAAATTAAAGAAGCTAAGAAAACAAAAGGCTTAACACTAGATCTCTTTAATGATAATAGGACTAGTATTTTTGATCATATTTTTTCATTTCTACCTTTTATTCTATTGATTGCCATTTGGTTATTCTTTATGCGAAGAATGTCAGGTTCCGGTGGAGGCGGTGGCGGCGGTGGTCAGATTTTCAATATAGGAAAATCTAAAGCGAAGTTGTTTGATAATGATACCAAAGTAAAAACATCTTTTTTAGATGTAGCTGGTTTGGAAGGAGCGAAAGAAGAAGTTCAGGAAATTGTAGATTTTTTGAAGAGTCCAGAAAAATATACCTCTTTGGGAGGAAAGATTCCTAAAGGAGCATTATTAGTAGGACCTCCAGGGACTGGTAAAACACTTTTGGCAAAAGCTGTAGCTGGTGAAGCAGGTGTGCCTTTTTTCTCTTTATCTGGATCCGATTTCGTGGAAATGTTTGTGGGAGTAGGAGCATCTAGAGTAAGAGATTTGTTTAAACAAGCGCAACAAAAATCACCGTCAATCATTTTTATTGATGAGATTGATGCGATTGGTAGAGCAAGAGGAAAGAATAGTATGACAGGAGGTAATGATGAGAGAGAGAATACGCTGAATCAGTTACTTACTGAAATGGATGGTTTTGGAACAGATACAAATGTAATTGTATTGGCAGCGACCAATAGAGCAGATGTTTTAGATAAGGCATTAATGAGAGCGGGTCGCTTTGATCGTCAAATTTATGTGGATTTGCCAGATATTAAAGAGAGAAAACAAATTTTTGAAGTTCATATAAAACCTTTGAAGCTAGCGAAGGACGTAAACGTCGAGTTTTTAGCTCAGCAAACTCCTGGTTTTTCTGGAGCTGATATTGCTAACATGTGTAATGAAGCTGCTTTAATTGCTGCAAGAAAGAATAAAAAGGCTATTCATCATCAAGACTTTTTAGATGCTGTTGACAGAATCGTAGGAGGTCTAGAGAAAAAGAATAAAGTAATAACTCCAAAAGAAAAGAAAACGATTGCATTCCATGAAGCAGGGCATGCGACTGTGAGTTGGATGTTGGAACATGCCGCACCTCTGGTAAAAGTAACAATTGTACCTAGAGGGCAATCATTGGGAGCTGCCTGGTACCTTCCAGCAGAAAGGATGATTGTTCAAACAGAACAAATGCTCGATGAGATGTGTGCAACTTTAGGAGGAAGAGCTGCAGAAAAGATCGTTTTTGATAAAATATCTACAGGCGCTTTGAGTGATCTTGAAAAAGTGACAAAACAAGCTAGAGCAATGGTTACTGTATATGGATTGAACGAAGAAGTCGGGAACATTACGTATTACGATTCTTCCGGCAATGATGCTTTTGTGAAGCCGTATAGTGAAGAGACTGCAAAAAAAATAGATAAAGAAATTTCGAAAATGATTGAAGCTCAGTATCAAAGAGCTATTGAGATTTTAGAAGTTAATAAAGAAAAACTAACTACATTAGCTGAATTACTCTTGGAAAAAGAAGTTATTTTTAAAGATGATCTAGAAAAGATATTTGGCCAAAGACCTTTTGAAAAAGAAGAAACTAACGAAGAAGAAAAAGAAACAAAGGAAGAGGAAATAAAAGAGGAATAGAAAAGTTTAGTTAGTATAATGAGTTTCTTTAAAAAGTTATTTAAACTGGCGTCATCTAATGATGAAGAGATCAAAGAGCAGGAAGTAAACCTGTCTCTTGATGATGCGTTTGTGCATAATTTTATTCAAAAAGGAGGAAAGTTTCTATACTGCATCTCAACAAATGAGTTGAAAAGTAATTTAAATAATATTCTAGTAGAGAATAATTGGAGTAAAATTACTTGTTTAAATACTGATATTGGCGATTTGGTAGATCATACCAACATAGAGATAAGCTCAGAGTTTAATAATTCAACACCTTTTTTCAGCAATTGCGAGCACTTAATTTCTGATTGTGGAGATATCTTATTTTCATCTAATCAGCTAGGAAGCAAAAAATTAGCTTCTTTAACAGAAGATTTTATAGTATACGCTCGAACGAGTCAAATTGTAAAGAATACTGGTCAGGGATTGACTGGAATTAAAGCCAATTTCAAAGAAAATATTCCAACAAATATAAGCGCTGTCAAAAATTATCAAATTAACCCAGAAGATGATAATTTTTTAAACTACGGTAACAGTAATACAAAAAACTTATATTTGCTACTCTTAGAAGATTTATAGAATGCGAAACCTTTTAACAAGGAGTACTTCAGGCTTTGTTTATGCAGCCATTTTTATTACGTCTATCTTATACTCTAAAGAATCATTTATTCTTTTGGTTAGTATTTTTGGAATCTTTTGTATTTACGAATTTGGAAAATTGATCCATTTAAAGAATGTGATTCCTTATTTAATTTTTCTGAGTGTTATAGCTCTTTTTTACATAGATATTTTTACAAGTAATGCTATTGTTGTGTTGTTAATTTTAACCCTTTTGGCATCTGTACAAATGATTATGTATTTGTATAGTAAAAAGAACACCTATCCAAAGAGTTTTTGGCAGAAAATGGATGCTTCTATACGATACCTTGTCTTTTCGTTGAGTTTTATTATTCTAATTCCGTTTATAGACAAAGTATATCAACCATATATTTTAGTCTATGTGTTATTACTTATTTGGGCGAATGATAGTTTTGCATTTCTAATTGGGAAGAACTTTGGCAGAAGAAAGTTATTTGAAAGTGTTTCTCCAAAAAAAACCATTGAAGGTTTTATTGGCGGACTAGTATTTTCTATAATTACTGCAGGAGTTATAGGTTTCTATTCAGAATTATTAACAATAACAGACTGGGTTATTATTGCTATCATCACATCTGTTATAGGTACCATAGGTGATTTAGTAGAATCAAAATTTAAAAGACAAGCAAGTATTAAGGATAGTGGTAATATTATGCCTGGACATGGAGGTCTTTTAGATAGATTAGATAGCTTGCTATTTGCTGCGCCCTTTGTATATTTGTATATCCAATTTATAATTTAATTACATGCTTCGTTTTCATAAAGAAGGTTACAGGATTATTCTATTCACATTTGTTTTTGTCTTGGCTGGAATATTTTTATCAGAAGAATATATTAGCCATTTCTGGCTGATGAAATCAATTCAAGTGGTTTTATTAATTTTCCTTGTCTTGATATTACAATTCTTTAGAAACCCTAAAAGAAATACAGAGGCTAACGATAAGCATGTGATTGCACCGGTAGATGGAAAAGTTGTAGTTATAGAAGAGGTTGAAGAGACTGAATATTTTAAGGATAAAAGGTTGCAAGTGTCTATTTTTATGTCACCTTTGAATGTGCACGTTACGCGTTATGCTTTAGGTGGAGAAGTAACTTATAGTAAATACCATCCGGGAAAATATTTGGTGGCTTGGCACCCGAAGGCTTCAACAGATAATGAACGAACGACTATCGTAGTCAAAAACACTTCTTTTGGAGAAGTCTTATATCGTCAAATTGCAGGAGCATTGGCAAAAAGGATTGTAAATTATGCCAAGGAGGGGGAACAGGTTGTACAAGGAACTGATGCTGGATTTATTAAATTTGGATCCAGAGTAGATGTATACCTACCCATTGGTACAAAATTAAACATAGCGTTGGGAGATACTGTAAAAGGAGGCGTTCAAGTCATCGCAGAAAAATAGTCATGGCAAAAGATCTCGATATAAAATTTGATGAAGCTTTTGAAAAGATCTCAGCATTAGAAGAAAGTATTGCACCAGATTTAATGTTGAAATTATATGCTTATTATAAACAAGGTACAAGTGGTGATCCCTTATCTTTAAATACGGGCCCTGATGTAAGAAATGCCTTTAAATTCAACGCTTGGATGCAGCTGAATGGGATGACGCAAGAGGATGCAAAAAAAGAATATATAAAACTCGCTAAAAAAATATTATCATGAAGAAATTAATAACATTATTCATTGTCATTGCTGCTACAACTTTTTTTGTCAGCTGTAAATCTGAGAAAAAGGAAAAATCCAAAGAAACTAAAGAAGTAAAGAAAAGTACTGCAGCATTTGTATTAGCAAATGCCGATCATAAGATAGATTGGGTTGCATATAAGACAACTGATAAGGTAGCTGTAAAAGGAAAATTTAAGGAGGTTAAGATTACGTCGGGAGGAGAAGGAAATAGCGCTAAAGAAGCTATTAATAATGCAGAATTTTCTATTCCTGTGAGTAGTATTTTTACATCAGATTCTAGTCGTGATTTTAAAATAAGAAAATACTTTTTTGGTGTCATGAACAACACCAAATTACTGTCTGGGAAATTTACTTTAGAAAATGATTCTATTGGTTCTGTAAATCTGACTATGAATGGTGTGAGTACAGATCTTCTGTTTACATATAAGATTACAGGCAAGCAATTTACCATGCAGGCTACGATGGATGTGCTAAATTGGAATGCACAAAGTTCTATTGACTCGTTGAATATGGCTTGCAAAGATCTTCACAAAGGATTAGATGGTGTTAGTAAAACATGGACTGAAGTTGCTTTGAATATCTCATCTACTTTTAAATAAGATACATATAAGAAGCTGTCTTTAAGGTAGCTTTTTTTATGGTTAAGCATTTACATTCTTAAGTTGTATAACTTCGGCTGCAATACTTACGGCAATTTCTTCAGGTGTCTGACTTTTAATAGAGAGCCCGATGGGTGCCTTTATTGTGCTCAGTTGTTTTGGAGTAAAGCCTTCCTGTTGCAATACTTCCCACATGGTTTTGAGTTTCGCCGTACTACCTAGTACTCCGACATATTTAAATGTATTTTTTAAGATCTTACTAAGAACTAATTTGTCATCTAAGTAAGTATTGGTCATAATAGTCACGTATGTAGCATCTCCTTCTAAAATGTAATCACTAATCTGGTTATAATCAATCATCCGTTTTTGATGAGCGCTTGTGTTTAGGTCAAAAGTGTTTAGGTTCTGGCGATTGTCAAAAATGGTAACATAAAAACCTAAATTTGAAAATAGATCAGAGACTGCTAAGCTCACATGACCAGCACCAACTATGTACAATCTATTTTTAAACCCAATTTGCTCTTTAAAAGACCACTCCTTAGTAGATACAATTTGGTTGTCGAATTGTTTTTTCATTTCTTTATAAGAGAAAGAAAAAGAAGTATGAGATAATAGTAGCGTTCCTTTTTTGTCAAGTTTAAGGCAGTCAATTATTCTTTTTACATCTGAAATGTGAGTTGCATTTAACGGATGAAAAACAACAGTTTGCTCACCAGAACAGATCATTCCTGAGCCATCTTTGATCTTACCTTTGTGAATCTGTTTTCGTAGGAATATTGGCATATCAGCCAAGGTCAATAACTTTTTTGTTTCTTCAACAAGAGCATGTTCCATAACACCGCCACCTATTGAGCCAAATATGAAGCCATCATCAACGACGATCATTTTAAAGCCTTTTCTACCAGGAGAACTACCAAAATTTTCTATCACCGTTAACAAGTAAGCTTTTCGGTTTTCTTCTAATTTATGTAAAAGATGTTGCCAGAGTTTCATTTAAAAATAGTTTCACTTAGTGCATAATAAATCGCCATTAAAGCTGAAAAAGTGGCACTTGCCAAAAAACGCCAATGAAGCTTTATTTTATTCTGAATAGCATAATTTGCTATAAATGATATTGGAATATTTACTAAAAAAGATAGGAATGCGATACCTATCAAATCGAAATTTATTTCTTGGAGATTTCCAGAAAACAACTTAATAAAGAGCAAGTGCCTCCAGATCCATAATGGATTAAAATATGCAATAGCCAGTGCTGTTTTGGTTAAGGTTAATTTAATCCCGGACAGCTCCGAAGTTTTTTTATCAATCCAAGCAAAGTAGTTTGGAATTTCTAAAGCATATAGCGTAGCTCCAACAATCATCATTCCAATTAGACGATATACAGAAAACTCGTCTAAAATAAATGCTGCAATGGTATCACCAGCAGTATAAATGATAGCGCCTCTAAGAATATTCTGTTTCGTGTATTGTATTGCGATAATTACGCTATTTAATATTTTTATTTTTCATATAATGCCATCAATACTTTTTCTGGTGTAAAAGGAGCATGGAACTGTATGGTATATCTCTTATTAAAAGCTTTAACAGCATCTTGAATAGCAAAATATGCTCCAATACCATACATTAATGGAGGTTCTCCAACGGCTTTCGATTTGAATATAGCCATTTGATTTCCACCCGTTTCTAAAGGAATTGTTTCTATAGTTTTAGCAGCCGAAAAAATATCTGGCACTTTATAGGTTGATAAAGCATTCGATAATAGTCGCCCGTCATCATTGTATGAGATTTCTTCTAGTGTCATCCAGCCTATACCTTGTGCCAAAGCACCTTCGACTTGCCCAATATCAATACCTAAATTCATACTCTTCCCAAAATCGTGAACGATCTTAACAGCATCGATTTCATAGATCCCTCGAATACAATCTACGGTTACGGTTGTGATGGCAGTACCATATACGTGATAGGCAAATGGATGTCCTTTTTCTTTGCTTTTGTCAAAATGAATCACAGGAGTGGCATAATGTGCATTCTCAGATAATGCAACTCTTTCTAACATCGCCTGCATGATCAATTGGTTCCAACTCAGATCCGATCTTTTTCCATCAACCCAAATCATATTCTCCTTAAAAGAAATGATATCCTTGTTTACAGATAGCATGCCAGCAGCTACATTCGACAAGCGATCAATCAAAGATTCGCAAGCCATTCTCACTGCTTTTCCATTTAAGTCTGCCGTAGAACTAGCAGCAGAGGGAGATGTATTTGCTACCCTAGTCGTATTTGTGGTTTCTAGTTTAACCCGATCAGATGAAACTCCCAATATATCTTTGGCTACTTGTAACATCTTAGTATTTACACTTTGCCCCATTTCTACTGCTCCGGTGCTCACACCAATGCTTCCATCTTGGTAGATATGAATCAAGGCTCTGGCATGATTCATAGGAGTATTTGTAAATGAAATACCAAAAGCTATTGGCATTAATGAGATCCCTTTCTTAAAGTGATTGTTTTGCTCATTAAAAGATATAACGTCTTCTTCCAGTTTTTTTAGATTGTATGCTTCTTTAGCGGCATGCCAGGAACTCCGAGCTTGTACTTCAGTAGCAATCTGACCATAAGAAAACTCATCGTTCTCTTGAAGTAAATTTGCTTCCTGAATTTGACGTTTATTGACACCAATTTCATGAGCAGCTTTAGCAATAGCACTTTCTATTACGAACATTCCTTGCGGTCCACCAAAGCCTCTAAATGCAGTGTTTGGTGGTAAGTTTGTCTTACAACTATACACCGTAGTTTTTACGTTTGGAATAAAGTAACTATTGGTCGCATGAAATAAAGTACGTTCGGCAATTGCAGGAGATAAATCTGCTGCCGCACCTGAGTTTTGTAAAAACTCAGCTTCAAAAGCTTTAATTTTAAAATCTTTTGTCAAACCAATCTTAAAGAAAGAGGAGTAAGGGTGCCTTTTCCCAGTCATTCTTAGATCATCATGGCGATTTAACATATACTTTACAGGTCTGTTCAAATGTTGGACAGCCACTGCAGCCATAACTGCCCATGGAGTCGCTTGATCTTCTTTTCCTCCAAACCCTCCACCAAGACGGATCACATCTATTTCAATCTTATGCATTGCGACTCCTAATACTCTTGCGGCTGTTTTTTGGACTTGTGTTGGACCTTGTGTAGAAGAGGTTATTTTTATATTCCCGTTTTCTTGAGGAACAGCATAACAACCTTGTGTTTCTAGGTATAGGTGTTCTTGTCCATTAGAGAAGGT
Source organism: Asprobacillus argus (assembly GCF_032248395.1). Taxonomy (NCBI): domain Bacteria; kingdom Pseudomonadati; phylum Bacteroidota; class Flavobacteriia; order Flavobacteriales; family Flavobacteriaceae; genus Asprobacillus; species Asprobacillus argus. The sequence continues at coordinate 112,808 of NZ_JAVTTO010000004.1, forward strand.
TTCACCTTCAAAAACATAATCACAATTATTAAAAGATGCTGCAGTGTCGCCTAAATTAAAAGATCGTGGAGCGTTGATAAAGCTTCCTTTTTCTTTGGCTTGTTTGGCAGTCGTAATTACTGGTAGGTCTTCAATCTCAATATCTATTAAAGCGCGCGCTTTTTTAGCAGTAGCTTCAGAATCAGCAACTATAAAGGCAATAGGTTGTCCCCAAAAATGAACTTCATCTTCTGCCCATAAAGGCTCATCAGGAATAATACCACCTATTTGATTTTCACCTAAAACATCTTTATGTGTAAAAATTCGAACCACTCCTTCCAGAGCTTCCGCTTTTGAATAATCTACAGATTTAATTTTTCCATGAGCTTTGGGTGAATCAAAGCATAATCCAAATAAGGTGTCTTGTCTAATAATTAAGTCATCTACAAAAAGAGATTCCCCACGAACATGCGTAAAACTATCTATGTTTTTCATGAAGCCATTAAGTTTTGAAGTTGAACATGTTCTGGAAATAATTCGATAAAATGAGCAAAGAACAATTGCTTTGCCAATAACCTTTTATATGTTGATGTACCTCTTACATCGCTAATAGGAGCTATTTCGGACTGCAAAATGATTTCTGCCTCCAGGATTGTTTCGGTGTTGACCTTCTTTCCAATAAGAAAAACGCTCGTTTTTGATAAATATTTAGGAATGGCTGCTACTCCTCCAACAGAAAAATGGGCATCTGTTATAACACTTTGATCTAGCGTAATTCTTCCAGCGCTATTTACACTAGCAATATCTAAATGTGTTCGTTTACTTACTTTTTCAAAGTTGAAATATGCATTGTCTTTGGGAATGGTAAAAGAAATGGAGTGTAGTATTTCTCCTTCTTGAAGATCGTATGTTTTATAATTTTGATGAAACTCTTGGAAAGGAATAGTTCTTTGATTTCCATCTGGCCTTTCAATTGTTAATGTAGCATTTAAAGCTAAAAAGAAAATCGACATATCTCCAATAGGGGAGGCATTGACAAAATTTCCTCCGATAGTCCCCATGTTTCGTATCTGTTCTGAAGATACCAATTTTAAAAATTGTTTCAACTTGGGAAATACGACTTGTAACTCATTGTTTTCTGCAATATCGGTAACAGTTGTATTTACGCCTAATGTGCATATCCCTTCAGAAAATGAAATTCCTTTTAAAGTGTCTTCATGCACTAAAAGACGCACATCTTGTTCTGACAAAGCATCTGCATTATGAACATAGAGGTCGGTCCCATTCGCAACTTTAACCCCTGTTTTTTCCAAAGTTTTTGGTTGTAGGTTTGCTAATCTTTTCGGAATAGTTTCAAAATAGTTAGGAACGAACCCTTCTTGAATTAACCACTGTATTTGGTCATTGGCATTTTTCTCCTGCAATTTAGCCTCTATATCAAAACCTGCTTTTTCAATAGACTTATATCCAGTACATCTACAAATATTTCCACTTATAGCATCATTACAAGAATTTAGGAACTCATTTTCTTGAGTGGAATTGATGGCGAACCCCGTCATAGATACCACAAATCCAGGAGTACAAAAACCACACTGTGTAGCAAAATTGTCAGCCATTGCCATCTGGACGGTATTCATTTTCTTTGGAAGATTAATGCCCTCTACGGTTACTATATGCTTACCATTGGCATTTCCTAAAGGAGAAATACAACAGGTAATACTCTGGTAACTAATTTTATTATCGACTAAAGACCCTACTAAAACTGTGCAAGCACCGCAATCTCCTTCTCTACAACCAATCTTCGTTCCTTTTAATTGTTGATGATCACGAATAAAATCGAGTAGGGGAATTCCTGCTTTCGCCGTTGTTTTAATTATTTTATTGTTTAGTATAAATTGTATCATAAGCAAAGGACAAGATACGAAAATGCTGCCATATCAAAAGAGGTTTTTAAGCGCATTTTGCAACGTTGGAAAACGGAATGTAAAGCCTTTTGATTCAATCTTTTCTGATGAAACGCGACTTCCTTTCAACAAAATAACAGAAAGCTCGCCAAAGATTAGCTTCAAAAGAAAGGCAGGAACACCTAATAGTATAAATGGTTTTTTGTAATTCTTGGCAAGTGTTTTAGAAAAAGAAGTGCTTGTGTGGTGTTCTGGCGCAACGGCATTAAACACTCCAGACATTTCGGCGTCCTCAATGGCTTTCAAGTACATCTCGCAAAGATCATCAATATGGATCCAAGGTAAATACTGTTTCCCAGAACCAATAGGAGAGATGATAGGTGTTTTCATTTTTGATAGCGCGCCTCCATCTTTACTTAGTACCACTCCAGTTCTTAAAGCAACAGTTCGAATACCTTCTACCTTAAATACGAAGGCAGCTTTTTCCCAAAGTTGACAAACTTCACTTATATAATCATCATATGACGGATCATTTTCTTTGAATATTTTTTCTGTAGTAACGGCACCGTAATAGCCAATACCAGAAGAAGAAATAAATGCTTTTAATGGAGTGTTTAATGCTTTTACTTTTCGCAATAAGAGCTCTGCAGATTTAACTCTACTATCTATAATCTCTTGTTTTCTTTCTGATGTCCACTTTTTATCAGCTATTCCTGCACCCGCTAGATGTATTACATAACCTATGTCATCTAATGCCTTGTCATCAATATAATTGTTATGAACATCCCAAGCGTACTCATCTTCTTTTTTTGGTGTTCTTGTAAGAATACTTACCTCATATCCTTTTCGTTTTAATAGGGAAGAAAGTTGAGTTCCTATTAGCCCGGTTCCTCCAGTAAGTAAGACTTTTGCCATATATAGTAAAGATAAAAAAAACCGCAATCATTTGATTGCGGTTTTTCCTAATTTAAAAGAAAGTTAAACTTATTTAATTTCTTTCATCACATTCGTGATTAATGTTTTGATATGGTTCTTGTGTGCTCGGGTAGCTGTATTACCTGTACCGTTGCTTACCCATGTCTTAATATTCTTTAAGTTTAATAAAGCCATAGATTGAGATGCAGGTGAGAATCTTCTAGCAGTTCTTCCTGTAACCATATTTACTAATCTCTTTACATATGTAATCTGTAGATTTTGACGGAAAGAGTTGATGCTTCCATATACATCTGGTTTAAACATTGCGTTGTTTAAATCAGTCATGAAAGTAGATAACCTGTATTTGTTACCGTATAATTCAGAATCACCTAATCTTTGTAATGTATTTGGATGCATGATATGTGCTAATACCCTAGCTTGATATCCTAAAACTTGTCTGTGAATCTTTGGATCTTCAGGTCCGCCGAAGAAGTTATATCCTCTACGTTGCCAAGCTAAATAGTTGTATACTTCTTTTGGAGCGCTGAATGCATTAGGAGCAAATACATATTTCTTCAATGCATTGAAAGCTCTTTTTTGATCTACTAAGCTAACAGGCGTATATGGCATGGTTCCACCAGTTTGTCCTACCATAGCTCTATCAACATAAACTCCACCAATGAATCTTGAGATTACATCTCCAGCTCTTGCAGCTTGTCCATTTAAAGAGTAGTATGCTCTAACTAAATCTACATAGGTTCCATCTTTTTTAGCAAAACGAGTTTTCACGTTTTTCAACATATCGTTTACTAACTTAAATCTATTGATTGAATAGGTAATTTGATCACCAGAAAGGTCACCAGTCATTACTCTTGGATCAATTGCTTTTCCAGGAGAACGCATATCATCAGCATCATTACCAAAGATTAATTCTGGTTTTGTAGATTGATTTAATAAAGCAGTCATTTCTCCTTTACTTTTAAATGGCTGGTATCCGAATTGGATTGCCCAAATATCGTAAGGACCAACTGCCATATCATAGTACTGACCTTGCTTAGTTCTATCATTTGTTACGTTGATACCAGCATAATCCATTACAGAACCAGTCAATGCTTTTCCTTTAATAAAGTTTGCATCGGCTAATTGAGCAGGCGTATAAATCTGACTAGCTTTCATATTATGATTTAATCCTAATGTATGCCCAACCTCGTGCATAATTAAAGACTTCATCCCTTCTTTTTTCAAGGTTTCCATCTCAAGATCAGAAGCTCCAGTTGCTTCTAATACTGCCGTTCCAAACATGTTGTTCTCATGCATTAAATGCCCCATAGAGCAGTACATATGTCCTTGGTTGTTTTTATTCTTTAACTTTTGAATCTCTAATTCTTCTTCAGTTTCTAAGTGCATATAAGCAGCAGCATCTGTATATAATCTGTCAGCGAATACTCTATTCGTAAAGTGTACATATTCTAGCATGATATCTGCTCCTAAGATCTCTCCTGTTCTTGGGTTTACGAAGCTAGGTCCATAACCACCAAAAGGAGGATTCGGAGAAGAAGTCCAACGTAATACGTTGTAACGAACATCACCTGCATCCCATTCAGCATCGTCTGGCTGTATTTTTACAACCACCGCATTATTGAATCCAGCTTTTTCAAAAGCTTCATTCCATGCTAAAACACCTTCTTTAATCGTTTCTCTCCATTCTACTGGAGTTGTGTTTTCAATCCACCAAGTAATTGGAGTTACTGGTTCTGACATTGCTGCATTAGGATTCTTTTTAACTAATCTCCATCTGTGTACTAAATCTCTATAATTTACTGTACCAGTAGAGGTCATATCATTTGTTTGAGTTAGGAAATAACCTACTCTTGGATCGTCCATTCTAGTTTCGTATCCATCATCCGGCATGTTCATGAATGTATGGAATACTTTAATAGACACATTTCTACCATCCGTTACAGCATTAGAACCACCATTTAAAACACTAGGATTACTATATACGTACTCCGTTTTTATGTTTGTGTTTTCTGGATAATTCTTAATTGCCTCAATTTTAGATTTGTTTTTATCAAAACGACCTAGACTAAAAGCAAAAGGAGATCTTCCTGGAAATCTTGGAGGCTTCACTCTAGTAAGCGTCTCTGACAAAAATAAACCAGTAGCGTCGATCAAATATTCACCTTTTTTCTCATCAGCAAATAACACTTTAGTACTCGCAACTCTCGCATCACTAATGTTTGCTTTTGCTGCTTTAGAAATGGCATTACCATCATCAAAATAGAAAGATGTATTTGGTGCGTAAAAGTCAATTTTATTGAAATATTTCTTTATATGAAAAACATTAGACCCTCTATAGGCTCCTCTAAAACTGCCTGCTTCAGTAACACCATCAGCAATTTGAGAGAAATAAATATAATCTTTATCTAATTGATCTTTTGTAATTAACATTTTAACGGCGCCAGTTACAGTATCTTGATATATTGTAAATAAACCGTCCATTTTTTTGCTTTTCTTTGTTAAAGTAGCAATCGATTTTTTAGGCTTTTTTGGTTTCGGTTTTGGCTTAGCGGCCATTTCCGTTTTACCTTTTTTCTTCTTCTTTTTTCTTCTTTGCGCCTCAGTATCCTGAATACCTACAATCGCAAGCATTAAGAAAAGAGACCAAAGAATTCGAAGGGTTCTAGAACTCGTTGTTTTCATAATATAAAAGTTGATTTTTAGATTGACAAGCAAGATAACTTTTACCTGCTTGATATTTTGTTAAGAATATTATAAAGTTATCCTATAAATATACTAGTTTTTTCAAAAAAGGTTACATCATCAAAGAAATTCTGATAAAAAACATAATACCTCTTGTTTTGCAGGCGGTAATTAAGGACGTTGCGAGTGTCAGCATATGGAAATTTGATGCTCTCTGTGGAAGTGGTAGATTATATAGGAAAAATGAAAAGGGGATGTCAAGATTAACGGCTTCTTCGTCTTCCCATGCGCATATCTCTCATTTCGCTCATTTTCTTACGAATAGTAGCTGCATACTCTTTTTTAGTAATCTCTTGACCTTTATTTGGAGCTTTGATCTTGATCTTTTCTTTTGGATTCATGATGAGTTCAGAACACAACATAACGGTGTCACCAGCACTAACTTCTAAAATAAGACCAGGGAGTCCATAAAATTCACCAGGTCCATGTGACACAGGAATTTGAAGCGAGTACCATGCTTCAATGGTAGTTGTCTTTACTTTAACTTCTTCAGAGCCAGAATCCTTTTTAGCAGGTCTTAGGTCACCCCAGGAAAAATTATACCAAGCGATTTCTGAAGTAGGAACTGTAGCGGTGGCTTTGTAACAGGTATACTGACCTATTTGTTTGGTTTCGGAGCTCATTTGCCAATCTATGCGATACAGTTGATCCTTTACTAGAAAACGTTTTCCATAGAATTCTTGACTCTGTACCAAAGTGTTTTTTTTCGTGTTTTTATATTGATTTCCTCTTGAGAAATACCCGCCCCAAGAATCTGTAGCGCCAGAAATAGCATCAATTTTTTCTTCTTCTAAGAACATAGACTCTTGATTATTAAAGGTGAGGACATATTTTTTTTCCAACCTATTTTTTAGTCTTGCTTCAATTTGTTTTTTCTGCCCAGCACTTAATCTGGCTCCCCAGTTTCCGAGCCTCATTTTTGACTTGGTAAGGTAAATTGCCTTGCCTTGAAACCCTTGAGAATATGAGTTTGTGGAGGTACCGACGATTAAAATTATTAGAGCGAATTTAAGAGCTAGTATTTTCATGATGAAATTAATTTGTTTAACAAATATACAAAAAGATTAAACAAAATATAAATTTTAATAAAATAACTACATTTTCATCTGCTTTTAAGATGAATATTTTTAGTTTTAGCCTACTGTGGAAAAGAAAAAGAAGGAGCTATTTGGTTTTCTTATTGGCTTCACAGAGTTGTATAATCTCCGTTATTCTTTTTAATCGGGTTTCTTCCCTTTTGGCTTGATTGAGCCAATACAAATAACTTTTTTTGTACGAACGAGCAAAATTTGTATAGTTTGAAAAAGCGATTTTATTATCATCAAAGGCCTTTTGAAGGTCTTCAGGAACAATTAGATTCTCAACATCGTCTAGGGCAGTCCAAGAACCATCTTTTTTCGCTGCGTTGATTTTTGAGAATCCACTTTCATGCATAAGGTTATTGGCAACTAATTCTTTGATGTATTTTTTATTTAAAGCGCTCCATACACTTTTCTTCTTTCTAGGGCAGAAGTACTGTCTTCTCTTACCACCACCCAAACTTTTTACTGTAGAATCTATCCAACCATAACACAGGGCAACTTTTACGGCCTCTTCCCAACGCATGGACGGTTTTTGTATTTCTACTTTATAAAATATGAGATAAACACCATCAGAGTTATCATAATTAGTAGCTAACCATGTTCTCCATTCCGCGTCGTCTTTAAAATATAATTCGGGTTTGGTCATTATTTTTTTAGTTGAATAGTTTCAAAAATACCAGCATCCTTCCAACCTCTGTCTTTATCTTCTCCTTCCACAACGACAGAGCCAATAAAGTTTTCTCTTTGGTCACTAGAATCATTATCGCAATAAGCAATAGCGAATCCAATTTTCTTTCCATCATATAGAGAGATGCTTTGGGCAGGTTGTCCGTATATAAAAGTGTCAGAGAATAAAGAGATTTTGAACTCCCAGATGGACGTATTACCAGAAGTTATTCTTTTAGATGCTATATGATCATTAAATAGTTTCGGAGTGTCTTTAGCAATTATGTCTACAACATTTCCTTTAAGATCAATATGATATGCGAACGCATTATGATTGAATTGATGATCACCACCACTATTATCTTCGTCAATAAATATTTCTACACAATCTTCGTCCCACCAACGTTCCAATGGATTTTCAAATCTATCTAACAGCACATCATCTTTTACTTCTACTAAGACATATAAAGCATCTTCTGACCATGATAGTTTATATTTTCCGGAAAAGTCATCTGGCGAAACCGGATTACCTAACCAAACTTGATCTATAGGAAGCCAGGGAACACTTTGCCATATTTTTTCGCTGGCAATACCGTCAACAGTTATAACACCTTTGCTTTTTTCGACTGTATTACGAGTATGTTCAGTTGTACAGGCAAAAAACAGCGAGATCATTAGTAATGTTAGTATATAGGACTTACCATTCATCGGCTATAAGAAAGTTGATGTATCTATCTTCGAATTAATCCTGATGGAAATGTTACCAAACTCTCGTGACCATCTTTTCCTACTGCTGCAACACCAAAGAAGAAGTTATCTACCACAATTCCATCCAGCGTAAATGCATTTACGTTTTCCACATATTTATAGTGATCCCAGGTAGGCGAGGTAGTATCTCTCCAATAAATTTTATAACCTTTGGCACCATCGACTTTATCCCAACTTAGTTTAACTGCTGGTTGTACAGCACCTCCTATTTTTACATTTTTAGGTGCTGGTGGTGCCCATGCTATAGTGGCTAAATTGATCGCATTAACTGCCGTTAGTTTCTTAGCATAGTCGAAATTAACAAACTTGATCTTATCTCCATATTCAATTCCGTTTTCAGTTCTGATATCTTGATGTTGCTGCGTGTAATTTTCATGCATTTCCATAATTCGAACTCCAGCAAACCCAGCATCGTTAAAAGGCCTGTGGTGTCCGCCACGTCCAAAACGATCTAAACGGTAAATCATCTTTGGATTCATTTCAGGCATATAAGTTTTGGTACTCTTATAAATAAAACGTGCTAACTGACGCGAAATACCATCCACTTCACCGCCATAAAAACGTCGCATACGTCTTTGTCTTTCTGTATGATTATCATAGGTCGTTGGTTCTGAGAAAATTCTGAAGGTTCTATTGTCAATAACACCATCAACCCCTTTGATGTTTCCGATCATATCATTGTTTAAAATACCAATGATTTCCCAACCTTTTTCTTTGGCATAAGCCGCTAATCCTCTTCCGCCAAACAAACCTTGTTCTTCTCCAGACAATCCCACATATATAATACTATTTTCGAAAGTATACTTCGATAGTACTCTTGCTGCTTCAATAGCTCCTGCCATTCCAGAAGCATTATCATTGGCACCTGGTGAATCCGAAGTAAAATCATTTGACTTAGAAACACGAGAATCGATATCTCCACTCATGATAATATATCTATTCGGATATTTTGTGCCTTTTTGAACGGCTACTACATTCACTACCATCACATCATGCACAATACGTCTATTATCTTTTTTTACCAGATCTTTTTGATAGAAAACATTTAAACAGTTATTGCAATTTGAAGATATTTTATCGAATTCTGATTTTATCCAGCGTCTGGCCGCACCAATACCTCTTGTTTGTGAAATAGTGTCGCTTAAAGTATGCCGGGTTCCAAAATTGGCAAGTGTTGTAATGTCTTCTTTAATTCTTTCTGCTGATACTTCGTTAACTATATCATATACTCTTTTGTCGGTTTGAGCAGTCGTTACCGTTGTTAAAATTAAGGTTACTAAGGTTATAAAATTCTTCATGATTAGTTGTTTTTAAAATGCCAAAAAGGAATGGTGACGGCTATAAAGTTAGTGGTATCTTTCTTTCTTTTCCTAAGTCTAGCAATTTTTAACAGATGTTTTCCTTCTGTTAAATTTTTGATGTTCAAATAGGTTTCAAAACCTAATTTCTTGTTCACATTGGTGGTAGCTATAAAATCTGAAGGATATTTTACGTTATCTACATATACAGAATAGACTTTGTTAAAAGTCTTATAGTACACTAAACGTAAACTATCTCTTTTGCGCCTCTCCGCTCTTGTCCAATTATTCCCTGTGAGTGATATTTCAGATTCGAGTCCTCTGATATCAATTAAAGGTTTTAGATTTTCATTGTAATCGAATAGTCGATTTTCTACATGCTCATTGAAGATTACAAATACTTTTAAGTAAGGATCAGTAATTACTTTAGAAGGAATCGAAGCTATTTTCACGAAGTCTTTGTTTTTTTCTAATAGATCTTCATAGTTATTAGGATTGGCATAATTTTCTGACGAGGAACGATCAATATTTAAGTAATTTGAAGTTCTATAACTATAGCTAGAAAATATAAAGATCGCAACAAAGACAGGTAACAATACAAAACTCAAGCGTCTTCCAAATTTATTGTCCAAAAAATTATAAACTAAAGGACGATATAAGAAAGACAATGATACAATGCTAAATACTCTGTATAGTGGAAAGTAAAACTTGGAAGTCCATTTTTTCCTTTTTAAAAAACCTTGGGTGATAAAATCAATAAAGGTTAGGAACATTCCTAAAAAAAGAAAAAGTATAATAACTATTCCAGTTATAGAAAGAATGGTTTCCCATACTCCTTCGGCATCATTATCTAAAAAAATGAAAACAATTACCATAATGGTAACAAGGAACATAATAACAGCCAGAAAGTAAAAAATGAGTAGAAAAGAAATGGCAAATAGGATACTGCAATAGTTTTCTAACGATGCAATATACTTATCAAATGAGCCAATTTTGTTACTTAAGAAATTGGTAAATTTTGGAGAGTACTTTAATTCATCATAATCTATATCGCCAGAGACATAACGAAGGCCCAGCGCACCAATCCAAAGCCCTCTTAAAGTTACATGGATTAGCAAACTAATAATTAATATCCAGCAACAAATCTTTATAGAGAACCAGATCAATATTTCGTATATCCGACTATCATAATTAGCGGTTTCTAAATTTAATTGTATAGTACCTAATGAAGAGAATAAACCAAAAATGGCAAAACCAGAGATTAGTAACTCTAATTGCCAACTTTCTTGTTGAAGCTTATCTAACAGGTCTTTGAAAACGGAACTCTTGTAATCTTTACTCATAAAAAAAGGATTGCTTAAAGGTAATGACTTTTTAAAAACAAAAAAACCACCCTAGGAGAGGTGGTTTTTTTGGTTGGTTGATGGCTATTAACTACTTATTCTCTGTCTAATTTTTTAGTTAGTGTAAAGCCTACAAAAAGAGCAATACCAGCCATTAAGAAAATTGTTCCTGGATATGCAACTTCTTCTTCGATTCCAAAGCTATAATATAAAATTGAAGCAATAAAGATGCCTACTCCTACACCCATTAATAAAACTGCCAGGTTCAAGATAAATACTTTCCAGAATGGAGCCGGGCTTCCTTTATCTCCACGCGAAAAGATTTTTGCTTCTATTCCTTTTTCAATCAAGGCTAATCTTTCTTTGTTTCTAGTTGAAAAGAACAAGTAGAATATGCCAAAAACCGATCCGAATATTATTGCTAAAACTGCTACTTCCATGTTATTTATTTTTTATGATTAATTTTAATGTGTTTGTAGCATATGACAGGGTGCTTTAAAAAAAGGTTACAAAAAATGTAAAAAAATATTTTTTCGCATAAATCTGTAACCTTCATCCCTAATTTACTGTCATTATATATAATGACTATTAACAACGACCAACAATATATAGATAAAGTCTTAAATGGAGACACGAATGCTTTTGCTTTCTTGGTAGATAAGTATAGAGATATGGTATTTTCTCTGGCGTTAAAAATCACGAAGAGAAAAGAAGAAGCAGAAGAGGTAGCTCAGGACAGTTTTATTAAGGCGTTTAAGTCATTGCAACATTTTAAGGGAGATTCTAAATTTTCTACATGGCTGTATAAGATTACTTATAATAATTGTATTGATCGGGTAAAGAAAATTGCCAGAACACACAATACAGATACTATAGACGAGGTAAATGAAAATAAGATCAAGGCGATTGAAGATACCTTACAAGTGATAGAAAGAGGGGAGCGGGCAGAAATGATCAAGGAATGTATGGATGCTTTACCTGAAGATGAAAGAACTATTTTATGGTTGTTTTATTTTGAAGAATTGAGTTTAAAAGAAATAAAAGATGTAACTTCCTACTCGGAATCTAACATCAAAGTAAAATTACATAGAGCTAGAAAAAGACTTTTAGCCATCGTAAAAGCCAGAGTAGAACCTGAATTAATTAATCATTATGGAAGATAATACAGATAAAAAGTTAGATAGGTTTGCAAAGAAGCAGATCAAAAATTTAGAATTGGAAACTCCGTCAAAAGGGTTTACAAAATCCATAATGGATTCCATTTCAGCATTAGAAACTAAAAATACTTTTGTTTACAAACCATTAATTCCAAAAAAAGTTTGGATACTATCAGTAGCAGCTATTTTAGCTATTGTTTTGATACCTTTTCAAAAACAAGAAGGTGGTTTGTTAGAAAAAGTGAGTCTGGACTTCTCTTTTTTGGATAAAGTTAGTTTACCGAGTCTAAACCTATTTGAAGGGATGAATGTTTCGTCGACTACTTTCTATGGCTTCTTATTGTTTGCTGTTATGATCAGTATTCAAGTATTTTATATTAAAGGATACTTTAGTAAAAGAGCTTCTGGTTTATAAAAAAGTAACCTTAGTAATTGTTCCATTTTCGATTTCGTAAATAGCGACTGCGTCAAAAGTTCTTCCATTGGCCGTTACTAACTCTTCATCGATCACTATATTACCTTTTACGATACGCTTTACGATTTTGCAGTGTAAATCCTTTGTTCTTGCAAAGAAATCAGCATAACCTTTTCGCATATTTTCTCTGCCTTCGTAATTTAATGTGTTTGGAAAGTTATAAACTTTCACATCTTCAGCAAATGCTTTTACGAATGCCTCAATATCTCTGTTGTTATATGCCTTTAATTGTTGCTCTACAAAAAAGACAGGGTCTTCTTGCGCAACAATAGCGATCTTTGTTCCGTCTTTGCTTACTCTAATTCGAGATATCTTATGGATACTACTGTTTTTAAACGAGTGAAACAGAGACCAATCCGTATCCGTTTTAGGATTGAATTTCAAGATTTTATCTCCTTTTGCTTGTAATAAGGTTCCATCTGGTAGCCAACAAATGTCTTCATAATCTCCACTAGTATTTACAATTTTCTGTGTTTTTTTAGTTTTTACATTCAAGGACCGGATCTCCCATTGTCTATTTGCTTTACTGATATAACTAATCAACTTAGAATTGGGAATATGATGGAAAGATCTACCAGCTTTTTTTTGAACCGTATAATTTTCTCCTGATTTAATATCGCTGATAATCAAATCGAGGTCATTTCCGACAATCACAGATGAAACTACCGTGTTTTTATTGTACCACATTGGGTAGGCCACTTTCAATTCTGGAATTACTTCTTTGGACTCTTTGGTTGTATAATCATAACTATAAAAGCGCTGTAAACCGTCATTGTCTAAACGGACCGCAGATACATTCTTGGATTTAGGAATTCTTTGGGGAGAGTATTCACCCCCTTTCGGAGTATTACTCAAAAAATCGATCTTCTTATTTGTGCTGATATCGTATAGTACTATATCTGTTTGTCCATTTCTGGTGGCTGTAAATAAAAGTTTGTCTTTTGCATAAAAACTAGGTTGGCTATCATAGCCGGGGTTTTTAGAAATGTTTCTTTGATTGGACAATTTTCCACTTTTTGACAGATCAAATAAGAACACTTCAGTATTGGATTGAGCGAACGTAAAAATACTGGTAAAAATGAATAGGAAAGATAGTTTTTTCATGGTTGAAATTAATTGATGAACACAAAGATTACTGAAATTATAGTAAGAAGTATCAAAATGGCATTTCCTATTATGGAAACATAATATTCATAATTTTTTGGCTCCTTATTTTGGATGCTTAATATGATCAAAATTGTACTGATTAGGAGCATGATATTTGCTAGCCATTGGCATATTACAATTGCTATAGGTCTATAGTTACCTCTATACACCATAAAACCAACAAGTATGTTCAATGCTACGGTATAAACAAGAACTTTACAGCTCCATTTTTTGTAGTTGGTTTGTTTTGGCTCGAGTTGTTTTTCAAACTCTTTGAAGGTGCTCATATATTTTTAAAGTTGATCAGTGAATCTAACAGGATAAATATACATAATAAAAAAATCCTCTTTGCGAAAGCAGAGAGGATTTACTTTTTGTTTGTGATAAAAGCCACTATTTAATCAAATCATAACTACGTTTGATAAAATTCGTTAGCTCTTCTCCATGTAATAGATTCTGAGACAACTTTGCAAGATCAAATGCTTGATTGATTAACCTGTTTCTTTTCTTCTCTGTTTTTGTGTTTAGAATTTCTCCTACAAGTTCATGATTGGTGTTCACTACCAGATTGTACATTTCTGGTAAATTACCCATACCCATCATACCACCACCAGTAGCGTTCATCTCTTTCATACGTCTCATGAATTCTGGCACCGTAATTAAGAATGGAGATGCATTAGAGTCCATTGCTTCTAATTGAACTGTGTATGTTTCTTTAGGAACACTAGCTTCGATCATAGGTTTTAATGTTTCTTTTTCTTCATCTGATAGTTTGGAGATAACTGTATCGTCCTTTTTAATCAAATTGTCTATATGATCTGCATCGACACGTGTAAACTTCACTTTATCATTACTAGTTTCTAATTTTTGCATCAAATGCGACACAATAGGAGAGTCCAGTAATAATATTTCATACCCTTTTTCTTTGGCATCTTGAATATATCCATGCTGCGCATCTTTATTTGCAGCATATAGAACAATATGATTACCATCCTTATCAGTTTGAGCGTCTTTTGTTTTTTCTAAAAGCTCGTCAAATGTAAAATACGTATCATCTACCGTAGGGTATAATGCAAACTTCTTTGCTTTATCGAAGAACTTCTCTTCTGATAGCATTCCATACTCAATAATCACCTTAATATCATTCCATTTAGCTTCGAAATCCTCACGGTTATTTTTGAATAAAGAACTTAATTTATCTGCTACTTTCTTTGTGATGTATCCAGAGATCTTTTTTACGGCTCCATCTGCTTGCAAATACGAACGAGAAACGTTTAATGGGATATCTGGAGAATCAATAACTCCTTTTAGCATTTGTAAGAAATCTGGAACGATTCCTTCTACATTGTCCGTAACAAAAACCTGGTTTTGATATAATTGGATACGATCTTTTTGCATATCCATGTTCTGACTTAATTTTGGAAAATACAGAATACCCGTTAAATTGAAAGGATAATCTACATTTAAATGTATGTGGAACAAAGACTCTTCAAACTGCATTGGATACAATTCTCGGTAGAAATTGGTATAATCCTCATCTTCAAGATCTGCTGGTTTTTTAGTCCAGGCAGGGTTCGTGTTATTGATAATGTTATCAACGGTTACTTTTTCTGGAGTCACATCCTCTGCAGCACCTTCTGGTAATGGAAGTGTTTCTTCTTTTGTGCCGAACTTAATTGGCACTTGATTGAAACGGTTGTACTTGGTTAATAACCCAGAAATCTTTCCATCTTCTAAAAACTCGGTTGAATCTTCGGCAATATGCAAAATGATTTCAGTTCCTCTACCTTCTTTGTCATGCTCAACCAAGGTATATTCAGGAGAACCATCACACGTCCAATGTGCAGCTTTATCACCTTTAAAAGATTTAGTAATAATTTCTACCTTATCTGCTACCATGAAAGCTGAATAGAAACCTAGTCCAAAATGACCAATTACTCCAGTTTCATTTTTGTCATCCTTGTACTTCTCTAAGAACTCTTCCGCACCGGAAAATGCAATCTGGTTAATGTATTTTTCCACTTCTTCAGCGGTCATTCCTAATCCTTGATCTTTAATTGTTAAAGTTTTAGCATCTTTATCAATATTAATCTCAATTTTAGCATCTCCCAATTCGACTTTTGCCTCGCCAATAGAGATTAGATGTTTCAACTTTGTAGTCGCATCTGTGGCATTAGAAATCAATTCACGTAAGAATATTTCGTGATCAGAATACAAGAACTTTTTAATTAACGGAAAAATATTTTCTACCGATACATTAATATTTCCTTTACTCATAATATATGTTTTTGTTTATTTTGAATTTATATTCATTAAGTAGTCAAAAAAAATACCAAAGACCAATTTATGACAAGATGACATAATTCCATTGAGAAATGAGAAATGTGTATTTTTGCTATCTTTAGCGAGAACAAACAACAAATTGACTTATATATGTACAATTCGAAGATTACTGGATTAGGATATTTCGTGCCAGAAAATGTGGTTACGAATGACGACTTGAAACAATGGATGGAGACGAGCGATGAATGGATCCAGGAAAGAACAGGAATACAAGAACGAAGATGGATAGATCCTGCTACAGGAGAAACCACATCTACCATGGCAGTAAAAGCTGCTAAAATTGCGATAGAAAGAGCGGGATTAACCAAAGATGATATAGATTTCATCATTTTTGCCACATTGAGTCCAGACATGTACTTTCCTGGTGGAGGTGTGCGAGTGCAAGATATGTTAGATATGCCTACGGTAGGTGCATTAGATGTGCGTAATCAATGTTCAGGGTTCATCTACTCTATGTCCGTAGCCGATCAGTTTATAAAAACAGGAATGTATAAGAATGTGTTAGTTATCGGATCTGAAAATCATTCAGGTGGTTTAGAACGTTCTACACGTGGTCGTAATGTAACAGTTATTTTTGGAGATGGAGCAGGGGCAGCTGTTTTGTCCAGATCTGAAGAAGAGGACAAAGGAGTGTTGTCTTCTCATTTACACTCAGAAGGGAAGCATGCTAAGGAATTAGCATTGGAAGGCCCATCCACAGGACGATGGGTGCCTGAAATTCTGGCTGAAAACAATCCAGATGATGTATCTTATTACCCATACATGAATGGACAATTTGTATTTAAACATGCGGTGGTTCGTTTTTCAGAAGCAATTGTAGAAGGTTTGCAAGCAAACAACTTACAGAAAGAAGACATTGACATGTTAATTCCACATCAAGCGAATTTACGGATTGCGCAATTTATTCAGAGAAAATTTCAGTTAAGAGATGATCAGGTGTATAATAACATCATGAAGTATGGAAATACAACTGCTGCATCCGTAATTATTGCATTAACGGAAGCATGGGAGAAAGGAAAGATCAATGATGGCGATCTGGTTGTATTGGCTGCTTTTGGTAGTGGGTTTACATGGGGAAGTGTTATTATTAGATGGTAGATATTAAGAAAATAATATAAAAAAGCCGAGGTAGATACCTCGGCTTTTTTACTAACTAACTAATCTATGGTCTAAAAGAAGCCTCCGCCTCCTTGTTTCTCATTATTATCTCTTCTTCTACGAGATTTAGCTCTGTTTTTACCACCACCAAATCTATAATTGAATCCTAAGTAAGTTGTTCTACTTTCCCACTTAAATCTACCATCCTGTGCAAATGGATTGGTTGAGTTAAATTTAAATCTCATGGTGTTAAAGATATCATTTACTCTAAAGCTAATGCTACCCTTCCCTTTTAGTACACTGTAATTTGCGCCTATGTTTACCATAGACATTGGATCTACATCCCACTGGATGTTTCTGTTTGCTCCTCTGTACATTGCAAATAACTGCAGTCTTAAGTTTTTGTTTACTCTGAAGCTATTGCTGATTCTTGCGTTAAATGCCTCATTTTGAACTTCTCTTCGTGCTGCATTTGGATTCGTCAAGTCAGCTGTACCAAATTGTTTTTGAGAATAAAAATCCATACTTGCATTTGCTCTCCACCATTTTGCAATTTTATAGTTTGTTGAAAATTCTAAACCATAAGCATTTGTATCTTCAAAGTTTGCAAATGTTAAGATTTGTCTTACATTACTTGCATCTGTTGGATCGCTATAGGTAATTCTATTGATTGCATCATTAACTTTCCTGTAAAACGTTCCAAATGTTATAGATCCTCCTTTAATTCTTCTAGTATAGTTTACTTCAAAAGAGTTGGTAAATTGAGGTACTAAGTTCTCATTACCAATAGATGTGATTAATGGAGTACTCCATTCCCTGATTGGATTTACTTGCTGAATGCTAGGTCTATCTACTCTACGACTATAACTAAATTGAAATTGATTCTTATCGGATGGGTTATACGTGAAAAATGCAGATGGGTATACTGTAAATATTTCGTCAGTTACTTTTATTGAAGCCTGAGTTTCTTGGTTGAAATTTCCTTCAATCTCATATTGTTCAATACGTGCACCTAATTGCATCGTTACTTTCCCAAACTTGTGACCGTAGTTTACATATCCTGAGTAAATGTTTCTATCATAAGTGAAAGAAGAATTCCCAATACGAGTAGTTCCCGTTATTTGTGGATTTCCGTTTATATCTAAGATTAAATCTCCATTCGCGTTTCTAAGATAGGTGTATCTTTCTTGGTCAGTAATATTACCATTATCAGTTTTGTTAACTCTATACTCTAATCCTAACTCTAGCTTTCCGTTTTTAGAAATAGGATCTGTATAATCAAGGTTGATTAATGTATTGTTTCTATCAACAGTAATGTCATTAAAATAGTTTAACAGTTTATACGCTTGATCCGTAGGAGCTAATAATAAATCTTGATTGTCTAATCTTGACGGTGCATCATTTTTAGAAAAAGTAGCTTCAAGTTCTATGTTTTGACCCTTTTTATCAAAATCATGTTTGTAGTTCATGTTATAGACCTGATTTTTACTATCAGATGCTTGCGTATTTGGAGCGTTACTGACGATAGTATTGGTTGCATCAAATACTAATGTTCGACCATCTGCTCTACTATCAAACCAGTTTTGTGTTGTGTAGAAAGACAACGTATTTTTCTCGTCTAAATAAATATCTGCACCAAATTTCCATAAGTGAGAAGTATTATCATTTTTAAAGATAAAATCTTGAAAATTAACACCTGTTCTATTTACAAATCCGAAGTTGTAACGATCACCTGAGTTGTAGCCATAATTCGTAAAGAAATTTACTTTACCAGTCTTATAGTTCATGTTTGTTGATCCATTATAACGCACATAATGCCCAACTTCAACTCCTGTATTTAATGAACCATTGAATCCCATATTCGCATTTTTGTTCAACACAATATTGATAATTCCACTCATCCCTTCTGGATTGTACTTCGCAGATGGATTGGTGATTAACTCTACTGTTTTAATTGATGTCGATGGAATTTGCCTCAATAATTGAGCAGCAGGAATATTTGTTGGTTTACCGTCAACTAAGACGCGTACATTTTGATTTCCACGTAAACTGATGTTTCCAGTTTGACTATCTACACTTACCGACTGTACATTGTTTAACAGTTCAGCAGCCGTAGCTCCAGCAGACGTTAAATCTTTACCAACATTAATTACTTTTCTGTCAACTTTTTGAACAACGGTTGAGGTCTCTGCTCTTACGACCACTTCATCTAGTTGAGCGCTATCTTCTTTTAAAGAAATAGTTCCTAGGTCTAATTTTCTATTCTTATTAGAAACACTAATTTGCTTACTGTATAATTTATAACCTATAAATTGTACTTCAACAAGACTGTTTCCTTCTGGGATGTCTTTAATTTTAAAAGTACCATCATCTTTGGTAATACCTCCAGTAATTACTTTTTTAGCCATATCTCTGACTACAATATTCACATATGGAAGCGGTTCTTTACTAGCGTCATCTACTACTTTTCCTGAAATAACGCCAGGTTTTGAGATTTTGTTTTTAGCTAATTGTGCAAAGGAATTTATAGTTACACTTAGCATACAAAACAATAATAATTTTTTCATTATGTTAATTTTTGGTTGATTTTTTTCAATGACTTATAGACGATGCTTTGTGTATCTTTGTTACTTTCTTTAACACTGTTTAACGTATTATTAACAAATGAAAAATGTAACACTGGTTTTTGGGGCTTCCTTAAAAGAAGATAGGTATTCGAACATTGCTATTAATAGGCTTAGAGATAAGGAGTTAAAGGTTATGGCGTATGGTTTAAGAGAAGGAGTGGTGGCAGATGTGGAAATTGACACTGAACTTGTACATTATGATGATATTGATACTGTTACGCTATATTTAAACCCGAAAAGACAAAAAGAATACTATAGTTACATATTAAATTTGCAGCCTAGACGTGTTATTTTTAATCCTGGAACTGAAAATAATGAATTTCAACAATTATTAGTTGAAAACGGTATTATAGCAGAGGTAGCATGCACGCTTGTTTTATTATCTATTAATCAATATTAAACAATGAAAAAAGAAAGTGTAAAACTACTGGTAATTGTTATAGTGGGACTTCTGGTATATCTGACTTTTTTTATAGAAAAAGTTGAAGATGTTCCTATTGAGAGCAAGATGGATCACTCGATGGACAAAGTAAAAATAGATACTTTGAGTACTAAAGACACTATACAATAAACTCTTTGCCTTCTTCTGCTAAATGAACTGGGTCGAAAATAATGCGTGCCTCTTCTCTAAAAGATTCAAGTTCTTTATAGCGACTAGAATAATGTCCAATCACCAAAGATTTAACATCTGCCATTTTTGCTATTTCAGCAGCTTGTCTGGCCGTAGAATGTTTTGTTTTCTTTGCCAAATCTTCTCGATCGGATAAAAATGTAGCTTCATGATATAATAGATCGGCATTTTCAATAATAGGAACGATATCTGGTTTGTAAGACGTATCGCTACAAAATGCGTATGTTTTGGGTTTAGGAGGATCAAACGTAAGCTCTGAATTAGGAATAGTTTTTCCATTTGATAAAACAAAATCTTTGCCAATTTTTAGAGAACGATAATCACAAGTTTCAATCTCATCCAATTTTGCAATAGCCTTCATATTTAAGTTTCGTTGATTTTCTTTTTCAGTGAATAAAAAACCGTTGGTATATACCCTGTGGTTTAGAGGAATTGTTCGTACAAAAACTTTCTCGTCTTCATAGATCAGTTCACTCTCTTTAGAAGAAAGCTCGTGGAAAACAAGACTGAAGTTAGAATAGGTTTTGGAAACTTTCAATTGAAGATTCGTAACCTCTTCTATTCCTTCTGGGCCATAAATGTGTAGATCTCTTTCTCTATTTAGAATACCCAAAGTGCTGATAAGTCCAATCAATCCAAAGAAATGATCTCCGTGTAAATGTGAAATAAAAATATGGTTTATTTTGGAGAATCCAACCTTGTGTTTACGCATTTGACGCTGCGTTCCTTCTCCACAATCAATTAAAAAATGACGATTATTTATTTCTAAATATTGTGCAGTGGGATGAGCGTTAACTCTAGGTGTAGCAGAATGACAACCTAAAATGGTTAGCTTAAGATTCATCGAATAACAAATCTTTTGGAAGTTACTTTAACTTCGGAACGGATGGAATATAGATACATTCCTGATTTTAAATTATTTTTAGAAAAAGGAATCTTGTTATTACCTTTTTTTACTTTAATTTTCCTGGTTAAAACGGTTTTTCCGATGACATTCCTAACACTAAATGTTATATTTTGATCAGCTTCGGAATGAAACGTAATGGTTGTAGAATTCACAAAAGGGTTTGGTGAAGCCGTAAGCTTAGTTATTTTCTTCTGAGAATAAACCGCTACGCTACACACCAATAAAATGAAAAAAAGTAGTTTTTTTATCATATACCTCTCGTTCTTACTATAATTTGGTCGTTAAAAACCTAAATCTCTTTCAATGGCTTCCATCTGAATGATATCTTCCGCTTCTACAAAGGTAGGAACAATATTGAAATGTTCCGGAAAAATATCATTGTCAATCGCTGCACAAACCACCACAAATGACATGCCATTTTCTTTTTGTGCTTCAGCCACGTTCAAAAATAAGGAGATATCTTGTTCTGAAGTGTTAAGATTTTCAGAAACTTGTACAATTAAATGATGCTCTTTTAATGTTTCAAGTTTTGAAGAGAAGGACGTATAAAATTCTTGAAAAGCAGCTTCATCTGAAACTACTGATGTATAGTTTTCTTTTTGAGTAATGATCATGACTACCTTTTTATTTGTTGCGCCAATAAGTAAATTACAGCCATTCTTACTGCCACACCATTTTCAACCTGATTTAAGATAATGGACTGATCGGCATCTGCTACATCACTAGTTATTTCAACACCTCTATTAATAGGGCCGGGATGCATAATGACAATTTTCTTTCCTAAATTATCTAGTATATGTTTGTTAATTCCAAATAACTGTGTGTATTCTCTAGTTGAAGGAAAGTATTTGATATCCATGCGTTCGTGCTGAACGCGCAAAACATTCGCCACATCACACCATTCCAGTGCCTTTTTAATATCTGTTTCAACAGTAACTCCCAGACTAGAAATATATTTTGGAATAAGGGTCGTAGGACCGCATACTTTTACCTCAGCGCCTTGAAGTTTTAAGGCAAAAATATTTGAGAGCGCTACTCGGGAATGTAAAATATCTCCAACGATAACGACTTTTTTCCCTTTTACTGTTCCCAGTGTTTCTTTTATTGAATAAGAATCTAATAATGCTTGCGTAGGATGTTCATGCGTGCCATCGCCGGCGTTAATGATCTTAGCGTCTACATGTTTTGAGAGAAAAACACCCGCACCGACATTTGGGTGGCGCATTACTACAATATCTACCTTCATAGATAGGATATTGTTAACGGTATCTATTAAGGTTTCTCCTTTTTTTACCGAAGATTGACTCGCAGAAAAATTAATTACGTCAGCAGAAAGCCTTTTTTCGGCCAGTTCAAAGGATAATTTAGTTCTCGTACTATTCTCAAAAAATAAATTGGCAATCGTAATATCTCTTAAAGATGGAACCTTTTTTATAGGTCTATTGATAACTTCCTTAAAATGATTGGCAGTTTCAAAAATGAGATCAATATCATTTCTGTTCAGATATTTTATTCCTAATAAATGTTCTACACTTAACTGCTTCATGTTATTTAATATCTATATATACTGCATCTTTTTTATGAGATTCTTTCCAGTGTACCAGCACTTTTTCTTCATTAATGGCATCTACTTGTCTCCCTTTATAATTAGGTTGAATAGGTAAATGACGACTAAAGCGTCTATCAATAAGTACCAATAACTCAATATTTTCAGGTCGTCCATAAGACTGTAAAGCGGTTAAAGCTGCTCTAACACTTCTTCCGGAATATAATACATCATCTATAATGACAACTTTCTTTCCTTCAATTAAAAAATCGATATTGGTATTTGCTGCTTCTAGAGGCGCATCGCGTCTTCTGAAGTCGTCTCTATAAAAAGTGATATCCAAAAAACCAAGCGAAAGGTTGGTTACCTTATATTCAGTTTCTAAAAGTGCAGCTAACCTTTTAGCTAAAAAAATACCTCTTGGTTGTAAACCAATTAAAACTGTATCGGAAAAATCATTGTGATTTTCGATTAACTGGCAAGCCAATCGATGTAAGATAATTTCAATTTCTTTTGAGTTTAACAGTACTTTTTTGCTCATGAGAAATGTTATCAGTTTAGCATAACACTAAAAGTTGAGCAAAGCTAGTGTAAAAAAGAATACAAGCAAAATTTAGAGACCAAAAGAAAGAACGATGTTGTTAATTAAATTGTTGAAAACAAAAAAAGGAGATGTAAAAGTGGTATAAGAGTTGTAGTACATTTAATAAGTAATTCAAAATATGTTGCCTATGCCTTTGACAAAGTTTGAATCCATGTTAAAAACCAATAGCGTTTATTTTTTCGATTTGGTTGAGTTTGAAGAGATTATCCTCCATTATTTAGATACCGGAAAGCACTCCTTAGCTAAGAAAGCTGTGAAGCTAGGTTTGGAACAGCACCCTACATCTGTAGACCTTAAATTGTTGGAGGTAGAGATTCTCATTTTTGACAATAAGTTAGAATTAGCAGCGAAGCTGGTTAAAAAAATAGAAGCAATAGACCCAAATAACGATGAGGTTTATATTCAAAAAGCAACCATATTGTCTAAAGGAGGTGCTCATAAAGAAGCTATAGAAAATTTAAAAATAGCATTGACTCATACAAATGATAAAGTAGATGTTTGGTCATTGATGGGAATGGAATATCTATACTTGGATGATTTTGAAAATGCACGGTTGAATTTTGCCAAATGTATAGATGTGGACTTTGAAGATTATTCGGCATTATATAATGTGGTGTATTGTTTCGATATGGAGAAAGATCATGAACAAGCCATAAAATATCTGAATGCATACATTAATAAGAATCCTTATTGCGAAGTAGCTTGGCATCAGCTAGGTAGACAGTATTTTATTTTAAATATGTTTAAAGAGGCACTTACTTCTTTTGATTATGCTGTTTTGATTGACGAGTCTTTTATAGGCGGATATCTTGAGAAAGCAAAGACGTTGGAACAATTGGAGCGTTATGATGAAGCTATTGAAAATTACCTAATTACGCTTGAGTTAGATGACCCTACAGCATTTGCCTACGTAAGAATAGGAGAGTGCTACGATAAATTGGATGCACTTGATACTGCGATAGGTTATTATAAAAAAGCCGTACATGAAGACCCTTTGCTAGATAAAGGATGGGTATTGCTTACGCAATCTTATTATATTCAAGAAGACTATCAAAAGGCATTATACTATATAAATAAGGCCTTGAAGATTGATGAAGATAATGCGTTGTACTGGAGAAAATATGCAGAGATTAACGTTAGGCTAGATTTTTTTGAAGAGGCAGTCAATGCATTCCAAAAATGCATAATGCTCAAAGATGAAGATATAGAAGTTTTTATAGCGCTTGCCGATGTTTTGTCTTTTATAGGAGAATATAATGATGCATTATCGATTCTTTTTACCTCACAAAAAATTTATAAAAACTTTGCTGAAATTGAATATAGATTGGCAGGGCTATTCTTTGTACTAAATAAAGAGAATCATGGAATTGCTCATTTAAAAAATGGGCTGGCAATAGACTTTGAGTATCACTCTATTATAAAAGAACTCTATCCAGCTGTTTTTGAACACCCAAGAGTTCAAAAATTACTTGCTGCCTTTAAAAAGGCGATGGAATAAATGTTACTTCATTTTTAAGTATAGTTTCAAGAAATCCATGAACCAAACAAGGTCGTTTTGGACAAGTTGTTCACTATCATCATCAAAGCCAAGTATTAGATGGGAATTGTCGTCTTTATCGAGTAAAAAAAGTTTCCCTTCATACATGTCATTATGAATTTCTTTTACTGTAAAGGTAAACCTGTTTATAGAATGGGAGTCAAATGTTTTTACATCCTTTCCAATCACAAGCTTTAAAGTGTTATTTACAAGTGTTTTGACATGGTTGTTGGCTTCTTTTTTAATGCCTATTCTTTTTAAATTAAATATGGCGAAAAGAAACAACAGCAAGGCAAAAATATAAGCTTTACCTAATGTCCATCCCTTGATTAGTGAATATGAAACAATGAATATTGATAAAATAAGAGGCGTTAGTATCAAAAAAAATAGTTGAGACACGTCTGTTTTAGCCTTCCCAATAATTATTTTATTACCTTCTTTTTTAAAGGAGATTTTTAACCTTTTTAGTTTTAATTCTAGAAGAGATGTATTCATAATAAAGTAGGTTAGAAATTTAAAATCCTGCTTAAGCATTGCAACACAAGCTGTCGGGCAAATATAATAAGACCAAGATTAAATAATTCAATAGACCTCGTCAAATTGCGTTATATTCGTAACTCCAAAACTAACGAAATCACTACATGAAAAGAACGTTAAAAGATTATTTAGTTATTTCTCTCAAAGGAGTGGCTATGGGAGCTGCAGATGTTGTTCCTGGTGTTTCTGGTGGAACCATTGCTTTTATATCAGGAATTTACGAAGAACTGTTAAACTCGATAAGCAATATAAATCTCGACCTTTTTAAAACATTGAAAAATGAAGGTTTTAAAAAAGCCTGGGCACAACTAAATGGGAATTTCTTGCTAGCACTTTTGATAGGGATTTTTGTGAGTGTCTTATCATTGGCAAAAGTGCTCAAGTATTTATTAGAAAATGAACCTATCTTGTTGTGGTCTTTTTTCTTTGGCTTAGTCTTAGCAAGTGTTATTTATATTGCAAAGCAACTTACAAAATGGAGTGTAGTTACTTTCCTCATTTTGATTATTGGAGCTGTTTTGGCGTATTATATTACAACTTTAGACCCCCTTGTTTCTGGGAATTCATCATCTTGGTTTTTGTTTTTAGCAGGTGCTATTGCCATTTGTGCAATGATTCTACCTGGAATTTCAGGAGCATTCATTTTAGTTTTATTGGGTGCGTATCAACCAGTTTTGGCAGCAGTTAATGATAGGGATTATAAAATAATCGCGTTAATAGGACTGGGAGCAATTGTTGGATTGTTATCGTTTTCAAGAGTGTTAAAATGGTTATTTAAGCACTACAAAAATTATACACTTGCTGCACTTACTGGATTTATTATTGGATCTTTAAATAAGATTTGGCCATGGAAACATACACTTTCTTTTAGGCTGAATTCCCATGGAATAGAAGTTCCTTTAAAACAGGAAAGCGTTTCTCCATTTTCCTATTCAGGGGAGCATCAACTAATACTGGCAATTATTTTAGCAATAGTAGGTTTTGGGTTGATCATGTTACTGGAAAAACTAGCCGTAAACAAGGATTAAATGAGCCAAGAAAGAACATTCTTCCAAAAAGTAAACCTTTTTATAAAAGGTTTGGCTATGGGTGCTGCGAATAAAGTACCGGGTGTTTCCGGAGGAACTGTTTCTTTTGTATTAGGCTTTTATGAAGAATTGATATTCTCGTTTAGAAGAATAAACCTGAAGTCTTTGAAATTGCTTTTGAATGGACGTTTTAGAAGTTTTTTTAGATATATAAATGCCCAGTTTCTCGCTTTAATTATGGCCGGGAGTATCTTCAGCTATTTTAGTGTATCTCTGGTTTTAGACTACTTTTTAGTACATTATGAAAACTACGTTTGGAGCTGGTTTTTTGGAATGATCATAGGTTCCATCTACTATATAGGAAAGGATTTTGGAGATTGGAATTTAAAAAATGGCGTGTCACTTTTTATTGGAGCTACAGTAGGAATTGGGATTAGTTTTTTAACTCCCGCAGGAGAGAACGATAATTTATGGTTTGTCTTTTTATGTGGAATCATAGGGGTTTCTGGAATGACATTACCTGGTTTATCGGGGTCGTTCATCTTAATTTTGTTAGGTAATTATGTATTACTATTAGTAGATTCGGTAAATGTATTGTTCGATGTAATTACGAACATGTTTTCTGGAGATTTCTCTGCTTTTAAGGATGCGGCTAAGGTTAGATACCTTAAGATTATTGGAGTATTTACAGCAGGTTCGGCATTTGGACTAGTATCCATTTCACATGTTTTGGGATATGTGCTCAAACGATATCATCAAATAGTAACTGCTGTAATTATTGGTTTTATAACAGGATCTTTGGGAATTGTTTGGCCTTGGAAAGAAAAGGTTTTTAGAAAGGAAAATGGTCAGGTACTGGTCGATCAAAATGGTGACGGTATTATAGAGAACTATCGACGTTATTTACCTGACGTATCGGATAGTGAAACATGGATTTCTATTTTTTATACCGTATTAGGAATTGCACTTATTTTAATTATTGATTTTTATGGAAGAAAGAGAAAGTCAAGATAAAGATGTGTTGTTTGGGCTTGTAGGCAAGAGAATTTCGTATTCTTTTTCAAAAGAATATTTTTCTAAGAAGTTTGCAGAGCTGAATCTTACGCATCATAAATATGTCAACTTTGATATTGAAAAAATAACTTTTTTTCCCGAGGTAATTCATTCAAATAAGTTTAAGCTAAAAGGAATGAATGTAACTATACCATACAAGCAAGATGTTTTTTTATATCTGGACAAAGTGCATAAAGTAGCAAGAAAGGTTGGAGCGGTTAATACTATTAAGATCACTAAGAAGGGAAAATTAAAAGGATATAATACAGATGTTATTGGTTTTAGAAATTCTATTGCGCCCATGCTTAAAGAACATCATACCAAAGCATTGATTTTGGGATCGGGGGGAGCGTCTAAGGCTGTAGCGTATGTCTTCAAAAAAATGAACATCGATTTTAAATTTGTTTCTAGAAAACCAAAAAAGAAAAAGCAAATTTCCTATGCCGATATTAACGAAGAGGTCTTGAATGAGTACGGTATTATTGTTAATTGCAGCCCTGTGGGAACTTTTCCAGAAACGGATAAATGTCCGAAAATACCGTATCAGCATATAACAGAGAAACATTTGTTTTATGATCTCGTATACAATCCAAAGGAAACACTTTTTCTCACAAAAGGAAAGTTACAAGGAGCGTCCATTAAAAATGGGTATGAGATGCTAGAAATACAAGCTGAAGCTTCTTGGGAAATCTGGAATTCTTGATTCGAACACATAAACAGGATAGATTTAACTCTTAATTTTGCCAACTTATGTAAGATTCTTTTTTCTTTCATGTAAGTAGTGCGTATATTTATAGACTAAATTAGGGAACCGTAAACATTGTATATATGTTAGAGCCAAACGAAGAAAAAGAGATCTTAGATTCTTCTGTATTGAAAGATAAAAATGAAAATCAGGAAAAACCGCCTAGCGAAAAAGAAGAAGAAGTCAATGCAGTAGATGAATCTGAGGAAATTCCTACCGAAAAGAAAGAGCCTTCTAACGAGGAAATATCGACAGAAGAAGCTGTTGTTGAGGTGGAAAAAGAAGTAGCAAAAGACTCAGAAAAAGACGAGAGAAAAGAGCAAATACCAGAGATAGACTACGAGGTGTTGGATCTTGGGGCGCTTAATTCGGAGTTAGAAAAGCTTATTAATAATTATCCTATTCAGCAAATTAGAACACAAGCTGAGGCAATCAAAAATGCATTTAATAAAAAATTTGGAACTCTTTTAGCAGAAAAGAAAGAGGCTTTTTTGGCTGAAGGAGGTAATGCAATAGATTTTCAATTTAGTAGCCCCGTTAAACAAAAATATAATGGACTACTTTCTGACTATCGGAAAAAAAGAGATAGGTATTACGGTGATCTAGAGAAGCAACTTAAAGAGAATTTGGCGAAAAGATTACAAGTCATAGAAGACTTGAAAGCGTTAATTCAGGAAGCTGATACGAAGACCATGTATAAGCAGTTTAGAGAACTGCAAAATACTTGGAGAGGTATTGGCGGTGTACCAAAAACAAAATATAATGATACCTGGAGAACGTATCAGCATCATGTAGAGAGATTTTACGATCTACTCCATCTGAGCAATGATTTTAGAGATATAGATTTTAAGAATAATTTAGAGCAAAAACTTATTTTAATCCAGAAAGCACAGGAGTTAGCTGACTCCGATGATAGCGGTTATGCTTTCAGAGAGCTTCAGAAACTTCACAAACAATGGAAGGAAGAAGTAGGTCCGGTTGCTAAAGAAATGAGAGAAGAAGTTTGGAAAAAGTTTAGTGCTGCTACCAAAACAATTCATGATAAACGACATGATCACTACAGAGTTTTAAAGTCGAAACATAAGGATGTAATCGAGAAGAAACTTAAAGTGATTGAGACTATAGATCAATATGACGTTTCTAAGAATAAGACGCATAAAGACTGGCAACAAAGCATAAGGGAGATAGAGGCTTTACGTAAACAATATTTTGAAGCGGGTAAACTCCCATATTCAAAAAGTGAAAATATTTGGCTGCAGTTTAAAGCAGCAACGAAGAAATTCAATCAAGTTAAGAATGAATTTTACAAAGGAGAAAAATCAAATCAACAAGAAAATTTACAGAAGAAGTTAGCTTTAATAGAAACAGCTGAATCTCTAAAGGATAGCAAGGATTGGGAAGCAACGACTGAAACGTTTAAAAAAATTCAGTCTGATTGGAAGAAGATTGGACATGTTCCAAGAAAGTTTTCAGATGATTTATGGAAAAAATTTAAAGGCGCATGTAATTATTATTTTGATAGATTTCACGAGCAGAAAAATGCATTAAACCCGGAACAACAAGCGATTGTAGATGCTAAGAAATCCTTTATGGAGAATTTGAAAGACTCTGACAAACATACAAAAGAGTCTGTTAAGGAATTAATGAATGCATGGAACGCTTTGGGAAGATTACCAAGAAGTGCAAGGCATCTAGATTCTAAGTTCAGTAAAATTATAGATAAGGCATTAGGCACACTAGCTATTGATAAAAGTGAGTTAGTAATGTTGAAATTTAGAAATATAGTAGATGGTTATCTAGCGAATAATAATTTCAAAAAATTAGACTCAGAGTTAATTTTTGTTCGGAAGAAAATAGACGAGAGTGTTAGAGAAATACAGCAACTAGAGAATAATTTAAGCTTTTTTTCTAATGCAAAAGACGATAATCCATTAGTTCAAAACGTGAGAACTAGGGTAGAAGGATTTAAAAATGATCTTGTTGTCTGGAAACAAAAACTAGCATATCTTAAAAAGCTAGAGTATTAAAACAAAAAACTCGGATGATATCATCCGAGTTTTTTTCTATAATAAAGAATCAATTAAGAAAATAATTGATCTATTTTTTCTTTTTCTTCTGCAGCTAATCCTGCATCTACCAGGATCCTTCCACTATGCTCATCGATAGTGATTCTTTTACGGTTAGCGATTTCTAATTGCACCTGTGGTGGAATTGTAAAGAAAGAACCACCTGAAGCACCTCTTTCTATAGAAACAACAGCCAATCCATTTTTTACTTTATTTCTGATTCTGCTATAAGCTTGTAACAAATGATCATCAATTGAACCAGCAAACTCTATAGATTTTTTCTGTAATAGCTTTTCTTCTTTTTCAGTTTCTTTTAAGATAGCATCTAATTCACCTTTCTTGTGATCTAAATGTTGTTCTTGTTTTGTAAGCTTCTCTTTCGTAGCAGCTATAACTTCATTTTTTTGCTCAATCTTTGCTTTATACTCTTTTATTCTTTTTTCAGCCAATTCAATTTCTAACTCTTGAAATTCGATCTCTTTAGCTAAAGAATCAAACTCTCTATTGTTACGAACTTTCTTTTGTTGTTCGTCGTATTTTTTCATTAATGATTTCGATTCATCAATTGCAATTTTCTTATTGCTAATGTCTGTTTCTAAGTTAGAAACATCTTCGCCTAAGTTAGAAAGTCTAGTGTTTAATCCCGCAACTTCATCTTCTAAGTCTTCCACTTCTAAAGGCAATTCCCCTCTCATGTTCTTAATTTCATCAATTCTAGAATCGATTAATTGTAAATCATATAAAGCTCTTAACTTAACTTCTACACTTACTTCTTTCTTCTTTGCCATGTTTATAAATAATAAATTGGATTTGTACTTTTTTCTGATAAAATAACCTTACCTGCTGGTAAGGCAGGTGCAAAATTAGTGATTTTTTTTGTAAGATACTCAACCAAAAGGTTTTTTGTAAACTGTTCGCTTTCATAATGGCCAACATCGGTTAACAAAATCTTCCCTTCTGCTTTAAAGAAATCGTGATATTTAAAATCTGCACTGATGTATGCGTCTGCACCACAACTAATTGCATTTGAAATAGCAAAGCTTCCTGAGCCTCCAAGAACTGCTACTTTTTTAATGTTTCTGCCTATAGAATCAGAATGACGAATACAATCCGTTTTCATAGTTTCTTTTACAAAGAGTAAGAAGTCTTTTTCAGCCATAGGAACAGATAATTCTCCAACCATCCCCATCCCAATATTTTGATGTACGTTTTCTGTAATAACAACATCATAAGCGATTTCTTCATAAGGATGAGATTCTTGCAATGTCTTTAAGATGGCTTGCTCGTTCTTACTATCATAAGTGATACTAAGTTCAACCTCTTTTCCAGTAAATAAACGACCTTTTTCCCCAACGGCAGGGTTAGAATCTTCATTCCCTCTGTGTGTACTTATTCCTTCACTAGAAAAACTACAACTATCATAATTTCCAATATTACCAGCACCAACAGCAAATAAATTACGTTTAAGCTCTTCAACATTTCCTCCAGGGACTTGCACGGTTAATTTATGTATAATCCTTTTTTTAGGAACCAAGATTTGTGGATTCTGCAATCCTAGAACTTCACACATTTTAGCACTAACACCTTGTTTACTATTATCTAGAGCCGTGTGCGTAGCATAAATTGCAATGTTATTTTGAATAGCTTTTAAAATGATTCTTTCTACATAATTGCTTCCATTTAGTTTTTTCAGCCCGCTAAAAATAATAGGATGAAAACTAACAATAAGATTACAATCTTTTGCTATAGCTTCATCAATGGTCTCTTCTAAAGTGTCAAGAGTCACCAGTATACCGTTCACTTTTGTGCTATAGTTTCCAACCAATAAGCCTACATTATCAAAGTCTTCAGCATAGGCTAATGGAGCGATTTCTTCAATATAATTGGCAACTTCTCTAATAGTCATATGTCAAAATTTAAAAATCAAAGTTAAGATTTTTAATGTACTTTCGTACTAATGAAATTAGTCCGCTTTTTACTATTTCCATTTACCATTCTTTACGACTTGATTACGTCAATTCGAAATCTTCTATATGATAAAGGAAATTTTAGATCCACTTCTTTTACTATCCCGATTATCGCAGTGGGTAATTTAAGTGTTGGAGGTACTGGTAAAACTCCACAAATTGAGTATTTGATCCGACTTTTACGAGAAAGGAGTGTAGCCGTGTTGAGTAGAGGTTATAAAAGGAAAACCTCAGGTTTTGTATTGTTAAATAGTAACCACTCTTCTGAAGATGTTGGAGATGAACCGTTGCAGTTTTTTAGGAAATTCCCGAATATAGCTGTGGCTGTAGATGCTAACAGAGTTGCTGGTATTCAAAGGTTGAAGAAAGAGGTAAACCCAGAAATTATATTGCTGGATGACGCATATCAACATCGAAAGGTGAAAGCAGGATTTTATGTGCTCTTAACGAAATACGGAGAGCTATATTCAGATGATTTTATCTTACCTACAGGAAATTTAAGAGAAAGTAGGAGAGGAGCTAAGCGAGCGGATCTAATACTAGTTACAAAGTGCCCTGAAACACTCGGATTAAAAGAGAAAGAGCGTATTAAAAAGAAGCTTAAACCTTTGCATGGACAGCACGTTTATTTCACGGCAATTTCTTACGGACAGGTGCTCAAAGGAAGTATGCCTATAGCTGTTGACGAACTGTCCGATTATACAGTGTTACTTATAACTGGAATAGCGATTCCGCAACCACTGTTAGATTTTTTGAGTACTAGGAAAATTAAGTATCAGCACTTGAAATTTCCGGATCATCATCAGTTTTCGCCATCAGATATCGATACTATACAGAAAAAGTTTGAGGCAATTTCGGCCCCTCAAAAAATAATGGTGACTACTGAAAAAGACTACGTGCGATTATCAGATCAAATTAAGGGTTTGAGCTATATTGAAATTGAAACTCAATTTTTGAATGATAGCGACAAATTTGACAAAGAGATCTTAAAATTTGTTGAAGTATAAACTCTTAATAATACCATCCGCTAGACCAATCTTTGGTACATAGATCTTTCTGGCACCACTCCATTTCATAGCAGATAAATAAATTTTTGTAGCAGGTATAATCACATCCGCTCTATCTGGATTTAAGCCTAACTCCGTAATACGTTGGCTGTAACTCATCTTCTTTAAGAATTGATATTGAGCATTTAGGTAGATATAAGAAATAGGGTTTCCTTCAGATCTTCCAGACATTTTAAACAACTTATTGATGTTACCTCCAGATCCAATAAGAGATATCTTTTTATATTGCTTCGTGTTTTCCTTGATCCAAGATTCCACTTTCTTAAAAGCTTCCTTGTTTCCAGCTTTCGTATTATTTATTAAACGTACCGTACCCATTCTAAATGATTTTGAGGCAATGATCTTACCTTCGGAAAAAATGGTGAACTCCGTGCTCCCTCCACCTACATCAACATATAAATAGGTGCTATGGCTTTTTATCAGCTCGTTGAGGTCCGTCGATGAAATAATAGAAGCTTCTTCTTTGCCGCCAATAATATCAATTTTAATCCCCGTTTCTTTTAAAATATGATCAGCCACAGCAGCACCGTTATCCGCTTCTCGCATGGCCGATGTTGCACAAGCTTTGTATTTTTCTACTCCATGGACGTCCATTAGAAGCTTGAAAGCTTCCATGGCGTTTTTCATTCTAAGAATGTTGTCTTCACTAATATTCCCAGAGACAAAGGCGTCTGCACCTAGACGGATAGGGACACGAACCAATGATGACTTTTTAAACTGAGGCTCTTTATCTTCTTTTGTGATAACATTAGAGACAAGTAGTCGAATGGCATTTGAACCAATATCGATCGCTCCATATTTCTTAATTTCTAACAAGTACGAACTATTTTAAATTTTTCGGAAACTCAGCCAAAATGGTTTTTCCTTTTTTAATGTTTTTCCAGTGTTTTTCATCAAAACGAATACCGATAACTCCACAAGTAGTTACATGAGCAATAGGCTTACTTCCAAATTTATTTACGAAAGTATTGATACCATGATCGTGACTGAAAATAATAGCTGAATTAAAACTATCGTCCAAGGCTTTTACCGTTTTTACCAGATAGCCATCACTAAAACTATACAGCTCTTTCTTAATTTGTAGGTTAGAAAAAGGGTAATTGAAGTTTTGACAAAAAATGACGCTAGTGTGCAAGGCTCTATTGGCTACACTCGAGATAAAAACATCCGGTCTATCCATTTTCTTAGCCAAGTATTTTGACATGAGATGTGCATCGTGAATTCCACGTTGCTTTAACGGTCTGTCAATGTCGCTAACACCTTCGTATTTCCAGGAGGATTTAGCATGCCTAACAATGTAAATTGTTTTCACAGATTAGGTATTAATGTTTTGATGTAAATATAAAAATTAAGGCGCTAATCTTTCTAACTTCCATGAAAAATCTTCTAACAATGTATAGCGGATCCTATCGTGCATCCTATTAGGTCGCCCTTGCCAAAACTCAATGGATATAGGCTTTACGATAAAACCTCCCCAATGCGATGGTCTGGGAATTTCTTTTCCTTCGAATTCTTGTTGATAAGTTTTTAGTTTTTCATCCAGTTCATTTCTCGAAGAAACTACCGAACTTTGATCTGATGCCCAGGCTCCTAATTTACTTCCATCGGGCCTTGACTCAAAATAACCATCTGATAAATTTTCGGCAATCTTTTCAGCGTTTCCCTTTATAATGATTTGCTGTTCCAATGCTGGCCAGAAAAACGAAAGACAAACATGATTATTCGCTAACATAGCCTTTCCTTTTTCAGAAGTATAATTCGTGTAAAAGATAAAGCCTTCCCAAGTGTATTTTTTTAATAATACAATTCTATTCTTCGGAAAACCGTCCAGACCAATTGAAGCAATATTCATAGCATTGGCTTCTGAGATCATATCCGATTCATCGGCGTTTAGAAACCAATCTCTAAATAACTCAATAGGATTTTTTGGGCAATTACTTTCTAAAAGTGCTTGCTTTTCGTAGGATTTTCGGTGATTACTTAGATCGTTGGACATTTAAAGAATTTAGATAACAAAATTAATAAAAAAACAAAATGATACCATAAACTTATGGTCTCTTTAACATCCATATTCCGGTAAAGAATTCGATATCATTCTGACCATCATTATTGACAAATTTTTCTTCAATTACCCATTCACCATATAGGGCTCCATTTTTCTGATCTACTAATCCACTATAATCAACATTTAGAGAACCTTTTCCTATTTCAATCCCAGAGTAGTCTTCCTTAATTTCAGGAGAAGCATCATAAGATTTAATAAAGGAAATTAATTCGAAATCGATAAAGCCTTTTATTGAAGATTCTAAAGGAACTGCATATGAATCATGTCTTTCAGTCATAGTTCCTTGAATGTTACCTAATGAATCCGTAACTAAAGTAACATCAATTTTTACTCGTTCAGCAAAAAAAGGAAGATTATACCCAACACCATATTGATAATAACCGGTCCATTTACCTTTTACATCCATAAATTTAATGTCTTTAGATATGTTGATCTACCAATACAGCATTCCCATCAGGATCTAATACAACAAAACTTCCTGGGCCAGAAGTGCTTTCATCCGCTTCTGAAGAAAAGGATACTCCCTTGCTCTTTAAGTGTTTTTGAATGTCACGCACATCATCATATTCCGATAGTGCATTCGCGCTTTCATCCCAGCCAGGATTAAAGGTGAGTATATTGTTTTCAAACATTCCTTGAAAAATACCGATCAAGGCATTGCCGTTTTTTAAGATCAGGTAATTTCTGGCTTCATCACCTGCAAACACCTCAAAACCTAAATTCTGATAAAACGTTTTAGAGGCTTGCAAATCCTTCACAGCTAAACTTATTGAAAAAGCTCCTAATTTCATATTCATTGATTTTTTAATTGAGCCTTCAATGTACTAATTTTATGCGAAGAGCTTACTAGTAGTCTGGTAAAGATTCGCAATAGAACCCCTGATCTTTGACAATTTTAATGATCTCCATGTCATTTCGTTTTTCAGCAACTTCTATTCGCAGCACATTATCTATGTCTTCTGTGTCGACGGACCATCTTCTTATAATTGGATGACTATTAAAAATTGGAAGTAACCGTTTTATTTTTTCGTTGGAGCTAATATCTGTTTTCAAAATGAGCAATTCCATAACTAATCGTTTTGCGATTCCAAAGCACCCTGATCTTCACTTAGGTCCGGTCCATTTTTCTTATGAATATAATTCGCATATGCCTTTTCGCCTTCTTCTTGCCAAAAAGAATCATAATGTTTCCATTTGGAAAAATCTGATGAAGACGATTTCCTCTTTGATGATTTAGAATCACATTTGTGATCTTTTTTACTGCCCTTGTCATTTCCAAAGCCTCCAAACAGGATCTTTGATAGAAGGCATAATCCTAGCGCTTGCCAAAAAGTAATAATCGGTAAGCCAAAGATCAATGGCATCAACCAGTTCCATAGATACATTAGGACATATCCAAACAATGTAATAAATAGCACGGCTAAAATGGCGATGAAGATGACCGTTCCAACAATCACGGCAGGATTCTTACTTCGTAGTTTATGTTTAAAATAATTTTTCATGGTATATATTTTTTAATTGATAATATCTTTTTTTTGTTCTAGTTTTTTTAATAAAATTGAAATGGCCCTATGCCGTCTCGATAACAGTGTTCCTTCGGGAATGCCGGTCTCTTCAGAGATTTCTCGGTAACTATAACCTTCTATATCTACTGCGACAATAATATCTCTATAGAGTGGTTTAAGGGCGAAAATGGCTTTTTTCAAGGCTATTTTCATCTCTTCTGAATAGGTGTTGTCTGATGTACCATAAAACAGTTCTACAAAATCACTAAACTGACTTTCAAAATCATCTTCTGTATGAGTACTTCGCTTTTGCTGTCTCATAATGTCGATAATTTTATTCTTTATGGAGTGATAGAAGAATCCTGCAATATTGTTAACGGGCAATACTTGTTTTCTGGAAAGGACTTTTAAGGCGACATCCTGAATTATATCCTCAGCATCTCGATCCGCGCTATCTTCAATTTTCGAGTGCACATAAGCCTTAAGGTTATGGTATTCTTGATTAAAGAATGTTTTTAATTGTTTGTCCTTTTCTGTTTCTGAAGCCATTCAATTGCCTTTTTATGAGGCCTTCAAGTATAAAGACGGGTCTTTTTCATTTTATTGCATTTTTTTCTTCCTTTTTAAAAGAAGTAACCCAATAAATGTATATGTCCCATTCACTACCAGTACAAAGAACCCAAAATCAAAACCAAAAGATTCGATCGTCACATAGTTCGTTAGGAAAGTCAAGATAGGAGCAACAATACATATATAAGGTACAGCTTTGTCCTTTACATTTAATTTGGTAAACAATCCAAAGGCATATAAACCCAATAGGGGGCCATAGGTATATCCCGCAGCCTTAAAAATGTCTGCGATAACACTGCTATCTTTGATAAGATATCTAAAAATTAAGATGGTTGCAATTAAGACCAGTGAGAAAAGAATGTGTACTTTCTTTCGTATTTTTTCCTGATCACTCTTCTCTTTCTTTTCAATCTCCAAAATATCGATGCTAAAGGAAGTGGTTAAAGATGTTAGTGCAGAATCGGCACTCGAATAAGCCGCCGCGATTAACCCTAATAAAAAGAAAATAGCCGTTGCTAAACCTAAAGTACCTTTTATAGCAATAATTGGAAATAGGTCGTCTTTGTGTGCATCTATACCTTTGCGTTGCGCATAATCCGTTAATAATACGCCTAAAGCTAAGAAGAAGAAGTTTACAATAACCAAAACAATGGTAAACCAAAACATGTTCTTTTGTGCATCTTTTAAATTTCTACAGGTTAAATTCTTTTGCATCATATCCTGATCTAGTCCTGTCATTACTATCGCAATGAAAGCGCCCGAAAAGAATTGTTTCCAGAAATAATTTCCAGCCTTATAATCATCAAAAAAGAACGTTTTAGAAAGCTCACTATCTGCAACATAACTGAATAAGTTTGAGATCTGCATTTCATCGGAAATGGTATAGATACAAACGCCTACTGCAACGAGCATAAAGAGTGTTTGAAGTGTATCGGTCCAAACAATAGTTTTGATTCCACCTTTAAAAGTGTACAGCCAGATCAATAAAATGGTAATAGTTACTGTTACCCAAAAAGGTACGCCTAATTCATCAAACAATAATAATTGTAGCACGTTGGCGACCAGAAAAAGTCTAAATGCAGCCCCAATGGTTCTGGACAATAAGAAGAAAGAAGCTCCTGTTTTATATGAGTATCTGCCGAAGCGATCTCCTAAATATGTATAAATAGAGGTCAGGGTTAATCGGTAATACAATGGTAATAGTACTAGCCCAATTACAGCATACCCAACTACATATCCTAACACCATTTGCATATAACTCATACTACTGCCCTCTACCCAACCGGGGACTGAAATAAAGGTTACACCAGATAAGGAAGCTCCAATCATACCAAAAGCCACTAGGTACCAGGGAGAAGAATTATTTGCCTTAAAAAAAGTAGTATTATTTGCTTTTTTTCCTGTGAGATATGATATCAGAATCAGAACTCCGAAATAACCGAGAATTAATACTATAATGTGGATGGGTTGCATGAATATTTGGGTCTAATGAGCTACTAATATAGAGTTTATTTACGTAATTTCGCAGCTATGGATTTTTCATCAAAATTATTAGAAAATGCTGTTAATGAAGTCTCAAGATTACCAGGGATAGGTAAGAGAACAGCCTTACGTTTGGTGTTACATTTATTAAAGCAACCCTCCGAAAACACAGGCTACTTGACTGAAGCTTTACAGAATTTGCGAAATGATGTGAAGTCTTGCCAAAAATGTCATAATATTTCTGATACCATACTGTGCGATATTTGCAATAACCCTAGCAGAAATGAAGAAATTGTTTGCGTTGTAGAAGACATTCGTGATGTAATGGCAATCGAGAGTACTGCCCAATTTAAAGGGTTATATCATGTGTTGGGAGGTAAGATATCTCCAATAGAAGGAATCGGTCCGCAGGATTTACAAATAGAATCGTTGGTTGAAAAAGTGAAGTCAGGAGAAGTAAAGGAATTGATTTTTGCCTTAAGTTCTACCATGGAAGGTGATACTACCAATTTTTACATTTTCAAGCAGATCGAAAATTTTGAAGTGATCACTTCTACTATCGCGAGAGGAATTTCTGTAGGGGATGAATTAGAGTATGCAGATGAAATTACCTTAGGAAGAAGTATTGTCAATAGAATTCCGTTTGAACAATCGTTAAAAAGTTAGTGCTAAATCCGCTATCTTTAGAGCTTAATATGCGTTCATGGAAGTTTTCTTTTTTATAGGAACTGCCATTAGCTTTTTCATAGTTAGTAATTATTTTCTCAAATATAAATTAAATTTCGACGTTTTCATCTCCCTCTTCATTTTCATGACCTTCTTCACCTTCAGAAGACTCCCAATCCTTTTTTGCTCGAATATTTTTGTACAATTTAATTGAGAGCATTAAGAGTATCCCAAAAAGGATGATTCCGATAACTCCCCATACCCAGGAGATTGCACTTTTAAGAACCACTAAAAAGACGATGGCAAAAAGAATAATGGTTGCTACCTCATTCCATATTCTCAATTTAAAAGAAGTATATTTTACTTCATCGTTTTGAAGTTGGAGAAAAATCCTATGACAAGCACCGTGATAGAAAAACAATGCAAAAACAAAGGACAGTTTTACATGCATCCATCCAAAAGTGAGATAGCTGGGTGTAGAGAATAACATCCAAAGACCAAAAATAGTTGCAAGGATTCCTGAGGGCCAGGTAATAATATACCAAAGGCGCTTACTCATTAATTTATATTGTGTTTGTAGTATTTCTTTAGCGGGCTCGTCTTTACCCTCAGCTTCTGTTTGATAGATAAAAAGTCGTACAATATAAAAGAGTCCAGCAAACCAGGTAACCACAAAAATGATGTGCAAAGCTTTTACATATAAGAAACCCATATTATTTTATTTTTTGATTCCAGTTGTTGATCCAAGTGACCATTACGTCCACCCAATCGTCATTATCGTTCATGCAAGGTACATGTTTATAATCAGTTCCACCTGCTTCCAGAAAGTCTTCTTTTCCTTCCATAGCAATTTCCTCCAACGTTTCTAGACAATCTGAAACAAAGGCTGGAGTAATAACCGCTATTTTTTTCTTTCCCTCTTCTGGGAATTTTTCTAATTCGAAATCTGTATAAGGCTTAAGCCATGGATCTTTCAATAAACGTGATTGAAATGAATTACTATAGGAGCCTTCTTTAAGATCGAGTTCTTTTACAATCTCCTTGGTAGTCTCAAAACACTGATGTCTATAACATGTTTTATGAGCTTCTGAAGCAACTTCACAACAACTACCGTCAATCTTACAATGACTTTGCGTAGTGTCAGATTTTAAGATATGTCTTTCAGGAATACCATGGTATGAAAATAAGATATGATCATACTCAAAACCATTTAAATGATTCTGAATGTTAGTGCTCATTGCTTTTATATAGTTCTTCTCATTATAAAAAACGGGAAGTACATCCATCGACATCTGTGCGTGTTTTTTAGCAATGACCTGCTCCGCTTTTACCACTACAGTTTCATACGAAGACATAGCATAATGTGGATATAAAGGGACTAAAAGCACTTCATCGACACCTTGATCGGCGAGCTCTTTGATTCCATTTTCTATACTCATAGACCCATATCTCATGGCCAAAGCTACAGGAATGTCTACTTTGGTAGCTACTTTTTTTGCAAACCGTTCAGAGATCACTACTAAGGGAGAGCCTTCGTCCCACCAGATCTTTTTATATGCTGCTGCAGATTTTTTAGGGCGTACATTCAAAATGATTCCTTTGATTAACAAGAATCGTTTCCAGTAAGGAATATCAATGACACGTTCGTCCATTAAAAACTCATCTAAATATTTGCGAACATCCTTAGTGCTTGTGCTATCTGGAGATCCTAAGTTTACTAGTAAAATTCCTTTCATTCTTTTAATTATATATACTGAGTTTATTTCAGTTTAGTGTTTCTATTTTGTTAGTTGTTTTGTTGTTTCATACAAGGTAATTGCCAAACTATGAATTACATTCATGGAAGAATTTCTTCCGTACATGGGAATATTCACGGAAGCATCTAGCAGATTAATGTTTTGTATACCATGTCGTTCACTGCCTAAAAGTAGTACGATCTTCTTTGAATTTGTGAAATCAAAATCTTTAATGTCAATGCTTCTATCCGTAATCTCTATTCCAATAATAGTATTTCCTTCCGATTTTAGTTGCTGCACTAGCGTTTGAAAATTTACATAATTTTCCCAAGAAATTTGATCAATGGTATTTCTAGCGGTCTTTTTCACAATTCTATTTTCCATAGATGGAGAACTCTCATGTAAATAGATTTTAGACACTCCAAAACTTTCGGCAATACGGAAGCACATACCAATGTTCTCTGGCGTCCTTATCGCATCACAAACAATAGTAATTGGAAATTTCTGTCGATTATTTGCTATTTCAGAATGACTTAATTGTTTCATGTATTGGATTGTAAAGACATTACATATTTTTTAGGAGTCGTGCCGAATTTCTTTTTAAAAGCAGCTATAAAATGACTTGCGGTACTATATCCAACCTTTAACCCCACCTCATTTACATTGTGCTGATTACTCTCGAGCAACCTTCTAGCGTGCTCCATTTTGTAATCGAATAGAAAGCTGTATACAGTGTCTCCATAAATTTGCTTGAACCCTTCCTTTAATTTCTTAATGTTTAAGCCAATCTCGTTAGCTAATTCCTGCAAACTTGGAGGCTCGGCCATATGTGCAATAATAATATCTTTTGCCTTTCTAATTTTCAATACGTTTTGCTCATCAACTAAGAAGGGACAATATTCACCTACACCTGCATCATCCTTTTGAAAGTGCAAGCTTAATAGCTCATAGATCTTTCCTTTTATGTATAAATCTTTTATGGCACTGTTTACGTTTGCATTGATAATCTGTTGTAGTACGATCATTACAGTTGGTTTAATATCCTGATCGTCATAATACTTTTTATTAATATTATCGTCACTCAAAAAATGAATATACCCTGCCTCTTTCGAGAAAAGAGAATGAAACTTCTCTATAGATATTAATAATGAGACCAAAGTTGTTTTTGGGTTGATGACTAAATTAATGGGTAGTTTTCTTTGAGGGTTGTATAACAAAATAGAACGCTTGTCTAAAACGTCAAAAGTGTAGGAACCATTGTTAAATAAAAATTTCGAAGCACCTTTTAAACAGAAATGAAGTTGAATATAGGTGCTATCTATATCTCTTTCAAATAATTGATTTTCACTGCTTTCATTTTGAAAATGAAGCACATGGAAGCCATTCTCTAAATTGGTTTCTTCAAAAGTACTTTGAGCGACATTTTTTGACATAGATCAAAATTTATTTTAAACACATTTTATTTAGAATCATTCTACATAAGAAATAGCTTAACACCTGATTCTACTACAAAAATAAGGCTTTTTACAAGTTTTTTAAACAAAATGCATCTAAAAAACATATAACGATATAAAAAGTACTTTGAGCGACATTTTTATCTTGCTTAAGTTATTACTTTTGACATGCTTTTAGGAAATATATGCCATTAGAAGATTTTCATTTCAATTTATACAATATAGGTGTTAGCTATAAAAAAGCTGATGCACATACCAGAGGAAAGTATAGTCTTACCAAAGATAGTCAAGTAGCTTTATTACAAGAAGCAAAGTCTTTAGGTTTGGAAGGAGTATTGGTCTTATCTACTTGTAATAGAACAGAGATTACTGGTTTTGCACAACACCCGTATCAGTTGATTGAGTTGTTATGTAAATATTCAGATGGAGATGTCGAAGAATTTGCCAGAATATCTAATGTGTACAAGAATAAAGATGCAGTAAACCATCTTTTTAGAATAAGTTCAGGGTTAGAAAGCCAGATCTTAGGAGATTACGAGATTGTAGGACAATTGAAATTAGCATTTAAACAAGCAAAGCTTGTCGAAACTTCCAATGCATATTTGGAAAGACTAATGAACTTGGTCTTTCAAGCAAGTAAAAAAGTAAAGAATCAAACGAAATTGAGCTCGGGTACAACGTCAGTTTCTTATGCTGCAGTTCAGTATATGGTAAACAATCTGCCAGATTATAATTCCAAAAACATTTTGGTTTTTGGTTTGGGTAAGATGGGGAAACATACCTGCAAGAATTTGGCTGAATATACCAGGAACAAATCAGTAACATTGATCAATAGGACAGAGGAAAAAGCGACTGCTTTTGTAAAAGAGCACCCAT
Organism: Asprobacillus argus; assembly: GCF_032248395.1. Lineage (NCBI taxonomy): Bacteria > Pseudomonadati > Bacteroidota > Flavobacteriia > Flavobacteriales > Flavobacteriaceae > Asprobacillus > Asprobacillus argus. The sequence continues at coordinate 156,414 of NZ_JAVTTO010000004.1, forward strand.
CTATCTGTAAATCTACTATTGAAAACCTAAAAGAAGAAGTTCAAAAAGCGGATGTGCTGATCGTTTCTACAGGATCTGATAAACCAACCATTACCAAAGATCATGTAAGTACTGATCAAGAATTATTGATTTTGGATTTGTCTATGCCAGAAAATGTAGATACTTCCATTAAGGAGTTTCAGGGTGTTACACTAGTGAATGTAGATCAACTCTCAAAAATCACTGATGAGACCTTAGCACTTCGTCAAAAAGAGATTCCACTGGCTGAAGCCATAATAGAAATGCATAAACAAGAGTTTAACGAGTGGTTAAATCACCGGAAATTAACTCCAGCAATTAATGCATTAAAAGAATCTTTGGAAGCAATTAAAAAAGATGAAATCAATTTTCACAAAAAGAAAATCGATGGATTTGATGAAGATCAAGCAGAATTGTTAACTTCGAGGTTTATTCAAAAAATAACTACACAATTTGTAAAGCATCTAAAGGAAGAAGAAACAGCTGTAAATCAAAGTATACAGGTGATGTCCAAAGTCTTTGGATCTAACTAAATAATCGATGCAAAAAATCATCAAAATAGGAACTCGCGACAGCCAGTTAGCGATGTGGCAGGCTAGAAAAGTTCAAAAGCTATTAGAAGAATTAGAATACCAGAGTGAAATTATACCTATTAAATCTACAGGAGATTTAGTACTTAATAAACCTATTTATGAAATAGGAATCACAGGTGTTTTTACTAGGAATTTAGACATAGCCTTATTAAACAACGAAATTGATATAGCGGTGCACTCTATGAAGGATGTGCCCACAGTGTTGCCGGAAGGAATTATACAAGCGGCTGTTTTAAGAAGGGCCAATTACAGCGATATTCTTGTGTTAAAGGATACCGAAGAGTTTTTTGCGCAAAAAGAAGCGACCATTGCTACAGGTAGTTTACGCAGAAAAGCACAGTGGTTAGACAGATATCCAACACATACTGTTGTAGATTTAAGAGGTAATGTAAACACGCGTTTGCAAAAACTAGAAGATAATGAGTGGAATGGCGCCGTGTTTGCAGCTGCTGGCTTAGAAAGATTGGGGAAGCGACCAAAGGGAGCTGTAAATCTTTCTTGGATGATTCCTGCGCCTGCTCAAGGTGCTATCATGGTAACTTCTTTAGATGAGGATGATTATGTAAAAGATGCATGCGAACAATTAAATCATAAAGAGACAGATATTTGTACCAAGATCGAGCGGGAATTTTTAAATCGCTTAGAGGGCGGATGTACAGCACCAATTGGAGCACTGGCCTATATCGATGAAAAGACGGAGGAAATCAATTTCAAGGGAATTTTATTAAGTAAAGATGGTTCAAAGAAGATTCAAGTAGCGAAAAATGCTCCTGTAAACCGACACAGATACTTAGCAAAAGATTGTGCTGATTATATTATTAATAGAGGAGGAAAGCAATTGATGTTAGACGATATGGATGGTGATGTCGAAAAGAAAACAGCTGTGTATTCTACGAAGTCACTTTCAGAAAGTCAAACCAAACTGTTTCATGAAGATATAGCATCTGAGAGCAGTGATTTTATTAAAATACGCTTTAATAGAATCGCCCCGAAAGTCGTAAAGAATGAGATTGAAAATGTAATTATTACTAGTAAAAATGGTGTAGAATCTATACTAAACAGTTTTACGAAAGATGAATTGCATTTTAAAAATATCTATTGTGTAGGAAGAAGAACCAAGAAACTGATAGAGAAAAGAATTGGAACGGTAAAGCACTCAGAAAAGAACGCTCAGAAACTTGCGGAATACTTGTCAGGTCAAATTAAGGGGCAATCCGTTACTTATTTTTGTAGTGATCTAAGGTTAGATACCTTGCCAACAGTTTTAACAGAAAATGGTATAGAAGTGAAGGAAATTGAAGCGTATAAGACCATGTATAGTCCAGCAACGGTTGCTGATAAAGTAGATGGAGTGCTGTTTTACAGTCCGTCTACGGTAGAAAGTTATATTCAGGAGAATGTATCCGATAAGATTGCGTTTTGTATTGGAGAATCTACCGCGAGAGAAGCTAGAAAACACTTTGAAAAAGTTGAAGTGGCACAAGTGCCCACTGTGGAAAGTGTTATAGAATTAGTAAATCTTCATTATGTACAATAGAACAAGAAGACTAAGAGCATCGCAGGGGATTCGAAGACTGGTGCAGGAAACAAAGCTTTCTGTAGACGATCTGATCTACCCTTTGTTTATAGAAGAAGGAACGCAGATTGAAACTGAAATTCCGTCGATGCCTGGAATCAAAAGATACTCATTAGATACCATTTCAAAGGAGCTAGATGAGGTTGTTGAATTAAATATCCCAGCAGTATTACTATTTGGAATACCATCTAAAAAAGATGATGAAGGTACTGAGACCTGGAATGATCAAGGGATCATGCAACAAGCTATTCGATTCATTAAGAAGAACTACCCAGATCTATACGTGATTACTGATGTTTGCTTTTGTGAATATACATCTCACGGTCATTGTGGAATCATTCATGACAATGATGTAGATAATGATGCTACATTAATGAATATAGCCAAGCAAGTTGTATCTCATGCCAAAGCAGGAGTAGATATGGTGGCGCCATCAGGAATGATGGATGGAACTATACAGGTAATTAGAGAAGCACTCGATAATACAGGGTTTGTTAATTTACCCGTCATGGCGTATTCAGTAAAGTATGCATCAGCATTTTATGGACCATTTAGAGATGCGGCTGATTCAGCTCCGACATTTGGGGATAGAAGAACTTATCAAATGGATCCAGCAAACCGAGATGAGGGAATGAGAGAAGCAACTTTTGATGATCAAGAAGGCGCAGATATATTGATGGTAAAACCAGCATTATCTTATTTAGATATTATTCGCGATCTAAAAAATGGCTTTGATAGACCGATAGCTTGCTATAATGTTAGTGGCGAATATGCCATGATCAAAGCAGCAGCAGAGAAAGGTTGGATTGATGGAGAACGTGTAATGATGGAAAGCTTGTTATCTATGAAAAGAGCAGGGGCAGATATCATCATTACGTATTTTGCAAAAGAGGTTGCAAGAATCTTATCGAATAACACGAACTAATGAAGCAGTCCATCGTACATATCGCATTAGTAGTGAAAGATTATGATGAGGCTATTGAATTTTATACTAAAAAATTAAACTTCGATGTAGTTGAAGATACCTATCAACCAGAACAAGATAAAAGATGGGTGGTGGTGGCTCCGCCCAATTCAACTGGGACGACTATTTTATTAGCTAAAGCATCAAAAGAAGAGCAAAAGAACTTCATTGGAAATCAAGCCGGAGGAAGAGTATTTCTATTTTTAAATACCGATGACTTCTGGAGGGATTATAATAATATGGTCGCAAATAACATTGAATTTGTTAGAGCACCTAAAGAAGCTGAATATGGAACAGTAGCCGTTTTTAAAGACTTATATGGAAATCTTTGGGATCTGTTACAATTAAGATCAGATCACCCAATATCAAAAAGAAACAACTAATTGTTATACAAAAATGAATTTTAAAAAATCTCAAAAGCTATATACAAAAGGACTAAAAAACTTAGTAGGAGCAGTAAATTCTCCAGTAAGAGCGTTCGCCTCCGTGGGAGGAAATCCTTTGTTTATTAAGAGAGCAAAGGGGTCAACAATTATTGATGTAGATAATAATAGATATGTTGATCTAGTATTATCCTACGGACCAATGATCTTAGGACATCGGCATAAAAAAGTGCAACGTGCTATTAATAAAGCATTGAAGAATGGTTATTCTTTTGGAGCATCTACTCAGAATGAGATCAAATTGGCTAAAATAGTGTGTGATGCTTTTCCTAGTATGGATAAAGTACGATTTGTGAATTCTGGTACAGAAGCGGTGTTAAGCGGAATTCGATTAGCACGTGCATTTACTGGAAAAGACAAGATTATTAAGTTTTCAGGATGTTATCATGGGCATCAAGATGCCTTATTGGTGGCTGCAGGTTCAGGCCTAGCTACTTTGAGTTTACCAGGAAGTAAGGGAGTTCCAGAGGGAGCAGTAAAAAATACATTGATCGCTACATATAACGATCTAGATAGTGTAAAGAGACATTTTGAAGAGCACGATGATATTGCGGGTGTGATTATAGAACCTGTAGGAGGAAATATGGGGGTGGTTATTCCGCAAAATAATTTCTTAAAAGAGCTAAAGGTATTTCTAGAGTCGAAAGACGCATTGTTAATTGCGGATGAGGTAATGACCGGGTTCCGTTCCAAGTTTGGAGGAGCTCAAGAGTTATTTGATGTTGAAGCTGATATTACGTGTCTAGGTAAAGTAATTGGAGGTGGTTTTCCTGTGGGAGCCTATGGTGCAAGAAATGAGATTATGGAAATGGTGGCACCTTTAGGAGGAATGTATCAAGCGGGAACGTTAAGTGGGAACCCTATTGCCATGGCAGGAGGAATTTCAACTTTAACCGAATTAAAGAGGCAAGATCCCTATCAGCAATTTGAAGAAGTTGGGAAACAAATAGAAACCATACTTTTAGCAGCAGCTGAAAAATATAATGTGGATCTGACAGTAAATAGATTTGGTTCCATGTTGAATCCATTCTTTACTAATGTAAAGGTTACCAATTTTGAAGAAGCACAAAGTTCTGATACAGAGAAGTTCGGAGTGTTTTTCTGGGAGATGATAAAAAACGGGGTGTTCTTACCACCGTCTCAGTTTGAGGCGTGGTTCTTGTCATCTGCTATCACAGAGGAAGATCTTGCTAAGATCGAGAAAGCCGTGAATAAAGCAATGGAAAAAGTTGCAGAAATAAAAAATTAAAACCGTCATTCCGAACGAAGTGAAGGAATCTGTTAAATGAGATTGTCACGTCACTAACGCTCCTTACAATGACAACAAACGATATGATAAAAAACGATTTATTTTTAAGAGCCCTAAAAGGGGAAACAGTAGATAGACCACCTGTGTGGATGATGCGTCAGGCTGGAAGATATTTGCCTGAATTTATGGAGATTAAAAAGAAGTACGATTTCTTTACGCGCTGCAGAACTCCAGAGCTTGCTTCGGAGATTACGGTGCAACCAATTCGTAGATATGGAATGGATGCTGCAATCTTATTCTCAGATATTTTAGTCATTCCACAAGCGATGAATATAGAAGTGGAAATGAAACCAGATTTTGGACCTTATTTGCCAAATCCTGTTCGTGATCAAAAAGGAGTAGACAATGTAATTGTTCCTGATGTTCATGTAGAATTGGATTATGTGTATCAAGCTATTAAAGCGACCAAAGAAAAATTGAATGATGAAATACCTTTGATTGGCTTTGCGGGTTCTCCTTGGACGATCTTATGTTATTGTGTGCAAGGTCAGGGATCAAAAAACTTCGACAAAGCGAAACAGTTTTGTTTTACAAATCCGGTTGCTGCACATCAATTATTACAAAAGATTACAGATACAACAATTGCATATTTAAAAGCAAAAGTTGCAGCGGGAGTGAATGCCGTTCAGGTATTTGATTCTTGGGGAGGAATGTTGTCTCCAACCGATTATCAGGAGTTTTCATGGCAATATATCAATCAGATCATTGAGGCTTTAAAAGACGATGCCCCTGTAATAGCTTTTGGAAAAGGGTGTTGGTTTGCCTTAAACGAAATGTCAAAATCTAATGCTGCTGCTTTAGGTGTGGATTGGACATGCTCCCCACGAAACGCTAGATATTTATCGGGTGGAAATATTACGTTACAAGGGAACTTTGACCCTACAAGACTATTTTCTCCGCCAGCAGAGATTAAAAAGATGGTGCATCAAATGATCAATGAGTTTGGAAAAGATAGATATATTGTAAATTTAGGTCACGGAATTTTACCAAACATACCCACCGATAATGCGAAAGCATTTATTGATGCTGTGAAAGAATACCATGTTTAACAATATCATAAAAGGATTACAAGCGTACCCAAGAGCATTGACCTTATTGTCAACATTAAAGCTTTGGAAATATTTTGTGATTCCAATTGTGATAAGTGTAGTAGTAGCAATTGCAGTAGCCTTTGCCGCTTATGGATGGTCTGATAATGTAGGAGCCATCATAGCTAAAATTTGGATATGGGAATGGGGTAAAGAAACATTTATCACGATTGGAACGTTTTTAGGTGGATTGATTATTCTTGTAATAGGCTTGATTCTCTATAAACATATTATTATGGCTTTATCAGCGCCATTTATGAGTCCAGTTTCAGAAAAAATAGAAGCACATTTACGAGGGGCCACCACAGTGAGAAAAAGCGAAGCCTCTTTTCAAACATTGCTTTGGCGAGGGATTAGAATTAATTTGAGAAACCTAATTAAAGAACTGCTATTGACACTACCTTTGCTGCTCCTAAAATTTATCCCAGGCGTTAACATTTTTTCTGCGGCATTGCTGTTTTTATTACAGGCGTATTATGCAGGTTTTGGTAATATGGACTATACCTTAGAACGCTATTATATGTTTAATGATAGTGTTCGTTTTGTACAGAAAAATAGAGGTGTAGCCATAGGAAATGGAATCGGGTTTTTACTACTCTTATTGATTCCTGTGATAGGAATAATTTTAGTGTTACCTTTATCCGTAACGGCTTCTACGATCAGTACAGTAGAAGTGTTGGACCCTAATATGGTTAGCAAAAATGATTAGCTTAAAAACGATAGACATACTGCCAGTGGAAGTAGAAGATGCATGGAAAGTATGTAATTTTGCCGTAGCGAATGAACATCGAATGAAGCGATATTTTCCGATTACATTAGAGCAAAACCTAACGCCAGATCTATCCAGACGTTTTACAACGCTAAAATCAAAAGAGTTTGCCAATAATGAAGAATACCTGTTTGTAGCAAAACCAAAGGATGGTAAATCTATTGTAGCGTTGGTATATATTAAAGAATTAGATTGGGATAAAAAACAAGGGGAGTTTGCCTATTGCGTAGATTATAATTGGGAAGGAAAGGGGATTACAACTCAAATGGTTCGAGCATTGTCAAATTATGCATTCCAACAGTTAGATTTGGAAGTGCTCCAAATTATTGTACATAAGGAGAATACAGGAAGTGTTCGAGTTGCAGAGAAATGTAATTTTATATGGCAACGAACATTAAAGAACGAATATACACCTCCAGGAGAATCACCTCTAGATATGGAGTTGTATGAATTATATAAGTAAATATGCCACATTTTATTTTAGATTGTACAGAGTCAATCTTAAAAATACAAGAACCTAAGAAGGTTATCCAAGAAGTTTTTGAAACCGCTTTTTCAACAGGGCTTTTTGAGCGAAATGATATTAAGGTACGATTAAATCCTTTTAAATATTCACTCGTACAAGGAGGAGATTCAGATTTTGTCCATGTCTTTGGCAATATTATGGAAGGAAGAACCAAAGAACAAAAGGCTGAACTTTCAAAAAGGATTGTGTCAAAGCTAAACGAGTTATTTCCTAATGTACCCATAATTTCGATCAACATTAGAGATTTTGAAAAGAGTTCCTATTGTAATAAAACAATGATATAGAAAGGTATGAAAGAGCAGTTTTATCAATATATTTTAAACCTACAAGATACTATCACAACGAAGCTTGAAGAAGTAGATGGTGTGGCCAAATTTCAAGAGGATCTTTGGAAACGAAAAGAAGGTGGAGGTGGAAGGACCAGAGTGATTGAAAATGGCGCTATTTTTGAAAAAGGAGGTGTTAATATCTCGGCGGTACATGGAGAGCTACCTGAACTTTTACGAAAGCAATTTGGAGTGGAAGAAGGCAATTTTTTCGCTTGCGGATTAAGTTTGGTCTTACACCCTAAAAATCCATTTATTCCTACGGTACATGCAAACTGGCGCTACTTTGAAATGTATAATACAGCAGGCGAAATTGTTACACAATGGTTTGGCGGAGGTCAGGATTTGACGCCTTATTATTTGTTTGAAGAAGATGCCGTTCATTTTCATAAAGTATGTAAAAAAGCTTGTGACGCACATAATGCGTCATTTTATCCAACATTTAAAGAAACCTGCGATCAATACTTTTGGAATGCACATAGAAATGAGGCAAGAGGGGTGGGAGGTTTGTTTTTTGATTATTTAAAAGAAACGAATAGCTTCTCTATACAAGATCGATATGATTTTGTAACTCAAGTTGGAGGTAGTTTTTTAGACAGCTATGTGCCGATTGTTGAAAGGAGAAGAAACATCGAATATGAGCAAGTACATAAAGATTGGCAGGAAGTACGAAGAGGTCGCTATGTAGAGTTCAATTTAGTACATGATAGAGGAACCTTATTTGGGTTAAAAACAAATGGCAGGATAGAAAGTATCTTAATGAGTCTGCCTCCAACGGTTCAGTGGAAGTATGATCATCATCCTAAAAAAAACTCGGAGGAAGCGAAGCTTTTAGACATACTTGCTAATCCTAGACAGTGGGTGTAGTTAATTGTTGAATTGCTAAAAAAAGATCGAATTACGCGTGTAAATTAATTGTAAATCTAATAATTACCTGATTTATTACGAATACTTCAATAAAATTTGATTTCATCAAAGGTAAATCTGATGAAAAAAATCAGGAATAGTCGCGATATTTTCGTATTTTCGCAGTCCATAAAAAATACAATCAATGGCTAGATTTGAACTTAAATTGCCTAAAATGGGCGAGAGTGTTGCAGAAGCAACCATTACTAGTTGGTTAAAGGAAGTAGGAGAAACAATTGAGATGGATGAAGCAGTTGTAGAAATTGCAACAGATAAAGTTGACTCTGAAGTACCAAGTGAAGTAGAGGGAACACTTGTTGAAATCTTGTTCGATAAAGACGCTGTTGTTGAAGTTGGACAAACAATTGCCGTAATAGAAACTGAAGGCGGAGAAGTCGCAACGAGCGCTGCTGCACCTAAACAAGAAGTTGCAAAAGAAATTATAGCAGTTGAAAAAACAGTAGAGGAAGCAAAAGAAACAGTTGCTACACCAATAAGTAAGACTTCTGAATCCGGAAAGTTCTTTTCGCCTCTAGTTAGAAATATAGCGCAAACAGAAGGAATTTCTATGGAGGAGTTAGACGCTCTTGCAGGAACAGGAAAAGATGGTAGAGTTACAAAGAACGATATTTTAACATACATAGAAAATAGAGGTACAGCTCCAGCACCTGCCAAAGTAGAAACTCCGAAGGCCGCTCCTGCACCAAAGGCACCTGTTTCAAAAGCAACACCTGTATCTGTAAATGGAGGAGACGAGATTATTGAAATGTCTAGAATGGGTAAATTGATTGCCAAGCATATGGTAGATTCTGTTCAAACATCTGCACACGTTCAATCATTTATAGAAATTGATGTTACGAATATTGTAAAATGGAGAGGTAAAGTAAAGGATGCATTTTTTGCAAGAGAAGGTGAGAAATTAACATTTACGCCTATTCTTATGCAAGCAGTTGCATCGACCATTAAGAAATTCCCAATGATCAATATTGCGTTGCAGGGTGATAGTATCGTAAAGAGAAAGAACATTAACCTTGGGATGGCTGCTGCCTTACCAGATGGAAATTTAATTGTTCCTGTTATAAAGAACGCTGATCAATTGAATTTGGTGGGGATGACCAAACAAGTAAATGATTTAGCTACTAGAGCTAGAGGAAATCAATTAAAGCCAGACGAGATTCAAGATGGTACCTACACGGTAACGAATGTAGGAAGTTTTGGCTCAGTAATGGGAACTCCAATTATTAACCAACCTCAGGTGGCTATTTTAGCATTAGGAGCGATTAGAAAAGTACCAGCCGTTATTGAAACTTCTGAAGGAGATTTCATCGGTATCAGACAAAAAATGTTTGTCTCTCATTCTTATGATCATAGAGTAGTGAATGGAGCTTTAGGAGGGATGTTTATTAAAACGTTGAAAGAAACATTAGAAGCTTGGGATGTAAACCAGGATTTTTAGAATTTTTACACATATATTAACAAGAGCGCTCGGTATTTCCGAGCGTTTTTTGTATTATTACTTTTCAAATTCTTATCTTTATTTTCCAAAAAAATTAATATGATTAAGAAACTTTTTACACTTGCACTTTTAAGTGCGATTAGCATTACTGTAGCTCAAGAAAAAAATAGCCTGCTCTGGAAAATTTCTGGAAATGGCCTTCAGAAAGATTCCTACTTGTTTGGAACCATGCACGTGAGCGAAAAAATAGCCTTTCATCTTGATGATATCTTCTTCGAGTCTATAATGAAATCTGACTTCGTTGCCTTAGAATCGGACCCAGATCTGTGGTTGGATAATATTTTTGATGAGAATGAAATCTATGGACAGTTTAGTATGTTCAATTCTACAAGGGGTAATAATTTTTACAATGCGCCTTTCGAATTGAAGGAACCGAAGCAACAAGAGGTCATGTTTTTTATATCTCGGGATGACTTACTTTTGAACGGAGTCTTGTATCGTACGACGCAGATGAAACAGAATTTTCAAGAAGAGACCTATTTGGATATGTTTATATATCAAACTGGAAGAAAATTTGGAAAAAAGATCTATAGTCTTGAGGATATAAAAAGGTCTTCTTATTTAGTAAAAAAGGCATCTGGTGACCCGATGAAAGAGAAGCCAGACTTATGGTTACAAAAAAGGTTCAAAGAAGAGAATTTTTATCAGATGATGAACAATGCCTATCGAGATAGAAACATCGTCTTATTAGATTCCCTGAACTCTGGTATGTACAACAAAAGCTACTTAGAGAACATGTTGTATATCAGAAATGAAGAAATGGCTGATAATATTGACAAGATCGTTCGTAAAGGAAGTTTGTTCTCTGCCATAGGAGCTGCACATCTGGCTGGCGAGAAAGGCGTGATTAATATGCTACGAGAAAGAGGATACACGGTGACTCCTCTTTTATCTGAAGAAACGGAAAAAGGGAAAGCTATTAAGACATCTATTGAAGAAAAAATAATTGATACAAAATATTTACCTCAAACATCTTCAGACGGTTTTTTTACCGCAAATGTGCCTAATAAACTATATGAGCTTACGATCTTAAATAATACCTCTTATTTGTGTCCTGATCTCGCAAATGGTTCTTTTGTTAGTATAACCCGGATCAATACATTTGATCATCTACATCAAGGAAAAGAGAATGCCATAGATTTTGATAAGATATTGATAGAATCGATTCCCGGAGAAATCATCTCGAAAGAAACTATAGAAAAGCAAGGTTTTAAGGGCCTTGATATTTTAAACAAAACGAAGACCGGAAATTTTCAGAGATATCAAATATTCTTTACGCCTATAGAAATGCTTATATTTAAAATGGGGGGTAAAAAAGAGTTTGTAAAGGATTTTGGTGCTCAGTTTTTTGATTCAATAACATTCAACAATATTGGTTATGAATTGATAAAAGTACGCCCAACTCATGAAGGATTCGAAGTGGAAGTTCCGAAATATCATACGTTCACAAACAAGGAAAATTATGGGAGCAGATTACTACAATCTGTAGACAAGGACGGGAACTATTACTTTGTTAAGGAAGTTATTCTGAATGATGTTAGTTATATAGAAGAGGATAGTTTTGAATTGGAGAGAATACAGGAACGGTTTTACAAGAATTTAGAGCTAGATTATGATGGAGGGAAATTTGGTGACCATAAGAAAAGTTTTATGAGTAGAGCCAAGCTTAAAACAAAAGAGGCTCAGTATTTACATCTAAAAACATACACAAAAGCTGGACATTATTATTTGCTAGGATATCTTAGCATGGATGAAGAACCGAATATGCGTTTCTTCAATTCGTTCAAGTCAAAAGGGTTTACATATAGAGAAGCGGATTTTCAAATTCAAAAAGACACATCCTTGTACTTTTCTGTGCGATCTACGGCAAAACCTACTTTTCGAAATTACTACACGAAGTATGACAAGAAAAAGCATAAAAAATACAAATCTTTTACGCGAAGAGCATCATACATAAGTAAGGCAAATGAAGAGATTTTTGTTAAACTGAATAAAAAACACGATTTCACGAGTTATGCAAATATAGATTCACTTTGGAGTGATGTAACCTATAAAAAATGGTATAATAGATATCGATCGAGTCAAGTAAAATTGCCAAGTCGTTTATACAGCTTTTTGGGAAAAAGAGGATTTAAAGTCTTCAACAAAGAGAAAGGGAAAGATAAGAATGGCTTCCAGTATTATTCGTATTTACTTAAAGATACATTGAGTAGTAAGGCAGTGATGGTAAAGAACATACTCTCTAACGGTGCCATATATGAACTCAAAACATTAATTGACACAACACAGAGCCTGAGTAGTTTTGTAGAGCGTTTTTACGAAACCTTTACGCCTAAAGATACAGTAATAGGGACTTCATTGTTTGAGGATAAAACAGATGCGTTTTTTAAAGCTTTAAAAAATAAAGATAGTATTGCTCTTGATGGATACAGTTATGTGAATTTTGATAAACATGATGCGAAAGACATTATGAAAGTGATTCGTAACTATGAGTTTGAAGATGACCAGTTAAAGATCAAGGAGCATTTGATTAAGAAGTTAGGAAGTTTTAAGAATAGAAAAGCACAAAGTTTCTTGGAAAACCTATATACAAAGTCCTTCGAGAATCCTTATAATCAACTAGCAATTTTAAAAAGCTTAGGAGATAAACGCACGCTAAGTTCATATCAAAAATTACTTAGTCTATTGGAATCGGATATACCGCTAACCTCGAGTAATTATGACGTGTCTAGCTTGATAAATAAATTAGGAGATTCCTTAGAGTTATCTAAAAACCTTTTTCCGGATCTATTAACCTATGCAACGATTGATGAGTACAAAGAGCCGATTTATGAAATGCTGTCGGATGTTTTAAAGAAAGGTCTTATCAAACCCGTAGAATATACAGGGTTTAAAAAACAAATCTTGACGGAAGCAAAGATTGAATTAAAAAGACAATTGAGTAAAAAAATAAAGAACGGTACAGCGAGTGCCGCGAGATATAGTAGATATAATAACAATGGTTATTCAGAAGGTAATTTGCTGAATATCTATTTGAAATTGCTATTCCCGTTTAGAAAAGATAAAAACGTACAAAACTTTTTATCGAACCTTAAATTAACAGATAACTACTATGTTAAAAGTACATATATAACGCTTAAACTAGAGAATAAAGAGAAATATGATAAAAAGATAGTCGAAGATCTTTGTTCAGAGATAAATAGTAGAGGTGTACTTTATAAAAAGCTGCATAAGATTGGGAGAACTGATATATTTCCGAAGAAGTATCGAACCAAAGATGAAATATATAAGGCGATCCTATTTAAGGATAAGGAGACTAAAAAATTAAAAGATAGCCTGGTATTTCTTCAGAGAAAGGAATTTAAAAAAGGAGAAGAAACCTTTGAGGTGTTTTTCTTTAAAACAAAGCCGCATGCAAATTCAAATAGTTACAATAAAGATTGGAAGCTGGCATATATCTGCTTTAAAAAGAACGGTGATGAGATCTTAGTGGATTACTATCACAAAGCGGCGAGTGAAGAACTAGATGAAACAAAACCAATTGAAGAGGTATTGGATATTAATGTGGAAAAAATAAGATTAAAAGGGAGAGAACGTGTTAATTTATCCACAAATAATAGAAGAGGCTTCTTCTAAAGAAAGGTATCGACAAAATGTATGCGTATATTCGCAAAGTATAAATAAATATAAAGAGTAAAATGAAGAAATTATTGATGATAGCATTCTTGGTAATCTCGAATGTAGTGTGTACAGGACAAGAATCGGTTGTATTAAAGTACAATTATAAGAAAGGAGATAAATATGTTATGCAAATGTCTTTTAAGCAAAATATGGGAATTGCTGGAGGAATGAATTTAAGTATGAAAGCGAATATAAATGTTGTGGAGAGTTCTAAAGAGACTTTTAAGTTAGCAAATAAGATTAAAAAAGTAAGTGCTGATGTATCACAGGGAGGTAAAACAATGCACTACGATTCTGATATGAAAGATAGTGAGTTAGATGATGAGGGTAAAAAGATGAAAGCACAATTTGCATCGGCTTTAAAGGCTATCTCATATACTACCTTTAACAATCGAGGGAAAATACTAAGTGTAAAGGTTGAGCCTAAGATTCCAGGAGCAAATCAAGCTTCCAATCAAAGTTTAATGACCTATAGTGTGTTTCCAAAGGAAGCGGTAAAAGTAGGTTCTACATGGACCAATGAACAAGATATCCAAGGAATGAAACTTACCATCATCTATACGGTAACAAAGATTACAGCTAAATCAGTTGAGACATCGCTTTCTGGTAATATCAATGTAATGGGTGTTGCAGGAAAAATTACTGGAGATGCATCCTTTAGTAGAAAAACAGGAAATACCGATTCTATGAAAATGGATACAAGTATTAGCATGCAAGGTATGACCATGAGCATGGGAACCTCAGCTACCATAAAAAAAGTAAACTAATTAATTATAAAACCTAGAAAATGAAAAAATTAATGATCATAGCGTTCCTGACAGTATCGAATGTTATATGTGTAGCGCAAGAATCTGTATTACTTAGATATAAGATGAAGAAAGGCGAGAAATATCAATTGACCATGACCATGAAGCAAGATATGGGAGCGACTGGTGGAATGAATATGAAATTTAAGTTTAACTCAAGTATTGGAGAGGTAAATAAAGGTTCTTATGTGTCGGAAACAAAGGTTAAAGCCCTAAGTATGGATATGTTGCAAGGGGGTAACGTTATGAGTTACGATTCTACAAAAAGTGATGACGAGTTGGATATGATGGGGAAACAAATGAAAGCTCAGTTTGCACCGTTTTTTAAAGCTACCATCTACACAACAACCAGTAGTAGAGGAAAAGTAACAAATACTGAAATCAAGCCAAATACACCTGCATTAAATCAGTTTAAGGATCAGAACAATAGTATAGAGTATCCTGAAGAAAAGGTAAAGGTAGGGTCAACTTGGTCTGATGAGAATGAGAATCAAGGAATGAAAATGAAAACCATTTATACGGTGAGTAAGATTACAAAAGATAAAGTATTAATAGATGTTACTGGTAATGTTTCGGGTCTAGGAACTGGAAAAATTACAGGTAAGGTGGTTGTTGAAAGAGCGAGTGGAATTCCTAGTAGTTCTGAGATTAATGTTAATGTAAATGCTGGTGGAGCTGAAGTTAAGATTTCGACAAAGGCAATTATGAAGAAAATATAGATAGTATAGCACAATACTAAAAAAGCCTCGAGATTCTCGAGGCTTTTTTTATATGATCAACTTAAAAAACTAGGCTAACATCGTAACTGGATTCTCTAAGTATGTTCTTAATGTTTGTAAGAATTGAGCGCCTGTAGCACCATCTACTGTTCTGTGGTCGCATGCTAAGGTGACTTTCATAGTATTTCCAACCACAATTTGCCCATCCTTAACTACAGGTTTTTCTTCAATAGCGCCTACAGATAAAATTGCAGAATTTGGTTGATTGATAATAGAGGTAAACTCTTGAATACCAAACATACCTAAGTTAGAGATCGTAAATGTACTACCTTCCATCTCATTCGGAGCGATTTTTTTGTTTCTAGCTTTTCCAGCCAAATCTCTTACAGTACTTCCAATTTGCGTTAAGCTCATTTGATCTGTAAACTTTAGTACAGGAACTAATAATCCATCTTCTACAGCAACGGCTACGCCAACATGAATATGCTGATTATATCTGGTAGTATCTCCATTCCAGGTCGTATTCACTTGCGGATGCTTTTTTAACGCCATAGCACATGCTTTTACCACCATATCATTAAAAGATACCTTGGTGTCTGGGATGGCATTAATAGTCTTACGAGAAGCCATTGCATTGCTCATGTCCAATTCTATAGTCAAATAGTAATGAGGTGCAGTAAACTTAGATTCTCCTAAGCGTTTCGCAATCACTTTACGCATTTGCGAATTTTTCACTTCTTCAAAACCTTCCTCACCAGCAGGAGCAAAAGTTGCAACTGGAGCTGGACTAGAGGCTGTTGTTGGCGAAGCTGTTTGAGCCGGTTGAATTACAGTTGGCGTATAACTTTCTACATCCTTCTTTACAATTCTTCCATTCTCTCCAGAACCTTTTAAATCTGCTAAATTGATGCCTTTATCTTTGGCAATCTTTTTGGCTAATGGAGAAGCAAAAATTCTTCCTCCATTAGAAGTCGAACTACTCTCGAAAGCAGGAGCTTCCGTAACTTCCTTTTTAGGAGTTTCCTCAACTATTGCTTCAGAACTACTTTCTGAGGATAGTGTTCCGTTTTCATGTGCGGCTACAAGGCCAGAAACATCTGTTCCTTTTGGTCCCACAATAGCTAACAAGCTATCTACAGGAGCACTACCTCCTTCATCAACACCAATATGTAGCAATGTACCTTCATAAAAAGATTCAAATTCCATAGTAGCTTTGTCAGTTTCTATTTCGGCAAGTATATCTCCCTCTTCAATTGCATCTCCTACCTTTTTCAACCAGGAAGCAACGGTTCCTTCTTCCATGGTATCACTTAATCGTGGCATAGAAATTACTTCAACGCCGTCAGGAATAGAAACATTAGATGTTTCTTCCTTTTTCGGTTCTTCTTTAGTCGCTTCAGTGGTTACCTCTTTGGTAGCAGCTTCTCCATTTAACAACCCTGAAATATCTTCACCTTTTTCACCAATAATGGCTAATAACGTATCAACTGGAGAGGTTTCTCCTTCTTGAACACCAATATGTAATAAGGTACCTTCGTGAAAAGATTCGAACTCCATGGTTGCCTTATCCGTTTCAATCTCAGCAAGAATATCACCTTCTTCAATACTATCACCAACTTGTTTTAACCATTTTGCCACAACACCTTCTTCCATGGTGTCGCTCAATCTTGGCATATTAATAATTTCCGCCATAATTTATTTGATAAAAGGATAATCTTCTTGTTCGTATACCATGTCATGTAATTGATTTAACTCTGGATATGGAGAATCTTCAGCAAATTGCTCACACTCTTTAACTAAATCTTTTACTTCTTGATTTGTTGCTTCGATTTCTTTATCGGTAGCATATTTCTTTTCCTTAATAATATCTAATACTTGTGTAATAGGGTCAATTTTTTTGTATTCTTCGACTTCGTCTTTCGTTCTATAGTGCTGTGCATCCGACATAGAATGTCCTCTATAACGATAGGTCTTCATTTCTAAGAATGTAGGTCCGTCGCCACGTCTTGCTCTTTGAATTGCTTCATCAACAGCTTCGGCTACCTTTACAGGATTCATTCCATCTACTGGTCCACATGGCATTTCATATCCCAAACCTAATTTCCAAATATCAGTATGATTAGCTGTCCTTTCTACAGAAGTCCCCATGGCATATCCATTGTTTTCAACAATAAATACAACTGGTAATTTCCATAACATGGCCATATTAAATGTTTCGTGTAAAGAACCTTGTCTTGCAGCACCATCACCAAAATATGTTAATGTAACACCATCACTTCCCTTGTATTTATCTGCAAACGCAAGCCCTGCTCCTAAAGGAATCTGACCTCCTACAATTCCATGACCACCATAAAATCCAAACTCTTTAGAAAAAATATGCATAGATCCACCCATACCTTTAGAGGTACCAGTAGCTTTTCCATACAGTTCTGCCATGACTTTTTTGGGATCTTCACCCATACCTATAGGTTGAACGTGATTTCTGTAAGCAGTAATCATTTTGTCCTTAGATAGATCCATAGCGTGCAATGCACCTGCCAATACAGCTTCTTGTCCATTATATAAATGCAAGAAACCTCTTACTTTTTGTTGGATATACACCGAAGCTAATTTATCTTCGAACTTACGCCAGAACAGCATGTCCTTATACCAATTAAGATATGTTTGTTTTGTGACTTTCTTCATTCTAATAGTTTGTTTGTAATTCTTTCTTATAACGCAAATACGTACAAAAAATTCTAAACAAAAATAGTTGTTTTATATAGAATAAAAAAGATTGGGTGATGTAATTTAAAGATAACGATTTCGTAAATCTTTTATTTATCTTTTGCTATTAAAAGTGTTGCTTTAGCGCCCGTTGCAAGATTCCACTCATTGGAAGAAATTAAATTACCTGAATCGTCATATACTTTAAATCCGGCAGTATTTGGTCCAGACGTTCCTTGATTTAACGCTTTAAATGCAACTTTGTTAATTCCTTTTTGTAATGGAATTGTAAATACCTGATAGGATCTTCTTAATGTAATATTGTACACAACAGGTACATCATTGACTAATATCGTTACGCGATCTCCATCAGGATACTGGAAATCACGACAAATAATTTTTATACTTTTTGATTGCGTTCTAAAACTACCTAGGTCTTGATCGATCTTGGGATATTGCCCGTTAATTTTTTTGAAGGATTTTAAAAAGCGTTCTTCTGCAATCTTGGCTTTAGATAGAATTCCTTTTTCTTTAAGTTCTCGTTCGCGTTTCTTTTTAGCATCCTCCTTTTTAGCTTTATCGTACGCTTTTTTAAACCCGCTAGTTTTATCCTTAGATTCTAAAACAGTAGGCTTTTTAATTTCTTTACTCGGTACAGCAGAAATACTTTTTTTTGTGCCTTTTTTGATCTTACCCTTAGAATCGTCTACCTGTGCATTCATAGCAAGGCCTAAACACAAAAAAATAAGTAAAATATAATACGATTTTTTATTCATCTTCAAATAATACATACTAGACATAACTTTAACAAATATAATGCCGATATCATATAAAGTCGTTTATATAGTGTTAAAACTTTCACTGCAAGCACATTTAAATTGTTAAAAAAAGCATATGTCATCATTAAAAAATAGAAGGCGTATACGTAATAACACGTAGATGGCAAAATCGATATTGTTGTACTATTGTTCAGTTATTTAACGCTAAGTTTTAAAGTAAAGGGCATGGAAAAAAAAAGTTACTTTTTCTTTTTTTGAGAAACTACTTACTCTCAAGAGTTTTATTCAATTGGCACTTTCGAAATAAGATTTTACGAATAACAACTGGATTGCTGATAAAGCAATTTAATTGATTGCTCCCTGAAATAGAGCTGATAAAATCAGCATATAAAGTGTACTAATATTTTCCCTAAAAATGGCATAAATATGAGCTCACTTACCAAAGATGAATGGTTTTTAAACCTACTTAAAAAATAAATAATGGAAAATGAAATTTCCTTCTTTATAATACTATTGATATGAAATTTATAATCAAATTAAGTCTACTAAGCATCTTCTTCTTTTCTTTTAAAGGACATGCTCAAGATCCTTTCATTTTTGAGGTGGAGATTCCTCCTTTTTGGAATGAATTTAGGATTCCCATCAATTCTAACTACAATTATAATTATACTGTAGAGTGGGGAGATGGACAAACTAGCACAAATGTTTCATCAAATATAGAGCATAGTTATTCGGGCGACATTTTTTTGACAAGGAGATATATTGTTAAGATCTATGGGGAGTTTCCTGCTATAAATTTTAATTCTGGCTACAGTGATACTACTAATGATCATTATGTTAAAGAAATACTTAGTTGGGGTAGTATAGAATGGGAGTCTTTTAGTAACGCTTTTCACGGTTGTAAAAACATGAAGATAGCCACGGACGCTGGTGTGCCAGACCTAACCAATGTTAGCGATCTAAGTAACATGTTTCATGGTTGTTCCAATGTTAATACAGATCTGTCCAATTGGGATTTAAGCACTATCACCGCTGCAAATAACATGTTTAACGGTGCGACAGGGATGTCAGTAGATAATTTTGACGCCACTATCACTGGATGGGCTCATGATATTACCGGAGTTACTGACGGAGACGATGATATTCCCAATGGATTGAACTTGGGAACCATAAGCCCAAAAGTATGCGCTTCAGCAGAAGATGCTTTCAGTTTGACCAATAACTATGGATGGACTATGAATATTGGTTTTTCCAGCGATTGTAGTTCAGTTTTTTCGTTTACAATTACCGTTCCGGATGGCGGTTCAGATTTTGTAATTCCTATTAATACCTCGTCATCCCTAACATATAATTATTATGTGGATTGGGGAGATGGAGCCATTAGCTCAGGTCAAACCTCTAATGCTACTCATAGTTATTCCAACACCAGTGGTTCGGATATAACGTATCAAATAAGTATTTATGGAGAATTTCCTGCTATCGAATTTCAAAATAGTAGTAGCGATTCCGCAAATGATCAAATGATTACTGAAATTACGAGTTGGGGAAACATTCAATGGGAGACGTTTAGTCAAGCTTTTTGGGGGTGCTCCAATCTAACAATTGCATCAGATGCTGGGGTTCCAGATTTGTCAAATACAACAAGTCTTTATAGAACTTTTAGAGGCTGTTCATCATTAAATTCAGATGGAGGTTGGGAGAATTGGGATACGAGCACCATTACATCCATGGTAGAGACCTTTGATGGATGTGTGAATTTCAATGGAGATGTTTCTAACTGGAATACCAGTAATGTAACTAACATGGTCTCTCTGTTTTTAAGCTGTCATATTTTCAATCAAGATATTAGTAGTTGGGACGTAAGTAAAGTGACCAACATGGAGTATATGTTTGCACAAGCTTATGCCTTTAATCAGGATATTACCGGTTGGGAAACCGGCAAGGTCACCAATATGTATGAGACTTTCAGAAATGCAGATAGTTTTGATTATAGTTTAGGAGAATGGGACATTAGCTCGGTAACGAATATGGAGAATATTTTCTATCAAAATGATGGAATGTCTGTATTTAGTTTTGATGCAACTATGGTTGGATGGAATGCCGATGATAGTGGCATATTAGGCGACGGAGTAGACGATATTCCAAACAGCATCGATATGGGTAATTTACCTTTGGATTATTGTTCTTCTCTTGATGCTATTTCGGAATTGATAGGAAACCATGGTTGGACAATAAATTCAAATTTTTCCTATGATTGTGGTTTTACTTTTGAAGTCACCGTGCCGCCAGGAGGATCACAGTTCCCGATTTATGTGAATTCCGATTATACCTACGATTATGCGGTTAACTGGGGGAATGGTGTTATCACTTCAGGCCACACAGGAGCTACCGCAACGTTCTACGCTAATGATACAAGTGCCGATAAAGTTTTTGTTGTAAAGGTAGTCGGTTCTTTTCCGGCGATCTATTATAATAATGACGGTACATATAATAAGATGATCACCAAAATAAATAATTGGGGAGATATCAAATGGGAAAGTTTTGAAGGCGCTTTTTATGGCTGTTCAAACATGACAATTGATGATGACGCACGTGTGCCAGATTTAACAAATACAGAAAGTCTGCAGAATGCTTTTAAGGGTTGTACACTCTTAAATTCTTATTCGGGTTGGGAAAGTTGGAATACCAGTTCCATAACCAATATGCAGGAAACATTTTCTGAGTGTGAAAATTTTAATGGTAATATCTCCAGTTGGAATACAGGTAAGGTGACTGAAATGAGACAGTTATTGTACAATTGTTCTACTTTCAATCAAAGTCTAGGAGATTGGGATTTAACTTCCCTTACCGATTTGTCTGATATGTTTAATGGTGTTTCAGGAATGTCCGTAGATAATTATGATGCAACGATTATTGGATGGGGTACAGATAATAGTGGAACACGACAAGATGGAATTGATGATATACCAGAGTTAATTGCATTTGGAACACAGACTCCAAAACTTTGTGATGCCGTAAATACTGCAATAGAATTAAGTAATACGTATTATTGGGCTATAGACTCTACGAATACAAGTCCAGATTGCAATAATGATGATACAGCTTTTATATTTAAAATTAAAGTAGATAGTTCCAATCCATCATTTACAATTCCTGTAAATCCCGATCAGAGTTATATATACTTATACCGCGTTGATTGGGGTGATGGTACAGAACTTTTTTATGGCGAATCTGTTACGCATACCTATTCTAATTTAACGACTACTCCAACAGAATTTACAATCAAAGTTTACGGAGCATTTCCAGCAATAGATTTTAGTGCTAATCAGAGTAATGACGATAATGACGCACAGATTATAGAAATAACAAACTGGGGTACTATAAAGTGGCTAAATTTTACCAACGCATTCAAAGGTTGTACAAATTTAACTATTGCTTCAGATGCTGGTGCTCCAAATCTTGCTAATGTTACCGATCTGAACAATGCTTTTTCTGGGTGTTCATCTTTAAATTCTGACTCAGGTTTCGAAAACTGGAATACTGGAACCATTCAATATATGTCTGGGATGTTTGAAGGTTGCTCAATTTTTAATGGAAACATATCTAGCTGGGATACTGGAAATGTAACCGATATGAGCTCTATGTTCTCTAGCGCTTCTGCTTTCAATACAGATGTGTCAGGTTGGTCTACAGGTAATGTTAACAATATGAGTTCTTTACTTAAAGATACAGACACTTTTAATCACAGCCTGGAGAACTGGAATATCAGTTCAGTATCAGACATAGAAGGTATGTTTGAAAACGCAAATGCGTATTCAACCAGTAATTTTGATGCAACGATGACAGGATGGTATGCAGGGAGCTATCCATCAGGGTTGAATTTAGGAGTAGTTACACCTACTTACTGCTTAGCCAATACGATTGTTCTTGATTTATCAGAAAATCATGGATGGACAATACAAGCTAATATTGCTAGCGATTGTGCTGGAGTCTTCTCTTTTGATATTGTCATTCCAGACGGAGGAGGTAGTTTTACCTTGCCTATTTTGGCAAACACGTATAGTTATAATTATTTCGTGAACTGGGGAGATGGTACATTTGATAATAATGCTACGACACAATTGTCTCATACCTATGGAAACAACACAGGTTCAGATATAACCTATACAATCTCCATAGAAGGGATGTTTCCTGCGATTGATTTTTATACAAACAGAAGTGTTACAAACCCCTTAATGATTACTCAGATAAACAATTGGGGGGATATGGAATGGGAAACTTTTGAAGGAGCCTATAGAGGATGTGCTAATTTGGTCATCTCACCAGATGCAGGAGCCCCGAATCTTTCAAATGTAACATCATTGGAATACGCATTCTATGGTTGTGCCCTGTTAAATTCGGATGGCGGATGGGAAAATTGGGATGTAAGTAATATTACCAACATGACAGAAGTTTTCTATGGATGTACCAACTTTAATGGAGATATATCGAACTGGAATGTAAGTAATGTAACGAACATGAGTGCTTTGTTTAAAAACACAGATGAATTTGATCAAAGTCTAGTAAGTTGGGATATAGGTTCTGTCATATCCATGTTGGATATTTTCGAAAACGCCAATGCGTATTACTTCGAAAATTTTGACAACAGTTTAATTGCTTGGGCCTCCGCAGCAACGATTCCGCCCAATATTAATTTGGGGACAATCACTCCTGAGTATTGTGCATCTGCAGATGCTATAACTGAATTAACGACTAATCATGGATGGACCATTAATGCAACCTATACTGAAAGGTGTAATAATTTTACCATAGACGGATTAGACGGACTTGTCTTTCAACAATCCAGTAGAGACTTTAGCTTAGATCTCTCAGATGACTTTACAGCATATGGAGTTGGTATCAACAATGTGGAGATCACCATGGATTATACGGTAGCCACAGATACATACGTGATATCTGGTGATGTAACTACTTCCTTCAATGGAAATGATGTTGAAACATCGATGAGCCTTACAGTTACCAATAAGCAAGTGGTAAGTTTGTCTTTTGGACTTACAGGAACGTTTGAATTGTATTCATTGTCATTTGAACCAGATGGTTTGACCTTTCAATATGATTTGACCAACGAATATTTTGAATTATATGGAGGAGCCACCATTTCATTTGATGGTAACGACGTTGATGTAGTTTTAGGAGATGAAGACAATCCAGGGATTGTTATAGAGAATGGAGACCTACAACAGATCATTGCCTCTATTACGGCTGATTTTTCCATCAGTGGATTAGGCTTCGCTCCAGACAATTTAACCTTTGCCTATAATACAACAGATCAACTTTATGCGTTGTACGGCGGAGCTACTATAACTTTTGATAATAATGATATCGATCTTGTTTTAGGAGATGAAGATGATCCTGGTATTGTTATAGAAAATGGTAGTCTAAGTAGTATCAATGCATCCATTACAGCAGACTTCCAAATTTTTGATTTAGGGTTCAGCCCAGAAGACTTAACCTTCGTCTACAATTCTGATGATGATCTGTATGAATTATATGGCTCAGCTTCGGTTTCTTTTAATAACAATACTGTTTCTATTGGATTAGGAGATAATGATACTCCTGGCATAGAAATCAAGGGAGGTAGTTTACAATTTTTAGATATTTCTATATCTGCAGATTTTGATGTGGCAGATGTTACGATTTCACCTGACGATCTTACTTTTGTTTATGATAAGGATAACTCATATTACGAAATGTATGGTTCAGCAACCGCATCCGTTGATGGAAATGATATTTCTTTAGACCTTGGTGATGATGAGAGTCCGGGAATCGTTTTTTCTTCTGGTTCGGTAGAAGCTATAGATGCCGCGATCACCGCAGATTTTTCTATGAAGAATATTGAATTTAGCATAGAGTCTATGGGACTTCAATACTCTAAAGATGATAGTTCGTATGCTATTTTTGGAACCGCAAGTGCCAGTTTTGACAGCGAAAGTATGTCCATTACTTTAGGGACATCTGATGATCCTGGTTTTCAATATTATAATGGTGCTGTTCAAGAAATTAATATCTCCGTAACTGCTGATTTTTCCCTCAAAGAGATATCGATTCAACCTACAGATTTGACATTTGAATATTCAAAAGCTGATGATTACTTTCAAATGTATGGAGATGTTAGTATTTCAGTATTTGGAGATACATTTGAAGCAATCTTAGGAGACGCTTCCGACCCAGGAATGATCTATGAAAACAATGCGATAAAGCATGTGAATTTTGGAGTTACTACCGATTTTAGTATCAGTGGATTATCTATCAATGTTAATGATGTAGGGATAGATTGGACCAGTGGTGGTACGTTTCATCTTTATGGAGATGCAGGATTAAGCATTGGAGGCGATTCTATAGATGCTGACTTTGGAACGTTTGATAGCCCAGGTGTAGTAATAGAGAATGGTGATTTATATTCTTTTGAGGTTGATCTAAATAGTGATATTAAACTTGGAAACTTAGAAGTCGAAACCAAAGATTTAGTGGTAAAATACAGCAATGATATATTTGAAGTCACTGGAGAAATGGAAATCAAAGAAGTATTTTCAATAGCTGTAATTCTTGGAAGCGGTACTCAAGGTGGTCTAGAGATTGATGTAAGTGGAAGTGAACCTAAATTCAAAATTGAAGATTTGACCATCGACATTGAACATGCAAACTTAGGAGCTATAGACATAAAACAACTGAAGCTTATTTTCAATAGTGTTGGGATATTAGAGTCTGATCTAAAAGTTGTTTTTCCTGAAGGATGGGAAATAGATGCTACCATGAAATTTAAAGACATTAATGGGAAAGCAGAAATAGATGAAATTAGTTTGGCATATCGCGCGGATAATTTGGAAGATGCAATTGAGATATTCGAAGGAGTACAACTTAGTTACCTTTCTGGAAGCGTAAGCAACCTCACCAATCCTTCGCAACTAGAAGTTAGCGCAGGTATTGGTACTATCTACGGAGGAGGATTTACACTTGGTGGTGAGTCCGCAACCTTCTTGCAAATGTCAGATAATGTTACTATCTCAAGTAAAGAGTTTAAAATTGATGGAGATGTAAATGTAGGAGCCTATAGAACAGGAACCAATTCCTGGCATAGTTTGCTGGGCTCTGGAAGTATTGATCTTACCGCGTATTTTCATCATTACATCAAGGCGAACGTGAATGCTAAATATCCAGGAGATCCTTTAATAGAGGCAAATTTAAACGTGTATTTTGATAACCATGGACATTTTGATGGACTGCTAGATGTAGAGTTTATTGTCCCTCATTGGGTACCCTTTATTGGAGGAAAACATTTTGGAAGCGTAGACGGGGCGGTTAGATACAAAAAAGATGATCTAAACAATAGCTTTGGAGCAGCTTGGGTTGAGATTTGGACATTTTGGCATACCTATCATGAAGGAGCCAAATATAATTTTGGATCTAGACATATTAGCTCTATTGGTAGCGGTAGTATTGATGGTATAAAAAGCACCATAAATCATGACGAAGGAAACAGAAGTACTACTACAGCGACCAGTAAAGTATTTGATTTTGAAGTAGTACATCCGGCACCAGACCTTATGCTTATCGATATTGATTGGGATGAAGCAGTAGATGAGGCCTTGATAACGGTTACAGGCCCACAAGGGACTTATGAATTAACAAAGGCAGTTGTTGTTTCCGAAAATGCTATTGATGAGGTTCCAACGATGGGCTATGAAGAAAATTTAACTACGGTTGCACAAGATACCGTTACAACGTTATTGTTTTCTAGCCCATCAGCTATTAATGAAGAGGATGTTGTACAGCCAAAATTAACAACAGGAAGTTATCAATTGGTGGTTAGTTTTCCAGGAGCTGAAACTCAAATCGATTCGGTACAATTTAAACCCAAGTGGCAAATTCCAGAATCCAATATAATTGTAAATCAGACCACTCATAACATATTTAATCTAGAAGTAGACTACTGGTCTTCATTACCAGACTCAACATTGGTTTCATTCTATGTGAATACTCAAAACTCCTATGAAGGTGGAAGATTGATCAATCATTTAAAGGCAACGAATTTTGACAGTTCAGGGAATGGTACGGAAACCATGTCTTATCAACCAAAGTATTTTGAAGAAAATATAACCGATGTATATTTCTATGCAGTGATAGAGGATGGAGTAAACCCTCCTCTCCGATCTGTAATTAGTGCTGCTTATACGATGGAGTTCGATCTGGTTGGGACCATTGTTGTAAATGATACAACTGGAGAAGTTGTTGCGGAAGGACTTCGGATCTTCATAGATTTAGATAATGATGGAAGTTTTGATACAGATTCAACAGGAGATTTGGAACCCTTTTCTCTCATAAATGAACTTGGAGAATTCTCTTTTCAGGATCTGGACGATGGAACCTATAATATTCGAGTGGTTTTACCTCGAGGATATAGAATAGTCGGAGGAACGGACAACCAATCTTCCCAAACACTGGTCTTTGATGGTACACCACAACAATTAAACTTACAAATTGAAACCTATTAGTATGAGAGCATATATTAAAAAAATTAGCGTTTTCTGTTTTGCACTATTTGCAAGTACTTTATTTTCTCAAGAATTGATCCCTCACGAGGAAACGACTCCTATAAAAAATGGGCTAATAGGAATTTCTTCAGCCGTTTCCGGAGGTTGGGCAGTTGTAGCCTCTCCGCAGAAGGATGCTGGAAATCGAAGAGGAGTTGGAGGTGTTACATTTTATCAGCTAACAGATGGCCAGTGGAAAGTGTTTCAGCATGTATTGCCTGAAGATGCCAGTCAGTTAGGTAACTTTGGAACAAGCGTTGCCATTGATGGTACGACTGCCGTGATCTCTTCTATAGGCGATCATCAGGAGAAGTTGTTCTCGGGTGCTGTTTATGTATATAACTATGATTTTTTACTAGGGAGTTGGACACAAACGATAAAATTAAAAGCATCTGACTTAGGTATGGGAAAACGATACGGACAGTCGGTAGATATTGTAGGAGATCTAATTGTTGTAGGGTCGTATAACGCGGATGGATTAGCCATTAAATCTGGAGCAGGTTATGTATATAAAAAAGTCAATAATGTATGGCAAGAACAACAGAAACTATATACAGATGTCGGGGAATCTAATGATTATTTTGGCCATCATGTGAAAATTCTAAATGAAAATTATATCGCCGTTGGTGCGTATAATGCAGATGGAGCGAAGGAACGTTCAGGAGTAGTGTATGTTTTTAAACAAACTGAAGAAGGCTGGAAGCAACAGGCAACTTTGTACGACGTTGAGGGAGAATCTAGCGATCTGTTTGGATATAGTTTGACTTTTATACCTGAATTACCAGATGCTACTAATACAGGAAGATTTCCAGGAATACTTTTTGTTGGCGCTCCTGGAGCACAACATGAAAATAAGAAAACAGGTTCTGTCTACTTATACACTGAGGAAGCTTCCGGTTGGCAACTAGGGCTGGAACTTATAGAACCTGAAACAGATCATAATGATCATTTTGGAGTTTCGATTACTGCGAACACAAAAGGAGGGCTGTTTGTGGGAGCCAATAGAACAAATAATGATTTGGATTTGAACTCCGGAAGGGTGTACTATTATCAAACACTAGTTGGAAATGGTACTTCGGTCTCTGGAGGCGTGCATTTATCGGAGAATTTTATAGGTGCTTACAATCAGTTCGGTACGCATGTAACTTCTGATGAGGAAAATGTGATCATCGGATCTCCTTATGCAGATATAAACAATATCACGAATTCAGGTGGAGTTAATTTTTTTCGAATAAGTGAATTGGTGGATGACGAATCGAATTTATCAGGAATCTATTCGCTATCACAAAATGTACCGAATCCTTCAGCTAGCTCAACAGTTATTCAGTACGAACTAAAGAAGCCAGGCGATGTAAAAATCTCGCTATTCAATATTAATGGGCAATTAATTTCGGTGCTAATTGATGAATACAAGAATTTTGGTTTGTATAATCTAAATGTAGATAGTTCTAAATATGCTAGTGGTGTGTATCTGTATAAGTTTGAGGTAAATGATTTTACGGCCACAAAAAAAATGATTATTGGCCAGTAGATTAAAGTGTTCTTTATTCAATAGGAAAATTGAAATAGGTTTCTGGAAAAGGCTCATTTTTTAATGTAAAATGCCACCATTCATTTTCATATGGTTTAAATCCGTTTGCCAACATCAATCTACGCAAAAGTATACGATTCTTTTTTTGTAGCTCATCAATTCCGTCATAAAAAGGATGTGATTCTTTTCCAAAAAAGTCATACGAACTACCCATATCTAGTTCTTTACCTGTTTTTGCATCAACAATGGTAAGATCTACTGTGCTTCCTCGGGTATGACTTGATTTGGCCGCAATAAACCCTTTTTTAAACAAATCTTTTTTCGCTACATCTGGATAATATTGAGCTTTCATCAATGTATCGTTTAACACTTTTGCCCATCTTACAAAATGATCTACAGCTTGTTGAGGTCTGTATGCATCATAGATCTTTAAGCTCAATCCTTCTTTTGAGAGCGCTTCTTGTACTTTGACGAGCGCTTTGGCCGCAGGAGCTGTAACGATTACTGTTTTTTTCTTATAACCATCAATGGGTTTTCCTATAAAGTTATTATTAGAGATGTAACGCAATTCAGATTGTATCGAGGCATCTACATCACTTAGATAAACGAAGTCTTTTGGAAGCTTAGAACAACCAAAACTTATAATAATAAAGGCTAGGAGTGTGGCTTTAAATTTCATAAAAAAACGTACTTAAGATTTTGCTTATCAAAAGTACGTTTTTAATGTGAATATATATTCAATTATTTTAGGGCAGCCATTGCTTTTTCAATGTTTGCTGTCTTATCTTTTGGTGCCATTTTCAATGCTTTTTTATACATTTTCATGGCTTCTTTTTTATCTCCAGCATTAGTATATCCCCATGCCATCGCTGTATATGATTGATAGTTTTTGGGATTGTTCTTAATGTTGTGCTTTAAAGCATTTATACCAGCAGCATTGTCCTTCGCTTGAAATTTAAAATAAGCATATCTGTTTATTTGATTTATGGTCCCCATTTCAAAAGCTTCAGCAATTAGTGGTTGCGCTTCTGCAGATTTGTTTAATTTTTCTAATATCTGAGATTTTAGCATCAAGTTTGTAAAGTTCTTGTTGTTTTGAACTGATCTGTTGATCCAAGTTAAACCATCCTCTAAATGCGTATTGTTGGTTAACGTATAATTAGCAGCATTATACAAACCTGTCCAACCCCAAAAAGGTAAAGAGTTTATTTGTCTTTTTAAACTAGCTACGGCTAAATCTTTAGTTTTTGCCTTTACTGTAAAAGAGACCATAGTTTTATCCCATGCCAAGTTTACGGTAGCAGCATCAGAAGATACATCTGTAAAACTGTACGTAAGTAACTCGTTGTGTTCAGTGCTTGTCGCTGCAACGTCTACTCTTAAAGCATCTCTTTCTTGGTTATAAAAGTAACTTCCCCAAGATTCATTATCCTTATTAAAGATCAAGGTCCAATTATCCTTATTAGGAATTGCATGGAACCCATATTTTCCAGCTTTTAATTCTTTTCCATTGATGGTTACATCAGTAGAAAATTTAATAACTGTATTTTCATTGGCACCTGTTCTCCAAACTTTTCCGAAAGGAACCATTTTTCCAAAAACTTCTCTGCCTTTTACCAAAGGTCTGTGATATACAATAGTAATGTCTGTAACACCTACTTGTTGGTATACTTTAGCTTTTTGACTTGCGTTCGGTAACTTTACAGGATGTTCAAACTGCGCATGCGTTTGAACACTAAAGGTCAGGAAAAAGGCGAAAATTGATAACGTAATTAATTTTTTCATTGTTGATTGTTTTAATGTTGGAATAAAAATACGTTCAAATCGCTTCTTAGGGTGTTAACAATATGATAAAAAAAAGTAAAAGCCGTCTGCGAAGACGACTCTTACCAAGTAAACTAATAAAACCAAGTATTAGTGTGTATATTAGAGTTAGCTATCTAATATGGGTTCAATTTTTTATTGGTTGATGATGGTAACTTAATACTCTTTTCAACATCCATTTTTTGTTTTCCAAGACCCACACGTGCGTAAATAAAGCACTCACTGTTGGTCTTGTTTTATTTCCTTCTATTAAATAAAAGTTATGTGTTCCCTTTTGAACAGCTCCATATAGAATTCCATTCTTATATAGAGGGAATACTTTTAAAGAACCAGCAACCAGCTCTCTGTGAGGTTTGCTTTTAGGATTGCTACAAATATTCTTTTCGATAGAAGCTAAAAATTCTTTTTTAGAATTTGTAATACCACCTTGGTCATGATAAAATTCAAAATCCTCACTTATCAAAGGTTTAACATCCGCTATTTTACACTTGTTAAAAGAGGATTCGAATATCAAGCTATCATTTTTCTTTAAACGCTTATAGAGATCAGAATTGGAATCTACTTGTGCATTCGAGAATAAAGAAAAGAAGAATGATATGATCAGTAGTACGATCTTAACAAAACTGTCTTTTAAAAAGGTTATAATCTCATGTATCATTGTAATGGTTGGTTAGTTGTTAGTTGGTTGGTTATAAATGATACTATCCTTTAGAAACACTACCTCCTGATGAGGTCTTTTTATTGACATTTTCAGGATTTCCTCTGTAATCGATATCTCCACCGCTACTTGCTTTGGCATTAATAGATTCAGATGCATGGATATTGATGTCTGCTCCACTACTAACTTTCACGGTGACATTTCTACTCTTTAAAGCAAATGCGTTAATAGAACTTCCGCTACTAGCACTGCTGTAATGTGTATTTGCTTTTCCAGAAACTCTTAGATCAGCTCCACTGCTTGCACTTGTGGTAATATTATCAGCATCTATAGTAATATTGGCGTCTGCACCACTGCTTACTGAAAGCTCAAAATCTTTTACTTTTAGTGTGTTTTCAGAATATGCATCACTTCCGCTAGTGGCTTTTAATTCTTCAATATCAGTTACTGTTAAATACACTTTTCTAGCCTTAGCTCTCCAAATGTTTTTTTCCGAGTATATCTTTAATCTTCCGTTATCTACTTCTGTGATAATAATATCATGTAAATTCTCATCAGCTTCAACGGTTAAAGACACTTTGTCTCCTTGCTTGATGTATAGATCAAGACCAGTGCTTACTTTTACTTTTGTAAAGTCATCTTGAATTTTTCTTTTCTTGGTAACTACATTTCGGTTACCGTCTACTCTATTAAACATATCGATTCCGCAAGATGATATGAAAGCCGATAAGAATAGAATTACACTTAATTTTTTGATTGTTGTTTTCATGGTTTTATGTTTTATAGTTCAAATGTCTTATAATAGACGCTTTAACTAAAAGTTAGGTTACTGAATTGTTGGTTTTTATGGTTGAGTTGTTTTATTCTTCGTTATTGGTCTCATCTTCGCAATCTGTACAATCTAGCCCTTTCTCTGTCATTAGAAAATAGTGCGCGACCATGTCGTTATCGTATATATCGTCCGTATTTTGAACATCATTAAGAAAACTCATCGTTGTTGTATCAAAATAGATTGTACTGTTTTCTGGAATATAAAGCGTGATATAGATCTTTTCTTCTTTATACATGTTTTTAATATTCGATAAGAAGTAACCGTTTAAGATTAATTTATTCTCGTCTATTTTGAAATAGTATTCGATTTCTCCAGCAGTTTTATTCGCATTTCCTCGATTTCTACCTCTCGAAGTTTTTCGAATTTTAACGCTGTAATCATCAGAATTACTTCTTTCTACATCTATTTTTATATTGTTAGAATATGACTTTAATACTCCATCATCATATACTTCCTCTGTTCTATATGTTCTTCTTAACCTACTTTGGTAGAGTAAACTATCATCATTAATAACACTCAGTTTAATTGTATCTTTTGGCTGAATCTCTAAAGATTTTGTCTCAATCTTGTTTCCAGCAACTGCGTACGAAGTCCCGTGCTCTATTCCTGTGAAAATGATCATCAATAAAGCAATTACCCATATACCAAATAGACTTAAAGAAGTGGTTTTACTAAACTGTCTTACATTGCTAGATAGAATTCTTAAGCCTAAAACAAATAGGATCAAGAAAGGGAAACCCGCAAGAATAAATATACATAGGGCTAGCAACCAATCTGGTAGTATTGAATTATGTAAGAAAGGAGGCATCTGCAAATATTCTTCTTCAAAACCTATGATTTCAAGGCTGCCAATTGAGAAAATCCCAATAATGAATGAAATTAAAACTGAAGCGGAAACGATAATTAAAATCACTCCGATAAATTTCCCTATGATCTTAAAAAAAGCAACGATAATATTACCTAAAGTATCTAAAAATTCTTGAAACCCCGATTTAGCTTTGCCAGAGTTTTTTTTAAAACCCTCGTTCACTTTTTTCGTTACTTCGCTTGCTCCATCTTTAATGCTATCTGTCATTGAACTGAATTCTTTACGAATTTTTTTTTCAATGTTATCAATGTTTACAGGCGCTCCTTCCATCTGTAATTTTTCAGCCGTGGTCTTTGCTTCAGGAAGCAATATCCATAAGATGATATATAACAAGAAGCTAAACCCACCACCAATAAAGAATAAGATGAACGCTAATCGGATCCAGATTACATCTACATCAAAGTAGTGTGCAATACCGGCAGCAACACCTCCGATGAACTTATCATCTCCATCTCTATATAATTTCTTCGATGAACTTTGTTTTCTTTGGTATGAAGAACCAGTTTCTGTATACCCTTCTTCCGTCTCAGCATAGTCTTCAGGCTCTCCCATGATTTTTATGATATCGCTAATATCCTGCTCGTTTACCACTTGTCTGGCATCGGCGATCTTTTCAGATAATAGTTCGCTAATACGCATTTCAATATCTGCGATAATTTCATTTTTACCCTGAGGGTCATCACTTAAAGATTTAGCAATAGCATCTAAATATCTTCGTAACTTCTGATAAGCAAGCTCATCTATGTGGAAAAAATATCCGCCTAAGTTTATATTTATTGTCTTATTCATCTTTAGTCTTTTTACTGGTTACTTGGTTAACTGCGTTAATTAAATTACTCCATGTTTTGTTTAATTCTTTTAAAAACATGCCACCGTTTTCTGTGAGCACATAATATTTACGTGGTGGACCCGAGGTAGATTCTTCCCATCTATAGGATAACAAACCAGCATTCTTTAACCTGGTTAGTAAAGGATATATGGTACCTTCTACCACAATCATCTCTGCACTTTTTAGGGTAGAAAGTATCTCAGAGGTATAGGCATCTCCATTTTGCAAAATGGATAAAATGCAATACTCTAAAACGCCTTTACGCATCTGTGCTTTAGTATTTTCTATCTTCATGTATTGTGGTTTATAATATTTTATTTAATAAATTTTATGGTAAACGGATACTTATACGCTTCCCCTTTATTGGCTTTAATGGCTGCCAAAATGATTAAAGCTAGCTGAATTAATCCGATGATTCCTGCAAAAGAAGCAAAGCCAAAAATTCCGAACATATCACTTATGTTTAAACTCCAATCCCAATGTGAATGATCATAGTTCCAATTATTTTTAAATATTCGTCCTATAAAAAATGGAATTGCTGTGATAGAAATAATGAATATGTATAAAGTATAGCTAATGTTAAAATTCACCGCTTCCTTTCCTTGCTGATCTAAAAACTGACTTCTATCTTTTAAAGATTGCCATAATACCAATGGAAGTATAATGCTGCCAAATGGAAAAACAAATCCCGCTAAAGCAGAAATATGTATTAAAAAAGCATTGGTATTTTCGTTATTATGTTTCATTTTATTAAATTGTATAATACTTGTCTATGCAAATATATGGATAAAAAAAGGTATTATGCAAAACATAGTACTGTAAATTAACATTTTATTAACATTTCGAGATGCGATAAAATATGCTTACATTGTGGTCTAAATATTTAGGAAATGCAGATTACACCTAGGAAAATTAATACTTTTATGCTTTTCAAATTACCCCTGGCTTATATCGGAGGTGTACGCGTAAAAAAAATTTCAGAAACGGATTGTATCGTCAAAATAAAGCATCGTTGGCTCAACCAAAACCCGTTTAAATCTATGTTTTGGGCTGCACAAGGCATGGCCGCAGAAATGACGACAGGGGTTTTGGTCATGAAAAATATTGCTGCTTCTAATCGTAAGGTATCTATGTTGGTAACCAATCAAAAAGGGACATTTACTAAAAAGGCGACGGGGCGAATTCAATTTGTCTGTAAAGATGGAAATAAGGTGGCAGATGCGATTCAGAGATCGATTGATACGGGAGAAGGACAAACCATAACTATGTTGGCAGAAGGAATTAATGAAGAACAGATTTCTGTTTCTTCTTTTGAATTTGAATGGAGTCTTAAGGTAAAAGAATAATTCTAGTTCAGTTTCTTTTTCTTTGTGTGTAGTACAAAGGTGGCATTAAATCCAAAATGAAAATTCCCATCTTCAAAGTTGAAATTGTTAGTGGTTCTAGTAATAAAAGTGTCGTCGGCAAAATTTCTGGCATTCGTTACATGGAATTGTAACATCAGATGACTTAGTTCCCAATTAACACCTACTACAAACGCATTGTAGGTATCTATAGATTTTAAAGGATTGGCAACATAATAATATTCCGATACGATAGAAGCATGACCACCTATTTTATGTCTTCCACTAAAACCAATAGCGAATTGGTTACTTGGATCATTACTGGCTACAGCTGCATTTCTTCCTATGTATGTTGGAGAAATTTGGGCAGAAAATTTAGGATTGAATTTTCGCGCAATCAATACTTGCGTGGTAAATGCATAGTTGCCTACAGTCTCTGCACCAGGATATGGAGCAGGGCCTTCTTCTTCATTTCGATGACTGATCCCTTGAAAAAGTGTAACACTAATGGGTGTTTTCTTTGAGTTAGAGACCTGTCGAATCAATCTATATTTAAAAAAACCATCCTTAATTTTGTCAAAATTTGTATACCCTCCACCAAATGTAAACCTATCCGTAAATGCATATTCCAAAGAAAAACGGGTACTCACTTTATCTGCTAAAAAACGTTGACCATCAAAATTGGGAATGTTCCAATACCTATTAAACATTGCTATTTCCAAAGCTCCTTTACTTCTAGTTTCAATGGAATGGCCTAGAGCAATTCTAGTGGTCTTGAACGTTGCAATTTCGTATTGTTTTGTTTTGGGAAATTCCTTTTCCAGTCTATCTAACAAGCTTTGAGCGTTCAAAGACATACTACTGATAAATATACCGAATATGCAGCTAAAAAATATATTACTCTTCATAAGGCTTGTATTCAAATTTGAACATCACGTTTATCGTTTTAGCAATATTACTTGCTAATATGGGTGGTATTTTTATATCGAAATCCTTCACAACCACATCAAAACTTCCAGAAATTACATAGGCATCATCTTTGAGTTCAATAGTAGCTTTAATATCCATTTCTTTGGAGATTCCATGAATGGTTAAGGTTCCTTTAATAATTCTTGTTTGCGATTCTCTTAAGGAAGCATCAAAATCAATAATTTTTCCATCAAAATTTGCTTTTGGATGAATATCTGACTCTATATAACTTTCGTTGAAATGCTCATACATCAGCGCTTTCTTGAAAATAAATGCACGCATTAACATGCTAATGGCAATTTCGCTGTTTGAAGTATCGAGAAGACTTAAAACCTGGTTATTTTTAGCCTCAATATTTTCAACAGGAGTGTAGGAAAAAAAAGAAACTTGCCCTTGATTAGCTATAAACTGATTTGGCTTTGAATCAAAATCAGCAATGAAAGTCAATAAAAATAAAAACGTAAAAATCTTATTCATTCAAATTCGTGTTCATTAGCAAACAATTCAATATAACGACATCTTTCAAAAAACCTTTACAAACTCCCTTTATGGTAATTTTTTGATTTTTCGAAAGATTTTTAATCTCTTCTAATTGATTTGTATCGAAATCGCAAATAATACCAGACGCCGTATTTTGTCCATACAATATTACGGTATTTCGATTGTTTAAAAAAGTGACTTCTTTCACTCGGCCGGTTATTTCCACAATTTTTCCTGAGAACATGCTATCTGCACGTTCTTCATTATCCATAAAATTGGCCACGAGTTTATTTGAGGTAATATTTAACTCGGTCGAAACGTTTTCAATGTCTATATAAGTTTCAGCGGTTAATTTTGAATTTAAATAGATGCAAAAAACGATTAGCAAAGCGCTAAGAACCAGAAGTACAATATTTCTTTTTTTACTCATTAAGAAACTAACCTAGTAAATCTTACCTGCAAATGTATGGCAGATTTATATCCACTTGCAAAGAAAAGGTATTATAACGACCCTCATAAAAAAAAGAGTGCGAAAAGGAAAAAAGAGGGATAAAAAGGAAAAAGAACAGTTGAAAATCGAAGTAAATTTTCGGTTTTTTTGAAATAGAGTTAAGATATTGTTCTATTTTCGCTTATCGGAATTCAACATATTTAGGCACTACCATGAGAAAAGATAGATTGTATTTCTTAACATTTCTTTCTATTACGATTATTTTTTTGATCATAGCTTCTTTTACAGTTGGCTATTTTATCAAAGTGAGTGCTAGTCAATTAATTGAAGTTCAGGTAGAATCCAGTAAGAGAGAGGTGAATGAAATAGCAACATTGATCAATGCACAATTGGAAAGCGGTCTTAGTAAAGAAAGTATTGTTGATAATCTCCAAAGAACCATAGAAAAAACAAATTCTGACAGTTGGTTCATTAGTATGATTGATTGGTCTGGAAAGGAAGTATGTCACCCTAATAGGACAGAGATAGGTCAAAAAACAAACTCTAATCAAACATTGTTAGCATCGTTAAATGAAAATAATAACTCAGATGCGCTGTATGATGTTTTGGTAAATAATAGTTCTGAAGCTTCGTCAGAAATCATCTATATATCTCCTATTAGAAATGCAGATTGGATTGTTGCAGCTCATGCAAATATTCCTAGGATATCTGGTCAGATGAAGGATTTGAAAAACAACTTCTACATCATTTTTTCGCTAATGGGTGTTTTGGTGATACTCCTGTCATTCTTGGCAGTTAGGCTTATAGGAAGCAAGTACGAGAAACAACTTGAATTGAAAAACACAACATTAGAATCTGAGGTACTCAATCTTTCCAAATTAAATGTAGATCTTGTTACTTATAAAGAAAGAGTGGTTGAAAGCACGAAAGAAGAAGAACAAGAAAGTATATCAGATACTAGTAAAACGAGAATCTTAACTTATATTAGAAACGAACTTGTTCCTGTTCGTATCCAAGATATAGCGTATGTCTATACCGAAAACACGATTACATATGTGGTTTGTTTTGATGGTAAAAAGTCCACGAGTAACGTGAGTCTTGACGATATGTTTACAAATTTAGATTCGTCACTATTCTTTAGAGCAAATAGACAATTTATTATCGGTATTACGGCTATTGATAAGATCATTCGTTATGGAAATAGCCAATTAAAAATATTGGTACAGTCCAATACTTCAGTCGAGATCATTATTAGTAAAAACAAGGCAGCTGAATTCAAACAATGGTTAAATAGTTAAAGCTTTTTTTTCCCTTTTAACAAGAATTTTTTCCCTCTCGCTCATTTTAATTTCTTTTCAACCTATTAATATATGTTACTTAGCAGTATAAATGCTGAAAATCAGTTTTGGTATATAAAATAGAGATTAAAAATTTTAATGAGAAAACTAATTATTTGTTCCGTTAGATTCTATAACTGCAAGAAGCTCCATGAATTTGGAGTGGACTTAGAAGCTACGGATATGTATTTCAGTGGAGTTTACCTTACACTATTTAAATAATAGAAAAGTTTTACAAACCTATGTTACTGTTTTGGGGGAAATAATACCATGGGTTTTAACATCTCGAGAACTTTTTAATTGGTTAAGGTTTATATGAAATACAAAAAAGCAGCTCCGTTATTTTATTTTGGTTGATTTTAATGGATATATGCATCTCAGGAGCTGCTTTTAATTTTTAGAAAAAATGAAAAACATGTTTAAAAGGAACTACACAGTAAAAGGAGAAGACGTTAATGATTTTATGGTGATGCAAAATTTTGCATACCTCAAGTATACATCAAAACTTATTGAACTCTTTTTATTGGAGAAAGGATTCTCTAAACCCAAACTGAATGACTTGAAAATTGGCTGGCAAAAGAACAATGATCAACTAAAAAATTCTAAGAAACTGATGTTTATGGAGTCTTTTTCTGCAGTTTTGGAGTTTGATACTTCGGCTATCTCAGGAAATCGAACCCATACGATTGTTCGTTTTTTCAATGAAAAAAAAGAGGTATGTTCAACTGTAGTTACAGAACTACATTGGGTGAATTATAATAATTGGGAAATTATACATCCGCCTAAAGGAATCATGAAGTACTTCTCAAATGAAATGCAACACAGAAGGGCTAGTTAATCTTCCTTTTCACTGTCTTTAATCTCCGCAATAAACTTTGTTAATTTTTTTCCGTACAAAGACTCTTTGATTTTTGGACTTAAAGAAACATGAATGGTGTCTAGTAATTTAATATTGGCATCAACAAGGTCCGTTAAAGCAATATAAGGAGATGCTTCATAATCTCCATTATTAATGGCGTAATTTGTAGCAAATAAATAACGACGCTTGGTTAAATTATCGGACTTCTTTTTGATTTCTGAAATCTTTGAAATATTCTTATCTTTTTGAGCAGTCAGATCTTGCTCTATTAAATCTAAATATTGTTCCTGAAATCTTTTAGTAATTTTAAAGTAATCGTTCATGATCTTTTGATTATCAGAACCTTCAATAGTTGGATTCACTCCAAACTTCTCAACATCATCGTTAATAGTGATAATACCTTGTTCTCCAAAGAACATAATTCTTTTCTCAGTAGTATTTCCATCAAAAGTTAGAAAATACATTTCAGGAGAACTTACATCATCAGACATTTTGAATATTTCTTTTCCGTATAAAGAAATTGAATCTACATTGAATAAAACAGAGTCATTCATTTTTTGCAGATATAGTGTTCCTTTTTGCAATCCCTTGATTGTTCCTTGCACTACCATATTTCCTTCTTTCTTAGAAGAACAAGCAGTGATAATTGCTATTAGACCTAGAATAAAAACTCTCTTCATGTACATCAAATTTTAAGGCTACAAATATGCTGATTTTTATTTAAAAAGTTGCTGCTAGCTCCAATAAAATAGTGCATCCAATAGCAGCGATCGTACCAATAGCGTATCCAAATACAGCTAAAAGGACTCCAACAGTGGCTAAGGATGGATGAAAGGCAGAAGCAACAATAGGAGCAGAAGCTGCACCACCCACATTTGCCTGACTTCCAACTGCCAAAAAGAAATATGGAGCTCTAATTAATTTAGCAACTAAGATCAAAAGACCGGCATGTATTGCCATCCAAACAATTCCAATTACTATAAGACCCCAATTATCGAAGATCATACCTAAATCCATTTTCATTCCAATGGAAGCAACTAAAATGTAGATAAAGACACTACCAAGCTTACTAGCTCCAGCTCCCTCATAGTTTCTAGCTCTAGTATAAGACAATAGAATTGCTATTAAAGTCGAAATACTTACTAACCAGAAGAATTTAGATCCTAAGAACGTAAATATATTTCGAATAACATTTGATTTGATACCCGCAATAACGTCTTCAAAGAATATACTTAAATATTTAGCAGCAAAATGACCAAATGCAACAGCGCCGAATGCTAACGCAAGCATAATCATTAAATCTGTTAGTGTAGGATTCTTTTTTACCTTCTGTGTAAATGTGGTGACTTTTTCTTTGAGTTCTTCAATGGCAGAAGTATCGGCTTTTAACCACTTGTTTAATCTATCTTTTTTCCCAATTCCAATCAATAAAATGGCCATCCATACATTGGCAACTACAATATCTACAAATACCATTCCTCCGTATAATTTTTGATTATAATTATATATCTCTAACATTGCAGATTGATTTGCACCACCACCAATCCAGCTTCCAGCTAATGTAGATAAGCCTCTCCATATATCATTAAATTCTCCCTCAACTGGTACAGGAAATGTAGGTGTTGCCAATGTTTCTGGTGAGAAATATAAAATTAATAAAACAGCTATCGGTCCACCAATAATAATCCCAACGGTTCCTGTAAAGAACATGATCAAAGCTTTCGATCCTAAATTAAAAATAGCTTTTAGATCGATACTTAAGGTCATTAACACGAGTGCTGCTGGAAGTAGAAATCTACTGGCTACATAATATAACTGTGACTTTCCTTTCACCGTTTCACCAGCTGCAGTAACCGTTTCCCATTCAGGGGCAATGATACCCGCTGTGGTAAAAATCGCAGGAATAAAGTATGCCATAAACAGACCTGGAACTATTTTATAAAATTTGTGCCAAAAACCTGAAGTTTTCGACTCTGTATAGAATACAAATCCTAAAGAGATCATTAAAATGCCAAATACGATCGCATCGTTGGTGAAAAGTGGTTGTTCCATGTCTTCTGTGATTTTGGTTTCCGCTAAAGTATAAAATTAAAAACATAAAAAAAGCGGAGTAAAACTCCGCTTCTTATTTTAAAACTTTTTGACCTCCTTAAAAGGTGAGATACTTATGTTTTCTACTTTGGCTTTGTATGCCGCCCAATCTTTATCAAAGAAAGTATTGGTCTTGGTAATGGCATCTTGTAAGGCGTCTTTAAACTGCTTCATTAACTGTCTTTCAGTTGCTGTAAGATTTCCTTTTCGGCTACCGACATATCTTCTGGCATTTCCAAAACGTTGATTGACGGTTACTTCTGGATTTCGTGTAATTCCTTGTCTTCTGTCAACCTTACCTAAGAAAATAGCTACTATTCCATCTATTTTCTTGACAATATCTTTAGATGCTTTAATCTGATCTTTGTATTTCTTTTTATCTTCTTTAGATAATTTAGATTTAAATCCATTGGCAGTATTCTTACTCTCTGCTAATTGCTTTAAGACACCAGCCATTCGCTTTTGATCTTGTTCCATATCTTTACTTGCATTATAGATCTCATTGATCGCAGCAGCAGACATTTGTAATCTTGGGTCATAAGCAACTGTAATGTTTTGCTCAGAAACCTGATCACCAAAAGACATTTTTAATCGATATGTCCCAGGTTTAACACGAACCCCTGAAGGCTCATTACGTTGTTTTCTGATAGTTCTACTTGGTCTCGCTACTCCTTTTTCGCGCATAAACCAGTACATCTTATGTACACCATTCTTTTTAGGAGCTTTACGTTTTAACGTACGGATTAATCTAGAACCATCAAAAATCTCTAACTTAATAGAGTCGTATTTTACAGCAGGCTTTTTGTCACCTTCAGATTGTTTTGGCTCTTCTTTCTTTTTTTTCTTTCCTCTTCTTTTCTTCGCAGCCTTAGGAGCTTCTTCTTTTTTCTTTTCAGGTCTATTGATATAGTAAGAAATCATAGCGCCAAATCGACGATTCTCCCCATTGTAAAGAGCATCCGCCCCAAATCTACTTCCTGTTGGTTGTTGATACGCAGCTTGGTATGCAGTTGGTGGTTCAAATAATGCTAAGGTCTTCGATGCAGCTCCTGTAGCCATAGCCCGCAGGGGTCTAATATCATCTAATACCCATGCCGCTCTACCAAAGGTTCCAATAATAAGGTCATGCTCTCTAGGGTGAATCACTAGATCTTTTACAGGTACTGTTGGAAAACCAGCAGTCCACTTTGTCCATTTATTTCCAGCATTTAAAGACACATACAATCCATCATCCGTTCCCAGGAACAATAAATTAGCGTTTACTGGATCTTCTACAATACTTAACGTATAGCTTTCCACATCATTTGCATCGACAATTCTTGTCCATGTTTTACCATAATCCTTTGTTCTATAGGCATAAGGCGTATAGTTAAATCGTCTGTAATCGTTAGCGATCAATAATGCTTCGCCTTTATTTTTATTAGATGCTTTAATTTGAGCGATCCAACTTCCTGCTGGAAGGCCTTTCAATCCATTTGAAACATCCGACCACGTTGTACCTCCATTTTGAGTAATATGAACTCGACCGTCGTCCGTACCTGCCCACATCATATTTTTTTCTAAAGGAGATGGCTCTATAACTAAGACAGTACAATGGTTTTCGGCACCAGTAGCATCCATAGTTAAACCGCCACTTTCTCCTTGTTTTTGTTTTTCTTTATCATTTGTGGATAAATCAGGTGAAATTACAGACCATGTTAATCCCTTGTCTGTTGACTTATGTACAAACTGACTTCCGAAATAAATAGTGCTATTATCAAAAGGATCGATATTAATTGCCGAGTTCCAGTTAAAGCGTAATTTCACTTTTGGGTCTGGATGCGTGGGGCGCACAGTATAATTGTTTCCTGTTATATGATCATATCTGCTTACAAAACCTTGCTGGCTCATAGACCATCCATAACGGGAGTTATCCTTATCTGGTACGACATCAAATCCATCTCCAAAACTGATCTCTTGCCAATATGAATTTCTGATTCCTTGTGCCTTCCAAACATATGCTGGGCCTCTCCAAGAACCATTATCTTGCATTCCTCCATATACATTATATGGGAATTCATTATCTACATTGATGTGATAGAATTGTGCCACGGGCAAGTTTCCAACAAACCTCCAAGTCTTTCCTCGGTCTTTCGTGATATTCATACCTCCATCATTACCATCAATCATAAATGAACCATCTGTTGGGTGTATCCACCAGGAATGATGATCTGGGTGCACACCATTAGAAACGCCATATGCTGGCATTAACTGACGGAAACTCTTTCCTCCATCTTCAGATACATTTACATACGTAAATATGGTATAGAGTCTGTTTTCATTTTGAGGATCTACATAGATTTCAGAATAATAAAAAGGTCTGTTTCCAATACCTCTCTTGTTATTGATCATTTTCCATTTAAAACCTCCATCTACACTCTTATATAGTGCGTTCTTTTTTGCTTCTACCAGAGCATAAACAACATTGGGGTTGCTTCTTGAGATCGCAACACCAATTCTTCCCAAATCACCTTTAGGAAAACCTTCCTTAGCGGTAATCTTTTTCCAATTTTCACCACCATCATGGGTAATATACATTCCGCTGCCTTTTCCTCCTGATTTAAAAAACCAAGGATCACGTTTATGTTCCCACATAGTTGCGATCAATTTGTTAGGATTAGAAGGATCCATGACTAAATCGGCAGCTCCAGTTTTTATATTGTTAAATAAGATTCGCTTCCATGTTTTTCCTCCATCTGTTGTTTTATAAACACCTCGTTCTTTATGTTCTCCCCAG
The DNA here is from genome assembly GCF_032248395.1 of Asprobacillus argus. Classification (NCBI taxonomy): domain Bacteria; kingdom Pseudomonadati; phylum Bacteroidota; class Flavobacteriia; order Flavobacteriales; family Flavobacteriaceae; genus Asprobacillus; species Asprobacillus argus. Next base: position 200,578 of record NZ_JAVTTO010000004.1, read on the forward strand.
GGAGACCCAATAGCACCAACATATACAGTATTTGGGTTTGTTGGATCTATCACAATCCTATGAATATGACGTGTTTTTTCTAATCCCATAGATTTCCATGACTTTCCACCATCTAAAGACTTAAAGATTCCATATCCGCCATTCAAACTATTCCTAGGGTTTCCTTCCCCAGTTCCTACCCAAATAACACTAGGGTTGGATTGTTGTATGGCCAAAGCTCCAACAGAGGCGGTAACTTCTTTGTCGAAAACGGGAGCCCATTTAATACCTCCAGACGTAGATTTCCAAAGTCCACCAGAAGCGGTACCTACATACATAATATCAGGGTCAGACTGAACCACGTCTATAGCAGTTACACGTCCACTCATACCACCAGGACCTATGTTCCTCGGTTTCATATTTTTAACAAGATCCATTGAAAACTCTTGAGAAAAAAGAGTGATCGAAATGAAAAGTAACAGAAAGGTTAGGATTTTTTTCATGTGTGAAATGTTAGTTGATTTTTAAAAAGCTTAAAGGTACAAGTTACAGTTTTTATATATTCTTAAAGAAATCTTAAAGAACATCATTGTACTAATCTGCTTTTTTAATTTGAACAGGAGTTAAATACTGAAAACCTTGTTCATTGTTTTTATTGGATAACTCCCAACGATGACCATAGATATCTTCATAGATAATGGTGAATGCTGGAGGAGTTTTATTCATTTGATTCTTAAAGTTTTTAACTCCAGAATAATCGTCTTTATCTTTAGAAGAAATTTCAAAGACTCTTATATTCTCGCTGGGTTGTACCACAGTATTCTTGGTGATCGTCATTGACCCCGTGTAGCTAATAGAATCCCCAATAGCTACTCTTTCTTTCATCTTATAGAGTAGGGCATCAGTAGAGTTATCAAATTGAACACTATCATTTAAAACAAAAGAAACTTCTTTGATAAAAGCGGGTCCCACTCCCTTGTTAATTAAATGTATGCTAAATGCTCGGACATTATAGACATTTTCAAATTGTAAATAGGGTAAAACACTTGCGCTTTGCTGCTTTCTGGTCAATTCATTTTCTTCCCTCCCTAGATTTAATTGATAGAAAAGAGCAAACAAAGATATGGCGCTTATGAACAACGCAGAAATACTCATCACCTTTTCGGCAGACCACTTAACTTCCCATCTTTTTGATTTAATTTCTTCTGACATATATTGATAATTACAGCTTAAATATAAAAAGAAAGACGAGTATTTTACTCGTCTTTCTTTTTAGGTTCTCTTTTGGCATCTTTTAGCGATTGCATCAGCATCCATTCGATCTGACCATTGGTCGATCGAAACTCATCTCCAGCCCATTTTTCAATGGCCTTGAGCATCTCTTCATTGATGCGTAATGCAAAAGCTTTCTTCTTTGCCATACTTATTGTTTTATAAACATTGCGATAATCGTTACCAATTCGTTGGATATAGGGAAATCTGGTGATCGATACGATGGAATATTATCCGCATCTTTCTCTATATGCTTTATCACATGGTTCATGTTTTTTATGATCTTTAATGCTCCATCCTTTTTCGAAGCATGTAGTTGTTTGGCATCTTCCACAGAAACTTGAATATCCTTATCACCATTAATAATCAAAGTTGGTATGGAAACTTCTTTAATTTTTTCTGAAGGATCATATTGCATCCAAGACTTAAAAAATGGCAAGTTAGGTTTTGCAAAAATACTTAACAACATTGGATTTACTTCTTTAATCTCTCCGGTTTCTTTTAGTTCTTTAAAATGAGCGGCAGTCGTTTTTCCCAGTTCAGCGTTTTGTTTAGTAACTTGACCAACTATAGTAGCATCAATCGATTCAGAGGGTCCTGCTAAAGAAATATATTTATCGGCGTCGGCATAAGCTAACATAGCTACTAAAGACCCTTGACTATGACCAATCAAGGTTATCTTTTTAAAACGATCGTCTTTTCTAAAATAAGCTATTACTTTTTTAACATCGACCACCAGGTCGTCAAAGGTTAGCTTCTTCAATAAGAATTTCATGTTGTTTCTATTCGCTGTTCTTTTATCATAACTAAAGAAAGCGATACCTTCTTTGTTAATATTATCTCTGAACTGTTTAATATAATTTGCACCAACATTCAACCCTGCTTGATTTCCATTCCTGTCAACATTTCCAGATCCGTGTACCCAAATAACAAGATCAGTATCCTTATCTGAATACGTTAAGGTTCCTGGTAATTCTATACTATCATTTTTGATTAGTATGGCCTCAGACTTCACCTGGGCCCAAGTTAATGTGATACTAAGAATGTATGTACTAATAAATGCGATAACTCGTAACATGATTATTTATTTTTAAATATAATGGTGAACATTACGATTAAGGTAATTCCAGTAATCGTTAAAATACTTGGTAACATCCATTGCGAGTATTGAAAAGTACCCTTAGCACTTTCTATAACGGAGTACACTACAATACCTTGAACAATACTAAGAAAAGGCATGTATATGGCGGCAGCTCTAAAGTTTGCTATTCTACTTTTTAGCTGAATACTATGAAAAGAAGTCGCTTTAGACAAATAGAATAGGCCAACATTTAATATAGTAAGTAATCCCATAACCAGCCATATAATATCTTTGCTTCCATGACCATCTATTTCTCCATTCAAAGTAAAGTGTGTAGGAATTTCAGATGGTAGCTCAGCATACTCTATAATAACGTACAACCAAGAACATAGACTTATAAAAAATGCTATGCTGATGATTATGTAATCAATCGTTTCAAGTTTTATGTTATGTTGGTTATCCATGATCTTCTATTTTATTCTGATAAGTTTCGAGTACCTTTTTTGCATCATACTCTTTTTGCGTTCCAATGAGAATCTTCTTACCTGTTAGTAATTCCAATTGAATACCAATATTTCCACTAACATTGAAAGCTCGACCTTTTTTTCGACGAAAACCTCCTTTTAAACCCCAACCTCCGTATTCGGAGATAGCATCGTACTTTCTTACTGAGACCGATTTAATTTCAGACCAATGCTGGGTTCTGAATTTTCCATGAAAAGGAATAAATCTATAATGAATTCCTTTTTCATCGATACGCGTTTTTAATTTGAAGAAGAATATTGGAATAGTAGCTCCGAACATTAGTAAAAGTGTTAATGTAAATTCCATAGCACTCATATTGGTGTTCTCTTTCGTATACTCTTTGATGATCAAAACAATTGGGATCATGATACTAACGGCGAGTAATATGATCAACCAGGTTTGCCTAAATCGTTGTTCTTCTTCAAACACTCTCATCCTTATCTGTTTTTATCCCTTTCAAAGACAATTCTCGCCGAGTTCTCTGCAATGTGTCTTACAGTCCAACCTGCTTTTGCATACTGATTTAAAGTGTCTTCTAACTTTTCATTGTTTTTAGACAATCCCATTTTCCAGTTTACTACTTTATATTCTTTCATTTTTTTTCTTTTTTCCTTTGTTGTTGACTCAAAATTAGACCCAACACATAGCCAACTCCAGCACCCATTGGTAGGCCTAATCCTGTACTGTTAAAAATGATGCCGATGCCAGCTCCAAATATCATCCCTAAAATAGCACTATTGTTTTTCATACTTATTAAAATAAAACAATTCCAAGCGTTAGAAATAGCATACAAATAATAAACAGTATGAACGCTACTTTTTTATTTTTAATTTGAATTCCTAACATACGTATTGATTTAATGACTTAATGTACCTGTGTTTAATACAGGAGAAGCTTCTTTATCTCCACATAAAATAACCATTAGATTACTTACCATCGCAGCTTTACGCTCCTCGTCCAATTCTACAATATCTTTCTTGTTCAGCTCTTCCAAAGCCATTTCAACCATACTTACGGCTCCTTCCACAATTTTATGTCTTGCGGCAACGATAGCTGTTGCTTGTTGACGTTTTAACATCGCATTTGCAATTTCTTGAGCATAGGCTAAATATCCAATTCGAGCCTCTAGTACTTCAATTCCAGCTATAGATAAGCGTTCTTCTAATTCTTTTTCCAAAGCTTCGCTTACTTCGTTAACGCTGGAACGTAATGTAATATCTTCTTCGTGTCCTTCATCTGCAAAGTTATCATATGGGTACATACTTGCTAACTTTCTAACCGCAGCATCCGTTTGCACTCTTACAAAATTTTCATAGTTATCAACGTCGAAGGCCGCGTTATACGTATTCGTAACTCTCCATACCAAAATAGTACTAATCATTACTGGATTTCCAAGCTTATCATTTACTTTTAAACGCTCACTATCAAAATTGCTAGCTCTCAGCGATATTGCTTTTTTTCTATAAAGAGGGTTGGCCCAGTATAAGCCATTTTGCTTGACTGTTCCTACATATTTTCCGAAAAGTAGAACGACTTTTGATGTATTCGGGTTTACTAATATGAAGCCAAACATACCTACGAGTCCAAAAAATGTTGATAATAGATATCCAGGGTTTTCTTGTTGTATTGTAAATACAATCCCTCCAAAAAATAGCACTAACACTATTAAAAGCATTAAGTATCCGTTAGCAGGTTTAATAATTTTCTCTTCTTTCATGGTCTTAAGTTTAAAATGATATTAAAATGATATCACAAAGATATGACATTATTTTTCTCATTTCCAAATTTTTAAGCACTTATTTTCATAAATTAGCATTTTACATTAAATAATAAACAAGGATGAAATTTAGAATTTTAGCACTTTCAGTTTTTCTTTTTTTGGGATACTCAACAAAGGCTACGGAAATCATTTGGGGTCAAACGGGTCATAGGACTGTTGGTAAAATAGCCTCAAAACATTTAACGAATAAAACGAAGAGAAAGATTCGAAAACTGTTAAAAGGTCAAAGTTTGGCTTTTGTATCAACATTTGCAGACGAGATCAAATCTGACAGAAAATATAGAGAGTTTTATACCTGGCACTTTATCAATATGCCAATGGATTCCAATTATGAAGATTCTAAAAAGAACCCTAAAGGCGATTTGGTCACAGGAATCAAAAAATGTTTGGAAGTTATAAAAGATAAAAAGAGTTCTAAAAAAGATAAGGCCTTCTATTTAAAAATGTTAGTGCATTTAGTGGGTGACTTACATCAACCATTACATATTGGGCTTGAAGAAGATAGAGGAGGTAATCGATTTAATGTAAAATGGTTTGGTCAGAAAACGAATTTGCACAGTGTTTGGGATACCAAAATGATTGAAGGTTTTAATATGAGTTATATAGAATTAGCAGATAATGCAGAAGAACTTTCCAAAAAACAGGTTAAAGCTATTCAAGAAGGAACTGTAGTTAACTGGGTAGATGAGACGCATGAATTGACTAAAAAAATATACAAATCTGCAAAGAAAGATGAGAACCTACGTTACCGATACTCTTATGACTATTTAACTACTGCAAGAAAACAATTGCAAAAGGCGGGTATTCGTTTGGCAAAAGTACTTAATGATGCTTTTAAATAGTAGTTGTTAACGTTTAGTTAATTGTTTTTTAGACGATTATCTTATTTGTAATTTTACTTTTATGAAAAACTCCCTATTATTCGCTGTTTTACTTTTTTGTATGCTTTCTTGCAAGCCGGAGGTTGCTAAAGTTGCTAAAGTGACCGAAGTGACGAGTTTGAATTATGACGAGTTAAAGCCGTTGCTGCATGCGCAAGATGACAAGGTTTATGTGGTTAATTTTTGGGCAACATGGTGCGCTCCTTGCGTGAAAGAACTTCCGTATTTTGAAAAGATCAATAAGGAATATAAAGACAAGAATGTAGAGGTTTTATTGGTAAGTTTAGATTTTCCAAAAAAGGTAACGTCCAAATTAATACCATTCATTAACAAGAAAAACATTGAATCAAAGGTAGTGCTGTTAGATGATAAAAACGAACAGTTTTGGATTGGAGATATCAGCGAAAAATGGTCAGGAGCATTACCGGCTACATTGATCTATACTAAAGATAAAAGAGAATTCTTCGCAGAACCTATTTCCTACGAAGTATTAGAAAACACTATACAATCATTTTTAAAATAACTATTATGAAAACAACTAAAATACTTAGTGCCATTATCCTATTGGTGGCAATATCAGCCTTTACGATAGTACCGGAGAAAGGATATAAAGTAGGAGATACAGCTTCAGACTTTTCTTTAAAGAATGTAGATGGGGAAATGGTATCGTTAGCAGATTATAGTAAGGCTAAAGGCTTTATTGTTATTTTCACCTGTAACTCGTGTCCATATTCTGTGGCTAACGAAGATAGGATCATTGCATTAGATAAAAAGTATAAGAGCAAAGGTTATCCAGTGATTGCGATTAACCCTAATGACCCAGTTGTACAACCTAGAGATAGCTACGATCGTATGAAGATTAGAGCGGAAGAAAAAGGGTTTACATTTCCATATTTGTTTGATGAAGATCAAGAGGTATTTCCAAAATACGGAGCAACAAAAACACCTCATGTATATATTTTAAATAAAGATGACGGAAAACTCATCGTAGAATATATTGGAGCTATTGATGATAGCTCACGAGATGAAAGCGGCGTAAGCAAGAAATATGTGGAAAACGCAGTAGATGCTTTATTGGCTGGAAAGAAACCGTCCGAAACTTATACACGGGCTATTGGCTGTAGTATAAAAACACAATAAATAAAAAAGCGAACTACAAAGTTCGCTTTTTTTTATTCTGTTACTTTTAAACGAGCAGTAGCTGTAACATTTTCATCAGCATACTCATTTTTTAAGTATTTCAAATATCCGGTAATGGCAATCATTGCTGCATTGTCTGTGGTATATTCGAACTTGGGAATATACGTAGTCCAGTTAAAGTACTTTTCCGCATGCTCCAAACGAGCTCTAATCTCAGAATTAGCAGATACACCTCCTGCAATAGCAATATGTTTTATACCTGTTTCTTTTACCACATTTTTCAGCTTATCTAATAAGATCTCAACAATGGTATACTGAATTGATGCACAGATATCATGTAAGTTTTCCTTAATGAAATCAGGATTTTCTTTCAATTGTTTCTGTAGAAAATATAGAATCGCCGTTTTTAATCCACTGAAACTGAATTCCAATTTCCCTACTTTGGGTTTCGTAAATGCATATGCTTTAGGGTTTCCAAGTTTCGCATATTTATCAATTAAAGGACCTCCAGGGTAGGGAAGTCCTAATAGTTTTGCCGATTTATCAAAAGCTTCTCCGACTGCGTCATCAATAGTTTCTCCTAAAACCTCCATCTTAAAATGGTCATTTACGCGTACAATTTGAGTATGTCCACCACTTATTGTCAAGCATACAAAAGGAAAGGGAGGAATCTTCGCACTTTCGTCTTTAATAAAATGTGCCAGAATATGCGCTTGCATGTGATTTACATCAATTAATGGAATTTGTAGCCCCATAGCTAAAGACTTAGCAAAGGATGTTCCTACTAATAAAGAACCCATCAATCCGGGGCCTTTTGTAAAGGCAATAGCATTAAGTTGCGATGTATCAATTCCCGCTTGTTCCAGAGCTTGCTGTACAACAGGAACAATATTTTGCTGATGTGCTCTAGAAGCCAACTCAGGAACAACTCCACCATATTGTGCATGCACTTCCTGATTGGCAATTACATTGCTCAAAATGGCTCCATCACAAATTACCGAAGCGCTCGTGTCATCACAAGACGATTCTATTCCAAGGATATAAATTTTGTTAGTATTCAATACGTAAAAACTTTCGACAAAATTAGCTATAATTTCTTAAGATGGTGCCAGTTTTTTTAAAGTAGAAATTTAATAGTTTGTTAATTTTGACGTTCTTTGCAGTACATGGCAAAATATTTGTGATATATTATACGTTTTGCAAATGATCTCAAACAAACCCAGCTATTAAGAAGTTTACCAAAATATTGATAAAATGGTTAAAGTACCTGGTACTTTTTCTAATCCTTCTGATCATTTTTTTATCCATTCCAGCTGTACAAACCAAATTGGCCAAAATGGCGACGGATAGAATAAATGAGGATTATGGTACGGATCTGGTAATCAAAAAAGTAGACCTCTCTTTTTTAGGTTCTGTCTCTCTTAAAGGTGTAGAGATTAGAGATCATCATAAAGACACATTAATCTTTATCAATAAACTGAGTACTTCTTTACTTAATGCAAAACGTGTTTTAGATAATGATGTAAATCTGAAAAGTATTTCCCTCGATGGAATTGATTTTCATCTAAAAACGTACAAGGATGAAAAAGATGATAATCTTTCCATTTTTGTAGATAGTTTTGAAGACGGAACTATCACTCCACGAGACTCTACGTATACCCCTTTCATGTTAAGAACTTCTAATATTTATCTGGAAAATTTGAATTTTAAACAGATTGATGAAAATGAAGAGAACCCGTTTATTTTTAGTGCTTCTAATGGAGGAGGAAACTTGCAAGATTTTGCGATTATAGGACCAGATGTATCTACAAAGATCAGGGGGCTGTATTTTATAGATAATAGAGGTATTGAGATTACGAATCTAACGACGGATTTCAAGTACTCCAAAACTCAAATGCAATTCTATAATACAACAGTTGAGACCGAAAGGTCTAAAATTGAGGCGGAAATAGAATTCAATTATAAAAGGGAAAACTTAAAGTATTTTAATGATAGCGTTGCGGTTACAGCGACATTTAAGCCTAGTAGCTTTTCTGTCGTAGACCTAAAGAAGCTGTACAACGAACTTAATGGAACTGATGTACTTAACTTTAGAGGAGCCGTAAAAGGAGCGTTGAACGATTTTAAATTGAGCAAGCTTCGATTGAACTCCAAACAAGGAATTCGCATTATTGGCGATATGGAATTTAAGAATGCCATTAATACGGATAAGGGCTTTGAATTTATGGGCGATCTGGACGATGTCACGGCAAACTACCAGAAACTTAAGAATATACTACCTAATTTGTTAGGGAAAACATTACCTACAGAGTTTATAAGGCTAGGGGATTTTACTTTACGAGGAAGAACGAAAGTAACACCTGAAAATTTGAATGCCACAGTTACGGTTGTTTCTGATATTGGAACAACTATTGCCGATATGGAGATCACAAGTATTGATCATATTGACGATGCAAGTTATAATGGAGAGATTGAGTTAATAGGTTTTGATTTTGGTCAATTTTTTAACGATCCGTTATTCGGAAAGGTATCTTTTAAAGGAGATGTTAAGGGAAGTGGATTCTTGCTAGAAAATATCAATACTACCCTGATTGGGAAGATATCTGACTTTGAATTTAACGCATATAATTATCAGAATATATTGGTAAATGGGCGCTACCAAAATAATTTATTTGATGGTGATTTCTCTGTAGATGATGCCAACTTAAAAATGACATTTAAAGGCCTTGCAGATCTTTCATCTGCGGTACATCAGTTTGATTTCAATGCAAATATTACCTACGCAGACCTAAAGGAGATTAAATTGTATGAAAGAGATAGCATTGCCCAGTTAAAGGGTGTTGTCGATTTGGACCTAAATGGAAATACACTGGACGATATAGTAGGGATTGCTAATTTTAAGGGAGTAGAGTACACCAATCAAAGAAAGAAATTTACATTCAAACAGTTTTTAGTTTTATCTACGGTTAAGGATGGCACAAAACAAATAAGAATAGATTCGGAAGATATTGTTAAAGGTGAATTGAAAGGAAATTTTACGTTTGAAGATCTACTTCCTTTAGCACAAAATGCATTTGGTAGTATTTATACGAATTATACTCCTTATAGGGTTGCACCGCATCAATTTATGAATTTTGATTTTACAGTATACAATCAGGTGGTTGAACTATTCTATCCTGAAATTTCTATAGATAACAATACCAAAGTTAGAGGGTTGATCAATGCAGATGATAATAGATTGAAACTTACCATTTCCTCACCGAAAATTACCGCATATGGAAGTGAAATAGATCAGTTTTTGTTGCGAACGGACACAAAGAATAAATTATATAATTCCCAACTCACGGCAGGTAAGGTTAATACAAAGCAATACAATTTTTCAAATTTAAACTTGCTGAACAAAACGGTTAATGATACCCTATTCTTTAAATCTGTTTTTAGGGGAGGAATCAATGATGAAGAGAAGTTTAACGTTGATTTTTTCTATACGATAAATAAGGATAAAAAGTCCGTTGTCGGGATTCAAAAATCGACCTTTAATTTTAAAGATAGAAATTGGGATATCAATCCGACTAACAATGCACAGAATAAAGTTACGTTCGATCTAAATACAGACGAGTATGTTTTCTCTCCGTTTGAATTAGTTTCCAAAGAACAAAGAATTAACTTTAAAGGGGTGCTACGAGATTCTACATACAAAGACCTTAAAGCCAATTTTACCAAGGTGTCTTTAGAGAGCTTTTTGCCAAGTATAGATAGCTTAAAGATTAAGGGGATTTTAAACGGAAATATAGATTTTGTTCAAAAGGACGGTTCCTATAGCCCTAAAGGAAACCTGATTGTAAATAGTTTTGAAGTAAACGATTTTGCTCAAGGAGATTTGGCCATTAACGTAGAAGGAGATAATTCGTATGAAAAGTACAGTGTAGATCTATCACTTCAAAAAGAACGTGTAAAGAGCATTGCAGCAACGGGAAGCCTTGATTTTTCTACTACGCGACCTACGATGGACTTGTCCGTTTTCCTGGAAGATTTTCAGTTGAACGCATTCAGTCCTTTAGGACAAGATGTATTATCGGCAATTCGAGGATCAGCTTCTGGTAATTTCACGTTAAAAGGCTTTTTAGGAAACCCAAGTATGGATGGAAGCTTAACACTTCGAGACACAGGCTTAAAATTTCCGTTGTTGAATACAGATTATGAGTTCGAAGGAGATGCCATTGTAGGTCTTCAGGGACAATCCTTTATTTTCAATGATATCACTTTGCTAGATACTGAGTATGCAACCAGAGGAAATTTATCAGGACAAATTGTACACCAAAATTTTGATGCTTGGTTCTTAGACCTAAAAGTAGATACGGATAATTTATTGATATTAAATACTGAAAATACCGAAGAAGCGCAGTATTATGGTACCGGGTTTATAGATGGTTCTGCTGAAATTACCGGATTGACAGATAACTTAGATATCATTGTTAACGCAAGAACTGAAAAGAATACAAAATTTGTTATTCCGCTAAAAGATGTTGCAACTGTTGAGAGTTATAAACTAATTCATTTTAAATCGGATAAATCATCAGAAGATCGTCAGAAAGAATTGGCTCAAGAAGCTATTGAAGGTGTTTCTTTATTTATCAATTTAGAAGTGACCAAAGACGCAGAAGCACAAGTGGTAATTGATGAGGTAAATGGTAGTGAGTTAAAAGGAACCGGTACGGGAGACCTTCAGATAGAGATCAATACTCGAGGAACTTTTAATATGTTTGGAGATTATACTATAGATAAGGGAGTATATAGCTTAAAATATGGAGGAATCATTAACAAGCCTTTTGCTATTGTAAAAGGAAGTACCGTTTCTTGGAGTGGAGATCCATATGAAGCAGAATTGAATGTTACTGCTATGTATACCACAAAAGCCAATCCGGCAGTTTTATTAGAGAATTTTAGTACAAATAGGACAATTCCTGTAAACCTCATTACTAAGATTACAGGAGAACTCTTTAATTCTAAGCAAGAATTTGATATAGAAATTCCTAATTCAGATTCAACAATAGGTAGTGAGCTTGATTTTGTTTTAAATGATAATAATAAGAATGCTAAGATGCGTCAGTTTATGTCTTTGTTAGCGTTTGGAAGTTTCCTTAGCTCTGATAATGCTAATATTAATACAGAAGGTTTAATTACGAATACTACAGGTAATTTTGTGAGTGCAATTTTGTCGGATATTATAAGTTCTAATGATCGTTTAAAAGTAAATGTAAATTATAAACAAGGTACTCCGCAAGATGTTTCGAATACTTTAGCCACAGATAATACTGTGGAAGCAACGTTATCTACTCAAATCAACGATCGAATTATTATCAATGGAAAGGTTGGGGTACCGGTAGGCGCTCAAACACAGTCTAGTGTGGTAGGAGAGGTAAAAGTCGAGGTGCTCTTAAATGAAAAAGGAACATTCAGAGGCGTTATTTTTAATCGTCAGAATGAGATTCAGTACTCAGCACAAGAAGAGGGATATACACAAGGAGCTGGTTTAAGCTATCAGGTAAACTTTAATACGTTGTCAGAATTACTTCAAAAGATTGGTTTAAAGAAAAAGAAGAAAAAGAAACCAGTAGTAAAAAAAGATACTGCTAAAACTAAAAAGAAGCAACTCATTAACTTTAAACAAAAAAAGTAACTATAGCAATTTTTGCAATGTTATCTGAACGGTTTTTTCTTGTTCAGAGGTACTCAAAACTTTTATGCTGATTGTTGTTCCTTCCTTTTTTAAAAGTTTATAGTATTCACTTAAAGAGCTAGATGATACGCCACCAATGGTAATGATCTTATCTCCTTTTCTAAGTCCTTTTTTATAGGCTGGACTTGACCCAGCAACACTGCCAACCAAAATTGTCCCTTTATCCTTTTTTAAACGAATTCCGCTTAAAGGGAATTCAAAAGGATTGGTGTATAAAGTATTTGGCTTTAAGTAGAGCCTCTTTTGCGTATAATCTAAAATGACTGAAAAACGCTTGATGATTTTCGCCCCTAAAATACCCAAATAATTAGGGTAGGCACTTACACCACTTTTATCGTTGGATAGTGAAATGGTCAAATCGTTAAACTCGAAACTTCCGATTTTAAACGAACGAATGGCTATTTGTTCTGAGATTGATTCATGGCCTAAGTTCTGAGATTTAGAGATTATGCGTTTATTCGACTTTTCAGATAGCTTATTTTTATTCTTAAATGGACTATTCACGGATAACGTAATACCTGCCCCAGAATCGAAGAGAATACTTCCAGAAAAGACCTCTCCATTTTTTAGTTGTATGGAAACTTCCAATTGAGGTATTGGGATCCCGCCCCCAAATTGAAAGGGCAGTTTCTCATATTTGTTTAGGTCTACGTCTTCTATCTTCTCATACAACAAAAGTTTCTCTTTTTGGTAATCTATTTTAGTCACATAATTCCGTAATAAACTGTAGCCAAAAATTCCGTCAAAGGGATAGTCTGATAATTGGTGAAACGGTTCAAGGTTCGTAAGTACAAGGTTCGATTGCTCAATCACGACTTTAGGCGCTATCGTAAGCTTTTGTCCTAAAACAATATCGTACGATTTAGATCCTCCGCCGCCTGCAACACTTTGTTTGTAATTAGGTTTCAAGCCTAGTTTTTTAGCAAGTTTTTCGTCTAATACATCCGCTGTTGCGCCCGTGTCAAAAACAAAATTCAAAGGTTTGTCAAACTCATTAAGTTTTACCTTAATATGAATATGCCCGTTCTCACGTAACACAAATGGGATTTCAGAAACTTGTGCGCATAATTGAACAATACTCAAAAACATAAAGTACCCAAGGATAAAATAGGCACGTGCCTTTATAAAAGATCTAATCATACGTAAATATAATTCCTATTTTATAAGATCTATGTTAATTAATGTTAATCCTATTTGATCACTTTCCAGATACGCCTTAAAAGTATAATGCAAACAATGGTAAGGATGGTTAATGTTAAAGCTAAGGTAGTTTCTCCATAAATCCAATTACCCGTTGCAAACAAGAAACTATATACACCAATTACACCGGCAAAGAAGGCAACAATCTTATAACCTATATGTTTAAACTTTGAGGTGCCATCAAAAATTAACGCGTTAAACGTATCTAAGGTTGCTGTATCAGTTGGTGATGTTAGTAAGGTAACAGCAATCCATCCAATAGTTGTAACTACAACACCAATAATCAACTGCCAGTATCCAGGAATCTCTTCCATCAAAGCAAAATCCAACTGTTTATTAATAAAAAAGAATGCAGCAATACTAAAAGAAATGGTCATTGCGGCAATTTCGCTGGCAGGATTAATACGATGCCAGAACCATCGAAGAATAAATAGTAGCCCTGTGCCAGCTCCAATCTGTAATAAGAGATCAAAAACATCTTTAGCCGATTGTAAATAAAAGGAAAATAAGGCTGCGCACAACATTAATGCTACAACTGTGATCTTTCCTACAACAACCTTTTGTTTTTCCGAGGCGTTTTTATTGACAAACCTACCATATAGATCATTTACAACATACGAGCTTCCCCAGTTCAATTGTGTAGAGATGGTACTCATAAAAGCGGCAATTAAGGAGGTAAGTACAATACCCAATAGTCCAGCCGGTAAATAGGTCATCATAGCAGCGTAGGCAACATCATGACCTTGCATTTCTACGTTTAGACCAGGGAACGCTGAATTCACACTGTCTAAACTTGGAAAAATCACTAACGAAGCGAGTCCAACAATGATCCATGGCCATGGACGTAAAGCATAATGTGCAAAGTTAAAGAACAAGGTTGCCCAGGTAGCATTTTTTTCATCTTTAGCAGCTAACATTCGCTGGGCTATATAGCCGCCACCGCCTGGTTCAGCTCCAGGGTACCAGGTACTCCACCATTGTACGGCAAAAGGAATGATAAATAAGGTAATCAATGCTTCTTTATTTGAAAAATCTGGAAGCATACTTAATTGGCCAATCACGTTCTCATGAGTTAATAGGGCATCAATACCACCGATTTCAGGTAAATTAACAATATATATAGTAGCCCAAATAGAACCAACCATAGCAATAATAAATTGAACAAAATCAGTAATTAAAACACCTTTTAAACCTCCAAGAGATGAATAGATAACAACAATAATCGACGAATAAACGAGCGTTTGTTCCTGGGAAATTCCAAGTAATATATTCGCAATTTTTGCACCAGCCAAGCATACACCAGCCATCGTAATCACGTTAAAAACAACACCTAGATAAACAGCCCTAAAGCCACGCAGAAAACTAGCGGTTTTTCCAGAATAACGTACCTCATAGAATTCAAGGTCCGTGGTAATGCCAGACTTTCTCCAAAGTTTAGCGTAAAAAAACACCGTTAGCATACCGGTAAGTAAAAATGCCCACCAAACCCAATTTCCGGAAACACCTTGCTTTCTAACGAGTTCTGTAACTAGACCTGGAGTGTCTGCCGCAAAGGTAGTAGCAACCATGGAAACACCCAATAACCACCAAGGCATACTTCTACCAGATAAAAAGTATTCTTTTGTGTTTTTTCCAGATGTTTTGGAAACCCATAACCCAATACCTAAAGAGATAATGAAAAAGCCTATGATAATGGCATAATCGATAGTTTCAAGATTCATACTTAAGATGTTTTTAGGCTCCTAAAATAATCATTCATTTTGAATAGAAGTTAGTATGGTTCCAATTATAAATTGATAACATGCTCATATCCAGATTTTATAGAGCAAAGTACCGAAATCGATTTCGTTTTTTTTTTATTTTAAGTGAGTTTTATTGAGTATTTTTACATTAGTAAATTATGGGAAAAATTAAAAGAATAGGGGTGATGACCTCTGGAGGAGATTCACCTGGAATGAATGCTGCAATTCGTTCTGTGGTAAGAGCGTGCGCCTATTATAGAGCAGAATGTATTGGTATCTATAGAGGATATCAAGGTTTGATAGAAGGTGATTTTGTCTCATTAACTGCGAGAAGTGTTAATAATATTATTAATAAGGGAGGTACCATCTTAAAATCGGCAAGATCAGATGAGTTTAGAACGAAAGAGGGCAGAAAGAAAGCACATGAGAATTTAGTTGAGCACGAGCTACATGCGTTAGTGGTGATCGGAGGAGATGGTTCTTTTACAGGAGGCGTTATTTTTAATAAAGAATTTAAGTTTCCGATCATAGGAATTCCTGGGACTATAGACAATGATATTTTCGGAACTTCTCACACTTTAGGATATGATACAGCATTAAATACTGCCGTAGAGGCCATTGATAAAATTAGAGATACAGCTTCTTCGCATAATAGACTGTTTTTTGTAGAAGTTATGGGGAGAGATGCTGGATTTATTGCGTTGAATGCTGGTGTTGGAGCTGGGGCAGAAGAGATTTTAATTCCAGAAGAAGATCTCGGTTTAAAGAGAATGTTAGAATCTCTAAAGAAGAGTAGAAGGGCAGGGAAGTCATCTAGTATTGTTGTAGTGGCTGAAGGAGATAAATCTGGAAAGAATGTGTACGAGCTAGCTCAATATGTAGAGGAAAATTTACCTGAATATGAGGTACGTGTATCTGTTTTAGGTCATATGCAAAGAGGTGGGGCACCATCTTGTTTTGATAGAGTATTGGCAAGTAGGTTAGGTGTAAAAGCTGTTGAATTACTCTTAGATAATGAAACAAATCTTATGGTGGGTCTAAAAAATAACGAAGTAATTACCACAAGCTTGGAAGAAGCTATAAAAGGAGGTCATGCTATTAATATGGAACTACTCAGAGTTTCAGATATTATGACTACATAAAACAATTAAATAAATAGAGAATAATTAGAATGATAAACGTTGGAATAAACGGATTTGGAAGAATAGGTAGACTAGCTTTCAGATCTGCGATGAGCAGAAAGAATATGCAAGTAGTTGCAATTAATGACTTATTGGATGTTGAATATTTAGCGTACTTATTAAAGTATGATTCAGTTCATGGTCGCTTCGATGGCGATGTTGAAGTAAAAGATGGTCAATTAGTAGTTAATGGACAAAATATTAGAGTAACCGCGGAGAGAAATCCTGAAAATTTAAAATGGGATGCTGTAGGTGCAGAATATATTGTAGAATCGACAGGTTTTTTCCTAACTGAGGAAAAAGCGGGACTGCACGTAAAAGGAGGTGCTAAAAAAGTAATCATTTCCGCACCATCTAAAGATGCAAACATGTATGTGATGGGAGTTAACCATACAGAGTTGAGTAGCGAAGAGACCATTTTTTCAAATGCGTCGTGTACGACTAACTGTTTGGCGCCTTTAGCAAAAGTAATACATGATAAGTTTGGATTGGTAGAAGGGTTAATGACCACTATTCACTCAGCTACTTCAGGACAAGATGCTGTAGATAGTCCAAATTCAAATTGGAGAAGAGGTCGTTCAGTATTAACGAATATGATCCCTACTACTACAGGAGCAGCTGTTGCAGTAACTAAAGTGATCCCATCCTTAAAAGGAAGATTAACAGGAATGGCAGTTCGTGTGCCAACAGCTGACGTTTCTCTGGTAGACCTAACTTTTAGAACAGAGAAAGGAACATCATTGAAAGAGATTCTAGCTGCATTAAAACAAGCTTCAGAAAATGAATTTAAAGGAATCATTGGATATACAGAAGATCAGGTAGTATCTCAGGATTTTATTTCTGAAACCAGAACATCTGTAGTAGACGCGTTGGCAAGTATAGAGTTAAATGAAAATTTCTTTAAGGTAGTTTCATGGTATGATAACGAATACGGTTACGCTACGAAGATTGTGGACTTACTAGAATATTCGGCTACGATATAGTAAAGATCAATAATAATTAAAAAGCCTGCAATTTTGCAGGCTTTTTTGGTATAACTATTTTAGAAAAACTTCGATTTTTATTCTAAAAGAAGTATTATTGCTTGTAAACTTTTGCAACATGAAATCTAAAAACCCCGTTATAGTATTGTTATTTCTGGCCCTGATAACTTTTAATGATGGCTTTTCTCAAGAAACGAGAGAACGAAAAAATGCAGTTTCATTTAGTCTATTTGGAACTAGCCCTATACTTGGTATTACCTATGAAAGATTACTGACGAATACAATTTCGGCAGAAGTGGGCGTGGGTTTAATAGGATTGGGTGCTGGGGTGAATTACTACCCTCTTGGTTTAAAAGCTAGAAAAGTAAACTTCTATACAGGATTAAAATACAGTTATATAGAAGATTTTATTCTACTTAATTTGGACGAGCAATTTTATGATTCAAAGGTATACATACCCATAGGGATCAACTATCTGAGTCCATGGAACATGAATTTTGGGTTAGATATAGGACCAGCGATTGTAGGAAATGGTTTTTTAGGAAACGTTAAGATAGGTTTTCGCTTTTAGATTACTTAATTGCAATCATACTGATCTCCACATTGACGAACTTAGGCAAGTTTGCAACTTCGACAGTTTCTCTAGCTGGCGCTGTCGCTTCATCAAAGTATTGAGCATAGACCTCATTGATATCGGCGAAATTATGCATATCAGAAATAAAGATAGATGTTTTTACAACATTTTCAAAGGTCATTTCAGCGGCTTCCAGAACGGCTTTCATGTTTTCCATTACCAAAGTAGTCTCCTCCCCAATAGAATTCCCTAAGTTCAATTTACCAGTAGTAGGATCAATGGCAATTTGACCAGAAGTGTACAACGTATTACCACTTAATACGGCTTGATTATAAGGCCCAATAGGTGCAGGAGCTTTTTCGGTTTGTATAATTTTTTTCATCAAAATAGATTTAGAATAATACTCTGTCTGGCGGTTTGTTTTTATCCCACTTCAAATCACTTAAAACAGATGATTTAACACCTATGAAAAATGTATATGAAGTGTTGGTTCCGAAAGGAACCCAATTAAAATTGAAACGCCAACTATCCAAGTCACGAGAAAAATTGAATCTCGAGTATGTGAATCCCCCTCCATTAATATCATATCCTGTAGAAAAACCTAGGTTCCACTTCGGAGTAAGTTCTACATTTCCACTAAACATAGCGGTATGCGTATTAACACCAATATTACTAATGCCATTATTTGTATATGTGGCGGTATAAGCAATATTTAAGGACCATGGTATTTTAGCTTTGTATAATTCAGCCTCTTTAACACCACCACCACCGCTTCCTTGTCCTCCTTGAAAGCCATTAGTAGGATTGATGTTTTCACCTAAAACGTCCGGAGTGTTCTGATTTCCATTGCCACTTTTGGATGTGTCATCTTTTTTCTCATCATCTTCTTTCTTCTCAAAATCCTTGCTAGACAATGTATAATTTGCAGTAAGGTTTGCATTCGTAATTCTAAAAATTCCTTTATTAAATTTATCAATGCGTTGACCTTGATCGTTTAGTTGATAGGGGTCTAAAACAGCTGTCAAATTTACCGCCATTTTTTCTTTGAACAGTCGTGTTCCCATATTTGCATTTACAGCGGACCAACGAAGACTGTCGGCAGCAATATTATAGGAGGTTTGAAAATTTAAGTTGTTCAGAATAGTAATTTTCTTATCCTCTTCATCACTATCTGGATCTTTTGGGGCGACCTTAGCTTCAACGACGTTGTTTAAACTAATTCCTATTGAATTACTTAATCCACTACTAGGTCTACCATAAATTCCCTGCTCAAAAGGCGAATATGTTAATATGTCGGTTGGATCTGAACTCTGTTGAACGGTTCTATTATGTCTATCAGCAAAATCAGGTCTATATGAATAAGAAACAGACGGTCGAAATGTATGTCTAATCGATTTTAAACGACCCTTTTTAAAATTAAAGGTACCATAGATATTTGTTGATAAACTCAAACCTGTATTATAC
Source organism: Asprobacillus argus (assembly GCF_032248395.1). Classification (NCBI taxonomy): domain Bacteria; kingdom Pseudomonadati; phylum Bacteroidota; class Flavobacteriia; order Flavobacteriales; family Flavobacteriaceae; genus Asprobacillus; species Asprobacillus argus. The sequence goes on from NZ_JAVTTO010000004.1 coordinate 220,120, forward strand.
TCTCTAAAGCTTTTAAATCCTTTAATAGTATCTGTGACAACACCACCAATCATATTGTCTGTATTTACTAGAGTGGCATCGTATGTTTTATTAATGTAATCAAAGTTCCAAACCTCTTTATAGCTTACATTACCTGCAAGGGTGAAAAATTTGAAAACCTTTAGGTTTGTACTTGTATTCGTAGTATGTTGAACTCCAGCTTTGGCTGTTTCGAACATTTCAGCTTTAAAGAATAGACTATCCTTTGTTCTGATACGATATTCCCCTCGCATATTATAGTTGAATCCTAATTTCTGAATTGGATTCTTTTTCACGCCACCTTTACCAGCAAAAGGAAATATTCTGTCCATCGTTAATTGGGCAGATGGTAAAGTCATCGAAACATCTTCCGTATTGGTGTTTTGTGAATGCGTGGCAGATACATTTAGATTAAAAGGAGTACCGACAAATCTCTTTTGATACGATATAGAAGAGTTAAACGTATTTGTTAGAAACTGAGAGTTATTAAACTCATTTAAAGATTGCCTAAAATACTGACTACTTCCCAGATTCACAGAAGCCGAAAATCGAGAATTCGGACTTGCTTTAGCATCTTGATTGTGAAACCAACGTACATTAAAATTGGTTGCCTCAGAAAAATCATCAAACCCTCTAAAGCTTTGCAAGATCTTTTCAAAGCGAATGCTAAAATTACCATTAAATCTATATCGCATTACATAATTAGAATCACCTCTTAAACCCCAACTACCGTTTGTATAGACATCTCCGGTTAACGTAAGGTCTAAATAATCATTTACAGCAAAGTAATATCCTCCATTTTGTAAAAAATACCCTTGATTATTGTTTTGACCCCATGAAGGGATAATAAATCCAGAACTTCTAGATTCTCCCATTGGAAAATAGGCAAAAGGCAAAAATAAAGGTGTTGGGACATCTGCAATTACTAAATTACTCGGCCCAACAATAATCTTCTTCTTAGGAACAAATTTTGCTTTTGAGGTTGCAATATAATAATCAGGATTATCTTTTTCAGAAGTGGTAAATCGAATCTTTCGTAAATAAATGGTAGAATCATTTACACGCTTCGTCTTTTCACTTAACAATATAACACCAGGCTCTTGCCTGGTTTTAATATTATAGATCAAAGCCTTTTTTGTCTTAAAGTTATAGATCATGGAGTCTTGCACAGATTCTTGATCTCCTTGCTTAAAAACAGGTCTCTGATGATACCCAAGACTATCTTTAATGCCTTTAGCGTATAAGGTATTGTTTTTATAATCTACAATGATGATTCCGGCTTTTAGGTCAATATCTCCGTAAATAACATTTGCATCATTATACAATGTAACCGTCTTATTCTTGGCATCTTGAATAGTATAATCTTTAGCTGTGTGTGTAATAATATCCTCTATAGATTCTTTAGGCTTAATTGAATCTAGCTTTAGAGTATCTTTTTTCTTTAGTAGTAAGCTGTCCTTTTTCTTGACGTTTAAAGAATCTTTTTTAGGTGAAACTATCGTGTCTTTCGCCTTTTTTGGAATCTTTACCCCTTTAGGTTTTATATCCTGAGCGCTTATTTGTATTGCAGCAAACAACAATAAAAAGAAAAGTATGTAAGACCGATTTGATTGCAATATTTTAAATACTATTTTTGTTTCTAGGTAAAAGTATGGCTCAATAATTGAGCCACCAAATTTGAAAACCCCAAAATTAGTTAAATTTTGTTGATCCAATTAATACAAAATCACAAATTTCGAATGAAATATTTTTTTAAAATTTATCTTGTACTAGGGCTTTTCTGTTTTACATCATTAACGTATGTAAATGCTCAAGATAGACAATATGTGGTAGTCCTAGATGCAGGTCATGGTGGAAAAGATCCTGGGAATTTGGGTAATGGTTACAAAGAAAAGAACGTAGCTCTTAAGGTGACATTGCAGATTGGAAAAGCTTTAGCGAAATATAAATACATAAAAGTCGTATACACTAGAAAAAAAGATGTGTTTGTTGAATTGCATGACAGGGCAAAAATTGCAAATAAGCAAGGAGCGGATTTGTTTATTTCTGTTCATTGCGATTCACATTCTTCAAATGCCTATGGTGCTGGAACTTTTGTATTGGGTTTAAGCGGGAATAGACAAAACTTAGAGATTGCTAAAAGAGAGAATAGCGTAATTTTGTTAGAAGAAGATTACCAAAAGAATTATGACTATGATCCTGATTCTCCCGAATCAATGATTGGGCTGTCTTTACTCCAAGAAGAAAATTTAGACAAAAGCCTGTCCGTTGCCAGTTTTATACAAAGTGATGTTGTGAAGAATTTGCATCGAAAAGACAGAAGGGTAAGACAGGCCAATTTCTTAGTGTTAAGACAAACTGTGATGCCAAGTGTATTGGTAGAACTGGGGTTTTTGACCAATAAAAAAGAAGGTAGATACCTCAACTCTAAAAAAGGTCAAAATGCGTTGGCAAACACTATAGCAAAGGCAATTCGAAAGTATATTGACCGATTGAGATTGAACACCATTGAGAATACTGAGGATGTTGTAATTCCTAATGTTGTTAAGACAGATAAGATAGAATTCAAAACTCAAATCGCTTCAAGTAGAAGGAAAATAAGCACAAAGTCGTATAACTTTAAAGGCTTGAAGAATGTGCAACGAGTTCGAGTTGGGAAATATTATAAGTACTATTATGGTATCTCTCGAAGCTATAAGGAAGCTTTAAAATCGCAAAAACTGGCAAAAAAGAAAGGGTATACCACTGCATTCATTGCTGCTTTTAAGAATGGTGAAAAAATATCCGTAAAAGAAGCACTGAAATTGCTATAATTAAGGTAGAACTACCAAAAATTATTAGTAATATTGTCTAACAAAATCATGAAAATGTCTAAGGAATTTAAAACAGGCATCGTAGCTGTTATAATTATTGGAGTATTTATTTGGGGGTTTAACTTTTTAAAGGGGCAAAATCTTTTTGAAGGTAATGCAAGACATTTCCTAATAGAGTACAACAATATTCAAGGTTTGAATAAGGCAAGTATTGTGACCATTAATGGGTTGCAGGTAGGTAAAGTTGTAGATATTCGGTTTAATGAAGATGTTGATAAGAAAGGGAGATTGATTGTAGAAATAAGCCTTGACAATGATTTTCAATTCTCAAAAAATAGTGTTGCAAAAATTTACTCAGCAAGCCTTTTGGGAGGTCAATCACTAGCGATCATTCCGTCTTATGAGGGAGATATGGCCGTGTCAGGAGATTACCTAAAAGGAGAAGTAGAATCAGATATATTTTCTACGGTTGGAGAGAAATTAAATCCGCTGCAAGCTAAACTTGAAAATGTGATCGTAAGTGCTGACTCTTTGTTTCAAGGGGTGAATCAAGTGCTTAACAAGAACACCAGAGAAAGCTTAAATAGAAGTGTTAAAGGGTTAGAGTATACTATTTCTGACTTTAGAAAAACACTAAAATCGGTAAATCAATTGCTTGATTCAAGTAAAACGAGCATAGATGGTACATTAAAAAATGCAGAGCAACTTACTGCCAATGCGACTAAAATTTCTGATACCTTAATAAGTGCAAATATTGGAGCTACCATTAAAAAGATGGAGCTAACATTATCTAATGTTAATTCCTTAATGGATAGCCTTAAAATTGGAAAAGGTACATTAGGAAAGTTGATGACCGACGATCAATTATATATGAACCTTACCAATGCTTCTAAAGAAATGGAGGAGTTGTTAAGAGAAATGAAATTGAACCCTAAACGCTTTGTACATTTCTCATTGTTTGGAAAAAAGGCAAAACCGTATAACGACGAAAACAACAAGAAAAATAAGAGCAACAAGTAATGAGTTGGATACGAGTAATATCTTATCAGGAATCTAAGGGGAAACTAAGACGATTGTATGATAAAGTTACTGGACCCAATAACAATGTTGATAATATCATGATGGTGCATGGATTGCGTCCTCATACCATGACAGGACACATGTCTTTATATAAGAATGTGTTGCACAATAGTAACAACACATTGCCAAAATGGTACCTGGAAGCGTTAGGAGTTTTGGTCAGTATACTTAATGATTGCGAATATTGTGTAGAGCATCATTTTTCAGGGTTGAAAAGATTGCTGAATGATGATCAAAAAGCACTTAATTTAAGAAAGGCTTTGAATGAAAAAGAATATGAAGCATTTTTTGAAGCCAAGTTCTCAGAAGCATTAAAGTATGCCGAAAAATTAACAGTAGATCTCGCAAATGTCAAAGAGAATGATGTCGACAGAATGAGAGCAGTAGGAATGACAGATGGAGAAATCTTAGAAGTCAATCAGGTAGTGAGCTATTTTAATTATGCGAACAGAACTGTTTTAGGACTGGGGGTCTCTACAAAAGGAGATATTCTTGGGTTATCGCCAAACAACTCGAATGATGAAAATCATTGGAATCATCAATAAATAACTAACTAAACAAAATGAATATGGAGTATTTGTCTAATATATCTTTTGCAATTGTACTAATTGTGGGGATTAGCTTTTTTGTGATGAATGTTCGAAAACTTATTAGGAACATCAAACTTGGGAAGGATGTAGATCGCTCCGATAACAAGGCTGCAAGATGGAAAAACATGGCTAGGATTGCCCTAGGCCAATCCAAAATGGTATCTCGCCCAATCGCTGGTTTTCTCCATATCATTGTTTATGTTGGTTTTATCATAATCAATATAGAAGTACTAGAGATTATTATTGATGGTTTATTTGGAACACACAGAGTATTTCAACCTTTATTAGGTGAAGCGTTTTATGGCTTCTTAATTGGAAGTTTTGAAATTTTAGCCTTGTTAGTTTTTGTATCAGTGATTATTTTCTGGTTGCGAAGAAACATAGATAATATAAAACGATTTATGAGCAAGGAAATGAAGGGGTGGCCCAAAAGTGATGGGAACCTTATTCTTTATTTCGAAATGGTATTAATGACGTTATTTATTGTGATGAATGCCGCAGATCCTGTTTTTCAAGAAGCTGGAGTGGGTAATCCTGTAAGTCAATTTGTAGCCCCTTTATTCTCAGAATTCACTCCCGAATCATTACATCTGGTTGAACAAATCGCTTGGTGGTTGCACATCGTAGGGATTTTAATTTTCTTGAATTATCTATACTACTCAAAGCATTTACATATTCTATTAGCATTCCCGAATACCTTTTATGCAAACCTGAATCCTAAAGGACAGTTTACGAATCTGGAGTCTGTGACTAATGAAGTGAAAATGATGATGGACCCTGATGCGGATCCTTATGCAATGCCTGAAGACGGGAAAGAGGATGATGTGCCTGAGAAGTTTGGAGCTAGTGATGTTACAGATCTAAATTGGGTGCAGCTTCTAAATGCATATACCTGTACTGAGTGCGGTAGATGTACTTCAGCATGTCCAGCTAATTTAACAGGAAAAGAATTGTCGCCAAGAGCTATTATGATGAAAACGCGTGATAGATTAGAAGAGGTAGGAAAAAATATAGATGGCAATAATGGAGAATTCAAAGAAGATGGTAAACAGCTATTAAACGATTATATCACGCCGGAAGAATTATGGGCATGTACAAGTTGTAATGCCTGCGTAGAAGAATGTCCAGTAAATATTGATCCATTATCCATCATTATGGATATGAGAAGGTATCTTGTAATGGAACAATCAGCTGCACCGCAGGAGTTAAATATGATGATGACGAATATTGAAAACAATGGAGCTCCATGGCAATATAGCCAACAAGATAGATTAAACTGGAAAGACGAAGCATAACCAAAAAATACAAAAGAATGAATGTACCAACAATGGCAGAAATGATGGCTCAAGGAAAGCAACCGGAAGTGTTGTTTTGGGTGGGATCTGCAGGAAGTTATGACGATAGAGCGAAAAAGATAACAAAGGCGTTTGTAAAGATATTGCACAAAGCCAATGTGGATTTTGCAGTATTAGGTACTGAAGAAAGCGCAACAGGAGATGCAGCAAAAAGAGCGGGAAATGAATTTCTTTTCCAGATGCAGGCAATGACCAATATTGAGATATTGAATGCGTATGAGGTAAAAAAAATAGTTACAGCCGATCCACATTCTTTCAATACCCTGAAGAATGAATATCCGGGTTTAGGAGGAACATATGAAGTGTATCATCATACACAGTTTATAAAAAGTTTAATCGACCAGGGAAGACTTTCCTTGAATGATAATACCTTAAAAGGGAAGCGAATTACTTTTCATGACCCGTGTTATTTAGGAAGAGCAAATGACGTGTATGAATCTCCAAGAGATATCATCAAAAAAATGGGTGTGAATTTGGTAGAAATGAAACGCAATCGTAATAGAGCGTTATGTTGCGGTGCAGGAGGTGCTCAGATGTTTAAAGAGCCAGAAAAAGGAGATATGGACATTAATATATTAAGAACAAAAGATGCCTTAGAAACCAACCCTAACGTAATTGCTACAGGATGCCCTTATTGTAATACTATGATGACAGATGGTGTGAAATTTCATGAGAAGGAAAATCAGGTTCAGGTAAAAGATATTGCAGAGTTAATAGCTGAGGCTGAAGGATTATAATATATAAATAAAAAGAAGTTCTCGACTCCGCTCTATGGGACCGTATTGTTGCCTCGAGCGGAGTCGAGAAGTTTTTTGATAAGAATAAGAATGATCAAAAATTATATAAAAGCAGCAAGATTAAGAACACTACCTCTTTCTGTTTCAGGAATTATAGTAGGGTGCCTTTTAGGATACTACCATCAATGGTCAACTCTTTTAAATAATTCCACTACTATTCGTGAAGATGTTTTGGAAATTCCAATATATGAATCGCCGATATTTTGGCTAGCTATTTTGACCACTATAGGATTTCAAGTACTTTCTAATTTTGCAAATGATTATGGTGATGGTATTAAGGGAACAGATAAACATAGAGAAGGGGAGGAGCGTTTGGTAGCGTCAGGAGCCATTTCGCCAAAACAAATGAAAGGAGCAATGATTGTTACTGCTATTGTTACTACAGCAATTGCATTAGTACTGATTTATGCTGCTTTTGGAGAAGATAATTTCGGATATTCAGTACTGTTCTTCGGATTAGGCATGATATCAATAGCTGCAGCCATTAAATACACAGTTGGAAAATCAGCGTACGGATATAGTGGATTTGGAGACCTGTTTGTTTTTATATTCTTTGGATTACTAAGCGTGGTAGGAAGTTACTTTTTATTTACAAAACAATTGAACTTTACCATTTTCTTACCAGCATTTTCTATTGGATTGTTAAGCGTTGCCGTATTGAATCTGAATAATATGAGAGATCGAATCCATGATAAAGAAGCAGGGAAAAATACACTGGTGGTAAAAATAGGAGCAGAGTTTGCAAAGTATTATCACTATTATTTGATCATAGCCTCTTTACTATTTGCATTACTATACACGGTCATTCACTACGCAAATCCCATACAGTTTTTATTTTTGATAGCATATATACCCCTAGCCATTCATTTGGTATATGTCTCAAAGAACAAAGAAGAAAAATTACTGGATGGCGAGTTAAAAAAAGTAGCACTAAGTACTTTCTTATTTGCAGTTCTTTTTGGACTGGGACAAGTTTTGTAATTTTAAAAGATAAATAGTATTCTATACATGAAAGCAATAAAAGTAATATTAGGAATCATCATCGCATTAACAGTAGTGTTTTTCGCAACAGGTTTGCTTATAAAGGAAGTCAACTATGAAGCTAAAGTAGAAGTAAATAAGCCACTAAATGAAGTTTTTGCGATGTTTAATGATAATAACAATTTAAAGCAATGGATTCCTGAATTAAAGAGTATTGTTGCTCTTGACAAGAAAATAGGTGTTACTGGTAGTAGATATAGAATGATAGTGACAGATGGAAATGGTAATGATATTATCATGGAAGAAAAAGTATTGGCCTATATTGAAAATGAAAAAGTTACGCTGTTTTTTGATGCACAAGGAATGTTGAAAACGGATGACTATACGTTTACATCAGATGGCTCCAAAACGATTATCACAAATCGCAGTACTTGTAAAAGTGATTCCTATATTTTTGGATGTATGATGCCCTATTTTAAGGGAACATTCAAAGAAATAGATCAAGGATATTTAAATAATTTTAAGGCTTTTGCTGAAAAACAATAATATATGGAGGTAAATATGATCAGCTGGTTCGAGATACCAGTAAACGATATGAATCGTGCAAAAAAATTCTATGAAGCTGTTTTTCAGGTACCAATTAGTATAAATGACTTTGGAGGTATTTTGATGGGATGGTTTCCACCTGCAGAGGATATTACCGCTCCGGGGATTAGCGGTTCTCTAGTGCAGCACGAAGAATATGTGCCATCTAGAACCCATGGTCCGTTAGTATATTTCAATTCTCAGTCGGGAGACATAGATCATGAACTGGGTAGGATTGAAGAAGCTGGAGGCACCATACTAAAACCAAAAATACTAATCTCCAATGAGGTTGGGTATATGGCTGTTATTGTAGATACAGAAGGGAATAGAATTGCATTGTACAATAAATAGATTTGATCAGAGCTAGTTACAAAAAATACGTTCTCAATTTTAAAGTTCCTAGCGGGACTTCTAGAGGGGTGTTACGAACTAAAGAAACTTGGTTTATCGTTCTCAAAGAAAATGATGCTATTGGAATTGGCGAATGTGGTATACTTAGAACTTTAAGTATTGATGATAGACCAGATTATGAAGAAAAGATATGGTGGGTTTGTAAAAATATACATCTCGGATTGGAGTGGTTGCTTGAAAATGTAATGGAATTTCCTAGTATCCAATTTGGTTTGGAACAGGCGTTTCTATCATTACAAAGCAGGACCCCCTTTTCACTATACCCGTCAAAATTTACGAAAGGTCAGGATGCAATAGATATCAATGGTTTGATATGGATGGGGGACAAGGCATATATGAGTAATCAGATAAAGGAGAAAATAAACGCTGGATTCTCGTGTATTAAAATGAAAATTGGGGCTATTGATTTTGAAACCGAATTGGATTTGTTATCATTCATTAGAAACGAATTTTCTTCGAAAGAAATAGAGGTAAGAGTAGACGCAAATGGAGCTTTCTCTCCAAATACAGCATTGGAGAAATTAAAAAGACTTTCAGACTTAGATTTACATTCCATTGAGCAACCTATAAAAGCAGGTCAATTTAATGAGATGGCTCAACTTTGTGAGACATCGCCTTTGGCGATTGCATTGGATGAGGAATTAATAGGTGTTTTTTCTGTAACAAAAAAGGAGGAAGTGCTACAAACAATAAACCCTCAATATATCATACTAAAGCCTAGTTTGGTTGGAGGTTATAGCGGTAGTGAAGAATGGATTTCATTAGCTAAAAAACAAGGGATAGGCTGGTGGGTTACTAGTGCTTTAGAAAGCAATGTGGGACTAAATGCAATTGCGCAATGGACCTATACATTGTCAAGCGATTTACCTCAAGGACTTGGCACAGGAAGCCTATTCACGAATAATATAAAAAGTCCTTTGGAAGTAACAAATGGACGGTTGAGTTATCATAAAAAAAAACATTGGAATTTTAATATTGAATAGTATGAACTATATACAACAAGCATATAAAGGAGAAAATGATTGGTGGCGATATTTTGTAAGTTGCATTGTTCTGTTTGCACCTTTTGCTTTGAATATTCTGGCTTATATTTTTATGCCAGAACTTTTTGATACAGCTTATGAGGATATGCAGAATATAGAAGGAGATAAGAATTTCTTTTTGGTCATAAATTTGATACCTTTTGTGTTTTTACTGCTCTTGTTAATTGTTTTTGTAAAATTTATACATCAACGAAGATTTACATCTTTAGTAACAAGCCGAGATAGGATAGATTGGTCAAGATTTTTCTATGCTTTCTTTTTATGGGGACTTATTTCTGCTGTAATTATTGCTGTGGGGATATGGCTAGCTCCAGATAATTTTATTTGGAATTTCAAGCCTGCTCCATTTTTTACACTTGTAATTGTGTCATTACTTCTTATACCACTCCAAACGAGTTTTGAAGAACTGTTTTTTAGAGGATATTTGATGCAGGGGATTGGGATTTTGGTTAAGAATAGATGGATGCCTTTAATCGTTACTTCTGTGTTGTTTGGATCAATGCACTGGTTTAATCCCGAAATTGAGAAGATCGGAGATATTGCTTTGGTCTTTTATATAGGAACCGGATTCTTGTTTGGAATAACAACTTTGATGGATGAAGGGACTGAATTAGCATTGGGTATGCACGCCGTAAATAATATCTTGGCGGCAGTTTTGGTAACTACGGATTGGACAGTATTTCAAACGGAAGCTATGTTTGTAGATGTATCTGAACCTTCTGTAGGTTGGGAGATGTTCTTTCCAGTTTTAGTGATCTATCCATTAGTACTAGTTATACTTTCTAAAAAATACGGTTGGAAGAATTGGAAAAGTAAATTATTTGGTAGCATAGAAAAACCAACTGAAATTGAAGAACTGGGAATGTCATAAAGATTTTAGGCTCAATGGAGCCTCCTTTCAAACAGAAGAAACTTTATTAGCATATGCTGACGTGCTGTCTAAACCGGTGGCTGAATTTCTGCAAGAATGGTTTTCTGAAAGCGAAACAATCTCGATAAAAACTTCAGGATCTACAGGAAAACCGAAATGGATCAAGTTGCAAAAGGAGCATATGATCAATTCAGCAAGGGTAACGGGAGATTTCTTTGAACTCGGAGCTGGAATTAAAGCGCTATTGTGTTTGCCGATCGATTATATAGCAGGAAAAATGATGTTGGTTCGGGCTATGTACCTGGGCTGGCATTTAGATGTGGTGCCATCAAGCTCTAAACCATTGGCTGGTTTAGATAGGGAATATGACTTCTCAGCTATGATTCCTTTGCAATTAAAGAATTCATTAGAGGCTATTGGTGCGGTTAAGAAGTTGATTGTTGGAGGTGGTGCCGTAGATCATAAATTGGAAAATGAACTTCAATCTATTTCAACATCGATATATGCAACATATGGAATGACGGAAACCTGTACACATGTAGCAATCAAAAAATTAAACCATTCAAAATGGGATTCTTTTAAAGCGCTTAAAGACGTAGTTATTTCAAAAGATAGTAGAGGTTGCTTAATTATAGATGCACCGAGCGTTTCGAATGAGCAGATTATTACCAATGATGTAGTTGAGATCATTTCTGACGATACCTTTGATTGGAAAGGGCGCTATGACAATGTGATTAATTCAGGCGGAATCAAACTTCATCCAGAAGAAATAGAAAAGAAAATAGCTCCCTATTTAAATGATCGTTTCTTCGTGGCTGGAATCAAAGATCAAGCTTTAGGGGAAAAGCTGGTACTTGTTGTCGAGGGAGAAGCGTCTAAAACCTCGGAAAGCATATATCGAGATCTAACGAAATATGAAATTCCTAAGAATATCTTTTTCATAAAGAAATTTGAAGAGACGGAAACTCAAAAGATTCAACGAAAAAAGACATTGCATAAAATTAATGCCTAAAGCGCATGGGGAGTTAACTTTCGAAAGACCCCAGTTTACTCATTCTTCATTTTTTTAATTGTATAGTGATTGTAGGTTAGTGCTAAACTATAAAAACTACAACTATGATTAAAAAAGCAATCACTTTATTGATGTTATTTGGAATAATGTCAATTCACGGGCAAAAAAAAGAAATAACAGGAAAAGTCTCAGATGATTCTGGAGGTTTACCTGGAGCTAGTATTTTAGTAAAAGGTACAACCAAAGGTGTTCAAACGGATTTTGATGGAAGGTATGCTATTAGAGCAGAACTTGGAGACGTTTTAGTCTTTACTTATCTAGGGTACAAAACAGTTGAAAAAACAATAGGAGTAAAATCTACGATTAATGTTAAAATGGAAGAAGGAGGAGAGGTGTTGGACGAAGTTGTGGTGTTAGGATACGGAACTTATACGAAAAAGGCTATAACAGGTTCGGCTTCTGTGGTTCGAAGTCAGCATATCGGAAATGTGCTGAATGGGTACACGGCAGGTGTTAAAACAAATAATCGGTCAAAAGTTGTTTCTAAGCTTAGAAATAGAGGTCCAAACGAACCGTTAATAATTGTGAATGAAGAACCGTATTATGGAAAATTGAAAGCGCTTGCAAAAGCTGATATATTTGCCTCAGAAGTATTAAAAGATTCGGTAGCTATTGCTAGGTATGGCGAGGCGGGTAAGAATGGGGTAGTTATAATAGAAACGAGCGAAGATGTTTTAGAATATGAAAATACAGATGAATATGAAAAAATTGTAGAAAATGAATTTGAATTAACTATTTCCAGGCCCCTATCTACTTTTTCTATTGATGTTGACAAAGCTTCATATAGTAATATTAGAAGGATGCTAAATAATGGACAAAGCATCGATCCAAATGCTGTTAAGGTAGAAGAGATGATTAACTATTTCGACTACCAATATCCCGAGCCTAAAGGTAAACATCCATTTTCAATTTACACAGAATTTGTAAAAACTCCTTGGAATAAAAAGACTAAATTACTTAGAATAGGGTTACAAGGAAAAACAATTCCTCAAGACAACTTACCTGCATCTAATTTGACTTTTTTGATTGATGTATCCGGTTCTATGAGCGATCAAAATAAATTACCATTGTTAAAATCAGCATTTAAATTATTAGTTCATCAATTAAGAGCTAAAGATAAGGTATCAATTGTTGTATATGCTGGTGCAGCAGGTGTGGTATTGGAATCTACGAGCGGAAATAAGAAAATAAAAATATTAGAAGCATTAAACGATTTAGAGTCGGGCGGTTCTACAGCTGGAGGAGAAGGTATAAAATTGGCATATAAGATTGCTCAACAAAACTTTATTAAAGGTGGTAATAATAGGGTAATTCTGGCAACAGATGGAGATTTTAATGTAGGCGATTATTCAAACGAGGATATGGAAAAATTGATTGTTGAAAAAAGAGATACAGACATATTTTTATCTGTCTTAGGATTTGGATATGGGAATTATAAAGATTCAAAATTAGAAATATTAGCAGATAAAGGAAATGGAAATCACGCTTATATAGATAATATGCAAGAAGCACAAAAGGTATTTGGAAAAGAGTTTGGAGGAACTTTACATACTATTGCTAAAGATGTCAAGATTCAGTTAGAATTCAATCCTCAAAATGTTAAAGCTTATAGGTTAATAGGTTATGAAAACAGGCTATTAAATGATGAAGATTTTGTAGATGATACCAAAGACGCAGGAGAGTTGGGAAGTGGTCATTCTGTAACGGCTCTTTATGAAGTTATTACTTCAGATATGGAGTTTAATAAATACTCTAAGAAATTTCCAGATTTGAAGTACACAATTAATAAAACAAGTTATAATCATCCAAATGAACTTCTTACCGTAAAATTCAGGTATAAAAAACCAACAGGTAAAAAAAGTATCGAGCTAATTCATGTTAAGAAGAATGTGTTAGATAAACCGTCAGCGGATATGAATTTTGCTGCTTCAGTGGCTATGTTAGGTATGAAGTTGAGAAAATCCAAATTTGATAATAATTTAACCATAAAGGACATTAAAAAACTATCAGAAAAAGGACGATCGAAAGATAGAGAAGGGTATAGGGCAGAGTTTATAAGACTTTTGAGTTTGGTTAAATAAAAAAGCACCCAATCGGGTGCTTTTTTTAAATATTTAGAAGATACTCACGAAGATCCTGATCTTCATCTAAATTCATTTTCTTTTTGATTCTGTATCGCGCTGTTTGTACGGATCTAGGGTCTATTAATAATATCCTGGAAATTTCTTTTGTTTGCATATGCAGTTTAATAAACATACAATGTCTTAATTCTGTTTCGGTTAAGGTAGAATGCTTTTGTAAAAGGCGATCATAAAACCCTTCAAAAACAGTATTGAAATGCTCTTTTAAATGATTCCATTCTTCGTCTCTTTCTAAAACGAGATTGATTTGATTAATAATATTTTTTACACTAGCCTTATCTTCGGTTTTTAGCCCTTTTAAATCTGCTTTGATTTCTTTAAAATACTGCTTGTTGTGAAGGAGATTGGTAGAGGTGATCATCATTTCCTTTTCTTTTTCGAATACAAGGCTTTTCATTTGTGTCAACTCCTGAAGTGATTTAGATTCTTTAGATCGTAAATTATTTACAAAGAAATAGTAGCCTATTAAGGCAAGAATTAATAAAAAACTTATTATAAAAAGTAAGAATTTTAAACTATAATTTGCGCTTGCAAGGTTTTCATTTTGAATATTCAACTTCTCTCGTTCAAATCGTGAATTGATCTTCTTTATTTCGTGCTGTAGTATCTTATTAGATTCATTTTTATCTTCAACTAACAAGGTAAGAATCTGAGGATTTGTATGACCAAAAAGATCTAGGCTGAAAATACAATCGCTAGAACTTGCTCTATTTTGATGAATACCAACGCTAATGGTATTTTTGCCTTTTTTAAATATGTTCGGTTCAAATATTTTGATTTTGAATTCGGATTCTTCCCTTCCTTGAATTCTTACAACAGCAAGTGTTTCATTAGTAACACTTCCATTGGGCATATTTTCTCGATACAGTTCTTCACCATTTACATACAAAACAAAACCATCGTCATATTGAATCTTAAATTCATAAGCAATAAAGTCGCGTTTAATGTATATATCTTTTTTGAAGTACTTGGTAATATGTTTATTCTCTTTATCATTACCATAATTAATACTAGTGACCACTTTCCTATCCCCATAACCAATAGGTGTTTTTCCAATTTTCCAGGAGGAGTTAACGGGTTCCTTGTACCAATCAGTATCTAAATAGCCTTTGTCATAGTAATGCCAGTCATCTCCATTTAGAATGATTTTCTCTTGAGAAAAAGAAAATGAGATATAGAATAAAATGAGAATGAAGAATAAAAGATTTTTGATCGTTTTTCTTTTCACGGAGCTTTGTGTTGGTTTGATGTACAAATATAGTAGGTTTTATTAATAAACTTTATGATTGTAGTAGATTAGTTGTATTTATAGTCCATCTACTTTGATTTTTATAAATATATTTGTAGTGTTAATTGAATTTAATATCTATAATTAATTGGGGGATTAATTTTATAGCATATTGTTTAAACAAAAAAGTCGTGTTCTGCAGAACACGACTTTTTGCTTATTTGTACATTTTTATACTACATTTCCATAGAATGGTATACATTCTGAACATCATCATCATCTTCCAAACGCTCTAATAGTTTTTCTACATCCGCCTGTGCGTCTTCAGATAGTTTCGTGGTTGTAGTAGGAATTCTTTCAAATCCAGATGAAATGATCTCTACATTGTTTTCTTCAAAGAATGACTGAATAGCTCCAAATTGTTCAAAAGGCGCATAAATGATAACACCCTCTTCATCTATAAATATTTCTTCCACCTCAAAATCAATAAGCTCTAGTTCTAGCTCCTCCATATCAATAGAGATGTCTTCTTTTTTTACGGTAAAATTGCAAGTATGGTCGAACATAAAAGCAACAGAACCAGAAGTTCCTAAATTACCATCACATTTGTTAAACGCCGCTCTTACATTAGCGACTGTTCTATTATTGTTATTGGTGGCAGTCTCTACAAGGATAGCAACTCCATGAGGAGCATACCCTTCAAAAAGTACTTCTTTATAGTTCGCAGTATCTTTATCCGAAGCTTTTTTAATAGCACGCTCTACATTGTCTTTCGGCATATTCGCCGCTTTCGCATTTTGAATAACTGCTCTTAATCTGGAATTAGTTTCAGGATTTGGTCCGCCTTCATTAACGGCCATTACAATGTCTTTACCGATTCTAGTAAACGTTTTGGCCATGGCAGACCAGCGCTTCATTTTCCTTGCTTTTCGAAATTCGAATGCTCTTCCCATTTCTAAGTACTCTTTTATATTATAAATTGATTATTAAACTTGAATAACGCCTAAATTAAACTTTTTTCCTAGAGGAGCATGGTTAGCTGCTTCTATCCCCATAGAGATCCATGTACGTGTATCTAATGGGTCTATCACGCCATCCGTCCAAATTCTAGCCGCCGCATAGTACGGTGATATTTGTTTATCGTAGCGAGATTTTATCTTGTCAAATAATTCGGCTTCTTTTTCTTTAGTGATTTCTTCGCCTTTCTTTTTTAATGAAGCCGTCTCTATTTGCAGTAACACCTTTGCTGCCGAGTTTCCACTCATCACAGCAAGCTCGGCACTTGGCCATGCTGCAATTAACCGAGGGTCATATGCCTTTCCACACATTGCGTAATTTCCAGCACCGTATGAATTTCCAATAACAATCGTAAACTTAGGTACAACAGAATTGCTCACAGCATTCACCATTTTAGCACCATCTTTGATAATACCACCGTGCTCAGATTTGCTCCCAACCATAAAACCTGTTACATCTTGTAAGAAAACCAATGGAATCTTCTTCTGATTGCAGTTTGCAATAAATCGAGTAGCTTTATCTGCAGAATCAGAATAGATCACTCCTCCAAATTGCATTTCTCCTTTTTTGGTCTTTACAATTTTTCTTTGATTCGCAACGATTCCAACGGCCCAACCATCAATTCGTGCATACGCAGTGATCAAAGTTTGCCCATACCCTTGCTTATATTCATCTATTTCAGAGTTATCAACAATACGTTTTATAATCTCTCGCATGTCATACTGTTCATGACGTGCAGAAGGGAGTATTCCAAAAATGTCATTTTCGTTTTCCTTTGGCAATTTGGCGTCAACTCTATTAAAACCCGCTTTATCAAAATCTCCAATTTTTGAAACAATGTTTTTAATGGTATCTAAAGCATCCTTATCATCTTTTGCCTTATAATCTGTTACACCCGATATTTCACAATGTGTAGTAGCACCGCCTAAAGTTTCATTGTCAATAGCTTCTCCAATAGCGGCTTTTACTAAATAACTTCCAGCTAGGAAAATACTTCCTGTTTTATCTACAATGAGAGCTTCATCGCTCATAATGGGGAGATAGGCTCCGCCAGCAACACAACTTCCCATAACAGCTGCTATTTGCGTAATTCCCATACTGCTCATGACCGCATTATTTCTGAAAATCCTTCCAAAATGTTCTTTGTCTGGAAAGATCTCGTCTTGCATTGGCAAATATACTCCTGCACTATCCACCAGGTAGATAATAGGGAGTTTGTTTTCGATAGCGATTTCCTGAGCTCTCAAGTTTTTCTTTCCTGTAATAGGGAACCAGGCCCCCGCTTTAACGGTAGCATCATTGGCAACAACAATACATTGTTTTTCTTGTACATATCCGATCTTAACAACAACTCCTCCTGAAGGGCATCCACCGTGCTCCTGATACATTTCATCTCCCGCGAACGCTCCTATTTCAATACTTTTAGATGTTGAATCTAATAGGTAGTCAATACGCTCTCTTGCTGTAAGTTTCCCTTTAGAGTGATGTTTGTCAATATTCTTCTGTCCGCCTCCTAGCTTCACTTTGGCAAATCTTCTTCTAAGGTCTGAAACCAGAAGTTTATTGTGATCTTCGTTTTTGTTAAACTTTATGTCCATTCAGAAAATTTTAGCGAATTTACAAAAGTTTACCATGAATAAATAGTGGATATAAAACAAAATTAATTTAATTACATGGAAATATATTCCTTGGAAAATAAAATAATTTTTTGTAGCTTTGCCCAAGAAATAATTAAACCAAAAGAAATGAAAACTAACAAGATTATATTTTACATAGCAACGGCCTTGTTTTCAGGAATCATGCTGTTCTCTATTAGTATGTATTTAACACAAACCGAAATGATAAAGGGCGCTTTTGAAAATATGGGATATCCTACGTATTTAGTATACCCATTGGCGGTTGCCAAGATACTAGGGTTAATTGTGCTGTGGTACCCGAAATTTACCACATTAAAGGAGTGGGCCTATGCAGGTTTCTTCTTTAATGTAGTATTGGCATTTTTTGCCCACGTGATGATTAGTGACGGAGAACAATTATTTGCACTTCTAGCATTTTTGTTTTTGACAACTTCTTATCTTTTTCGTAAAAAAATCATACTACAAACTTCTTAAACCATATTGATATGAAAAAAATAGTAGCCTTTGCTGGAAGTACAAGCAGTACCTCAATAAATAAGCAGTTGGTGTCGTATGCTTCGACCCTGTTGGACAATACTTCTTTTGAAGTTGTTGATATGAGAGATTATCAAGCTCAACTATATAGTATTGATGATGAACAAAATGGGTTCCCGGAAAACATGGTGCAGTTATCTGAAAAATTAAAAACCTATGATGGATATATTGTTTCTTTAGCGGAGCATAATGGATCGTATGCTGCGGCTTTTAAGAATACATTCGATTGGTTATCTAGAATTGATCGCGTTATTTTTAATAAAAAACCAATGCTCTTGATGGCAACGTCACCTGGAGGTCGAGGAGGAGCTTCTGTATTAGCATCTGCAAATGCCTCATTTCCGCATATGGGTGCGGATGTCGTTGCAAATTTTTCACTACCAGGTTTTTTTGATAACTTTAAAGAAGGTAAAATTGTTGATAGTGAACTTAACGAAACTCTTAAGAATGCTGTCCAAATATTCGAAAGTAAAATCTAAATAGTATGGAAAATAAGAAACCCATAGTTAAAGAGTATACCAATGGAGAGGTTACCGTAGTTTGGCAACCACATATGTGTACGCATTCAAAAAAATGTTGGAAAGAATTGTTACCCGTTTTTGATCCAAGAAGAAAACCTTGGGTGGATATGGATGCTGCTAACTCAGATCGTATTGCAGCACAAGTACATCGATGTCCTTCAAAAGCCCTTTCTATAAAAGCTTAAGATATTGTTAGGTAATCACAAAATTGTAATTGCGTTTTTATTTTTTCGACAGAAAGACTAACTTATACATTTAAAACAACTTCCATGTCAACAAACTTAATTGAAATTGCAAAAGTGTCTGACCTTATTGCAAAAGAACCAACGTACGCATTAGTTAAAAATACCGACCTGGTAATTATCAAACATGAATCAGGAATTTCTGTATTGTATGGAAGGTGTCATCATAGGGGAGCACTCTTATCTGATGGACATATTGATGGTCAAAATTTAATATGTGGAGTACATGGTTGGGATTACCGTTATGATACTGGAATAAGTGAGTATAATAATGATGAACAATTACATAAATTCCAGGAATATATTGAAGGGGATAGCCTATTGGTTGATGAAGACGAAATAGCTGCTTTTGAGGAACAACACCCACAACCTTTTCATAGAGATGAATATCTTGGAACCTATGCCGATACGCATCCTGAAGATACAGAACCGTATACTGGTTATATAAAAGAGCTAGCAAAGAACGGTTTAAAGAATATCGGTCATCATGGATTCTCTGCTTCAATGGGAGTAGATAGGAATACCTTGCCTAAATGGAATGATATTCAGTTTTTACCGGCACAGTTGGCAACGAGACCTTTACTAGATCATGAAGAAGTTGCTACTAAAGTGGTTATTGGGCCTAAAGCCAAAAAGCCTTTAGAATTAGATATTCCACTATTCGTAAGTGACATGAGTTTTGGCGCATTATCAAGAGAGGCAAAAATAGCGCTATCTAAAGGAGCACAAATGGCGGGTACAGGAATTTGTTCTGGAGAAGGAGGAATGCTTCCACAAGAGCAAGAAAGTAATTCTAGATATTTTTACGAGTTAGCTTCGGCTCAATTTGGATTCTCATGGGATAAGTTAGACAATGTTCAAGCCTTTCATTTTAAAGGAGGGCAGGGTGCTAAGACTGGAACTGGAGGACATTTACCGGGTAATAAAGTAAGCGAGGAAATTGCAAAGGTTAGAGGTTTAAAGAAGGGAGAAGCAGCGATCTCTCCAGCGGCAAACCCCAACTTTCATACAGTTCAGGATTTTAAAGACTTTTCGGAAAAAGTTAGAGAAAGAACAGGTGGAATTCCAATTGGTTTCAAGATTGCTGCTAGTCACCTTGAAAAAGATATCCAGTTCGCATTGGATGTGGGTGTAGATTATATCATATTGGATGGACGAGGAGGAGGAACAGGATCGGCACCAACAATTTTGAGAGATAATATCAATATTCCCACAATACCTGCTCTGGCAAGAGCGCGCAAGTATTTAGATAAAGTAGGTGCTACTGACGTTACCTTGGTCATCACGGGAGGTTTGAGAATTGCAGAGGATTTTGCTAAGGCCATGATGTTGGGGGCGGATGCCATTGCAGTTTCTAATTCGGCATTACAAGCCATTGGTTGTTTGGGAATGAGAGCATGTGGAACAAATAATTGCCCAGTAGGAATTGCTACACAAAAAGAATCTTTAAGAAGCAGATTGATTATTCAGTCATCTGCAAAGCAACTACATAATTACTTCGAAGCGACGAATAACCTTATTAAGGTAGTAGCAAGATCTTGCGGCTATGACGATATTTCTAAGTTTAATCATGCAGATCTATCAACATTTGATAGAGATATGCACTATTTAACTGGAATTAATTATGCAGGAGTCATTTAAATAAGGGTTTAACTCATTGTTTTACATTGGAAATATATCCCTTGGAATATATTTATATTTTTTGTAACTTTGTAATCGGAAAGGAGAAAAAAAATGAAGATAACATTGTATGGAAAGCAGGGACATGCACATACGGTAGCTTTTAAAAATTTTTTAAGAATGGCGGAAGTTCCTTTTGATTATATGGATCTCGCTAAAGATGAAAAGGCAAAAGAGCACACCCGAGAGTTGTACGATGGACAATTAAAATACCCAACCTTGTTTGTAAATGAAGAAGTGTATTTAACACCAACTTCAGATGTTTTTAATAATATAATGAAAGACCTGAAACTTAGAGGTTAAGGCTATGGGAGATATATCTAAGGACATACAATCTAAATTTGACAATGATAAGATCAAAGCGATCATTAATATCAAGTATACGGCTAATTGGATCAGTAGTCATGAGAATGATTTTTTTAAACCCTATGGTATTTCACCTCAACAGTACAATATTTTAAGAATTTTAAGAGGAGCAGGAGAGCCGATTAAAGTTCAACTTATTAAAGATAGAATGATCGAAAGAGCACCAAACGCTACTCGATTAATGGATAAGCTTTGTGATAAAGGTTTTATAGCACGCGTCCGTTGCGAACATGATAGAAGAGTAGTATATATTTCTATTACCGAAAAAGGACTCGAGTTATTAGCAGATATAGATAAGAATATTAAACTTGATTTTTTAGAGAATTTGACTACGGAAGAAGCAAAGACTTTGAGCAGTTTATTAGATAAAATTAGATAAAAAAAATTTATAAAAATATTTTCCATGGAAAATAAAAAAAGAGTACTTAAATCAATCGAACATAAAGTAGGAAGTCCATTAGTGAACATGGGACCTATACGATTAAGACAGCCTATTCCAACGCAGGGTATAGAGCAAGTGGATCCATTTTTGTTATTGCATCATTATGGACCCTATGCTATAAGTGAATTTAATAACCCATTCGATTTGGGACCACATCCTCACAGAGGATTTGAACCGATCACATTATTGTTTAAAGGAGAACAGTTACATCGTGACTCGTTAGGAAATGAAATGATCGTAAAAGCTGGGGATGTACAATGGACTACGGCGGGAAGAGGAGTAATTCATGCAGAAGGACCGACCAAAGAGTTTGTACAAAAAGGAGGAGATCTTGAGGGAATCCAGCTTTGGTTGAATCTGCCAGCGAAGGACAAGATGATACCACCAGCATATCAACATGTGAAAAGTGAAGACATACCTATGGTTAGTAATGATGATGATACAATAGCGTTAAAGATAGTGGCAGGTGAGCAACAAGGAAAGAAAGGATTGATTAAAACACAGACTTCTGTAAATGTATATACCGCCAAAACTTTGGCAAGTGGAACAATGAGTATAGACATTCCAAAAGATCATAAATCTTTGGTGTATTTGTTAGATGGAGAAGTATTGGTGAATGATGAAGTCAATCTAAAAAAAGGAGCTACCCAGATGGTAACTTTCAATCAAGATGGTAATGCAATCCAGTTTAAGGCTTCAAAGGAAAGCACTTTATTAATTCTATCGGGTGAACCGATTGATGAAAAAGTTACTTCTTGGGGACCATATGTGATGAATACACAGACTGAGATTATGGAAGCATTAAGAGACTATCAACAAGGAAAAATGGGATATTTATATTAATAATGACTATAATTTGAATTAAGAAACTAGAAGAGTGCTCTTCTAGTTTTTTTTGTTGAATAAATAAGCATATCTTGCAATATGTTATGCATGCATAGTAATTAAGTTAGTGAAATATGAAATACAAGCACATTTTTGAACCGCTCGACCTAGGGTTTACCACATTGAAAAACAGAATATTAATGGGGTCTATGCATACGGGATTAGAAGAAGAGAAAAATGGCTTAGAACGCATTGCGACCTATTATGCAGAGCGAGCAAAAGGAGGTGTTGGTTTAATCGTTACTGGAGGTATTGCTCCAAATATTCAAGGGTGGACAGGACCTTTTTCGGCAAGAATGTCGACTAAAAAACATGCGAGACATCATCAAAAAATTACAAAGGCTGTGCATGATGAAGGAGGGAAAATATGTATGCAGATCTTACATGCTGGTCGTTATGGGTATCATCCTTTTAATGTTGCACCTTCTAAGATCAAAGCACCTATAAACCCTTTTAAACCTTTTAGATTGACAAAATCTGGAATTAGAAGAACGATTCGAGATTTTGTAAACTGTGCGAAACTTTCCAAAGTAGCTGGCTATGATGGTGTGGAGATCATGGGTTCGGAGGGGTATTTAATCAATCAATTTATTACGGAGCATACCAATAAAAGAAAAGATGAGTGGGGAGGAACGTATGAAAACAGAATGCGTTTACCGATTGCTTTGGTAAAATCTGTAAGAGAAGCGGTAGGTGAGGATTTTATCATTATTTATCGATTGTCCATGCTAGACCTAATTGAAAAAGGAAGCACCTGGGAAGAAGTAGTGCAATTGGCTAAGGAAATTGAAAAGGCTGGAGCTACCATTATCAATACTGGAATTGGTTGGCACGAAGCTAGAATACCAACGATTGCAACGTCTGTTCCTCGGGCTGCTTTCACTTGGGTGACACAAAAAATGAAGGAAGAAGTATCCATTCCTCTTATTACATCAAATCGAATTAATATGCCTGAAACGGCAGAAAAAGTGTTGGCTGAAGGTCATGCTGATATGATTTCTATGGCCAGACCTTTTTTGGCAGACCCAGACTGGGTAAATAAGGCCGCTGAAGAAAGGGATGACGAGATCAATACATGTATTGCCTGCAATCAAGCTTGTTTAGATCATGTATTTAAACAAAAAGTGGCTAGTTGTTTGGTGAATCCTAGAGCTTGTCATGAAACAGAGTTTAACTACGATCGCACAGATAATCCAAAGAAGATAGCAGTAGTAGGAGCTGGACCTGCAGGATTGGCAGCAGCGACCATCGCTGCACGGCGAGGACATACGGTTACGCTGTACGATGCAGATAAGGAAGTTGGAGGGCAGTTTAATATAGCAAAGCAGATTCCGGGGAAAGAGGAATTCTATGAAACCATTCGTTATTTCAAGAAGCAGATTGAATTACATAATGTTGATGTTAAAATCAACACAAGAGTTACAGCAGATGATCTTTCGAAAGTAGATGTTGATGAGGTAATTCTGGCTACAGGAATAAAACCCAGAACTCCAAAAATAGAAGGTGTAGAACATCCAAAGGTCTTAAGCTATTTAGATGTATTAAAACATAAAAAGCCCGTAGGACGTCGAGTGGCTGTAATTGGTGCTGGAGGAATAGGCTTTGACGTGTCAGAATATTTAAGTCATGAAGGTGAGTCTACTTCGCAGAATATTGATGAATGGCTCAAAGAGTGGGGTATAGATAAAAGCATTGAATCGAGAGGTGGAATTGCTGGTATGAAACCTGTATTTAATCCTTCGCCTAGAGAAATTTTCATGTTTAAAAGAAGTAAAGGAAAGTTCGGTGGAAACTTAGGGAAAACTACTGGATGGATTCATAGAGCCAACTTGAAAAAGAAAAATGTGCAGTTCATCAACGAGGTGAAATATTCAAAAATTGATGATGAAGGTTTACATTATATCCAGAATGATGAACAAAAGGTGTTAGCGGTTGATACTATTGTTATTTGTGCTGGACAAACACCGTTTAAGGAACTACTAGAGCCTTTAGAATTAGCAGGTAAAAAAGTACACGTTATTGGTGGCGCTGATATTGCGGCAGAACTAGATGCCAAAAGAGCAATAGATCAGGGATGTAGATTAGCGGCAAGTTTGTAATACTACTTTACCATTTTGACAGAATTGATGTTTCCTTCCAGATCATATTCTTTTACAGAATTATCAGGATCGATAACCCATTTTCCATCAATGATATATTTATAGTGATGCTTTCCAGCAGATAATTGTATCGTATATATCCATCCTTTGGCTGTCTTTTTCATAGGGCATAAAGTTTCATCCCAATCATTAAAAGAACCGGTAAGAATCACGCTTTTTGCGTCTTTGAATTTTTCTAAAATAAAAGAGACATTCTTTTTTATGTCAATACATGAATTGAAACCTCCAAATTCATTGATGGCTTTATTTTTGTTTTCGGGATCCTCCATCCATTCGCCATCGACGATAAACTTGTATTCATAATAACTGGGTTTTAACTGCAGTGTCAATTCCCATCCGTTTTCTGTTCTATTCATTTTAAAATCGTCTTCGTCCCATTTGTTAAATGAACCGCTTAGAATCACCTTTTTTGCGCGGTTATACCCTGGTAACCTAAAGGTGTAGTTTCCTTTTTTAGATGGGTACGCCAGCAATATTTTAAAGTTATACGTGTAATAATCAATACCGTCATACGATTTAGCCGCAGTAATATTTTGAGCTTCCTCTGTAGGCTCCGCCCAATATTTCTCATTGACTACGAATTTAAATTCTGGTGTAAACTCATTTAAATCTGAAAGCTTCTTTCGTAACTCATAGATGTTTTCAGATACTTGTTTCATTTTCCATTGATTTCTGGACCAGTCGTTAAAGCTTCCAGCCACAAAAACTTCTTTAATATTCAGGTCTTTAAAGTCAATTCTTTCTTCTGTATGGTCATTCGTGGCCTTTATATAATCACTTTTATTGAATCGAAAAACAATATAATCTCCATCGATTTGATACCCTTTAATAGTATCTTTTTGTCCGTGCATCGAAGACATCGATAACGAACAAATGAAAATGATGATATGTAAGATTCTTAATTTCATTTTCTAATAAAAGGATAATTGATAAAGTATATTTTTTGCTTTTTATAATTAATGATAGCCCTTTTCTGAGCAAAAAAATCATGGCCCAAAACACCATCTAACCTGGTGCCAAACGCTTTATTGATATTTAGGAACCCAGTTAAGATGGTTTTCATAGGACCAAAATAAACAGTTTTACTCAATTGAACCCTATATAGATTCCCTGATATTACTTCTAGCTTCTTATTACTTGCCCCCTTTAAGATAATTCTGTCTTTTGGGTAAAACGCCTTTAGTGCTTTTTTATGAATACGATTGTTGATTTGACTAAACTCAGCACCTGAATCCAACGCAAAAACAGCTTTCCGCTTATTGATGAATCCATCTAGGATAATGGCGTGTTTTTTTAAACGAAAAGAAATACTATCCACTATTTTCTCTAAATAAATGTTCTTTCCCAATGTATTTCCTTTTTTATCTGTCTTCGTAAGAGTAATTTGATTCAGGTAGAGGTCTACAAAGACCTCATAATCTTTTAAGATATTATACCCTAGTATACCCAGAATCTTGATCTTCTTTGAACTCTCTATATGTGAAAGATCAATAAGATCTGATGTCTTATTATATAATGAAAGACTCTTGAGTGAAAAATTCTGAATTCTTTTTTGAATAGGATTATCAACATAATCTAAGACTCCAGAAGTAGTACTGATCTTATCATCATGCAAGATAAGGTTTGAAAAATGCACTTTATTGATCAATAGTTTTTCCGAACCGGTATCAAAAATAAAGTTTCCTTTTTTACCTTTTAACTCTCCTTCTATGACTATTAAACGATCTACTAGCTTAAAGGGAATACGAGTTGTGTATTTATTAATACGTTGCGCTTTGGTAAAGTGAAAAGGTGTATTATCAAAGTACACGCCATCATTGGCATACATGGTTATGCTGCAAAAGAATATGGCGAGTATGGTTAGTAATCTATTCATCTATATAAAAGACGTTTGTTTTACCACAAATGTTACGCCAAAAATAGCGTAAACATAAATGACAAAAAAAATTTCAAATAAAAGAACGATATTTGTGGGCAATAGTTATGTGAAATGACCAATTTTAAGGTAATTTTATAGTTTAAATTTAATGTAGATGAATAAAAACACAGTTTTAGGATGGGCAACCTTTATCATGATATTTGTAGGGTTTGCGCTTATTGGATTAGGAGCGTTTAGATATGATGAAGTTGCAGGATGGGGATTCGCAGCAGTAGGTATTGGTTTCTTCGCCATTGCATGGGTATTTAATGCCTTAAAAGGAAGAGTATAATTTCAACTTTAATTTTTCAAGTAATATATGTCAGACGATAAAAAGGTTATTTTCTCCATGTCGGGAGTGAGTAAGACCTATCAAAGTACAAACAAACAAGTTTTAAAAGATATTTATTTAAGCTTCTTTTATGGGGCAAAAATCGGTATCCTGGGTTTAAATGGATCGGGTAAATCTACCTTATTAAAGATCATTGCAGGTGTAGAAAAGAATTTTCAGGGAGATGTTGTTTTTTCTCCAGGATATAATGTAGGCTATCTAGAACAAGAACCAAAGTTGGATCCAGAAAAAACAGTGATCGAAGTAGTAAAAGAAGGAGTGGCCGAAACAGTGGCAATTTTAGATGAGTATAACAAGATCAACGATATGTTTGGCCTAGAAGAAGTGTATTCTGATCCTGATAAGATGGAGAAGTTGATGGCGCAGCAGGCGGATCTACAAGACAAGATCGATGCTTCGAATGCCTGGGAATTAGATACCAAGCTAGAAATTGCTATGGATGCTCTAAGAACTCCTGAGCCTGATAAGAAGATTGGAGTGCTTTCTGGAGGTGAGAAAAGAAGAGTAGCTTTATGTAGATTGCTATTGCAAGAGCCAGAGATCTTATTATTAGATGAGCCTACGAACCACTTAGATGCAGAATCTGTACATTGGTTAGAACACCATTTGGCACAATATAAAGGAACCGTAATCGCTGTAACGCACGACCGTTATTTCTTAGATAATGTAGCAGGTTGGATTTTAGAATTAGATAGAGGAGAGGGAATTCCTTGGAAAGGGAACTACTCTTCCTGGTTAGACCAGAAGTCAAAACGATTAGCACAGGAAAGCAAGACAGCTTCCAAACGTCAGAAAACATTAGAACGTGAGTTGGAATGGGTACGTCAGGGAGCTAAAGGAAGGCAAACCAAACAAAAGGCACGTTTGAAAAGTTATGAAAAGTTAATGAGTCAAGATCAGAGACAGCAAGAAGAAAAGCTGGAAATCTTTATTCCGAATGGACCTCGTTTGGGAACTAATGTAATTGAAGCTTCGGGTGTTTCTAAGGCTTATGGCGATAAACTATTATATGAAGATTTAGCATTTAATCTTCCCCAAGCAGGTATTGTTGGAATCATTGGACCTAATGGTGCCGGAAAGACCACGATCTTTAAAATGATCATGGGTGAGGAAAATGCTGATAAAGGTACTTTTCATGTAGGAGAAACGGCTAAGATCGCTTATGTAGACCAATCTCATTCGAATATTGATCCTCAAAAATCGATCTGGGAAAACTTTTCGGATGGACAAGATTTGGTGATGATGGGAGGGAAGCAAGTAAATTCAAGAGCCTATTTAAGTCGTTTTAACTTTTCAGGAAGTGAACAGAATAAAAAGGTAGATACCTTATCTGGAGGAGAACGCAATAGATTGCATTTAGCCATGACCTTAAAAGAAGAAGGAAATGTGTTACTGTTAGATGAGCCTACCAATGATTTGGATGTGAATACGCTACGTGCGCTAGAGGAAGGTTTAGAAAACTTTGCAGGTTGTGCTGTAGTAATTAGTCACGATAGATGGTTCTTAGACCGTATATGCACACATATCTTAGCCTTTGAAGGCGATAGTCAGGTGTATTTCTTTGAAGGATCTTTCTCGGATTATGAGGAAAATAAGAAGAAACGTTTAGGAGGCGATCTAATGCCAAAACGTATTAAGTATAAAAAACTAATTAGATAAAAAAACCGAGCCAATGGCTCGGTTTTTTATTTAACTTCTTTTCGATCTTCGTTTTGCTTTCTTAACAACTCTCTTTACAGGTTTCTTTTTAACCACTGTTTGTTTTCTTCGTTTCAAAAGCTTGTTTCTCGAAACTTTTGCACTTCTGTTTGCTCTATAGTAATAGAAATTAGCATCTTGTTTATATAATCTATAGTTATTTCTAAACTCATTTCTATAGAAGTACACATCATTATAATCATAAACAAATCCTGGACTATAAGAGTATTGGTACTTTACTTCTCCATAAAACCTTGGATCCCCCCATCGGTTATATCTCACCTTTAGATTTCCAACATTTGATAGCCTTCCTCTTCTATATTGAATAAATATGGATCCGATTCTTCGTACGTTTCCTCGATGATCATACCTAATAGATACATTTCCAACTTTATTGATTCTTCCTTTGTAATCTCTAGAAATTCTGATTCTACTATGTCTGTTTCTTCGATTGTTGTATCTGTAATTTCTGCGTATGGCTTCAAAATCAAAATCACCATTTAAAAAAACATCAAATTGAATTCCTCTTTCTACAAAACTAACCGAATTGTAGTATTTGGTTGAAAACCCAATTTTCTTCACTGGATTTTCAGTGCTTTTCGCTTCTGTGTTTACTGTCAATAACAGTAATCCCGCTAATAAAAGTATTCCTTTCTTCATAATATTAGGTTTTAAAATATTGCCTACTCTTTTCGCTTTTCGGCTTCCGCATTTGTATTGAAATTTCCAAAGAGCGTGCCAAAAAATATTTTTCTTGCTTTTTTAGTTAACTATTCCATGTTTTTACGACTCTATTTAACGTGTAGTTTCTGGCATAATTGAAAATAAAGTTTAATTTTATGCATTCTAAATCCAGATAGTTTTATGATCAACGCAATTGAGAAGAATTTACAGAGAGGAATTAAATTGTTAAATGCGATGTCAGATGAGCAATATAGCGATACATCTTCTCCTCCGTATCATTCTAGTATTGGGGCACATATGAGACATATTTTAGAT
This sequence comes from Asprobacillus argus, assembly GCF_032248395.1. Taxonomy (NCBI): domain Bacteria; kingdom Pseudomonadati; phylum Bacteroidota; class Flavobacteriia; order Flavobacteriales; family Flavobacteriaceae; genus Asprobacillus; species Asprobacillus argus. The sequence continues at coordinate 249,555 of NZ_JAVTTO010000004.1, forward strand.
GTCTTTAGTTGTATTTTCAATGGGCTGGAAACAAAAGATGTCGATTTTTCTAAGCGTGAAAGAAATGTGTTGGCCGAACAACATACCGAAGTGGGAATTGAATATTTCAATCAAGTTATTGAAAGACTACATCAGTTAAGGACCGAAGATTTTGGTATGGTCATCAATGTAACTGACGATTTAGGCTTAGGGAAGGTAACAATGAAGTATACGTTAGAAAGTGCATTATGTCAAGCACATAGTCATGCGATTCATCATTTTTCGAGCATAGGATTTTTAGTAAATCAACTTGGATTAGAATTACCAGATAATGATTTTGGTTACAACCCTACCACTCCTAAAAAAGTATTGGCCAGTTAAATTTTAGCCATCTTCTTTACTCGATTTGAATAGGCTTTTAATGCGAGCATTTCTCGAATAAAAGGAAACATTTTTCTATAAGGAACTTTTTGCGTTTTATGATTATAAACGGCAATTCTATACAATTGCTTCCAGTGCTTTCGAATTATTTTAAGGGCACCGAAATAGGTGGTTTTACTAACATCATAAATATGTGTGGGTTCGGCAAGAATACCATTCAATTCTAAGATTTTGAACTCCCCTTGATACAATTTTTCTAGGCTATCATATTTTACATCGACTCTGCCATAATACCATCCTTCTACTTGATGGTTAAGTTGATCAAAAGAGTAATGTAATTCTGGTGTAATTAGATGATTTCCATTAATGAACCTTGTTCCTTTCGAATGATTTCCAATACTAGATAGTTTCACTATTTCCCCCTTTTTAGGTACTTTTTCTAGATTTACGGTTTGATTTTCCTTAATCAAATGTAAGTATAACTTTGCCCTTTCATCGCTCAAAATTAAGGTTTCAATGGAAGAGGTTCCATCACCAATAACGTGACAAAACTCCTTTAGTGTAATTGAGGTAACAGTACCCTTTTCTTCATTAGGATGTCTATAGTAAAAGATACCACATTCGTTATCATGAGTGAGAAACTCTTGAATAATTATATCGATATCATAACTATCTAAGTAGGAGGATAATGCATCTTGGGTATCTATTTTTTTGACTAATAGGCCTCTAAACCCTACATCTGGTTTCGCAATTACAGGAAATTGTATGTGTTGATTTTTTAAATTGGTAAAGGTCTCTGTAGTTTCGGTTCCAGCTTTGTGTAATACAGATTTCGGAATAAATTTCTGCGGAAGCATTTGCAAGGTTTCGTACTTTGATTCCGAGCCAATTCCAGAGTTTTTAATTCCTGGATTAACAGCAGTGTAAAAGACTAAATTCCATTCTTTGATACCATGAAATAATGCATATGGAATGTTGGGAATATAAAACATCAATAATGGCCAATGTTCCCAATGTAAGATCTTATGTAATCTATTCTTTGCCAAGGTTATTTAGAATCGAAAATTGCATTTAAGATAGTTTTAAATGTTTTGAATGCAAAGAAAACAGTAAAAATGACGAGTAGGCAAGAAAGTATTAAAAAAAACATAGCAATAGCATATTGTTGCCCCTCGTTGTAGATACTTAATGCTTTGTAGGAAAGGCTTAATGCAATTGGTGATGCAATAAAAAGTAAGACTAAAAAACCCAGATATTTTAGGCCTTTCTCTAGTTGTCTTTTGTTAGTTGCCATTTGAATAATTTTTTATCGCAGTACGCACTGATCCATGTTTTTCCAGTAAACGCGCAGCAGTTTCTTGGTCGATTTGTAGTTCATTAACTAACATGGTAATACCTCTATGAACCAATTTGTCATTAGAGAGTTGCATGTCTACCATTTTATTTCCTTTGATTTTTCCTAAGCGAATCATGGTCGCAGTGGTAATCATATTTAGGACCAATTTTTGTGCAGTTCCAGCTTTCATTCGTGAACTACCCGTTACAAACTCGGGTCCAACGACAACTTCAATTGGAAATGTAGCCTCTTTACTTAAAGGACTCCCTTCATTACAAGTTATACATCCGGTAACAATATTGTGGGTATTACAATCTTTGAGCGCTGCTAGTACATATGGAGTAGTGCCTGAAGCTGCAATTCCTATGACGATATCTTTGTCAGAAATAGCATGTTGCTGTAGATCCTTCCACCCTTGGGTTGTTGAATCTTCAGCAAACTCAACAGCTTTTCTAATGGCTGTATCTCCGCCAGCGATAAGCCCAATTACCAATCCATTAGGAACACCGAAAGTAGGAGGACATTCTGAAGCATCCAAGATGCCTAATCGTCCGCTGGTACCAGCGCCTAAATAAAAAAGTCGACCTCCTGTACGTAATTTGTCTACTACCTGTTTTGTAAGGCTTTCTATTTGATGCAAACTTTTTTGTACCGCAAAAGCCACAATTTGATCTTCTTTATTAATGTTTATTAATAAATCAGAAATCCCCATATTCTCTAAATGGTCATAATTGGAATCGTGCTCTGTGGTTTTAATAAAGTCCATTGCTCAAATGTAAAAATAAATCCATAAAAAAAGAGTGCTGTGGGCACTCTTTCATTATTGTTGTTTACGATGCTATATGTTTTCCAAAATTGCATTAAGTGTTTGACTAGGTCTCATTGCCTGAGAAGCCAATGCTTGATTTGGATGATAATATCCTTTTATATCTACCGGACTTCCCTGGATATCGTTCAATTCGTCCACTATGGTTGCTTCATTAGCAGCAAATGCCTCCGCTATAGGAGTAAATGCGATTTTTAACGCATTATCATCGTTTTGATTTGCTAATTCCTGTGCCCAATACATAGCAAGATAGAAGTGACTTCCTCTGTTATCTAATTCATTCACTTTTCTCGATGGTGATTTGCTGTTTTCTAGGAACTTGTCAGTGGCGTTGTCTAATGTTTCTCCTAAAATTTTAGCTTTTGGATTTCCTGAAACTTCTCCTAAGTGTTCTAAAGATACTGCCAGTGCTAAAAATTCACCCAAAGAATCCCAACGTAAATGATTTTCCTTTACAAATTGTTGTACATGTTTTGGAGCAGATCCTCCGGCACCAGTTTCAAACAATCCACCACCATTCATCAATGGAACAATAGAGAGCATTTTAGCAGAAGTTCCCAATTCTAAAATAGGGAAAAGGTCTGTCAAGTAGTCTCTTAATACATTTCCAGTTACAGAAATGGTGTCTTTTCCTTCTTTAATTCTATTCAACGTAAATTCAGTTGCTTTTTCTGGAGATAAGATTTTGATATCTAACCCCGCTGTGTTGTGATTTGGAAGATACTGATGTACTTTTTTGATTAACTCGGCATCATGGGCTCTATTTTCGTTTAACCAGAATACAGCAGGTGTTTGTGTTGCGCGAGCTCTAGAAACAGCTAGTTTGATCCAATCCTGAATAGGAGCATCCTTTACCTGACACATTCTCCAAATATCTCCTGTTTCCACAGTATGCTTCATTAACTCATTTCCATTACCATCGATTACTTTTACTACACCATCTGAAGCAATTTCAAATGTTTTATCATGTGACCCATACTCTTCTGCCTTTTGAGCCATTAAACCTACATTCGGTACTGTACCCATTGTAGACGGATCAAAGGCGCCATTCTTTTTGCAAAAATCAATAGTTGCCTGATAAATAGAGGCATAGGAGCTATCTGGAATAACAGCTTTTGTATCCTGTTGTTTTCCTTCCGCATTCCACATTTGTCCAGATGTACGGATCATTGCGGGCATAGAAGCATCGATAATTACGTCTGAAGGGACATGTAAATTGGTAATACCCAAATCAGAATTGACCATAGCAAGATCTGGATTTGCAGCATATACTTCGTTGATATCATCTAAAATGGCTTCTTTTTTAGCAGCATCTAATTTGTCAAGATTAGCAATAAGGTTACCAAAGCCATTATTTGGATTAAATCCGATTTCGTTAAACGTATCTTCATGCTTTGCAATAAGGTCTTTAAAAAATACTTTTACTGCATGACCAAAAATAATCGGGTCAGATACTTTCATCATGGTAGCTTTCATGTGCAATGAAAACAGAATGTCTTTGTCTTTAGCATCTTGTACTTGAGCATCTAAAAAGCTAATTAATGCTTTTTTCGACATCACTGATGCATCAATAATTTCGTCTTGTAAGAGAGAAATACCTTCTTTTAAGGTTGTTGCATTACCTTGTTTATCTTCATGAACGATGCGAACACTTGTTGGATCTGTAATAGTAACAGATTGTTCATTATGGGCAAAATCTCCAACATCCATAGTAGATACATGTGTTTTAGAATCAGAAGACCAAGCTCCCATTGAATGTGGATTCTTCTTTGCATAATTCTTTACCGCTTTAGGGGCTCTTCTATCGGAATTTCCTTCTCTTAACACTGGATTTACTGCAGAACCTTTTACCTTATTGTATAGACTTAATACTTTTTTATCTTCTTCACTAGATACAGTATCCGGATAATTTGGAAGGCTATATCCCAAGTTCTGTAACTCAGAAATTGCTGCTTTCAATTGTGGAACAGAAGCACTGATATTTGGTAGTTTGATAATATTAGCTTCAGGTTTTTTTGCCAAATCGCCCAAAAATGCTAAAGCGTCTTCTACCTGTTGCTCTTTTGGAAGGTATTCTGAAAGGTTAGCTAAAATTCTAGCAGCCAATGAAATATCTTTTGTAGCAACTTCAACATTGGAAGTTTTTGTGAAAGCTTCAATGATTGGTAAGAGTGATTGTGTTGCTAAAGCTGGTGCTTCATCGGTGATAGTATAAAATATGGTGGATTTCTGCGACATAGTATCTGTGAGTTATTAAATGTTAAAGAAAGAAGCATACGAGATGCTTTTCCAAGGCAGTGCGAATTTACGAATTATACGTAAATTTTTCTTAGGATTTTTAGGATTATTTTTAGGATAAAAAAGTGTACAATTTTTGGAAATATAAAAGCCATATCAAGTAATAAATTACTGTGATATGGCTTCTTTGAAATAGTTTTAAATACTGTTTTGCATTGCTACAATTCAAATAAGATTTTCATCCTATGTTTCTTTCAAACAAAGAAACTATTAAGTGACTACTTCAGTCGAAACATGTCTTTTCAATCTACTTGCGTTTCATGATTTTTCATGTCTCTTTTCGAAGTGTTTTCCTGCCTTTCTACTTGCGTATCTTGACGTTTCCGCACTTCCGCGATGTTTAGTTTCTTTTTGCTTTCGCTTTCAGAGCTTCACATCCCGTTCGAAACATGTCTTTTCAATCTACTTGCGTTTCATGATTTTTCATGTCTCTTTTAGAAGTATTTCCATGTCCCTCTACTTGCGTATCCTGACGTTTCCGTACTTCCGCGATGTTCGGTTCTTTCTGCTTGCGCTTTCGGAGCTTTACATCCCGTTCGAAACATGTCTTTTCAATCTACTTGCGTTTCATGATTTTTCATGCCTCTTTTCGAAGTGTTTCCATGTCTCTCTACTTGCGTATCCTGACGTTTCCGTACTTCCGCGATGTTTGGTTCTTTCTGCTTGCGCTTTCGGAGTTCTACATCCCGTTCGAAACATGTCTTTTCAATCTACTTGCGTTTCATGATTTTTCATGTCTCTTTTCGAAGTGTTTCCTTGACTTTCTACTTGCGCATCCTGACATTTCCGCACTTCCGCAATGTTTAGTTCTTTCTGCTTGCGCTTTCGGAGCTTTACATCCCGTTCGAAACATTTATTTTACCTTTCTGCTTGCGCTTCTTGGTTTTTCCATGTTTCTGTTGGCTTCTTTTTGTCTTACCGCATAATTAAATAATTATACATTTAAAACTATTAATCGACTTGCGCCGCTCTATCATTTTAAATTAACTCATGCAGCTAACTACAAACGTTAATCAAGACAACTTTCACCAACAAATAAAGAACATATCTTTATTAGATTACTTCAAAAACTTTTGTCTCTCCTTACGAAAATCTAATCGCTTTCTCCGTATTCATGTTCCAAATATATATGGGTTTTTCAATTACGCAAATTTTTTAAAGAGTTTTAAATGAACATTATACAAACAGTACTTATTAACATTTGTTAATTAAAAAAGGCATTGTAATTATACAATGCCTTTTTTAATATTATTAAGAACCGCTTAGAACTAGTCTCTTCTCTCTTTAATTCTAGCTTTCTTACCTGTTAAGTTTCTGAAGTAGTAGATACGCGCTCTACGTACTTTACCTTTCTTATTGATCTCAATTTTCTGAATTGAAGGTAAGTTCACAGGAAAGATTCTTTCTACTCCAATAGTACCAGACATTTTTCTGATCGTAAAAGTTTCTGAAGAACCACTTCCTCTTTTTTGGATTACAACTCCTCTAAAAAACTGAGTACGAGTTTTATTTCCTTCTTTAATTTCGTAGTACACAGTGATTGTATCACCAGCTACGAATTCTGCAAAGTCTTTTTTTGTTACAAATTCGTCTTGAACAAATTTTACTAAAGATTCCATTTTTTAAAATTTATGGTTTAAAAAACTAACATTCACGATTTTCGTCAGAGGTTAATTTTGCGAGGGCAAATTTAGGAATTATTTTTTTTAAAAGAAATCTTTATTGATTATTTTTTATTCTGATAATTCTTACAATAAAATACCCAAAACTTCCTGATCTCTTTGTTGTTACGTTTAATGATAATAGGGCTTAATTCTATAATATTTTCAAAATAACCTTGTAAGACAGGATCAACTTCTCCCTTTTTGTCTGGATTTCGAAATCGTTTATCGGAGTCTATATAAATAGCGTCTTTTCCGTTTAATGTAGATAGATCATCTTTTAGATAATCAAAGTGCAATGCGTTTAAGCCAATAATATTTTGTGCATATACTTTATCACTTAAATAAAAATTCAATGCAGCGGAGGTTTTATAGCTATCGTTAGAAAAGACAAATGTATTGGGATATACTTCTTTCAGTTTTGTAGTTTCTGCTGCCAATTCTTCCCATCCTACCCATGTGTCATCACTTTTAATTGGAACAAGATAAAACAGTACCTGCAGACTTAATGCAACATGAAAAACAACGGATATGATAACCTGTGCTTTTAACTGCTTCTTAGTTACAAACATACCGGCTAAAATAATGCCTGTAATATAGGATGGCATCATCCAGTTCAGCTTAACCCAATAGATTGGAGTTAATGCAAAGAACCCTACAAAGGTTGGAATAAAGAAAGCTAATAGGAATAGTGTTTTGGATTGTGGTAGTTTAAACTTTACGACTGCACGTTTCACATATTTAAATATAAATACAATGAATATCCAAAATAGTATGGGCAGTAACAAGAATAATTGATGACCTAAAGCTCCAAAGAACAATTTAGGTTTGATTTGAAATTTTGAAATAGAACTAGTCCTGTTTGATGATTGAAATGCAAAAGAAGCAAATTCATTTTGGTAGTTCCACCACCATACTGGAAAAGTAACCGCGACTGAAATGATCAAACACAACCATGTCCATGGCGATATTAGCAGTTTGCGATATTTGTTAGAAAAAACTAAAAAAGCTAACAACCCAAATTGAAGTAGAATGGCAGTGTACTTACTATTAAAAGAAAGTCCCATAGCTACCCCAGCTAAAACCCAAAAGATCTTTTTGTTCTCAAAGATTGCCTTGTATAAGCAAATGACACTCAACGTCCAAAACAGTAGTAGTGGAACATCAGGAGTGGAGTTGAAAGAAAGTATAGAGATAAAAATAGTTGAGCTAATCAATACTAGAGCCCTTTTTAGCTTTTGTTCAGATAGGAAATAAGAAGCTAACGTATAAAAGCTATATATTGTTAAGGAAGTGATTACAAAATCTGTAAACTTTACAACGAAAACGGACTGTCCAAAAATCTCGCTAAATAACCGAAGTATATATCCAATCATTCCTGGATGATCGAAATAGGATAATGATAGATGCTGCCCATAAAAATAGTAATAGGCATCTTGTGGCATTAAACCCATAAAAGGTAGCAATAGAAAACGGAAGGCTTGAAAACCTAATACCCAACTCAAAGCGGGGTGTTTGTGTAAAAAGGTTTTTATCCTATTCATCTAACAAATCAGGTCTTATTTGTTGTGTTCTTTTATATGCTTGCTCGCTTCGCCAATCCTCTATTTTAGGAAAATTCCCCGAAAGTAAAATGTCAGGAACTTTCATCCCTTTATAATCTGAAGGTCTGGTGTATACCGGAGGAGATAATAAATTGTCTTGGAACGAATCTGTTAAAGCAGATGTTTCGTCGCCTATCACTCCTGGTATTAAACGAATTATACTATCGCATAAAACGGCTGCAGCTAACTCGCCTCCTGTCAAAACATAATCACCAATAGAGATTTCTCTAGTTATATATTTATCTCTGATACGTTGATCTACGCCTTTATAGTGTCCTGTTAAAATTAAGATGTTCTCTTTTAAAGAAAGCGTATTAGATACGCTTTGCGTCAATGTTTTGGCATCTGGAGTCATATAGATGATTTCATCATAAGTACGCTCAGCTTGCAATTGCTCAATGCAGTTTGCAATAGGTTCTATCATGAGCACCATACCGGCGCCTCCTCCAAATTGAGTATCGTCAATTTGACGATAGTTTCCTAGGCCAAAGGACCTTAGGTCATGAATGTGTATTTCAGCTAAACCTTTCTCTTTAGCTCTTTTAATAATTGAATGATTAAAAGGACTTTTGAGTAAATCTGGTGCTGCAGAAATAATATCTATACGCATAGGTGCAAATGTACAAGAATTGTTCGTTTTAGCATTTGTTGTATGTTGCTATTCCTTAGAAAAATTCCAAGTATCCGCATAGATTCCATAAATGGCATCCATTTCATATTTCACAACATATTCTTCATCCTTACTGGAATCAAAGTTTAGATGGTATGCATAGACTTTTATATTGGAGGCTTTTAGTTCTTTTAAAAGAGTTATATTTTTCTCGATAAAAGTTCTGGAAACGGCTACATTGAAAACCCCTGCTTTTTTTAGTTTTCCGACCTTATTTCCAGAAATATTCTCCAAAACGTGTTGTGCTACGATTGGTGATTTAATTCCAGCTTTGATAGCGTTTTCAATGGATTGCCAATCGAACAGCTCCATCATTAACCTGTTTTTGTCCACAAATTGCTTTGAAAAGGCTATAGGGTCATTGACTTTATCTGTCACTAAAATAGCATCAGGATGTTCCTCGAACCATTGGTTGATACGACTCATGCTCATAGGCGTGTAGGTTCCTCTAATAGGATACTTTAAAAACGTTGCTTGAGTAACTGGCGTTTGGCCCTTAAAATTTGTTATTTCCGCCCAAAAATCCCAATCATGAGCCGCAACAAACTTATTATCTGAAGTTTTAATAATATCTAATTCGAACAATCTAAACCCCTTTTTATAGTTAAGATCTAAGGCTTCTAATGAATTTGTATAGGTGCGATCGTCAATCTTGCCTCCGGCATGTGCGATGTACCTTAGTGTGTCCTGTTTGTATACATCATAATTCTTACTTATAGATAAAGGAATATGTGTTTTCGCATTAAATCTAGAGATTCCAGAAGTGTTTAATGATATTAATCCCTGAAGATGATCTTTTATGAATTGATTTTTATCTCCTGAAATATGATCTGTTAGGAAAACTCCATTATGTTTGATATTTGCTCCATCTAAAACAATATTCGGAATATCTATTTGATAAAGGCTGTCTGTGTTTTTAAGATCCTCTTTTTTGGCATTCGTTAATACATAAAGGCTTCGAGCACCAATATCATCAAAAGAAATTGGGCTCCCCATCTTTAAATGATCTGGATAGATATATATAACTGTATTCGATAGTAGGTTTTCTCTTTTAAGATAGGCTATGAAATCGCCAACCAGATAATCTAAAGCAGCTACCATAAATTGGAGATCATTTTCTTTTGGTGAAATATATTTCTCCATGCGATCATCGTAAATACCGTTGGGGAAATGCGTATCCACTGTTGATATGAAAAGCATGAAAGGAGTTTGTTGCGTATCATAAGATTTAATCCGTTTCTTGGCAGCTTCAAAAACATCTTTATCTCTAAAACCTTTTCCATGAGAGAATTGATCAACAATATTATCAATTTGAAATGTATGTAAGAGCTCCTGGACTCCTGAAAATTCTGCTTCAGAAGAGGAGATATATGTCATTTCATATCCAGCTTTTTCTAAAATATGACTAATACCTGTAATATTTGAATGAAAGGCTTTTTGAAAAATGGAATTCCCCTGAACTCCGAAATAAGCAGGTAACCCTGTAAGAGATGTATACAAAGAACCACTTGTCCATTCGCTTCCCTTAGATGGCGTCATATCATAATAGTTCCACTCCTTTTTTAAGGCATTAAGGTTAGGGGTAAGATGAGATAATCGTCCGTCTAAATATCCTTTCTCTAAGGACTCCAATGAAAGCACAATAATGTTCTTGCCTTTTTCAGCCTTCAAGTTGTTAGGAAATGTATATTCTTTAAAACCTAAGTTATTTAGAGTTTCCTGAATATTTTCTTCTTTAGCATCCAACATTGACATTAATTCAATACTAGTCCCTATAATACCTTTTTCAAGTGTCATAAAATACCCAGAAGCTGATACAAGAAGAACGATAAAGAGTAGGTGTATTTTTTTGGAATAGAATATACCACTCCATTGGAACTTCTTTAACAAAAACTTCTTTATACTAAATGCTAGTTGTTTAGAATGGTATAGCATTAACAAGAGTATAGAAAAGATGAATAACAACAATATGATTTGTGAAGTGTATATACTCATCATTCCTGTGATGTCTCGTACATTAAAATGCACATAAAATTGATATCCTATGAATGTTTGAACAAAGTATAAAGAAATCAGTTGTAATGAAATAAATAAGGTAAGCAGTCCAGCAACAAGAAGTCGTATATTTCTCTTTCTGATCATTTTGATAATGACAAAAGATAGTGAGAGTAATAATAGTAGATTCAAAATCTCTACTCGTATTTCAAAAAGATATTTAAGGACTTTAGTTAGAAATTCCATTTAGAGAAAAGTTATTTCCTTTTAAAACTACAAAAAACAAAGTTTTGAGTAGTATTGAATGGGGTTTTATGTGTTTCTTCCAAACACTTAATTCTATCAAATTTCTCTTGAAATCTAGAGCTCATTGATGCTTCTGAATACTGAGTAATTTCTAGACCACTACACTTTAAAGGTCCACTTTCGGAAAAAGTACCGATAACCATATTGGAATTCACATGGTTATTGGCAAGTGAAACATAGGCTTCTATTTCTTCAGGTTTTGTCAAGAAATGAAAAACCGCTCTGTCATGCCAGATATCGTATTGCATGGTTGGTTTGAAATGGGTTATGTCACTAACGATCCATTGTACGATCTTGGCTTTTTCTCCTAAGCGTTCTTTGGCACGTTCTAGTGCTTTGCCTGAAATGTCTAAAACGGTGATGTTGGTATATCCTTCCTCAAGCAAAAAATCTACTAGATTACTGTCACCTCCGCCAATATCAATAATACTTGCATTTTTAGGTAGTTGGGTTGCATTAATAAAATCTAATGATGTCCTTGGAACTTTTTGGGTCCAACTTACTTGTTCAGGAGTTTTAGTTTCGTACACATGCTCCCAGTGTTGATGTCGGTCTTTTGTCATATTTAATGATACATTTCTTATACACAAATGTACAAGAAATGTCTCGTATTATGTACAAAAAGAAACGTTGCTATTTTCTAGATTTTTCTGAAATACCAATCAGATTAGCCGCCAGTGTAATCGCTTCTTTCCATGATCCAGAAGTGTTTACCATGACCATTACTACGGTTTTACTTTTAGGAACAATCATGAGTTGCGCAGAACAACCTGTTTGTTCTCCGCTATGACCAATAACAGCTGAATTATTGGGATTTTGTGCATACATAAACCAACCAATGCCATGGGCGTTCCCTCCTTTTTTTAGACCATTGTTTTCGAACATAGATGATAATGTATTTTTATTGATCAGTTGATTATTTATGATAGCATCTCCAAACTTGAACATATCTCCCAATGTAGTATAGAAGCCACCTCCTGGAATTCTATTGCTTAAGTTGTTGTTAGCGGCCTTTTTAATTTTTCCTTTTCTGTTTCGATGGTATAGAAGACTCTTATTTGGTACTTGAACGCCGAATTTCTCTATAGCTGTATGCTTCATGCCTGCTTTATCCAAAATATTTGTTTGTATGTACTCTTTGTATGTGGTCTCTGAAACTCTTTCTATGAGCACACCCAGAAGCACATATCCATACGTTGAATAGCTGTATTGACTTCCTGGTCTAAATAGTAGTTTACGATCTTTGAAAACGTTCATAGCATCTGCTAAAGTTGGGTATTCTTTTTTAGTCTCAGCTTCTTTACCGCTTTTATAACCGCCAATTCCTGAAGTATGATTTAATAATTGTTTTATCGTAATCGTCCCGAATTTACTTTTAGGAAAGTCAGGGACATATTTTTGAATGGGATCGTTAAGATCTATTAACCCTTGTTCAATAAGTTGCATAACGGCAACCGCTGTAAAAAGTTTAACTACAGAAGCAACTCTTGTAATTGTATTTACGTTAAAAGGAGTACGATTCTTTTTATCGGAATAGCCAACTGCAGATTGCCATTTAATTTCACCGTCTACCGAATATCCAGCGACAGCACCAACGGTCACATTATTGGAAATGAATTTTTCTAAAAGTAGCGAAGCTTCTTTCTCTTGAGTTTGTGAAAAGCCAATAGTAACATTTAATAAAAGTGTAATTGTAAGAATAAATGATGTACGCATGATCTTGTTTTTTTTAAAATTATACAATTCAAAAGTATACATGCAAATGTGTTAATTACCTTATTTTACTAGCTTAGGGGTTAATCATACGTTTTTAGGGATGAAAAATCAATAGCCAATATCGCTTGTCTATAATTTTTAGAAACCGGAATCTCTATTTCGTGCACCAAAATCGTGTTGGTGTTTTTCCATTCTTTAAAATGAAATAGGTTAATCAAGTGAGAACGATGTACTTTTTGTAATGAAGGCTCTTGATTTTGAATATTTTTAAGTGTGTTTCTCAATAATTTTTTTTTGATCGCATTCTCTTTGATATAGTGTATCTCAACATAGTTGTCTGCACTAGAAACAGCGACGAGATGCTCTAGTTGAATCTGAAGAAAATCACGTTTATTCTCTCCGGTCAAAATAATCTTAGGATGTTCTTTATTTGGCATTTTCGTATTTACGAACCATCTAGCTAGCACTAAAATAAATAACAAAATGATCAAAATAGGAGTATATACTTCCAAAGCAAATTTGGCAAAAGAGTATTCACCATTAATAATGGAGGACTTGTAGTACATATAGCTTCCGATGAAAGTCAATGTATTAAAAACCAGAATAAAGCTGACCTCCAATAACAAGTTCCATTTTCCAATAGTTTTATATACCCAATGTTGAATGGGAATAAGTAGGCTATAGCTTATAAAAGAAATAAGTCCATACAAGGGTAGTATTTCCACACGAATCCAAAAAGGAAGTTCAGCAACATCAAATGGAGCGATTAGAATTAAGAAGACAACCAGCCATAAACTAATGGCCAGGGCAATTAAGAATTGAAACTTATAAGAAGTGTTTAACTTTATGGTACGCATTCTATATGAGCAAAAGCTATCTAAAAGTGAAAATACATTTTATGTTAGGGATTTGCAAAAAACTTAGGAGAGTTTTGAGATGACGGCCTCTGCACATCGTTCTCCATCCATTGCAGCCGATATAATTCCTCCTGCGTAACCACCACCTTCACCGCACGGGAATAGACCTTCGATTTCGGGATGTTCAAGATTTTCTTTTCTTGGAATATTTACTGGAGATGATGTGCGCGATTCAACGCCTACAATATTAGCTTCGTTTGTGTAGTATCCATGCATTTTTCTTCCAAATGCAGCAAAACCTTTACGAAGTCTACCTCCAATAAGTTTGGGTAACAACGAGTGTAGAGGAGCGGAATTTAATCCTGGTTGATACGAGGTTTCATTTAGCGCTGACGATAATTTACCTTCAACAAAATCTACTAACCGTTGCGCCGGTGCTGCTTGCGTTCTTCCTCCTGAGGTAAACGCCAATCGTTCGAGATTTTTCTGATATTCAAGCCCTTTTAGTGGCCCAAATTGATCATATTTAGGAATGTCTTTATCCACATTGATTTCAACAACGATTCCCGAATTTGCAAACTTATTATTTCTTCTGGAGGGAGACATCCCATTCACCACAACTTCTCCGTTAGCTGTAGCAGCGGGTACTATAAATCCACCTGGACACATACAGAATGAATACACGCCTCTGTTTTGTACTTGATGTACTAAACTATAGGCAGCCGCAGGCAACAATTCATCACGTTCTCCACTGCAATGATATTGTATGTTATCTATAATATTTTGCGGATGTTCAACTCGGACACCCATAGCAAATGATTTAGCCTTTAGTGCAATTTCTTTCTTATGCAATAGCTCATAGATGTCTCTGGCGGAATGACCAGTAGCTAATATAAGTGCGCGTACATCCATCTCAATATTATTCTGAAGCCGTATAGCTACTAATTTATTATTCTTAACAACAAAATCTGTAACTCGCGATTCAAAATGAATTTCTCCACCGAACTGTAAAATGGTTTCTCGAATATTCTGAATGATCTTTGGTAATTTGTTTGTGCCAATATGTGGATGTGCATCGATCAATATTTGCTCTGTTGCTCCGTGAAAGACTAGGTTTTCGAAAATACGGCGTACATCGCCTCTCTTTAAACTACGGGTATATAATTTCCCATCAGAGTAGGTTCCTGCGCCACCTTCTCCAAAACAATAATTAGAATCTTCATTTACAAAATGCTCTTGATTGATGGCTCTCAAATCACGCCTGCGATCTTGTACATTTTTACCGCGTTCAAGAACTATGGGTTTAAAGCCTAATTCAATACAACGAAGTGCAGCGTACATGCCTGCTGGACCAAAACCGACAATATGAACTTCTTTGCTTTTGGATACATCTTTATACTCAAATGTATAGTCCGATTTTTGTGGAACACTTTCATTTATGTAAACAGCTACTTTATAATTAAAGACGATGTCCTTTTTTCTTGCGTCAATAGACTTTCGAAGTACTTTAATACCTGTTATCTCATCTATTGTAATACCCAGTTGCTTGGCAGCTTTATATAATAGGATATCTTCCTTGCGCTCTTCAATTAAATTTACGCGGAGTTGTAACTCTTTAATCATATGGCAAACTTACACAAAAGTTCAGAGTGCGTTTTTATCTTCACAAAATCGATGATGAGTTGTGTTCCTAATTGGAGCCTGTAAAGGAATACGCGAAGGCGTTATTGCTATTTTGTTTAGGCACAAATAAAATACTTCCTTTACTATCTAGGTCACTAACAACGTTATATTGTGTTGGTTTTGGAGCATCGTCACCTATTACAAATGCTGTATTACCTCGCAATTTAAAAGCTACTTGAAAGTTACTTTTTCCATTAACACTTTTAAAAGAAAACGTATAGATATTTTCTTTTTTATCAATAATTAGTGTACAATCTTTACCAAGACTTTGTTCATTTTTTTGAACATTCTCAAATTCATAGGTAGATTTGGACTGCCCATATGAGAATGCAGTAATACAGGTTATAGCTACGAAAAGAAGTAATTTTTTTGCTTTCAAGTGATATGGTTTTGGAATTATATAACTAATTATTTGATCTTTAATTGTGTAAAAATACGTATTCTGACCTTATTTTTTATTCAAATATTTCTTTGGAATTTGATTTTTTGGATTTTCAGCCATCCAATAGACATTTAAGATCCACCAACGGTTACCATCATAAAGTAGCTGAATACTATTAATTCCTCTCATAAAAGGTTTCTCGTCAGTCTTAGTTCTGAAAGATTCATAGCTAGAAAAGACATGGGCAATATTCCCAAATCGTTCTGTGGTTCTGCCAATTTCCTTTTCATGAAAACCGTTTTCATACAACCATTTTCCAGAAGTATTGATGTATTCGTCAGGGCTCATAAAACGAACACCTGTTTTACCTTGCTGATTAGTTCCTGATGGAATTAACTTAGCATCCTTATGAAATAAGTATTTAAACAACTCCCAATCTCTAACAACTCCCTTATCTCCTGAAATTACAGAATACAGCGTTTCTATAGTGTTATCTATCGATTGGACTTTCTTTGAATAGTCTTTCATTTGAGCATGGCTTAATAATGGACTCAAAAAAAGAAGGAGAATAAATTTTTTCATGACATATATTTTATTGATCTAATATGGCTACAACTCTTGCTGGAGCAGCAGAGGCGCCTACAATTTTTAAAGGGAAGACTGCTACTTTGAACCCGCTGTATGGAAGTGCATCCAAATTGACCAATTGCTCCATATGACAATATTCTTTGCGTGCCCCAACTAAATGTGCTTCCCAAAATAACTCAGCGTTATTCGTTTCTTTTGCTTTCTTAACTAAGTGTTTTAAAGGAAGATCCCAACCCCAAGAGTCTATGCCCATCACTTTAATGCCTTGATCGATCAACCATTCTGTTGCGGCTGCACTCATTCCAGTTCCTTTATGCGGAAATTCCTTTGTGCCATTAAAGACATCACGACCCGTTTTAATGAGTACGATCATTCCTGGTTTTAACGAAAGTTGTTGCTGTTCTAAAAATGTTTCAATATCGGCAACGGTAATAGCGTCAAAATCTTCTTTATGCTTCATATCAATCACTAAACCTTCTCCATAGCACCATTCTAAGGGAATCTCATCAATAGTTTTAGCTTTCTCCCCAGCCACAGTAGGTGAGTAGTGCCAAGGAGCATCTATATGTGTAGTTGAATGTACTCCCATTTTTTTGATGGTGTCATCCGCCCATCCTTCAAACCCTTTTGGAAAGAGTTTTTTCGGCAATCCGAACAAACGTACTAATAAACCACCTTTTTTATGTGATTTATGTTTAATTTTTACTTTCATAAACCATGGATCGGTCTTGTTGTATTGAATGGGTTTTGAAAGGTCTATGATCTTCATAATATATACGATAGGTTATAATTGAGCTTTGACCATCCGGTCATTACCAAATAGATCTTTTCGCAATGTTACTTTTTTGAATCCTTTTGTTTGAAGTAAAGCTACGGTTTCTTTTCCTAAATACTGATTGATCTCAAAATACAATGCTCCTTCCTTTTTTAGTGCTTCTTTGGCTAGATCAGCTATTTTATGGTAAAAAAGAAGAGGATTGTTGTCTTTTACAAATAAAGCTACATGAGGTTCATTCTCAAGTACATTTTTTTTGATTTCTATTTTCTCCAATTCTCTAACATACGGCGGATTCGAAACAATGAGATCATACTTTTTAGGAAGTTGGTTTGTCTTTAGAATATCAGTCTGAATAAAATCTATAGATACTTCATTAAGCCTTGCATTTTTCTTTGCAACTTCCAGAGCTTTGGAAGAAATGTCAATAGCTGATATGTTGGTACTAGCATTGTTTTTACCGATAGATATTGGAATACATCCACTCCCAGTTCCGACGTCTAATATTTCTAAAGAATCTTGTATAGAATTCGATGTTAAGTCATTTAGTATCCATTCTACGAGTTCTTCTGTTTCTGGCCTCGGAATTAAGGTGTGTGTATTCACTAGTAACGGTAATCCATAAAACTCGGTTTTCCTTAAAATGTACTGAACTGGTTCTTCTTTTTGCAGTCTTTGTAAGGCACCATCTAATTTGTTCTGTTGGCTACTATCAATTTCAAAGTTGGGTTGAAGACTAATGTCAATCCGTTGTAAACCTAAATACTCCTCAATCAATAAAAAGAAAAAAGAATCGATTTCCGCATCAGGATATAAACTGGATAAAGATGTTTTAAAATGCTGTTTGTATGTTTTTAACATCATAGCTTTCTAATCATCCAAACATTACAAGAATAATGGCCAGTATCTCCCATAGGGCCATCTATAAAATCAAATCCATTTCGCTGATACAATTTTTTAGCCGCTTTCATATAAGGCATGGTTTCCAAATAACATTGTTCAAAACCAAATTCCTTCGCTTTTGTCAAACACTTTTCGATCATTTGTGCTCCCAGACCTTTTCCGCGGGCTTTTGGTAAGAAATACATTTTCTGTAACTCACAGGTATTACCTTCAAAATTATCTAGTTGCGAAACACCGCCACCCCCAATTATCTTTCCATCGTGTTCAATAACAAAATACATGGCATTTTTTTTGTTATATGTTTCATACATGATGTCTAAAGCTTTGTCTTCGTATGCGGTGCCTACTTTAGGAACTCCCATTTCAATGAGAACATCTCTGATAACGGCTGCAATTTGTGCATTGTCTTTTTGCTCAATTTCTCTGATAAGATAGGTCTCAGATGTCATTTATATAGTGTACTTTTGTAAGAGCAATTTAGCTATTTTTAATAAAAAAAACCATGAAGAAAGCGTTTATTTTAATTACATCTTTACTCGTATTGGCAAGTTGTGCTGTAACCAAAAAACCTGTTTTTGTAAAGGTTGATAATGTAAAGATTATAGACCTAAGTAAAAAGACAATTACATTGGGAGCAGATGCTTTTTTTAAAAACCCAAACGATATAGGTGGGAAATTCTATACAGATAGTATTCAGGTGTGGGTAAATGGTGCTAAATTGGCTAAAGTATCTTCAGAACCTTTTAAAATTCCAGCCAGAAAAGAGTTCGCTATTCCTATGATCGTAGAGATTCCTATTAAAAGAGTTTTTGAGAATAATAAAAATGGTATTCTAGGAGGATTGGTAGATTCTTTTTTGAATAAATCTATTAAGGTTCGCTATGTTGGAAATCTATACTTTAGAACGTTAGGGATTTCAAAGACATTTCCCGTAAACACGGTTCAAGAGATTAAAATCAAATAAGCCTTGCAGCACGAAAAGTATATAAGACGTTGTTTGGAGTTAGCTGCAAATGGAATTGGAACAGCAAGGCCAAATCCATCGGTAGGAGCTGTAATTGTTCACGATTATAAAATTATCGGAGAAGGATATACGAGCCCTTATGGAGGGAATCATGCTGAGGTAAATGCTATTAACTCTGTGAAAGATCCAACTCTTCTTAAAGAATCTACTTTATATGTAACGCTAGAACCTTGCTCGCATTTTGGAAAGACACCACCTTGTGCTGACCTTATTGTTGAACATCAAATACCAGATGTAGTAATTGGTTGTGTTGATACTAATGAGCTTGTTGCGGGGAAAAGTATCGAACGATTAAAGAATGCAGGTTGTAATGTGACTGTTGGCATCTTAGAAGAAGAGTGCTTACAACACCATAGACGATTTTTTACGAATCAAAATAAAAAAAGACCATTCATTATCTTAAAGTGGGCTGAAACAAAGGACGGTTTTATAGCTCCTTTACATAGAAATGACCAAAAACCAGTTTGGATCACCAATGAGAAATCCAGACAATTAGTTCATAAATGGAGAGGAGAAGAACATGCAATTTTAGTTGGGACAAATACGGTAAAAGCGGATGACCCCAAGCTGACTATACGAGATTGGACTGGTGAAAATCCAATAAGAATTGTAATCGATAAGGAACTGAAACTTTCTAATGAACTTCACGTGTTTGACGGATCTGTGTTAACTATAGTGGTGACAGAGAAAGATAAAGAAAATGAGGAGAATGTGATCTTTGAAAAGATCGATTTTTCAAAAGATGTACCCAAGCAAATTGTTGCTGCGTTATACGCTCATAGAATCCAATCCGTTATTGTTGAAGGCGGGACTGTAACGTTGCAAACTTTCATAGACGGTAATTTATGGGATGAAGCGAATGTTTTTATAGGGGATGTATTATTTAAGGAAGGAATTAAAGCTCCTATTCTTTCTGCAAAAAAGATTTCGGAAGAAAGAATTTTACTCGATGTTTTAAAAAGGTATAGAAATGATTAAGAACATTGTTTTTGATTACGGGGATGTATTTATCAATCTAGATAAAAAAGCAACTGCTGAGGAACTTGCAAAATTAGGGGTAACAGAATTTACAGATGAGATGCGAGATCTATGTTTTGAGTATGAGATGGGAATGATCTCAACCGATGCTTTTGTGCAAACGGTTACTAAAATGTACCCTCAAATTTCAAGAGAAGAATTTATCGATGCATGGAACGCTATCTTAAAAGATTTTCCATTACATAGGTTAGAGTTTTTAAAAGAGTTAGCAGCCTCCAAAAAGTATAGACTGTTCTTGTTGAGTAATACGAATGACTTACATATTTCCTGGATTAAGAAGGATTGGGGAGAGGGGTTGTATACTGAGTTTATGAGTTATTTTGAAAAATTCTATCTATCTCATGAGATCAATTTAAGAAAACCAGATAAGGACATTTATGAGTTTGTTTTAAGAGAAAATAATCTCGTTGCATCTGAAACGATCTTTATTGATGATACCAAAGAAAATACGGATGCAGCCAAAGAGTTAGGGAAAAACGTTTGGCATATTGACCCGGAAACTGAAGACATTGTCAATTTACTAAAAAGAATAGAATTTTAATATGGATCACTTAGTGATAAGTATCTTAATCTCTAGTTGCTTGTTTGTCATATTCAAGCTGTTCAACGTCTTTAAGATACATACTTTACAGGCAATTACGATAAACTATTTTGTCGCTTTTTTAATTGGCTTTATTTCATCCGATCTGTCGTTAGAAGTATCACAAATCCCTAGCCAACCTTGGTTTTTTGGGGCTTTAAGTTTGAGTGTCATCTTTATCATAGTGTTTAATTTGATGGCAGCAACGGCCCAAAAGAATGGTTTATCTGTGGCTTCAGTAGCCAATAAAATGTCGGTAATCATCCCGGTTGTTTTTGGAGTGATTGTTTATAATGAAGCCGTTGGGTATTTAAAGGTTATTGGAATACTACTAGCCTTAGTAGCGGTTTACTTGTCTGCCTCTAAAAGTGATTCTGAGCCATTAAAAAAGAAGAATTTGATTTTTCCATTGCTACTTTTTATTGGTTCTGGAGTTTTGGATACCACCTTAAAATATGTTGAAACGAGATTAGTGCCGGATGGAGGTGTGCCTATCTTCTCTGCTACCATCTTTATTTTTGCATCTGTGTTAGGGTGCATGTTATTAATGCTGCAGGCGTCTCAAGGAAAGTTCAAGTTTCAATTTAAAAATATTCTTGGAGGAATCGCTTTAGGAATACCTAATTATTACTCCATTGAGTTTCTATTAAAAGCCTTGAAGACAGAAGGCTTTGAAAGTTCTACTGTTTTTACAATTAACAATGTAAGTGTTGTTATATTAACCACACTTTTTGGATTGCTCATCTTTAAAGAAAAACTGATCAAGAAAAATTGGGCTGGAATAGGGATTGCAATTGTTAGTATATTCTTAGTAGTATTATATGGATAATAAAGATACATATAGAACCATTGAAGTACCATCTGAAGAAACACTATTTAAAGATAGAAATAGTAAGTTCTATGGATATGCTTTTCCTGTACATAATGAAGATGATATTAAGGCAGCTTTAGATAGTTTGAAAAAGAAGCATCATTCAGCTCGACATTTTTGCTATGCTTGGCAACTAGGGGTGGAGCAGATCCGTTTTAGAGCAAATGACGACGGAGAACCAAGTAACTCAGCAGGAATGCCAATCTATGGACAAATACAATCGTATGATGTAACCAATATTTTAATTGTATCTGTACGTTATTTTGGAGGAACGAAATTAGGGGTAGGAGGACTCATAAATGCATACAGGAATTCAGCACAATTGGCATTGGAAGTTTCAGATATCAGAGACAAGACCATAGATGTTCAATATCAGATATCTTTTCAATATGATATGATGAACAAAGTGATGCGTAT
Organism: Asprobacillus argus; assembly: GCF_032248395.1. Lineage (NCBI taxonomy): Bacteria > Pseudomonadati > Bacteroidota > Flavobacteriia > Flavobacteriales > Flavobacteriaceae > Asprobacillus > Asprobacillus argus. The sequence goes on from NZ_JAVTTO010000004.1 coordinate 271,445, forward strand.
TATTAAGGAGAAAAATCTCAAGATTATCCAGCAACGATTAGAAGAGGATTGTACTTATATAATAAGTGTCAGAAAAAAAGATGCGGAGACGGTTTTTAGTACCTTTGAAAACCTATATCGAGTAGCTATAAAAGAATTAGAAAACTAACCTGTCAGAAATATAATCAGGGCACTTCATGGGCTTTCCTGTTTTCATATTCATGAAGGCCAAAACTGAATTCCCAGTTGTTAATAACTTTCCACCCTCATTTAAGATTTCATAGTCAAACTCAATTTTTACTACAGGAGGTTTTTTAATACTGATATTAATCGTGATGATATCATCATATTTTGCTGAATCCAAGAATTTAAAAGACAATGAGATAACTGGTAGCATAACTCCTTCGTTCTCCATATCTTTGTATGTAATACCCAAGGTACGCAACCATTCGGTTCTGGCTATTTCGAAATATTGTGCATAATTTCCGTGATAAACGACACCCATTTGATCTGTCTCGCCATATCGAATTCTAGCTTTTGTTGAAAATTGGATCAATTTTTTTAAACATTTTGATGCCTTAGGTTACGGAAAAAATAATTAATAATCAATAGCGATTTCATTTTTTTATACTAAAATTTATTCACACATTTGTAAAGCTATTTAAGAGAGGGAACAAAGAGTAACAAATTACCGTCTAACAACTAATTTTCGATATACCTAAATGACTAAAACTGCTCAATCAGTTTGGAACGAGTGCCTGTCTTTTATAAAGGACAATATTAAGCCGCAAGCTTATAAAACTTGGTTCGAACCTATTAAGCCAATTAAGTTATCTGGAGAGGCATTAACCATACAAGTTCCGAGTAAATTCTTTTACGAATGGTTAGAGGAACATTACATTAAATTATTACGTGTAGCGTTGGTAAGAGAATTAGGAAATGACGCTAAATTAATTTACGATGTACGTATGGAAAATACGTATAGTAGTAACCGACCTCAGATCGTAAAAATCCCAAGCTCGAATAGAGATCCTTTGAAACCGCAAAAAGTAGCTGTTTCTTTAGAGGTAGATAAACGAGAATTGAGAAATCCATTCGTGATTCCAGGGTTACAAAAAGTGAGAATTGAATCTCAATTAAATCCGAATTACAATTTCAAGAATTTTGTTGAAGGAGATTCAAATAGGTTGGCAAGATCTGCTGGGATGGCAGTTGCAAATAAACCAGGAGGAACTTCTTTTAATCCACTATTAATTTATGGTGGTGTTGGTTTAGGAAAAACACATTTAGCGCATGCCATTGGTGTAGAGATCAAAGATAAGTACCCTGAAAAAACCGTATTGTATATCTCTTCTGAGAAATTTACACAGCAATTTATCGATTCAGTAAAATCGAATACCAGAAATGACTTTATTCATTTCTATCAAATGATCGACGTGCTGGTAATTGATGATGTGCAATTCTTATCAGGTAAAGCAGGAACACAAGATGTATTCTTCCATATATTTAATCACTTACATCAAAATGGTAAGCAGGTAATTTTAACTTCGGATAAAGCACCTGTAGATATGCAAGATATTGAACAACGTTTACTATCTCGTTTTAAATGGGGGCTATCTGCTGAATTACAGGCGCCGGATTACGAGACAAGAATTTCTATCCTACAAAACAAGTTGTTTAGAGATGGCGTAGAGATGGAAGATGAGATCGTAGAATATATAGCAAAGAATATTAAATCTAATGTTCGTGAACTAGAAGGAGTTATTATTTCTATGATTGCTCAAGCATCGTTCAATAGAAAAGAATTCTCTTTAGAATTGGCAAAACAAATTGTAGATAAGTTTGTTAAGAATACGAAGAAAGAAGTGTCTATAGATTACATCCAAAAAGTGGTATCAAAATACTTTGATATGGATGTAGTAACACTACAATCAAAAACAAGAAAAAGACATATTGTACAAGCAAGGCAATTGGCGATGTATTTTGCTAAAAGAATGACGAAGACGTCATTAGCAAGTATAGGTTCACAAATTGGACAGAGAGATCATGCTACCGTATTGCACGCTTGTAAAACTGTTGATAATCTGACAGAAACAGATAAACAGTTTAGGAAGTATGTAGAAGACCTTACGAAGAAGTTAACGTTCTAAACTTCAACTCATGAAAAAAGTACTAATGGTTTGCTTGGGGAATATTTGTCGTTCTCCATTAGCAGAGGGTATTTTAAAATCTAAAGTAGATGCATCCAAAGTTTTTGTTGATTCGGCAGGAACAGCAGCATATCACGTAGGAGAATTACCCGACCCTAGATCTATTCAAGTAGCTAGGAAGTATCATATAGATCTTACAGATCAAAGAGCACGAAAATTTACCATAGAAGACTTCGATGAGTTTGATCATATTTATGCTATGGATCAGAGTAATTACTATAATATTTTATCCTTAGCAAGAACAGAAGAAGATAATGCTAAAGTGAAAATGATCTTGAATGAGTCACATGTGGGGCAGGATAGAGAAGTGCCAGATCCATACTATGGAGGAGATCGAGGCTTCGAAAATGTATACACGATGCTGGATGAGGCATGTGAAATAATTAAAGTACATTTGGAAGATGAAGGGTAAATTATACTTGATACCAACGACACTTGGAGAAACAGAACCTTTAGAGGTAATGCCTTATTCTGTTCGAAAAATGATCGAGCAAATTGATTATTATATTGTCGAGAATGAAAAATCAGCAAGAAGATTTATTAAGAAGATCACTCCTAAAAAATCGCAACCCGATCTACAGATCATGCTACTCGATAAATATGCTGAGGAACTAGAAACACGTACCTACTTAAATGCATGTGATCAAGGGATTAATGTTGGGTTACTTTCTGAAGCAGGTGTGCCGGCAGTAGCCGATCCAGGGGCGACTATTGTAAAGCTAGCACATGAAAAAGGGATACAAGTAGTTCCTTTAGTAGGACCTTCCTCTATTTTGATGGCATTAATGGCCTCAGGAATGAATGGTCAAAATTTTGCGTTTAATGGATACTTACCAATAGATAAGTTAGATCGAAAAAAAGCGATCAAAGAGTTGGAAAGATTATCTAAAGAAAAGGATCAATCTCAAATATTTATAGAGACACCTTACCGGAATGAGAAGATGTTTTCCGATCTCAAAGCTGTGCTTACTCCAGGTACGCGTATATGTATTGCGGTAGATATTAGCTTGCCTTCAGAGTATATAAGAACCTATACAGCTAAGGAATGGAAGCAACAACAGCCCGATCTTCATAAAAGGCCTGCTATCTTTATTATTCATAAATAGTATTGATTAAGTATGAAAAAGAAAATAATCAGGTTACTAGGAATTATTACAATTATTGGCGCTTTTTATTTTTTCATTTTGTACCCTACCGGCTGGTTAGTGTTTTACTCTAACCCTTCAACGGCGAACGATCCAGGAATCAAGATGGGTGATCGTGCAATTTCGTCTAATCTGGCTACTCCAAAAATTTTTGATTTCATTGTTTTTAATTATGAAGATTCTTTTTTTGGAAAGTATGAAAAAGTATTTCGATTAGTTGGTAGAGAAAATGATACAATTCAAATAATTGGAGGGGTTTTATTTAGAAATGGAAAGAACCTTGATAATAGCCTGGAATTAAAGTATAGTTATGAAATTTCCACAGAAAACATGAATCGCTTAAGGAGTGATAATTTGTTAAATGAAGATTTGGAAGTTCTTAGGGTTTCTGATAGCTTACACTATCTGTTTATTAAGGAAAGTGACCCTATCATTCGTAATTATGGTCTTAACCGAAGAATGGATAGCATAGACTATGTAGACGATATCATTCTTGAGAAATTCAAGAAACCTTGGAATAAAGACTACTTTGGACCAGTAATAGTTCCAAATGGAAAGTTCTTTGTTTTAGGAGATAATAGAGATTACTCTGAAGATTCAAGATTTACAGGATTTGTAAATCAAGAAGATTTAAAAGGAGTGATTCTTAAAGTTTTTTAAACCCTAGCTTTTCTATTAGCTTCTACCTCAGAAACGTCAAAACCAGCAAACTTTTTCATATATAAGGAGATAGAAGCACCATACGCATCCGAAAGATTGTGCTGACCGCCAGAGCGTAAATATTTCTTTACATTTCCTGCACCACTTAAATGAGCTGCTGCTAAAATACCTGATTCGGTAATTTCAGTACCATTAATAACTTTACCAACGCTACGTCTAATATCTTTTCGTAGGATCCACTTATTTACTTTACAATAGGCTAAGAAAGCACTTTCTTGTAATTCAGGGTTTCTTAAAAAACCATCTGTATTGTAGATTCTAAAACGTTCTAAGGTAGTTTTTCCAAATTGATATTTACCTAAATACCCAAGTGTATTGACCACCCTGTATTTTCCTTGCGATTCTTTAAATGCTAAAGCCTCTTTAAACGCAACAAAATCATTTTGTAAAAATGGAATCTCAATACTACTTTCTACTGGAAAAACAACAGTAGTATCTTCCTTTACAACTTCTGTAGTTGTTGGAATAGACATTGCCCCTACACAGAGTACAAAAACGAATAGTAAAATGATAAACTTTCTGATAAATTAAATCTTTCTGTTTTGCGGGTGCAAAGATACAATATATTTTTTAAAACACTGAATATCAGTTGTTTTAAACTTTTTAAAAATACAGATAATGAAATTTTATACCACCTTTAGTGCGAAATTCTAGGGTGGGAGCAGGAATCTTTATGAAGTTAATAACAGAAAAGACAGATTTTAAGAATTTTGATTTCGTCTTAATCTTGGTCAGATCTACATCTAAACTCAAGTAAAATTGTCGATATGGGTCTTGTTGAAACATATTCGTTGGTAGGTTTTCACCATACAACATACCTTCAGCTCCATATCCAAAAGCTATATTTAACCATTTTGGAAATGTTCCTTCTTTGTTAAAGGACCATATATTGGCAGATAGCCAATACGTCTGACCATTATAATCCTTTAGGGTTTGTTGTAGGAAATTTTCACCTAGCGTGTTTGGGCGCAATTTAGCATAAGATGTTTGATGAAAAGAATATTTCATTGTGATTCGTTGTTCTTTCCACAATAATTCCTGTCCAATAAGTAGTCCGGTTCCTGCAGCATTAGCCGCGATATCTCCCCAGGAAGCGCCCCATTCGCTCGAAAATCCGTCCAAAACCTCTATAGCTGTTAAAAAGGAGAAACCTAGAGTCGCTCCATACAACAATTGATCTTTTTCACGAACACCCGACCAATCTAAGAACTCCATTCCTATTTTACCTACATAATATGAGGTCATAATATGACCTACTTTGTCCATCTGTTTCCATTGATTATTGTCATTCGTAAAATGAAAACTGGATCTAGGAAAATCTGCGTACCAAAGTCTATCCAAAGCAAGTAAAGCACCCGCTCCTAAAATGCTTTCAGAAATAACGACAGCGTTTCTCCTAGGTTTATTTAATGTATCAGATTTTGTCCAGAAAGATGAGGGTTCTTGTGCTGTTGCCATAACAACATAAAAAAGAAAAAATATGAATACCTCTTTTTTCATTAACGACGTATTCCTTGCTTATCCAACCAGCGTTGATATTTTCTTGCATTTTTGCCATGCTCATATAAGTCGCTTGCAAAAGCATGAAACCCTATTTTATCGACATTCACGCACATGTAAAAATAATTGTGCTTTTCATAATTCAATACCGCATCAATGGATGAGATATCTGGCATGGCAATTAAAGTAGGTGGTAAGCCACGATTCAAATAGGTATTATAAGGAGATTTGATCTCAAGATCTTTGTAAAGTACTCTTTTAACAACATAATCCTGTCCGTGTTGTTGTTTCAATATATAAATAATGGCAGGGTCAGCTTGTAATGGCCAACCTTTATTGAATCTGTTCATGTACAAACCTGCAACAGTTGGGCGTTCAGATACTTGGGCAGTTTCTTTTTGCACAATAGATGCCATGGTAAGCACCTCATCTCTTTTTAAGCCTATTTTTTTTGCTTTGGCTACACGTTCTCTGGTCCAGAATTTTACGAACTCCTTCTTCATTTTGTTACGAAAACCTTCAGCAGAAGTGTTCCAGTAAAAATGGTAGGTATTTGGTATATACATGCCTAATGCTGAGGCTTTTGTGAGTTTATTCTTTTCCAGGAATATCGGATCTAACATGGCAGTGACAAGAGCCGTGGAATCCGCTTCGATTTGCTGAGCAATTCTTCCAGCTAGTTTTTCCAGGGTATCCTGATTGTTAAAGGAGACGGAAACGGGAACTTGATTTCCGCTTCTCAGCAGATTAACGAGATCATTTAATGACATTCCTTTGGTTAGTTGATACTTCCCAGCTTTTGGTTTTGTGAATTTCTTCTTTTCTGCAACCCAGTCAAAATCATGCGCTTCGGGCAAAAAATCGGTCAAGCTAGAAGTAAGCTCTTCTAAAGTACTTCCAGTGCGCACAAAGATAGCTCCATTCTTAGTGACACTTTCTCCAAAAATGGTTTTATAATAATTAAACCCTATAATACCAGCTATAATAAGAAGTATAGCTGATGCACCAATAATGATCTTTTTAATCATGAATACGTTGATATAAAATTTCGTCTGTAAATGTATTGTTATAAAATGCCCAATCCTTTTTTACGCCAATTTTTTTAAATAAGTGTTTCTCAAATAATGCAATACTAGCATCATTGTTTGAAGTAATGTTTGCATATAGCTGATGCAGTTCCAAATGCTGAAAACAGTAGGATACAAGTAACGCTAATGCCTCTGAGGCATATCCTTTTTGTTGATGTTCAGGATGAATTAATATACCTATGCCTGCTCTTTTGTGCCGAGGTTCAAAATCAAAAAGATCAATCATCCCAACAGCTTTTTCAGAGGATTGTACTTCAATGACCAATCGCAGCTGTTTTGCCTGATAAATATCTTGATGAGATTGCTCTATGTAGTTCTTTAAAAGATATTTAGAAAAAGGAACGTGCGTATTACTCACTTGCCAAAAGCGTTCATCATTCTCCATTTCGAATAAAAAAGTGAGATCTTCTGGCTCTAGAGCTCGGAGTGCAATACGTTTTCCTGTTAATAGCATCATGAGACGTTAAAAGTACCTTGAAAAACAAATTGAGCAGGACCTGTTAAGACAACGTTTTTGTAGATTCCATCAGTGACATCAAAACTGACTTGTAAATTCCCTCCAATGGCATGTAGATTCACCACAGTATCAGTTGTTTTTCCAATTTTATGTGCAGCAATTGCCGCAGCGGTAACTCCAGTCCCACAGGCTAATGTTTCATCTTCAACACCGCGTTCGTATGTCCTTATAAGAAATGTGTTCGCATTTGTCTGCTCGATAAAATTCACATTACTTCCTTCAGCCCCGTAAACTTCATTTCTTATTTTTCGCCCTAACTCTACAACAGGATAATTCTCAAGATTATTAACAACCTCAATATGATGCAACGTTCCCGTATTAGTAAATACATGATCTTCTAAAACATCTATTTGGTCAACATCAATCATTTCCAGAGAAATAGTTCCATCATCATTCACTTCTGCGTAATGTGGTCCATCATACGCTGTAAAATTGGCTGATTCATTGATAATGCCTAACTTTTTCGCGAAAGCAACAGCACATCTTGCTCCATTCCCACACATGGTTTGGCTGCTATCTGCATTAAAATAGACCATTTTAAAATCAGTTTCAGAATGATTTTCAATTAAAATAAGGCCATCAGCCCCAATACCAAAATGACGATCACAAAGATGCACGATCAGCTCTTTGTTCTCTTTAGGAAAGGTGCCGTTTCTATTGTCTAGAAAAATGAAATCATTTCCTGCTCCTTGATATTTGTAAAAGTTGAGAATCATAGCTGGCAAAGATACAAAAAAGTAGGGCAATTTATTTCTGTTAAAACAGGGTTAAAATGAGTTAAGGCGAAGTTAACAAGCTTGATAGAAATGTTAAAATGTGTAACTTTGAGTATATAAAAATTTTAAGAAATGAAAAAAGTAATAGGATTATTAGGAATTGCTATTGTTGGAGGGATGATGACATTAGGTGGATATAAACTTTTTTTTGATCAACCAACTGTAATTGAAAGGACCATTCAAAGTCCCATACCAACGATTCAGTCGAATTTCACAAATGCTTTAGATACAAATACGGATGCGAACGCATTAGACTTTACAATAGCTGCAGAGAAAACAGTGAACTCTGTAGTCCACGTTAAGAATACTGCTGTAAAATCTGGAATTAGTTCTTGGAACGATTTGTTTAATGGACCAAGGAAGTACGAGCAGGTGGGTACGGGTAGCGGAGTGATTGTGTCTTCTGATGGTTATATCGTGACCAATAATCATGTAATTGATAATGCAACGGATTTAGAGATCACCTTAAATAATAGAAAGAAATATAAAGCTGAATTAATTGGGACTGATCAGAAGAATGATATTGCCCTGCTAAAAATAGATGCTGATGAGAAGTTGCCTTATATTCCTTTTGCAGATTCTGATAATGCCAAGATAGGAGAGTGGGTGTTAGCTGTTGGAAATCCATACAACTTGAATTCAACGGTTACAGCAGGAATTATTAGTGCAAAGGGAAGAGATCTGCAAGGAAATTCGAATGTAGATGCATTTATTCAGACAGATGCTGCGGTTAACCCTGGGAATAGTGGAGGAGCTTTGGTAAATACAAGAGGAGAGTTAATTGGGATCAATACGGCAATATCTTCTAGAACGGGATCTTATGTAGGATACTCTTTTGCGGTTCCTTCGAATATTGCTAAAAAAATTATTGACGATATTTTGGAGTTTGGAAGCGTTCAAGAAGCAATCTTAGGAATTAGTGTAGATATTAGAGATACGAGTATCTCTGGAGTTAAAATTGGATCTTTAGATAGCGAAAGCGAAGCGAGAAAATCTGGATTGCAGCAAGGAGATGTTATTAAAATGATTAACAATGTTAAGATTACCAAATTTTCTGAGCTAACAGGTCAATTGACAGCAAAAAGGCCAGGAGAGTTTGTGGATGTTACTGTAGATAGAGAGGGAAGGTCGTTGACGAAGAAAGTAAAATTGAGTAAAAGAGATATATTTACATCTAACTCTTTTGGATGGCAGTTAAAGAATTTGACAAAGAAAGAACTAAAGAAATTTGATATTCGTGGAGGAGCAAAAATATATGCAACCAGCAGTAGAGATGAAGAAAACAGTTTAAAAGATTTTGTTATTACGAAGATTAATGACAAAAAAGTGTCGAATGCTTCAGAAGCTGTTCGAATTTTAGATCAGGTTCGTAAAAGTAGATATTCTATTGTTATTGAGATGATCAATTTAGATGGAGAAAAAGAACGTTTTAGGTTTAGATAAATAAAGAATTTTTAAATTAAAACAGCCTCGATTTTGATCGAGGTTTTTTTATTGCAAAAAGGTTTACGAAATCGTTTGAAATTAATACTTTTGCAGCAAAATTTAACTTTTTAGTTACACACAACTATGTCACAAATAACAAATTACGAAAAAGAAGTTGCTGAACAGGCTTTAACTAGAAGAGCTACTGTTGAGTTTATAAACATTGTAAATGATCTTTGGTACGATAAATCTATCGAGCTCGTATTATTTAGAAATCAATTGGTTGATAAAAGAGCCAGTGAAGTGCTAAACTTGATTGATTATGCAAAGGAATTTGTAGCAAAACCAATTACGATTCATGACGCTTTAGAAATTGCAAAAGCAATTCAGCAAGTAAATTTACCATCGTCAAAATTGGATATTGGAAAATTAGCCTACGAATGTCATTTAGACGTTGATGGTTGTAAAGACAAAATAGATTTTGTTAAGAGACAATTAAAAGATGTTACTGAAGCACAGGACATTCAGCCAAAAGATGTTGTACTATATGGTTTTGGGAGAATTGGACGATTATTAGCAAGAGAGTTGATGTCTAAAATGGGTAAAGGTTCTCAATTACGATTAAGAGCTGTAGTTACTCGTGGAGAGATTAATCAAACGGTATTAGAAAAGAGAGCTTCATTGTTGAGTATAGATTCGGTACATGGAGATTTCTTAGGAACAGTTCAAGTAGATGCAGAAAACAATGCATTGATCATTAATGGTACTACGGTAACTATGATCTCTGCAAACGCACCAGAAGATATTGATTATACGGCATACGGAATTGAAGATGCCTTAATTATTGATAATACAGGAGCATTTAGAGATAAAGAAGCTTTAGGAAGACATTTACAGGCAAAAGGAGCAAGCAAAGTATTGCTAACGGCTCCTGGAAAAGGTGTGCCAAATATTGTACATGGAGTAAATCATAAAGATCATGATCCGGATACAGTAGATATTTTCTCAGCGGCTTCGTGTACTACAAATGCCATTACTCCAGTATTAAAAGTATTAGAAGATAACTACGGGATCATTAAAGGACATTTAGAAACGATTCATGCATATACGAATGACCAGAACTTGGTAGATAATATGCACAAGAAATACAGAAGAGGTAGAGCGGCTGCATTGAACATGGTAATTACAGAAACAGGAGCAGGAAAAGCAGTTGCAAAAGCATTGCCAGCCTTAGAAGGAAAGTTAACTTCGAATGCAATTCGTGTACCAGTACCCAATGGTTCATTAGCAGTATTAAGCTTACAGTTACATAGTCAGGTTACTACAGATTCATTAAATGCCATCATGAAGCACAATGCTTTGGAAGGTGAATTAGTAGAGCAAATTCAATACTCACTAGATAATGAATTGGTGTCATCTGATATCATCGGTTCTACAGCCCCCTCTATTTTCGATAGTAAAGCAACGATTACAGATGGAAGCACGATCGTAATCTATGTATGGTATGATAATGAATACGGATATTCACATCAAGTAATGCGTTTGGCAAAACACATTGCTAAAGTGAGAAGATATACCTACTATTAATAGTATAGTATTGTAAAATATATAAAGCCCGGAACGTATTGTTTCGGGCTTTTATTTGTTGTACCAAATTGTAATGGTGTTTTGCGCAGGTTTCTTGTAGATGGGAAAATCAGAACTAGTCCACTCCCAAGGAAACACCCCCGCAAACCAAGGCTTATCCCAAAGTTCCTCAAACAGTGCTTCGTATGCCAGTTGTTGCGTTCTATCCGATTTCTTTTTGTAGAGCCTTTTAAATGAACTTTCCCATTCCCATGGCTTTATGGTAGCAGAAAGATCATCTCTGTACCCAACTTCAGTAAAGAGTATGGGCTTGCTATACTTTTCGGAAAGCGTTTTTAATTTTTCGATATGTGGATTCCATCCTTTTTTAATATCCTGTAGATTTGGGTTTTTGTTTTTGGTCAATGGAAAATACGCTTGAATCCCAATATAATCTAGTGCGGTCCAAAAAGCTGGGAAATCTAAAGAGTCGTCCCAATTGGCAGCATATGTTATTTTCCCAGTATAGATGGCTCTAATTTCTTTTAATAATTGCAGCCATTGGTTCGGTTGTTCCTGTAAAGCATTTCGAAGTTCTGTACCTATACAAAGGAGTTCTGTATTTGTTTCTTCTGCCATATAAGCATAATGCATCATGATTTTTCTATAATCTGAAAACCAAGAATCCCAGTCTTCAGAATTTTTAAAATGAATATTAGAACGCCACCCTGATGACATCCATAAATGCGGCTTTATCATAACATATAACTCTTTCTGATGTAGTTTTTTAATATCTCTAATGAAACTAGAATCCCTCTTGGACCAAATTCCTACTTCTTTTGGAGTATTAATGTTCTTTGTGTTTTCATCCTTTTGATAGAAGTAAGGAATAACAGCAACCCATTCTATATTCGTTTTGATCAATTCAGAAATGTTTACATTTCTATTTCTTCCAATCTGATAAACACTCATACCTCTTATTTTTTCATCAACTAAAAAAGATTTTTTGGATTTCTCAGAGGTATTTTCTGCAGCATAATTCCATGCATAAGTATAATCTTCCTGATTGTTTTTACTAATAATATATGTAAATGAAAAAACAATTAATAGGGTAGGTAGTAAAAACCGTATTGTAAATCGAATTAAAGCAATTTTTATCCCTCTTTTTTTATATACAGATACAAAATACCTAAAGATTAAAAAGAACACGAAAAAAAATAAGAATATAATATGCACGGTTATAAGTCCGCCTAAAGAGAATGCTATTTCAAAAAAAGAAGCGAAAATTTTACTCCAAGAAGTCGAGCTCGAATAGACATTATAAGAGAAAAAAAGAAAGGCAAACAACCATGTAAATAGATATACCTTAAAAATGGAAAGTACTATTTTTCTCAAAAGGATCATTTTGTGTTACAGGTAAATGTAATAAACAATCTATAGAATGTGTATTAATATATTCATAAATAGGCATATATTCTTATCCCGTAAGTTCATTTTTTTCACATTTGTTTTGTGTAATGCCTTATTTATTTTCTGTATTTTTAGCCTACTAAATCAATGAAATGAAATCTATTTTTACACTCGTGCTAGTTTTATCAATTAGTCTACAAATGAATGCACAAGACGAACAAGACCATTATTACAAAATTCCAGACGCACCAAAAGAATACAATGCCGGAACGGTGGTGAGCAGAATGATAGACGGACTTGGTTTCAGATACTACTGGGCTACCTATCAACTAAGAGCTGAAGATTTAAGTTATAAGCCTAGTAAGGAAGCTAGAACAGCGGAAGAGACCATTGATCATATTTTAGGGCTATCCCAGGTTGTTTTAAATTCAGCTTTAAAAGTTCCAAATGAGAAGCCTCAACCTAAAATGACCTATGCGGAAAAAAGAAAGAAAACCTTAGAAAATATACGAAAAGCGAGTGCTATTTTTAAGAAAAGCAAGGATCTATCAGAATATAAGATTGTATTTAAAAGAGGAGATAAAACAAGCGAATACCCTTTTTGGAATCAGATAAATGGCCCCATTTCGGATGCTTTATGGCACGTAGGGCAAGTGGTTTCTTTTAGAAGAGCTTCAGGAAATCCATTTCCAAAGGGAGTGAGTGTTTTAAGAGGTACGAAGAGAGATTAGAATGGATATAGAACAAAAGATACAGGCGCTCAGAGATGAGTTACGTCAGCATAACCACAACTATTACGTACTAGACAATCCGACAATTTCCGATTATGAGTTCGATATCAAACTCAAAGAATTGGAGAAGTTAGAAGAAGAAAACCCGCAACTTTACGATGCCAATTCACCTACCCAAAGAGTAGGAGGAGGTATCACCAAGAACTTTGAAACATTAGTTCACAAGAACAGGATGTATTCTTTAGATAATTCGTATTCTAAAGAAGATTTATTGGACTGGGAAAAGCGCATTCAGAAAATGCTGGGTTCGGATGATATTGAATACACTTGCGAATTAAAATATGATGGTGCCTCTATCAATCTGACGTATGAGAATGGAACTTTTGTTAAGGCTGTAACTAGAGGAGATGGATTCCAGGGAGATGATGTGACTACTAATATTAGAACCATTCGATCGTTACCATTGACTTTACAAACCGATTTTGTCAATGATTTTGAAATGCGTGGTGAGATCATCTTACCATTAGACGGTTTTCAAAAAATGAATGAAGAGCGACTAGCAAATGGCGAAGAAGCCTATCGAAACCCAAGAAACACAGCAAGTGGAAGTTTAAAGTTACAAGATAGTGCAGAAGTTGCAAAACGACCTTTAGATTGTTTGTTATATCAGGTAGTTACTGATGAACGAAAATATACAACACACTACGACAGTTTAAAAGCAGCCAGAAATGCTGGTTTCAAGATACCCGATACCATTATCTTGGCTAAAACCATTGACGAAGTTTTTGAGTTTGTAAATACTTGGGATATAAAACGTCATGACCTTCCCTATGAAACGGATGGTGTAGTTATTAAGGTCAATAATCTACAACAACAAGAAGAGTTGGGCTATACTTCCAAGTCACCGCGTTGGGCGATTGCCTACAAGTTTAAGGCAGAACAGGTTTCTACAGTTTTAAATGAAATTACCTATCAAGTTGGAAGAACAGGAGCCATTACACCAGTAGCCAATTTAGAACCCGTACAATTGGCAGGGACGATTGTGAAGCGCGCTTCTTTGCACAATGCAGATCAGATTGAAAAACTAGATATTCGAGAGCGAGATACAGTGTTTGTAGAAAAAGGAGGAGAGATCATTCCAAAAATCATTGCAGTAGATCTATCCAAAAGACCTGAAGATTCCGAGCCTACGGTGTATGCAACACATTGCCCTGAGTGTCAAACGGAACTGATTCGAACGGAAGGAGATGCGAAACATTACTGTCCGAATACCTACGGATGTGCACCGCAGATTACAGGGCGTATTCAACATTTTATCAGCAGAAAAGCGATGGATATTGATGGGCTTGGAGGGGAGACAGTAGATCTATTGCGTAAAGAGGGATTGATTGAGAGCTATGCAGATCTATACGATCTGAAAGTTGAGCAGGTAATTCCTTTGGAGCGTATGGCCGAAAAGTCTGCTCAAAACATGATCGATGGAATAGAACAGTCAAAACAAATTCCATTTGAGAAAGTATTGTTTGCGTTAGGAATTCGATTTGTGGGTGAAACAGTAGCCAAGAAATTGGCTAAGCATTTTAAATCTATGGACAACCTTATGGCTGCTGATTTCGAAACGCTGGTTACGGTAGATGAGATTGGAGATCGAATTGCGGAAAGCATCGTAGAATTTTCTAATGACTTAGGAAATATTCGATTGGTGAATAGATTGAAATCATACGGAGTGCAGTTGGAAGTTTCTGCAGAGAGTTTGGAAAATCAAACCGATAAACTAAATGGGAATGTGTTTGTAGTATCTGGAGTGTTTCATCAGATGAGTAGAAATGAGCTGAAGAAGGCCATAGAAGATAATGGAGGTAAAGTGAGTTCATCCATCTCTAAAAAAACGAATTATGTGGTGGCCGGAGACAATATGGGGCCTAGTAAGAAGACCAAGGCAGAAGATTTAGGAGTAACTATTATTTCCGAGCAAGAATTTATTGAAATGATTAATTGACGATATATAAAATTTGTCATTTCGAGTGGAGCAAAGCGGAATGGAGAAATCTTTGAAATCCCTCCATTATGGTCGGGATGACGGCAAGACTACTAACGAACCGGAGAATATCAGTTCGAGTATTACACGTTAGCGGAGTGTAACTACATTATCGGCAAACGGGTTGAGAACTAATAAAACTATAATCATGAAATCAACTAAAAAAATTGTAGCTTCAACTTTCTTTCTATTGGTAGCTGCTACGGATATATATGCGATTATAACACACAACAAAGAAGTAGAAATGATCGCAAAACCACTGATAGCAACATCATTGGTCACCTTGTATTTGGTATCGGTTAAAAAACCTAATTTCTGGTATGTTTCAGCCCTATTTTTTGCGTTTTGGGGAGATGTACTATTGTTGTTTCAGGATCAATTCTTTATCTATGGATTGGCTTCGTTTCTACTGGCACATGTCTTACTAATTACTGTGTCGTCTAAGTTTTTAAATCAAGTTTCCATTCCTAAGATATTGTTACATTCTTTACCTTTTGTTGCTTTGCTAGGAGGATTAATTTACACGATCTATTCCGGACTTGGTGAGCTACTGATCCCGGTTATCGCATACGGTATAGTAATTTCTATTTTTGGAGTGATTACTTTCGTTATCTATACAGGTAAACGCTCTGTAGAAAATGGTTGGCTATTTTTAGGAGCGCTCACGTTTATAGCTTCTGACAGCATTTTAGCTATTAATAAGTTTTATTATTCGACAGAGTTGCTGGGAATTTCTATTATGATCACATATATCATTGCACAATACCTAATTTGTAGAGCAATGATACTTAAAACTACATAAAAAAAATGACTTTAGAATTCTAAAGCCATTTCATAGATAGTTAGCAAATAATAACTTATAACTTTCCCCCAAGAAAAGGTATATCCTTTCTGTTTAGTATTAATAAAATTAAACTGGCTAGGAAGGTAATCACTGCGCCAATAAATAAGGCACCGCCATCGTTATTGTGAATGATTCCCAGAATGGAAATATGAGATAAGATAGCTCCGGTCATGGTTCCTAAGGCTAATAAAGCACCTAACCATGTTCTTTTAGGTATAAATAGCAATATAGAAGCGATAAGCTCTATAACCCCGGTTCCTATTCTCATATACGCTTGATTCTCTCCAGCAATTTCCGTGAATAGATCTATACTTTGCTGTGCTCCTGAAAACTTGAAGAACAAGGTTTGCAACATAATGATGGCAGCAGCAAGCTTTAAAATCAATGGAAAATATTTCTTCATCAGTACTCTTTGTTTATTTCTGATGATTTAGACGAAAAGCTGAAATAAACTTACACTAAAATTGTTTTTCCGTTAGCAGTTTTTTCATTCACTTCATCAAAATAGAAGTCAATTCTACCTAGATTGATCCCATATGCGCCCACCTGATTAACCAGCATGTTTTCTCCTTCACTATTTTTTACAACTGTAGGTTTTGGTAAGAAAGTATGTGTATGTCCACCAATAATAAGATCAATATTTTTGGTAGCTTTTGCCAAATTAAGATCTGATATTCTGCTTGGATTTCTTCTGTAAAAATAGCCTAAATGGGATAGGCAAATAATAAGGTCGCAGTGTTCCTCATCTTTTAAAATTCGGGTCATATCTTGTGACACCCCGATAGGATCTAAGTATTTAGTTTCCTTATAGAGCTTTTCTCCAACCAGACCTTTTAAGGCTACACCTAATCCGAAGATTCCAATTTTAATAACATCTCGCTTTAAGATCTTATAGGGTTTTACATGGGTATCTAGAACAGTATTTTTAAAGTCATAATTGGCAGAAACAAAATCGAACTTAGCATGTGGGAGTTGTTTGTATAGACCGTCTATTCCATTATCAAAGTCATGATTTCCAATGGTTGCTACATCATACTTCAACATACTCATTAATTTGAATTCCAGTTCTCCTCCAAAATAATTGAAATACGGAGTGCCTTGAAAAATATCTCCAGCATCTAATAATAAAGTGTTTGGATTTTCTCTTCTAATACCCTCAATCAATGTAGCTCTTCTGGCAACACCTCCTTTATTTGGATTTCTATGATGATTTTTCTCGAAAGGTTCTACCTGACTATGCGTATCATTGGTATGTAAAATGGTAATGTGTTTCTGCTTCTTAGAGGTGAAAGAAGGTAAGGATAAACCTCCCAATGTTACCAATGATGCCGCAGCTGAGTTTTTAATAAATTTTCTTCTATCCATCACTTAAGAATTACACGGTTATCTAATGTTGAGGTTAACGTATCCACACTTTTAAAATAATCTATAATAGCATCGCGCACTTTGTAATCTAATTTGTAAAGTTTAACTGGATCTTTAAAGAAATCCATACGATCTCCTCCAGATTGCAAGTAATCGCTGGTTAGCACATAGTAGGTTTTAGATTTGTCAAAAGGCTTCCCATGAATTTTCAGAGTATGCCCATTTTGACGGATCGTTAGTTGGACTTGCTTTGATAGTGGATGCGCCCTGTTACCATTAGTAAAGTAATTGACCAACTCCTGAACTTTTTCTGCAGATAACTCTACCACGACCAACATATTTTCAAAAGGCATAAGCTGGAAAGCGTTTCTATTCGTTACGTCACCGGTAAAGATACCTGAACGTATGCCTCCATAATTAAACAGTGCAAAATCAATGTCCTTTCCTGTTTCCTTTTTAAACAAAGGGTTCGCTCTTGTATAGGCTAAATCAGCCAATAGATTACCCAATGTACTTTGCCTGTTACCATCAGTCCGAACCAAATCTATTGGAGTATAGGTAAGCACGGTGTTAATTTCTTTGATCATTTTCTCTTTATAAGGTTCAATGACCTTAATATAGGTTGAGTCGGCTACTGTTGTACTGTCGATTTGACTTGTTTTTCCAACGATCTTCGTGTTTTTATAGGCAACATCTTTACAAGAAAGGAAGAAAGAAACAAGTAGAAAGGAGAAGAGTATTTTTTTCATAAAATACAAAAGTGTTTAGTTACATTTGTCTTGTGCTAAGATACATTTTTGATTAATTAGTTGATGAAGTTTAGAAAAATAAAAAAGCGTTTTCTAGAAAAAAGATACCAGTCGTTGTTAAAGGAGCCGGAAGTAAAGAAAAAACCGGTTCATCAAAAGGTCACAACCGTCGGGATCTTAGGTCTGGAGACCATTTCTCAAAATGTAGATTTACAACAATTGGTTACCAATACTTTTGATGTAAGAAATCCCAAAATTTACAGTTTCAGAGCCTTTAGCAAGGACAATGAATCTTCATATAAACATTTTTCTGAAAACGATTTTGATTGGAAAGGAAACATAACAGACAGTAGTTTGCAAGCATTTTTAGATACTGAGTTTGACCTGTTGATCACTTTTTTTGACCAAAAACATTTGTATGCAGAGTATGTAACATTATTGTCTAAAGCCACATTCAAAGTAGGATATGCTGAAGTGGATTCGCGTTTGTTCGATATGGAAGTGAAAACTGAGGGGAAAGACATGGACGCTTACCTGAACGAAGTAAAGAAATACTTAGTAATACTAAATAGAATGGATGGATAGTTTGTAAATTTTAACAAACGAGATGAATTTGTAAAAATCATAAATCCTCACACTTTTTAATGCACATACCTGTTCAAAAAAGAGTAATTTTACAGAAATAAATCTAAGAAGCTTACCATGAATAAATTTGTAGGTACAGGTGTTGCACTGGTGACCCCTTTTAATGAAGATAAATCTGTCGATTTTGACGGTTTAGAACGTCTAGTGAATTTCCAGATCGATAATGGTATTAATTATTTGGTGGTGTTGGGCACTACAGGAGAACCTGCCACTTTAAATAAAGAAGAAAAAGAAGCCGTTAAGAACAAGATCGTTGCCGTCAATAATGGTAGATTACCCTTAGTACTTGGTATTGGAGGGAATAATACAGCTGCTGTAGTAGAAGAGATTAAAACGACGGATCTGTCTCATTTTGATGCGATACTTTCCGTTTCTCCTTACTATAATAAGCCAACTCAAGAAGGAATATATCAGCATTTTAAAGCGATCGCCGAATCTACAGAGAAGGACATCATCGTATATAACGTACCGGGAAGAACGTCTTCTAATATGCTGCCGGAAACAACGGTTCGCTTGGCCTATGATTTTGATAACATTATTGCAGTAAAAGAAGCGGCTGGAGATACTGTGCAGGCAATGAAGATCATTCAACATAAACCAAAAGACTTTTTAGTCATTTCGGGTGATGACATGATTGCGCTCCCTATGGTACTGGCAGGTGGAGCAGGAGTGATCAGTGTTATCGGACAGGGTTTACCTAAAGACTTTTCAATAATGATACAATTAGGTTTAAACGGTGAGAATAGAGCGGCATACGACCTTCATTATAAAATGGCAGATAGCATTGATATGATCTTTGCTGAAGGAAATCCGGCAGGAATAAAATCGATGTTGAATGACTTCTCTATTTGTCGAAACGAAGTGCGTTTACCTTTAGTAAAAGCTTCTGTAAAACTTCAAAAAGAAATTGCTAATTTTGTAGCGAACTTTTAATTTAAAATTTATGTTGACCAAAAGAATAGAAGATGCCTTGAATGTACAAGTAACTGTTGAAGCAGAATCTTCTCAAGTATATTTAGCCATGGCATCCTGGGCCGAAACACTAGGCTTTGAAGGAGTCGCTACGTTTATGTATGCGCATTCAGACGAAGAAAGACAGCACATGCTTAAATTGGTCAAATTTATCAATGAAAGAGGTGGTCATGCGAAAGTATCAGAATTGGCAGCACCTCCAGTTTCTTTTGGATCTTTTAAAGAAATGTTTCAAAATTTATTCGACCACGAAGTAAAAGTGTCGAAATCGATCAATGATCTGGTAGATATTACCTTGCAAGAAAAGGATTATGCTACACATAACTTTTTACAGTGGTATGTGTCAGAACAAATAGAAGAAGAGGCCTTAGCCAGAAACATCTTAGATAAGATCAATTTGATTGGAGATGATAAAGGAGGATTGTATCTATTTGACAACGATGTGAAGCAGCTAATTACACTTCCTGGAGCCGAAATTTAACATTAACAAAGATTTAGCAAGTTTTTAAGGGGATATGTCCTTGTTTTGCTATTAATTGCAGTGCACAATGAACTGTGCGTTAAATCGTTTTATTTATCCATAATTAATTAGTAATTTTGCCCGATGCAAAAAATTAAAAATTTTATTTTTTTATTGGTTGTTAGTATGATCATGGTATCATGCGGAGAATACCAGAGAGTATTGAATAAAGGAACCATTCTTGATCAATATAAATTGGCTGTTAAGTTGTACGAAGCGAAGGATTTTAAAAAAGCTTTGCGATTGTTTGAAAAGGTAACACCGACGTATAGAGGGAAGCCACAAATGGAAAGAATTCAGTACATGGTAGCTCAATCTAATTTCAATCTTAAGAATTATACCTTGTCTGGATATTATTTTGACAGGTTTACCAATAACTATCCGTCAAGTTCTAAAAAAGAAGAGGCGGCGTATTTATCGGCGTATAGTTATAAGTTATCATCTCCGACCTATAGTACGGATCCAACAGATACGTATAAAGCCTTAGGGGCGTTTCAACAATTCATCAATGAGTATCCTAATTCTACCAGATTGGCGGAGGCGAATAAACATTACCAAGAAATTAGATTGCAGTTAGAGAAGAAAGCTTTTGAAATAGCCAAAACGTATTATAAGACTGCTGAATATGACTTTAGGAATTATAAAGCTACAGTTGTGGCTATGGATAATTTGCTTGCCGATTTTTTAGGAACTGAATATAAAGAAGAAGCTTTTTATTATAAATTAAAAGCATATCATGATTTGGCAATAAAGAGTTCGGAAAGAAAGAAAGAAGGAAGAATTAAGGATGCCATTAAAGCATATGACAAATTGATAAAAACATTTCCTAAAACGAAGTTTTTAAAAGAATCAAAAAAAATGTTCGCTAATTTACAGTCCGAACAAAAGAAGTTAGTAAAAAAGAGTTAATAATGAATTATAAAGAAACAAATGCTTCTATTTCTACGATTACCTATAATAAGGAATCTATAGAAGCGCCAACGGAAAACATCTACGAAGCGATTTCAATTATTGCGAAAAGAGCGACACAAATTAATTCAGACCTAAAGAAAGAATTAATAGATAAGTTAGATGAGTTTGCTACTTATAATGATAGTTTAGAGGAGGTATTTGAGAATAAAGAGCAAATAGAAGTTTCTAAATTTTACGAAAAATTACCAAAACCAACGGCAATTGCTGTTGAAGAATGGTTAGAAAATAGAGTTTATCATAGAACTCCAGACGCTGAGTAATGTCTGTTCTAAGCGGTAAAAAGATTCTTCTGGGCGTTACTGCCGGAATTGCCGCTTATAAAACGGCGAACTTAGTCCGTTTATTTATAAAATCTGGAGCAGAAGTTAAAGTTGTAATGACTCCTGCTTCAAAAGATTTTATCACACCACTTACACTTTCTACACTTTCTAAGAATCCGGTTCAATCTACTTTTTATGACAAAGAAGAAGAAAATGAATTGTGGAATAATCATGTTGAGTTAGGTTTATGGGCAGACATCTTTGTTATTGCTCCAGCAACAGCGAATACACTGTCTAAAATGACACACGGTACCTGTGATAACTTGTTGTTGGCGACCTACCTATCGGCAAAATGCCCTGTGTTTTTTGCTCCAGCCATGGATTTGGATATGTACAAACATCCATCTACGTTAGAGAGTTTAGCCAAGTTACAAGAATTTGGAAATACAATGATTCCTGCTACCAGCGGAGAATTAGCAAGCGGTTTGGTAGGAGAGGGCCGAATGGCAGAACCTGAAGATATTGTAACTTTTATTGAGGCTGATATTGCCTCCAAATTGCCCTTAAAAGGGAAAAAGTTATTGTTAACTGCTGGTCCAACGTATGAAGCTATTGATCCTGTTAGGTTCATTGGAAATCATTCAAGTGGAAAAATGGGATTCGCTTTGGCGGAAAATGCTGCCAATCTGGGAGCAGAAGTATTCTTGGTGACGGGGCCAACTAGCCAAAAATTGCAACATTCTTCCGTAAATATTATTCCTGTTTCATCGGCAGAAGAAATGTATAAAGCAGCTCACGATCATTTTGAGAATATGGATATAGCCATATTATCGGCAGCTGTAGCTGATTACAAACCAAAAAATGTTGCTAGTCAGAAAATAAAAAAGAAAGATGCTTCGTTAGAGATAGCGTTAGAACCAACAAAAGATATTTTAGCTTCTTTAGGAGCTATAAAAAAAGATCAATTCTTAGTAGGGTTTGCCTTAGAAACTGAGAATGAGTTGGAAAATGCAAAATCTAAACTGACACGAAAAAATTTAGATGGGATCGTTCTGAATTCTTTAAATGATAAAGGTGCAGGTTTTGCCACTAACACAAATAAAGTTACTTTTATAGATAGTAATCAAAAAGTAACTCCTTTTGAACTAAAGTCGAAAGATGAAGTTGCAAAGGATATTCTGAACGAAATAATACAAAGGATACATGCGTAAGCTTCTTTTTATCTCTTTTTTTCTCGGCGCTGTTATATGCTCTTATGGACAAGAATTAAATTGTTTAGTGACAGTCAATTCAGATCAGATTCCAGGATCCAACAAGCAAATATTTAAAACCTTAGAGAAATCCATTTCTGAGTTTTTAAACCAGAAGAAATGGACCGATAAAAGTGTAAAACCTCAAGAGAGAATTAACTGTGCAATGACGATTATTGTTACGTCATGGGAATCCAATCGATTTGAAGCCAGTATTCAGGTACAATCAACTAGACCAGTATACGGAACCTCATATGCGTCTCCGATATTAAATATTAAAGACGACGATTTTACATTCAGGTACAATGAATTTGACCAGTTTATTTTTAACCCCACAAGGTTTGATTCTAACTTGGTCTCTACTATTGCTTTTTATGCCTATACGATCTTGGGAGCCGATGCCGATACATTTGCGCTAAAAGGAGGGCAGAAGTATTATAAAGAAGCAGAGAATGTAATGTTACAAGCTCAGCAAAGTGGTCAGGTAGCGTGGGCCAATCAAGTAGGAAAGCAAAATAGATTTATGTTAATAGATAATTTGTTATCCGCCAAACTGAATCAGTTCAGAACAGTGGCCTATAATTATCATCGGAATGGACTCGATAAGATGTCTGATAATGACAAGAATGCCAAGCAGATTGTTGAGAACAATCTTATATCTATGCAAGGCTTGTTTAATAAAACCATAAGTAACTTTCTGATTCGTGTATTTTTTGATGCAAAAGCCGATGAAATTGTTAATTTATACTCTGACGGACCCGCTACACGTAGTAAACAACGCCTGCTTCAAGTTTTGCAAAAAATCTCACCCAATAATAATAGTAAGTGGCGAAAAATTAATTAATTTTAATTTTTAAAATAACGCCTTGCTAAGCTCACTATCCATACAAAACTATGCTTTAATAGATGAATTGTCTATAGACTTTTCCTCTGGCCTATCCATTATTACTGGAGAGACAGGAGCGGGTAAATCTATTCTGTTAGGAGCACTAGGATTAGTTTTAGGAAATCGTGCAGATTCTACTACGTTAAAAGACATGTCGAAGAAATGTATCGTAGAAACTCAATTGTTGATTAAAGATTATGGACTGAAAACGTTTTTTGAAGAGGTAGATCTGGATTATGAAGACCATACGATCATTAGAAGAGAGATACTACCCTCAGGAAAATCAAGAGCTTTTGTAAATGATACTCCAGTAACACTATCGGTATTATCTGAATTACGATCAAAATTGATAGATATACATTCACAACATCAAACCTTACAGCTTTCTGATAATGACTTTCAGCTCGAAGTAATTGATGCATTGGCTAAAAATCAAACTAGGGTACATCAATATAAGATAGAACTTAAAAAGTACAATACGTTACAATCTGAGTTGTCTTCATTGGTTAACAAACAAAGAGAAGCAAACCAACAGTACGATTATAATCTACATTTATACGAAGAGTTAAATGCTGCTAACATTGAGGCTGATGAGCAAGAAGCGTTGGAGGAAAAGTTGGATAAAGTTAATAATGTTGAAGAGATAAAAGCAAGTTTAGCCGAGGCCTTGCAGATTACTAGTAATGAGGATATTGGCGTTCAGAATTTATTATATATACTAGAACAAAAATTGACAAAAATAGCCGGATACTCAAAAGAGTATCGGGAGCTTTCTGATAGAATATCCAGTGTTAAAATTGAATTGGATGATATTGTTTCTGAGTTAGAACATGCTAATGAAGCGGTTGATTTCGATCCCTATGAAGCGGAGCAACTCAATGATAGATTACAATTGTTATATAGCTTACAAAAGAAGCATTATGTAAATTCAAATATTGAATTAATTCGCATACTGGAAGAATTATCAGAAAAGGTAGCTCAGGTTGAAGGTGGGGAAGAAATAATACTAGCAAAAGAGCAGGAGATACAGAAAATTCAACAACATATAGATCGTATTGCCAAAGAAATATCTGACGCAAGAAAAAAAGAACTTCCTAAACTTATTTCAACATTGGAAAGTTTACTAGGTGATCTTGGAATGCAACATGCGAGATTTTCAATAGAAGTAGAAATGTCTAACGAGTATTTTGCAAATGGAAAGGATCGTTTATCATTTCTGTTTTCAGCAAATAAAGGAGGAAGTTTCGGAGCATTAAAGAAAGTGGCTTCTGGAGGTGAACTTTCCAGAATTATGCTGGCCATTAAAAAAGTATTATCCGAACACACTAAATTACCTACCATTATTTTTGATGAGATTGATACGGGTGTTTCAGGAGAGATCTCAAACAAAATGGCGCATATTATGCAGCAAATGAGTAGGCAAATGCAAGTAATTACCATTACTCATTTACCGCAAATAGCCGCGAAAGGAAGTCAACATTACAAAGTGTTTAAAGAAGAGGTAAACGGAACCACTACCACACGTTTAAAACAACTTTCATCAGACGAACGAATTGTGGAGATTGCAGAGATGCTAAGCGGTAAGAACATTTCTGATTCGGCAATCACGCATGCAAAAGAGTTATTAAATTAAGAACTATATTTGCAGCTACAAATACAACAACTAAAGACTAACAAAAAACAACATTTATGTCTTATAATTTATTAAAAGGAAAAAAAGGAATCATTTTCGGAGCTTTAGATGAAAATTCTATTGCGTGGAAAACAGCTGAAAGAGCTCATGAAGAAGGAGCAGAGTTTGTCTTAACGAATGCACCAATAGCCATGAGAATGGGAGGGATTCAAGACCTAGCGGCAAAAACTGGTTCTGAAATCATCCCAGCGGATGCAACATCTATGGAGGATTTAACCAACCTAGTTGAAAAATCGATGGAGATCCTTGGTGGTAAAATTGATTTCGTATTGCATTCTATAGGAATGTCTGTAAACGTTCGTAAAGGTCGTCATTATACAGATTCGAAATACGATTTTACTACAAAAGGATGGGATGTTTCTGCGGTCTCTTTTCATAAAGTCATGAACGTATTATACAATAAACAAGCCATGAGCGAGTGGGGAAGTATTGTAGCGTTGACCTATATGGCTGCACAACGTGTATTTCCTGATTATAACGATATGGCAGATAACAAAGCGTATTTAGAAAGTATAGCGCGAAGCTTTGGGTATTTCTTTGGAAGAGATCAAAAAGTACGTGTAAATACGATTTCTCAATCACCAACTCCAACGACTGCAGGAAGTGGTGTAAAAGGATTCGATGGATTCCTAGCGTATGCAGAGAAAATGTCTCCATTAGGAAATGCCACAGCATTAGAATGTGCAGATTATACGATCTCTTTATTCTCTGATCTTACAAAAAAAGTTACACTTCAGAATTTATTCCATGATGGAGGATTCTCCAATATGGGAGTAAGTGAAGCCGTAATGGATAAATTTGTAGATGAGGACTAGTTAGAGATTTCTTAAAAAAACATAAAAGCAAGTATGAATAATATTATTCATACTTGCTTTTTTTGGTTTAAGGACAAAAATAAGAGTGTTTAGTTACTTTTTTTCAATGATTTAGTGAAGGTTGCATAAAAAAATGTATTTTGCATCATAACTTAACTTTAAACCAAATGTTTATGAAAAAAATTACATTTTTAACTTTATTATTCACCTTACTTTTCTCTTCCATAGGATATAGTCAATATCTTACTGAAGGATTTGAAAGCGGCACCTCTTTCCCAGCTGGTTGGACGGTGACCCAGGTGAATGCAAGTGAGACCTGGAAAGTAGGTACGACTGCTTCTGCAGCACATACAGGTTCGAATTATGGTCTTGTTGAATATGACGCTGCTTTAGGTGCACAAGATGAAACATTGACGAGTCCATCTTTTGATTTAACGTCGGCAACGAACCCTAGACTTATTTTTTGGTGGAATGCTAGTTACCATTGGAGTGTTTCTCCTAATGATAATTATAATTTTACTGTAAGTATAGATGATGGAACAACCGTTACGCAAGTATTTACTGAAACGGACGAAACAGAATTTGATAGTACAGATGATAATTTTGTATGGTTTGAAAGAATCGTAGACTTATCATCTTATGTAGGAAAAAGTGATGTGAAAGTACTTTTCAATTATTCGGGAACAGATGGAGCTAGCTTGTCATTAGATGATGTACTTGTCGAAGAAACACCTACTTGTCCTGACCCATCAGCTTTAACAGCAACCAATATCACAAATAATTCTGTTGATATTGGATGGACAGTTGGGAATACAGAAACCGCTTGGGAATATGTAGTTCAAGCTGAAGGAACAGGAACACCTGCTGGAGCAGGAACAGCTACTGCGGCGAATCCTACAAGTGTAGGATCATTAACTGCAAATACAGCATATGAATTTTATGTAAGAGCAGACTGTACGGGTGGAGACTACAGTAATTGGGTAGGTCCCTTTAATTTTAGAACAGATTGTGACGCGTTAATGGCTCCTTATTCTCAAGACTTTGAGAATGCTGGAGATATTCCTAATTGTTGGACCATGAGCGGATCTGAGGATTGGAATTTCAGTGATTCTTTTTCAGGAAACCACCTAGGAAATAATGGTACTATAGGTAATACATCTTCTTCTGGAGGTTATTTTGCCTGGGTAGATGATTCTGGAGATCATAATACAGGAACTACTTTAGAAACACCATTTGTTGATGTAAGCGGTTTAACGACACCAACGTTGACATTTTACTTGCTAAGTCATAATGAAGGAAATACGAATGTAGATTTTTCTGTAGATGTCTATGATGGAGCATCATGGAATGCAGATGTGTTTACAAGTAATACCAATACAGCTGATTGGGAAGAAAAAATAGTAGATCTCTCTGGACTTACCATTTCAGGTCCAATTAAAGTTAGATTTATAGTAGATGAAAATAATGGAACAGATTTTTATGACGATGTTGCTATTGACGATGTCCAAATAAAAGAAGCTCCATCATGTTCAAAACCAACTGCTTTAACTGCAAGCAGTGTTACAGACACTACAGTTGATATTGGGTGGACTAATGGTGGTTCAGAAACAGCTTGGGAATATGTAGTGCAAGCTGCAGGAACAGGAGTGCCTGGTGGAGCAGGTACGGCAACAGCTTCTAACCCTACAAGTGTAAGTTCGTTAACCGCGAATACTGCTTATGAATTTTATGTAAGAGCGGATTGTACTGGTGGAGATTATAGTGACTGGGTAGGTCCATTTAACTTTATGACAGAGTGTACCGCTGAGACTGCACCTTATTCTCAAGATTTTGAGAATGCTGGAAGTATTCCCACATGTTGGTCTATGAGTGGTTCTGAAGACTGGAATTTTGACAATTCTGCTTCAGGTGAACATATTGGAAACAATGGAACCATTGGAAATACTTCTGCCTCTGGAGGATACTTTGCGTGGGTAGATGATTCTGGTGGACATAGCACTGGAACTACTTTGCAAACACCTCTTATTGATGTAAGTGGATTAACCACTCCAACACTGACTTTTTACTTATTAAGTAATAACGAAGGAAATACAAATGTAGATTTTTCCGTAGATGTATATGATGGAGCTACGTGGAATATAGGCGTATTTACTAGTAATACAAACACAGCAGATTGGGAACAAAAAACAGTTGATCTATCTGGATTAACGATCACAGGACCTATCCAAATTAGGTTTATAGTAGATGAAAACAATGGAACAGATTTTTATGATGACGTAGCCATTGATGACGTTGAGGTAAAAGAAGCTCCAACATGTCCAAACCCATCTAATTTAATGGCAGGTAACCTAACAGGAACTTCTGCTGATATCAGTTGGGACGCAGGAGGTTCGGAAACAGCATGGGAATATGTTGTTCAGGCTGCAGGTACTGGTACTCCAGGCGGAGCAGGCACAGCTGCAAATGCTACTACAGCAAATGTTACAGGGTTAACTGCAGATACAGCGTATGAATTTTATGTAAGAGCAGATTGTACAGGTGGTGATTTTAGTGATTGGGTTGGTCCATTAAGTTTCCAAACTCCAATAGTACCAGATAATTTAAATGACTTTACAGCGTTTCCAGGTGATGGATGGTCGGAAGCATCAGGAGCATTTATGTCACCTTCAGGTAGTACATCGAGCTGGGCTCAAGATGATTTTGGAAATGATACTGGTAGTTCGAATGGAGAATCGGCAAGAGTTAATATTTATGGAACGGGAACAGATGAATACTTAATTTCACCTTCCTATGATTTAAGTGGAAGCACATACTATTTAAATTTTGATTTAGCGTTAACTGAATATAACAACTCTAATGCGGCCACTTTGGGAGCTGATGATTATTTAGCGTTATTAGTTACTCAGGATGGTACAACATGGACAGAATTGGCAAGATGGGATTCTGGTAGTTCAATTAGTAATACTGGTCAGGCTGTTACGGAAATAGTACTTTCTGGTTACGGAGCGAATGTGAAGTTTGCATTATATGCTTTCTCTGATACTTCGAATGAAGATAATGACCTATTTATTGATAATTTCCAGATTACAGGAAGTACTTTAGGTGTTGTGAGAAATACTATTGATAATTTTGTATTGTTCCCTAGAGCAGTAAAAGATCAATTATCTTTTAGTTCTCCCGATAAAGTAGATCGAATTACCATTTATAATGTAATGGGACAGGAAATCTACTCTAGACGCCCTAATCTTTCTAGTGGAAACTTAGATTTATCTAGTTTGTCAAGTGGAATGTATATTGTAAAAGTAAAAGTTGGAAATAACTTGGGAAGCTATAAAATAGTAAAAGAGTAACTTATTACTTAGAATAAATATAAAAACGCAAACCGTAAGGTTTGCGTTTTTTGTTTGCATGCATTTTTGTACTTTTCCTACTTGAAATTGAATTTCTCCATAATCATACCTGTGTATAATCGCCCTCAAGAGATTGAGGAACTACTGTATAGTCTTATCAGGCAAGAAGCTACTCTTAATTTTGAAGTAGTTATTGTTGAAGATGGATCTTCCGAGACATGCCAACATATTGTAGAAAAATATAAAAGCAAGTTGTCATTGCAGTATTTCTTCAAAGAAAATTCTGGCCCCGGAGCAAGTCGTAATTATGGCATGGAAAGAGCTAAAGGCAATTATTTTATTATTTTGGATTCTGATGTGATACTTCCAGAACACTATATGAGTGTAGTCTCTTCCCAGTTAGAGGAAAAGTTTACAGATGGATTCGGCGGACCGGATGCAGCGCATAAAGACTTTACACCACTACAAAAAGCTATCAATTATGCCATGACCTCATTGCTAACCACGGGAGGAATACGTGGTAAGAAAAAGGGGGTAGGGAAGTTTCAACCGAGAAGTTTTAATATGGGAATTTCGAAGACGGCATTTCAAAGAACAAATGGATTTTCCGATATGCGTGCTGGAGAAGATATCGACTTTACATTTAGAATGTGGGAGGCAGGTTTCGAAACACAATTAATAGCAAAAGCATTTGTGTATCATAAGAGAAGAAATACTATAGGAAGTTTCTTTAAGCAAACTTTTGCCTTTGGAACAGCAAGACCGATATTAAATAGAAAGTATCCTGAAACTAGAAAATTAACCTATTGGTTTCCAAGCCTTTTTGCACTTGGATTCGACCTGTCTATACTACTGTTATTTTTTGGGCATTGGTATCTAATCGCTTTTTTCGCAGTATACTTAACAGCTATTTTTGCTGACGCCACAGTGGAAAATAAAAGTATTAGGGTTGGTTTTTTGAGTGTGGTTACTTCGCTAACCCAATTTTTTGGATACGGGTTGGGTTTTTTAGAGTCCTTACTTTTTTCCAAAACCAAAGGCGTTTAAATGTTTTATTCTGAGATTTTTTGTGGTTAAAGAATCGACATTGGTTCTAAAGAAAACAGTCTTACGTTCTCCTGGTAGAACATCGAAAAAATTATCAGACAATGTTCCTTCAACATTGGGTATAATAAACACATCTTTAAGTAAATTAAATCCAAAAATTGAAATGTTAAACCCATCACGAGTTTTCAAAATATTGGTTGAAAATGCACTAATTGGTAATGCTAAATGTTTCGGAGCAGAAAAATAAAAATTGGAATACTTCTTTTTGAAAGAAGTCTTCATAACTGCGTTACTCTTATTAAACTGTAAAGAGTCCAAGGATAGTTCAAAAACCTTTTTACTCACATTTGAATCAATAGTAATATGCTCTTTATATAACCACAGTGACCGCCCTTCAAAATCAATAATACGAATGGACAAAGTATCCGAATAGGATTCTAGAGAGTCATTTATAATATGTGTAGATACGACGTTGTCTTTTCTATGCGATGAAATTAAAAGATTGTCAAAACTCTTTTTAGCCTTGTAATGCAAGGCTTTCCAATTCCCAAAATAGTCAATACTAGACCATGAGATAGCAGGCCAGCAGTCATTTAGTTGCCAATACAGAGTTCCCATGTTATAGGGTTTTGCTCTTCTGTGAGCTTCGATTCCTTTAGTGATCCCTCTTGCTTGTACTAATTGACTCATATATACATAATCTTCATCTTTTGTTGGAACAGGATAATCTCGTTCCATATATTCACGAATCAATTGGAAGCCGCGACTATGTTTCTGATGGGATTGTATGGCATCCATATGAATGTTAACCGAATCCTCTTGATTAATATAATTTAGAGTTTCGAAACTTGGAAAGGACTGAAACCCAAATTCACTCATAAAACGAGGTACGTTCTTTTCAAAGTGCTCAAAAGGATAGCCATCGTGCCAAACCCACCAGTCATGTGCATCTCCTTCGGTTTTGTATAATGTATTTCCTCTGCCATATTTCGGAGAGCTTTCCCAGTAGGGAGTCTGACTAAAATTCTTTACGGTATTTGGAAGAATGCTATCAAAGACTTTTAGGTAATTCCTCCAAATTTCATTTTTTTCTGCTTCAGACCTTCCACTTTGCCATCCCCAACGATGCCACCCTTCGGAATTTTCATTATTTCCAGCCCACAATGCAACACTTGCATGATTTCGTAATCGTTTTACTTGTTGAGTAGCTTCTTCTTTTACATTCTCTAAGAAATTAGTATCACCAGGATACATAGCACAGGCGAACATAAAATCTTGCCAAACTAAAATCCCCTTTTCATCACATAGATCATAGAAAATATCATTCTCATAGATGCCACCACCCCAAACTCTCAGCATATTCATATTCGCATCCACAACATCACTTAATAATTTTTCATAATGTGCATCAGTCACTTTATTCTGAAAACTGTTTTGAGGAATGTAGTTTGCTCCTTTAGCATATACTGGAACATTATTTATTTTAAAGTAGAAGGATTCTCCAATAGAGTCTTTTTCTGCCATTAATTCAATATCTCTAATGCCGTGTTTTAATCTCTTCTTGTCTACAATTTTACCATCAACTACAAGTTTAATATAAACATCGTATAAATAAGGTTCTCCTAAATTATGTGGCCACCAAAATTTTGGGTTTTTTATTTTTATAGGAATAGCATAATCAAAAGTTTTTCCTTGCAAGCCGATTTCTTTTTTATAAATGGTATCATTTATTTCTATCTGAATTTTAGCACTTTTCTTTAATGAGCTTTCTATTTTTATATCAGCAAAAAATTCAGCTTTTTCTTCTGAATAATTGGTTTGTTGTAAGTAAACCTCTTTAATTAGAGTATCATCCCAAGCCTTTAAAGAAATCTCTTTCCAAATTCCAGAAGTATTTAATTTTGGCCCCCAATCCCAACCATATTGAAATTGTGCTTTACGGGTAAAAATTCGATGACCTTCTGGAAGTTCGTAGCCTAGTTTTTTCTTTTCACTTTCTTCAGTAATAGAGGTGCTTTCGAATTGTACTCGCAACTCATTCTCTCTTTTTAAAATTGATTTTACGGGAACTACATACTTTCTAAAAGCATTCTTGAATGATAGAATTAAACGGTCATTTAAATATACTTTTGCATAGGTGTCTAAACCTTCAAAATTAAGTTCGATGTGTTTTTTCTGTAGCGTTTTTTTATCAACGTTAAATGTAGTTTTATACACCCAAGACGAATCAGAAACCCACTGTACTTTTTCTTCATTGGTTTTTATAAAAGGATCTTCAATCAAATTATGATCTAACAAATCTGTAAATACATTTCCCGGAACTGTTGCAGAGCGCCAATCAGTTGTGTTTTTTGATTTGAAAAACCAATTAGAATTAATTTTTTGAACAATTGGCAATTGCTCTTTTGGTTGGCAACCCAGAATGAAAAGTACTCCCAAAAGCACATAAAATCGATTAGGCATTGGTTACAATATTTAGAATTTTTTCAATATTCTCTGCATCGGAATGGGTGAGTGAGGTATCACTTAATAATTTGGGACTGTTCATAGAGATTTTTGGAGTGGTTATAGTTTGTACCTGCTTGGAAGCCGATAAATGAATTTCAGCAAAACCACTCTCCCTAAACAATGTTGCGTTCTGTATGTTGATTCCTCCTCCTGGAAGAATCGTTAATGATGTGCTACTTTGTAATTCTTTCAATAGAGAAAGACCTTTTTCGGCAGATGTTTCCTGACCAGAAGTAAGTACTCTATGAACACCTGCTTTTTCCAATTGTTTAGCAGACTCTAAAGGATTCTTAACCCAATCAAAAGCTCTGTGAAATGTGAATTGCATAGGTTTTGAATGTTCAACTAGTTTTTTTGTTCTTTCCAGATCAATAGTATTGTCAACATGTAAAACCCCTGAAACAATACCGGCACAGCCTAATTCTTTGCAAAGCGTAATATTCTCTTTCATGATCCGAAACTCTTCGTTTGAGTAGGTGAAATCACCGCTTCTTGGCCTAATCAATACAAATACAGGAATGGAAAGAGTTTCAACAACTTTTTTGATAAGCCCATAAGAAGGAGTAACACCTCCCACAGCTAACTCAGCACATAATTCAATACGATGAGCTCCTGCTTTTTGTGCAATGACGGCTGACTGATATGAATTGGTACAAATTTCTACAAGCATACTTATTCAATTATGATCTCATCAATAAAAGTCCAGGCTTTATGTCCAGCTCCCTGCTTCCCCGCTGGAATTTCACCATAATTAGGCACGGTAATTCGTAATCTTCTTGCTCGTATATTAGTTAAGTTCACCTTAAAGTTCACAAGTAAAGAGTCGTTAGGTTTAAAAAAATTGTCAAAAGAAATTTCTTTACCATTACCCATATCAAAATAAAGGTTGATCTTTTTCGGAGCATAGATCCATTGTCCATTGCCATTATGAAATCTTGTGGCTACCGAGTTTATCGTTTTGAATTCTCCAAGATCGATCATAATAACAACATCTTCACCTGAAAAACCAAGCCATTCTTTATCCCCATATCGTTTGTCGCTGCCTGAAACACCATTTATTAAAGCTTCTTTTCCTCCAGCACTATACGTTTTATGTGGTTCTTTACTCAGCAAAACATTTTTCCCAAATGCCTTGTGAGCGTTTATTCTTTGTTCGAATACTTGACTTAAATCTTCATTGTTTTTTCCTTTTACAACCGCTTTTATTATCATCGAAGCAGTTATGGGAATAGGTCCATTGTATAACCTTGCTGGCGGTAAACTATCTGTGCTGTAATAGATAGGACTGTCTTTTGAAGTCGTATTCAGTTCATAGTACATTTTTCCTTCTATACTCTTGGTTGTTCCTGATATTTCATACAGATGATTGGCATAATTTACATTCAAAAGATCTAATCTTTTTTGAAAACTTTCTAAACGTCTAGTGAAATCTGCATAATCCATATTCTTAGGAGATGACCAAACAACTTCACTTAGTGCAACCGCTCTTGGAAAGGCCATATATTCAACCTTTTTTTCGTTAGGCATGTATTCGGTCCAGACATTTCCCTGTGCTCCTAGAACATGTTTTGATTCACTATCATTCAGTTCTTCTGGAATCGGGTTAAAGGAATACACCTTTTCTAACGGCAAGAACCCTCCAATAGCTAATGGTTCATTTTCGCCATCGGATTGGTAATAATCAAAATAACAATGTGAAGTGGGAGTCAAAATTACATCATGTCCCTCTTTAGCAGCTTGTACTGCACCGTTAACTCCTCTCCAGGACATAACAGTAGCATTAGGAGCTAGGCCCCCTTCTAAGATCTCATCCCAACCGATAATCTGTTTTCCTTTTGAGTTGATGTACTTTTCCATACGCTGAATAAAGTAGCTCTGTAAACCATGTTCATCTTTAAGATTTTCCTTTTGAATAAGTTGCTGACAATGGTTACAATTCTTCCAACGTGTTTTTGGAGCTTCATCCCCTCCAATATGTATATATTTTCCAGGAAACAATGCAACTACTTCATCAATAACATCTTCCAAAAATTTGAAAGTTGATTCTTTTGGGCAATATACTTCTTCAAAAACACCCCATTTGGTAGCTACCGCTACTTTTTTATTGGTACAACCTAGCTCAGGATATGCGGCAATAGCGGCTTGAGAATGGCCAGGCATCTCTATTTCAGGAATAATGGTAACTTGTCTTTGTTGCGCGTATGCTATAATATCTTTGATCTCTTCTTGTGTATAATAACCCCCATAGGGTTTCCCATCAAACTGATGTGGTTGATCACTATAATGACCTAACAATGTTTCTTTTCTATATGCTGCAACTTCTTGCAGTTTTGGATATTTTTTGATCTCTATACGCCATCCTTGATCCTCTGTTAAATGCCAGTGGAATGTGTTCATTTTTAGCATAGCCATTAAATCAATATATTTTTTGATAAAATCCACTGGATACATATGACGCCCCACATCTAAGTGCATACCCCTATATGTAAATCGAGGTTCGTCTTTAATTTTTGTACATGGAATAGTGATAGACTTCTCTTTTGTTTTGGCAGGCATTAGTTGAAGCAAGCTTTGCACGGCATAAAAAGCACCTTTTTCAGTCTTTGACTCGATCAGAATTTTCAGCGGAGTTACAGTAAGTGTGTACCCTTCCTCGTTTTCGATGCTGTTGTTAATTTGAAAGTAAATACTCTTATCTTCTTTTGTATTGGAAAACATCAGCTTATATGTATTTTTCAAATAAGATTCAAAGTAATTTGAGACGAGACTCAGTTTGTTTTCAGAAACTAAATTTACACTACCATCCAATATAAAATGACCTTTCGCCATGACCTGTTCTAAGGGTGCTGGGATAATGTTTGATTGTTGTGGAATCGGTTTTTCTGAACAGCTTGCTAATAAAAAAAGGATAAACAATTTTAGAAGGGTTCTGCGTGTCATTTTTAGTATCTTAGGACCATAAATGTAAGCAAAGCCTTTCAATGAAGTCATATCAATTTCTGATTTTTGCAGTACTACTATTTCTTAGCAGCTGTAAACTACCTGTCTCTAAAGCGGAAAAAAGTAAGCCACTAATTAGCTATGTTGATCCATTTATAGGAACTGGAGGGCATGGACATACGTATCCAGGCGCGACAAGACCTTTCGGAATGATGCAGCTAAGTCCTGATACCAGATTAGATGGTTGGGATGGATGTTCAGGATATCATTATTCGGATAGTCATATGTATGGATTTTCGCATACACACCTAAGTGGAACAGGAGTCTCGGATTATGGGGATATTTTATTGATGCCAACGAACGAAGTTGTATTCAACAATGGAGCTGATGGAAAAAAAGGATATAGATCTCATTTTTCTCATGAGAATGAAGTTGCTGAACCAGGCTATTACAAAGTTTTTTTAGACGATACCAAGACAGAAGTTGAGTTGACCGTTTCAGAAAGAAGTGGAAAACACAAGTATACTTTTCAGGAAGGAGCAAAGCAAATAGTAATTTTGGATTTAGTGCATCGTGATGAAGTACTCGATGCCAAAATTGTTTTAGAATCAAATACGCAGATCTATGGATATAGGCACTCCAAAGCCTGGGCGCAAGATCAACGATTGTATTACGATATGATCTTCTCAAAACCATATACTAAAGTCACTTTCTTAGATGATAACAAAGAGGGTGAAAATGTAAAAGCAGCTTTTGAGTTTGATGCATCTACTGGAAATATTTTAGAAGTAACAATAGGGATTTCAGCCGTGGATGAAGATGGTGCTTTACACAATTGGCAACTGGAAATAGGAGACAAGTCTTTTGAAGAACTTAAAACGGAGGTGCAAGGAGTATGGGAAAAACAGTTAGAAAAGATTATTGTAGAGAGTGATAACGAAGTATATAAAACAAACTTTTATACATCATTATACCACACTATGATTGCACCTAATGTGTATAGCGATGTAGATGGAAGATATCGAGGAATGGATCTCAAGGTACATCAAGCTAAAGACTATCAATATTATACGGTGTTTTCATTATGGGATACCTATCGAGCGGCACACCCCTTATACACGATCATTGAGCAAGAACGAACGAACCATTTTATCAAAACCTTTATCGCTAAATATAAAGAAGGAGGCATTATGCCGATTTGGGATCTTTCCGCTAATTATACAGGCTGTATGATTGGATATCATGCGGTTCCTGTAATAGCCGATGCCTATTTAAAAGGTATCAAGGATTATGATGTTAACAAGGCTTTTGAAGCAATGAAACATTCTGCAAACCAAGATAAATTAGGTTTGAAATTTTATAAAGAGTTTGGTTATATCCCTGTAGAAAAAGAATCAGAATCTGTATCTAAAACATTAGAATATGCGTATGACGATTGGAGTATCGCGCAAATGGCAAAATCCTTAGGGAAAGAAGAAGATTATAAAACCTTTTTAGAAAGAGGGCAATATTATAAGAATAGCTATGATCCGGAGAGTATGTTCATGAGAGGTAGATTTAGAAATTCATGGTTTGCTCCTTTTGATCCTTATGAAGTAAACTTTAATTACACTGAGGCAAATTCGTGGCAATATAGTTTTTATGCGCCTCAAGATATTTCTGGATTGATGAAACTGATGGGAGGAAAGGAACAATTAGAATCACAATTGGATAAATTGTTTGGAGCAAAGAAGGAAACCTCAGGTAGGAACCAAGCAGACATTACTGGATTGATAGGTCAGTATGCGCATGGAAATGAGCCAAGCCATCATATGGCCTATATGTACAATTTCGTGAACAAACCACATAAAACCCAAGAGAAAGTACACCAGATTTTAACCGAGTTATATAAGGACACACCCGATGGTATTTCTGGAAATGAAGATTGTGGTCAAATGAGCGCCTGGTATGTGCTTAGCTCACTAGGTTTTTACTCGGTGACTCCTGCTTCAAATCAATACATTATTGGAACGCCACTATTCAAAAAAGCAACGATTAACCTAGAAAATGGAAATGCATTTACGATTTTAGCAGACTCTGTGTCAGAAAGCAACAAATACATCAAGTCTGTTAAGCTGAATGGGAAGAAATATCCATATTCATATCTGAATCATGACGATATTATAAATGGGGTGAATTTAGCATTTGAAATGACAGATAAACCTACAGGTTGGGCAACAAAGGATAAACATATCCCAGTTACTGAAATAAAAGAACATCAGATCGTTCCCGCTCCGTTCATTGCTAATGGAGATATTGCATTCAAAGGTAGTACAAAAGTGACATTGCAATCCGTATCTAAGGAGTCTGAAATTTATTACACCCTTGGAAATGATTATATAAAATATGAACAGCCTTTTGAGATTTCAGAAAAGTCAATATTGAAAACTTATGCTAGCAAGGACGATAAAAAGAGTGCTGTCATCACGACAACTTTTTACAAGATCGATCCAAACGTTAAGATCGATTTAAAAACAAAATATGCGAATCAATACAATGCAGGAGGAGATAATGCTTTGATAGATGGAATAGTTGGAACAGAAGATTTTAGAACAGGAACTTGGCAAGGATACTGGGATGAAGATGTTGTGGCTATTGTAGATCTGGGGAAAAGTAAAAAAATGTCTTCGGTTGAAGTTAACTTCTTACGAGATCAACGAAGTTGGATATTCTTACCAACAAATGTTGAAATTTATCATTCTTTAGATGGGAAAAGATTTCAAAAGATTGAGGACTGGAAATCGCCGAAACCCCAGAATACGGATGAGGTGATGATTCAAACAGTGAAAACTCGACAAACAATTAATTCGAGATATATTAAAGTGGTAGCCAAAAAATTAGGAAAATTACCTGAATGGCATTTAGGATATAAACACGATGGAAGATCTTGGATCTTTATCGATGAAATTCAAATAAAGTAGGAATGAAACGTAGAAAGTTTTTAAAAAATGCATCGCTCACCGGAGTAGCTATAACCGTTGGAAACTCATTAGTAGCTTGTAAAGAAGAAGGTTCAAGTGTTGTTGTAACCACCGCAAAGAATGCTGTACGACCATTAGTAATTGCCACTTGGAATACTCCTAATGCTGTGGAAGCCGCGGCGGCTGTATTAAGCAAAGGAGGAACCGCATTGGACGCGGTAGAACAAGGCTGTAGAATTGAAGAGGCGAATGAAAAAGGACAATCTGTTGGTAAAGGAGGATTACCTGATAGAGATGGAAACGTAACCTTAGATGCTTGTATTATGAATGATAAAGGCAATTACGGAGCGGTAGTTTGTGTTCAAAATATTATGCATGTGATCTCTGTAGCTAGAAAAGTGATGGAGGAAACACCACATGTCCTACTTGCGGGAAAGGGTGCTGAGCAGTTCGCCGTTTCGCAAGGTTTTCAAAGAGAAGATCTGCTGACCGAAGCATCGAAAAAGGCTTGGGAAAAATGGAAGGTAAAATCAGAATACAAACCCATTATCAATATAGAAAATCACGATACCATTGGAATGTTAGCAATCGATAAAGATGGTAATATTTCTGGAGCATGTACCACAAGTGGTCTGGCGTATAAAATGGCAGGTAGAGTAGGAGACTCCCCAATCATTGGCTCCGGATTATTCATTGATAATGAAATTGGTGGTGCCACTGCAACTGGTCTTGGTGAAGAGGTACTCAAAACTGTTGGAAGTTTTTTAATTGTTGAGTTAATGAGACAAGGGAAAACGCCTCAGCAAGCTTGTGAAGAAGCTATTGGAAGAATTGTGAACAAACCAAATAGGAATTATAAGAATTTCCAGGTAGGATATATTGCGGTGAACAAGCAAGGAGAATATGGTGCATACTCCATTCATGAGTGGTTCAGTTATAACTTATATAAAGACAAAGAAAATAAAAACTACAAATCAGATTTCTATAACAAAGCCTAATTATGACCCAACAAAATAAATCACTTAAAACGGCATTTATTTTTATTACCTCATTGTTTTTTCTTTGGGGATTTATTACCGTGTTGGTAGATCCGTTAATTCCAAGATTAAAAGAGGTTTTTGAACTTACTAATTTTCAATCGGGATTAATTCAATTATCATTTTTTGGAGCCTATTTTTTGTTGTCGATACCGGCAGGACTTATTTTATCCAAAATAGGATACAAAAGAGGAATCATTTTGGGCTTGATGGTTATGGCTGCAGGTTGTTTATTGTTTTATCCCGCAGCAGAGTCAAGAGTTTATATTGTTTTCCTCTTAGCGGTATTTGTCTTAGCCAGCGGTATGACCATATTGCAAGTAGCTGCTAATCCTTATGTGGCTGCTTTAGGGTCAGAAGAAGGAGCATCTAGTCGTTTGAATTTAGCTCAAGCGTTTAATTCATTAGGAACTGCTGTTGCTCCAGCTGTTGGAGCTATGT
The DNA here is from genome assembly GCF_032248395.1 of Asprobacillus argus. Classification (NCBI taxonomy): domain Bacteria; kingdom Pseudomonadati; phylum Bacteroidota; class Flavobacteriia; order Flavobacteriales; family Flavobacteriaceae; genus Asprobacillus; species Asprobacillus argus. The sequence goes on from NZ_JAVTTO010000004.1 coordinate 311,804, forward strand.
TGATCCTGAGTGATAAAGTATTGTCAACGGAAGAGATCGAAATATTAAACGAACCAGCTAAAGAAGCATATTATACTTCTGAGGCGTCCGCGGTGCAAAGTCCATTCTTAGGAATCGCAGGGTTTATTGTGGTATTGGCGTCATTATTTTTATTTGTAAAACTTCCAAAGCTATTACAAAAAGCACCTAAAGGCGGGTATGGAACACTATTAAAAAACCGTTCGTTGATGATGGGGGCTGTTGGAATATTCGTATACGTGGGTGCAGAAGTAGCAATTGGTAGTTACCTGGTGAACTATTTTGATAAAATGGGATTGGCAGACGCTATAAAGAACAGTGAGATGATGCGAAGTATTTCGGAAACCATTCTTGGAAAATCTGTGGCAGATATTAGTAACCTGGCCATTGTTGGAGCTTTTGTTACTTTTTACTGGAGTGGAGCCATGATAGGTAGGTTTATAGGTGCTTATTTGACTAGAATACTAAAACCATCAAAAGTATTAAGTGCCTTCGCTATTGGTGCATTGCTTATGGTGATAATCTCCATGTCTACGACAGGATTTGTTGCCATGTGGAGTATCCTAGCTGTGGGATTATTTAATTCGATTATGTTCCCAACTATCTTTACGTTGGCTATTGATGGATTAGACGAATTAAAACCGCAAGCTTCAGGTATTTTATGTACCATGATTGTTGGAGGAGCTATTATTCCACCGCTATATGGAAAATTGACCGATCATTTTGGATTTAAAACGGCGTTTATTTTGGTACTACTGTGCTATGGTTATATTCTGTTTTATGGCAAAATTAGATCTTCGAAGATGGCGCACAGATAAGTATATTTTTTTGAAATATCGTATATATTAACTCGCAAAACATGAAATCTTTTTTAGATGTAAACTATCATTTTTTTACTGACGAGGGTGTGCAGAAAATTATTGCCCGGTTTAACGCCAATTTTGGGTACTTATTCCCAATGTCTAAAAAAGCCAGAGTTACTTCAATATTTCAAGCGAAAGAGGATAGCACAACGAAAATCAATGATGTAACATTTATTGCTAGAAAAGGTAGGGTATTGAAGAAATTTTCAATCCCTAATAGTTTTCATGCTCAAGTTGCTGGAATAGCACCAGATTACATTTTGATTCATGGTTTGCGATATGGCCTGTATAGCTTTTTCTTGAGAAAAAAATTAAAGGACGATTCCATAATTATTGTACAAGCACACGGATTTGCTGCCTCGCCCAAAGGCTTTAAAAAGTATTTATATAGATGGGCAGATTCGTTTATTGATGGTTACATATTCACAGGTAAGAAAAATGCTCAGGATTGGGTAGCAAATGATATTTTTGGAGAAGATAAAATATTTGAATGCATGGAAGGGTCTACGGATTTTTCCGTAGCAGATCCTAGGATTAAAGTTGATCAAAGTTATTTGTGGGTGGGAAGACTAGATAATAATAAAGATCCATTGACCATTCTGGATGCTTTCGAAGAACACTTGAGATCTAGCCCGGAAGCTTCTCTTACCATGGTATATAGTGAGGGTAAATTGTTGGAGAATGTGTCAAATAGAATTGAAAGTTCGAAATTATTACTAGATAAGGTCACATTGCTTGGTCAGGTTGATAAAGATAAGATGGAGGCTATATACCAAAAGCATCAGTTTTTTATTATTGGATCACATTACGAAGGTAGTGGTTATGCACTTTTGGAGTCTATGGCTTGCAAGTGCATTCCTATAATTAGCAGAATCCCATCTCATGAATTTATGACGAAGAATGGAACTTGTGCTTTTCTGTTTTCTCCAGGAAATAAGAATGAACTGGTACAGAAGTTATCTGAAGCTTCAAAAACGGACATAAGTTCGATGCAGGAAAAAGTAGCCGTTCAGTTTAAAAATAAATTATCTTTTGAAGCAATAGCAACTGATATTTACGAAGCTTTTAAGGTGTTATCTGAAAGAAGCGCATGAATTGTTTTTATCGTATCCTCCATTTTGAAATGATGAACTCTGGAGGTCGTTACTAGCGGATTTGTTAAAAGCTCTATAGTCTTTTCACTTAGCGCTGCTGTCTCATTTGCACAATAAAAATGTTGTATAGCATTTGATTCTTCTTCAATATTGAATGTACTTACAACATTACAGCCACTAAATAATGCTTCTTGCAATACCATAGGGTTTCCTTCAAAAATGGAGGTATGTAGAAATACAGATGTAGTATTCAACAGTTCTTTTACTTTTCGATTTGAGACGTATCCTAATAGTTCAATAGTGTTATGCAGTGATAACGTATTTATTTTTTTTTGAAGCTCTTCTTTTTCTTCCCCATCTCCACAAATAACAACTTTTAACTCAGGGATCTTTTTGTGAACTTGGGAAATAACGTCAATGAATTTTGAATAGTTTTTTATAGGACCTAAATTCCCTACGCCTATAATATCTATTGTACGACTCTCTTTATTTAATTCGGGAAAATCGTTTTCATCAACACACACGTTCGCAATATGATTGGTATGTATTCGATGATTTTCAAATAGTAACCGCTGCTGATTTTTACTAATTGTTATAAGGTTTTCACCTTTGGGAGCGAGCCACTTTAGATACCAGTTGTTTCGTTTTACGTCTTGACCTTGCAACCAAGTTTTATGTGTAACTTTAAAACGCGATTTCAAAATATTACCAATGATCGCTGATGTTCCATACCAAAATGAAAGTACTCCAGTGTATCTATGCTTTTTATAAAGGCTTAAGGCTTTTCTCAGGCTTTTAAAAAATCTGACGAACGAAAATAGACCTTTGTTAAACCCACCACCCATTGCATATATCGTACTATTGTTGATCATGTATATGCCTTTTTCTAAAGGGTAGTTTATGGCAAGAATGTGTATTTCTATAGAAGGATATTTTTGAGAAAACTGCTCTGTAAATTGAAAAATGAAAGGAACAATGGTGTCTTCATCCTTTGACGAAGGAAAAAGAGGAGTAATGAATAGTAGTTTACCGTCCATGTTTTAATTGTTCTTTAGATCGAGATGTATGGTAGCTACATCTAGTAAAGCCTTATTATGTGAAACGGCTATAATTGTTAAGGATTCTTTCTCTACTAACTCCTTTAAATATTCCAGTACTTTTATTTCTAAAGCTGTATCTAGCTGATTTGTCGCTTCGTCTAGCAATAACAAATTCGGCTTCTGATACAACGCTCTAATAAGTGCTATGCGTTGCTTTTGACCTCCAGAAATTGTTTTGGAATCTAACATGAGCTCTGTATCTAGGCCCTTTTCTAACCCCTTGAACCACTGGTTTAAATCAAAAACCTCTAGCAATTTAAAAATGAAAGAAGTATCTATGTCTGTACTTTTCTTCATAACTATGTTCTCCAAAAGAGTTCCTTTAAATAGAAAAGGTTGTTGAGGAACGATCGAAACAAAATCAAAGAATGCTGTATTCTCTACGATTTGTGAATCTATTAGAACATTTCCTTTTGTCGGAGCAAGTACTCCTGTACACAAATGGAGTAATGTTGTCTTGCCAATGCCAGAAGGACCTGTTATGGCAACAAAATTTCCTTTTGAGATTTCCATTGAAAGATTATCAATAACCGGTGTGTTCTTATCGTAACTAAACGATACGTCCTGAAGACGTATACTTTTTAAGAAATGAGGTGTTTTCGAGGAGTTTTCTTTATTTGGATACAGATTATAACCAGATAAAATATCTACAGTATATCTATTTGATCTTATGTCTATAACTGAATTTACAATTTTATTAAAAGATGGAATAAATTTAATAATAGAGCTAATTAAAAACGAAAGGATAAACATGTTGATAAACTCCATACCATTAACCTGAACATATAGAATAATGATAGCGATCACCACAATGGCAAAGGTTTCAAAATATCTGATATTTGATTGTTTATAGATGCTTAATAATGAGAGTTGCTCGTTATGCTTGCCATTAGAACGTTTAAATTTATCTTCAAAGGCTTGTTCAGATTTTGCACTTTTAATTTGCAGAAAACCATTGAAAGCATTCATAATTTGATTTAACGATTCCTTATAGGTTTGAGAAATTTCATTGTTCAAAGAAGTTACTTTTTTGTTCCTGATCTTTAATATGATAAATGCTGTTAGTAGGATAAATGATATTGAAAAAAGTGTTGCTAAAGGTTGAAAGTAAAAACCCAATAGAATAAAAACAAAAACAATAAAGGCTTCCGATATTATATAGTATAAGGAAAGTAAAATGTATGTTCCGAATAGCATTGGTAATTGTTGAAAATCTCTTAATATACTTCCTTTGTCTTGTTGCACTTGCTCAATATAACTTCCTGAAAAATAGTTTTTCATTAACTGTTCAGAGATATCTGAAGCAATGCTATAAACAAACTTTGATTGTTTAAAGATGATCCTAGTTTGTATAAAATTTTTTAACGCATAGAAAAATACTAAAAAGAGTAGACTCCAAATAATGTGTGTAGTTGTTACTTGAATAGAAAAAGTATCCGATAAGAATTTAATACTCTCATTAGCATCAAATAATAACAACAAATATGGAGCTAATAAGGCTATTGAAATAAAATCCAAAATAGAGTTCAAAAGAGAGATCCCAAATACAAAGGGCAATTTCTTTCTCTTATTCTTAGGAATTAATAAAGCTATTTTAGTTAGAAATGATTTCAATATGCACGCTTTTTAGTAAATAGTATAGATATTAAAGCATAACCCATAATACGTAAATTTTTGTAAAAATGACGAAACCTGAGTTTAACAAGAAAATATAATCCATTCCCTAACAATGACCAGAGAAAATAAAGTTTAGATGAGAAACCAAAAATAGGAAGCTTTCGCACACAATGCAATAGTGCTTTAGTTCTATTGTAATATTGTTTTGAAGAAGCCAATCTGTTACTTGTCGTTTTATAATGTTTGTAGCAAACATCTTTTAAAATATGAATAGCACTTGTTTCTTTGTTAATTCTTATGGCCAGGTCGTAATTATCTCCTATCCCATGTTGCCCAAGTCGTTCATTATATGGAGTTTCTTTGAGTGTTTTTCCATGGAACATGGCACACCCTAAACCATAAATGGAAGCTTGTACTGTGCTATCAGAAAAATCACAAAGAATTGGCCAACCTGCTTTACTAATTGTATTGCCTTTGCGTAAATAATGAGATGTGAGTTTTTTAAAAAGAATGTTTTTCGAAGTTTTTTGACTAAGATCTGACCAAACAGATAACCCAAAAATATACTTATATAGCAATCCTAAAAATGAAATATCTTGATTGAATGGCAGCCAGTTGTGTTGAGCACTTTGTATGGTTTCCAATCCAGAAACAATTTTTACATCCTCATGCTCAAATAAATAAGAGGCTAATTTCTCAATATAGTTTTTTGGAAGAACAATATCATCATCGCATAGTTGAATAAATTTAGAAGATGCTAAAAAGATTCCTGTATTTCGTTGATGACACACTGAAGGTTGGCTAAATATTAGTTTAATCGGTAATTCAAATATTGATAAGCTTTCTTTTAGTACATACTCGTCATATCCTGCGGCAACTACAATGATCTCATTAGGAATCAATGTTTGCGAAGAAATACTTTCTAAAAGACGCAGTAGGTTTTTAGTTCTTTTATACGTGGGAATTACAACCGTTACAGATATGTTTTTTAAGTCCTTCATAAAACTATCGTAACAATCTCATTCCGGTTTGAGCAATAATAGACTTTGTTCTTAATTTTAAGGATTTCAGACGATTTCCTTTTAGCTTTTCCTTATGACCATTGACTTCGTTAATTACATACCGAACAGCATAGTCATAGTAATTTCTTTTATATGTTCTGCTAAAGTCGATGTCTCTATCTGTAGAATTTTTCCAAGAGGGTTTCTCGATAATCTTATCTTCAACTTCATTATATAATGAGGTACCTTTTATAGGATAGGCAACAGTAATAGTAAAATGAGTTGGATCCGCATCTTTTAAATATTGAACCGTTTTTTTGATATCACTTTCATCTTCTTTTGGATAGCCTAACATGATAAATGTTCCGGTTTCAATATCTAATGCATTGGTTTTTTGAATGGCCGTTTTAACGACATCCACATCCACACGTCTATCCATGGCGTCGATGATCTTTTGTGAACCACTTTCTGCACCAATCCAAATTCTGTAGCATCCTGCTTCTTTTAATAGTTCTAAAATCTCATCATTTAATCGCTCAGCTCGAGTAATACATTCAAAAGGAATACGTGCGTTTTGCTTAATCACTTCCTCATGAAAGCTTTTGATCCATTTGTGACTTACGGTAAATACATCATCTACAAACCAAATAGAATCTGGACTGTAGGTTTCTTTAAGCATTTTTAACTCTTCCGCAACTAATTTTGCTGGCCGACGTCTATAACTTTGGCCATATACAGCTGTGCTACACCATTTGCAGGTATATGGGCAACCTCTTTGTGTACTCACGGTCATAGAACTCTGTCCATGATGTTGCTTCCAAACATCTAAGTATTTTTCAATAGGAATAGCGGCTCTATTAGGTACAGGTAATTCTGATAAATCTTTTATCTTTATTCGGGCTGTTGTTTTTGTAACATTGCCGTTTTCTAAATAAGCAATTCCTGGAATATCGTGAACTGGAAGATTATTGATAATTGCATTATAAAGCTCGAGCATAGTCTCTTCTCCTTCCCCAATAATCAAGAAATGAACTTTTAATTCTAAATAATTTTCTAGATTATAGGTAATGTCTGGACCTCCTAAAACTATTTTAGGAAACCCAAATTTTTCATCTGTTACTAAGATATCTACCAGTTTTACAACATTTAGTTTCGTCATCAAATTGGTATATATCGCAACAACTTTGGGTTGTTTTTGTTCTATATATTCAAGTTGTTCCTGGTAAGAGTAAAAGGTACTATCAAATACATGATTTTGAACATGATGTTGGTGTAGGTATGCTGAAACATATAACAAACCCAGCGGAGCGTAAGGCTTCATGATCTTTTGCTCCTTTTCATCTTCGAAAAGATAATATCCATGTGTCAATACAATACTCATTTAGTCTTTACAATCTTTTCAAGTTCAATATAATAATGATCAGCATATTTGGACAAAAACGACCAGTTACACAAATAATCTAACAGTCTCAAGATACTTAAAATACTCTTTCTTCCTATAAAAGAATGCTCCAAATAGGAAGGAGGTACCCATAATCCAATAGGTTTAACTTTTGATACACTCAGGTTGATCTTACTATTAATGATATCGGATGGATTGAAATACCAGGTCTTTACAACGACTCCATCTACATTCGCTAAAATACAAGAGCCTGAATTTCTCCTCATTGCTTTTTTACGATCTCCTTTTAGAGTAAAATAGATGCGCTCCCAAAGCGTGCATTTTGGCATTACAACGCATATAAGCTTCCCTTTTTCGGAAAGAAGATGGGGTGCTGTTTTAAAAAAAGAAGTCAGCGCTTCCTTAGAGAGGCAATTAAAACCTCCAAAGTTTGAAAAAACAAGGTCAAAAGGTTGATCGAATGTATTCCTGGTAATACTAGAAATATCAAGCTGCTGAAATACAATTTTGGTATTTGGATACTTCTTTTTACATATAACAATCATCTCTTTTGAGATGTCTGTTGCTAGTACCTGATGACCACTAGAACTCATGTGGTATGCATCTTCACCAGTACCCGCATTTAATTCTAAAATCCGCATACTATTTTCAGATGCCAATACTTTATCTAAATACCTGTGTACCTGATCTCTTTGAGCTTTTCCAATTTTTGAATTTGTGAAAACATCATCATAGGAGGCAGCTGCTATATCAAAATCATGACTCATTATATTGCTGCATTTTTTTCAGAACCCACCGATCAATAATAAGGGTAGGAGCATAATAAAAATAAAGTGCCATAGTTCGTATACGTTGAATATTTAGAAAGGAAGGCCTTTTAAGTGTCTTTTTTAGAAAATAGATGGCTTGACTTTTTCTAAATTCTTTATGTACGTACCTATGCAACTTTTTATAGAATTTAGCATTAAAAGTCCCTTGGAACATCATTGCCAGATCATCGGAATCTGTCCAGTTGGCTTTTGCTATAAGATCGTCCTTTACTTTATCATAAAACTTCGTACCTGGTAACGGGTAAGAAACAGAAACACCAATATTGTCCGGAACAAGTTCTTTAATCATCCCAATAGTTTTATAAATGTCTTCTTTCGTTTCGTCGAGATATCCAAATTGTATAAAAAACGCAATTCGAACGGATTTTTCTTTCAATAATTTAGTGGCTTCATAAATTTGAGAGATGGTGGTTCCTTTGTCCATGGCATCCAATATTTTTTGAGAACCACTTTCAGCGCCTATCCAAACTTCTTCTAAACCACTTTCAGCCAAAGCATCTATAGTATCTTCTTTTAAGAGTAAGTCGGCTCTACTTTGAATATAGTATCGAATGGATAGTTTTCTTTTTTTAAGTTCTGAATTAAAACTTTGTACCCATTTTGGTTTCAACCCAAAAATATCATCGCACATCCAGAAACGATTAACACCATAGGTTTCTGATAAGAATTGAATTTGTTTCGTAATATATTCTGCAGAATGCGAGTTATATCGATTACCATAAATGGGCTTTGCGCACCAATTACATTTATAGGGGCATCCTCTGGTTGTAGCAATATTTAGCGTGAATTCATTGTTTCCAGACGCCCATACTTTCTTATAAGCATCCATATCTATGAGATCCCATGCTGGTATTGGTAGTATATCTAAGTCCCTAATAACCGGTCTTTTCGGGTTTTTTATGACCTCTTCTTCTTGTCTATAGACAATACCCAATATTTCAGATAAACCTACACCACCATTTACAGCAGTTATAACCTCTTTTAATGTAAGTTCTCCTTCTCCTTGCAGAATCACATCTGCTCCTGCGTGTAAGTATTTTTCGTAATGATCGGTTGAATCTGAACTAGAACAAATTACAAAACAACCTTGTTCTTTAGCGATCTTAATCATTTCAAATGCAGCCTCACGCATATTAGTCAGGCACATCTTTGTTAGATAATTAAACCCATCATCATAAATGACTAGAAACTTAGGTTTTTGCTCTTTTAAAGAAAGAGATATTTCATTTGGGCTATCTCTTAGATTCGTATCAAATAGCTCAACCTCATACCCGTTAGAGCGCATGTATGAAGCTGCATAAATGGTCCCTAATGGAGGGTAAGGTGTTTTATTTCTCCATTGTTTTGAATCTAATTTGTAATAATATGAATGTGAGAATAAGATATCAGACATGCTCTACAGGAATATAAATATCATACAACTCTTTACAAGATTTATATTTTGTGTTTAATTTATTGATTACTTTTTCCTGGAAATTCTCGGGATGATGCTTTGAGATTTCTTTTTTAGATTTATAAGGACTGTTAACTTTTGATTTATATCGTTTTGACCATTTTCTCGTAATCACCTTCATACACGTATAATTGATCAGTTGCCCTAAATAGTTATCAAGTAAAAATTCTACACATTTGGTTCCAAAATACTGCTTTTTGGGTGCAGTGCCTTGTAAGCCATTTTTTAAATCCACATTTGGAAAAAATGCAGTAACCCATTTGTTCTGGTTATAAAATTCTGAAAAAATATCCGTTCCATATACTGGAATCACTGTGACAATCTCGGTAGCAGTAAATCTATTTTTTTCTTCAATTTCTAACGTTTCAGTGCTCACATAATAGTTTACACAAAACTCTTTATGAGAATTTAATAAGAAAAGACGTTTATAAAGAGCAATCAATGTTCTGGTAATCCAAACTCGTTTTGCCTTTGTGATAACGAAAAAATCAAAATCACTTTCAGAGTCAAAATATCCTTTTGATAAGGATCCTGAAATGGCAACACCTTTAATAAATGGAAATTTGGAAATAAACCTAGCAGTTTTTTCTGCTCTAGGCATAATCGCTTCTGCTTCCTTATTTCCCATAACTCTTCTGAGAATGTGTTGATGATCTTTTTCAAACAAAAGAAAATTACCATCTCGTTTGATAATTCCTTTTCGAATAAGGGCATCGATATCTTCTCGCAGTTGATTTTTATCCTGGACTTCGGAGTATTTAAATACTTCATCTTCCGTTAATGGATGATCAAACAAAGAAAAATAAATAAGAGGTTTTAATACGGTCATACCTATAATTATAAACTTTCAAATTTTCAATAAACAATGGTTACGCTAAAATAAGTATTTCTGCACCTAATAGCTATATTTTAATGTGTCAAACGGAATTATACTTGTTGAACGGGAAAAAAAGCCATTGAATTATCTGAATATATAACATGCTTAAAACACAAAACCCCACATAAAGTGAGGTTTTGTATAGATAGTTAATTTCAAGAAAGAACTAAGTCATCAATATAGAACAGGTTACTTTCTTTTCTGACTTTGTTGATCCTGTGCTTGTTTCATAGCATCATCTAAACGTTGTCTAAATTTGCTTTTCTTCTTTTCAGGACGTTTTTTGTTTTCTTCTATTTGAGCAATAATCTTCTTCTCATCGATCACATAATTCTTGATCACTAACATGATTGTGATCGTTAATAAGTTAGAGATGAAGTAATACAAACTTAAACTACTTGCATAGTTGTTAAAGAAGAACAACATCATAATAGGAGAGAAGTAGATCATATACTTCATTAATTTACTCATATCTGGCATACCTTCTTGGGTCGGTGCTTGCATATTTGCCTGCTGACTTTGATTCATCTTCATATAAAAGAAGATTGCCACAGAAGCCAAGATTGGAAATAAACTTACGTGACTTCCATAGAAAGGAATATCAAAAGGTAAGTTAAAGACCGTATCGTATGATGATAAATCATCTGCCCATAAGAAACTTTGCCCTCTTAATGCTAAATTGGAAGGGAAAAACTTAAATAAAGCAAAGAAAACTGGCATCTGCAATAATGCTGGAATACAACCAGACATCATACTTACCCCTGCTTTCCGCTGGACGGCCATGGTTTCTTGTTGACGCTTCATTGCATTCTCTTTACCCGGATATTTCTTATTGATCTCCATTAACTCAGGTCTGATCACCTTCATTTTTGCGCTTGATAAATAAGATTTATATACTAATGGCGACATTAAGATTCTAACAACAATCGTCATTAAAATAATGATCAACCCATAATTACCTAGTAGGCCTTCTAACAAACCAAAAATTGGAACAAATATCCAACGGTTTATAGTACCAAAGATACCCCAACCTAGATCTGCAATTTCGCTAAGATCAGTGCCCTTATACGTTTCTAAGGTTTTATAATCAGTAACACCATAGTACCAGTTCATGTTATAGTTAAGTTCACCATTTGCTAATTCTAGTGGCGTTTTTAACGTAAATTTTTTAGTAAAAACAGAATCGATTGCTTCATCTTTTACTAAGTTTTCAGAGGCCATTGCTGCATTCTTGAATGGAGTGTCTGAAAGTAAAATAGAAGAAAAGAAATGTTGTTTATAGGCTACCCAATTTACAGCATTCACAACATCGTTCGTGTCTTGGTTTAAATAATCTACCTCATTGTCTGCCTTATAATAGTAGTAAGAGTACATCGTATTTTCTGTACGCAAACTCTTTTCATGTCTATACCCCTTTAAAGACCAATCTAAATTGATTGGGTTCGATGAGTTGATTATAGTACCTAAACCTTGAGATCGAACTGCGAAACCAACCATGTAGTTATCGGGCTTCATTTCGTAACGATACTCTAAAAACTGCGTATCGGAAACTTTTAGTTTCATAGAAAGCACCTGGTTTTCTCCGTTCTTTGTAAGTGAAGGTTCGAAGAATAAGTCTTTTGTATTTAAGATCCTATTATCGGTTGTTCCAAAATTAATGTTGAAGGACGCATTCTTATCCTTGATCATATATAGTGGTAAAGAATCATAGGTTTTATATCCTTTGATTAATGCCTCGATGATCTGACCTCCTTTATTACTAATTCTTAGTTTTAAAAGATCATTTTCAATGGTCGTTTCCCCCTCTTTTCCATTAATTGCACTTTGAGCAAAAGCTCCGAGCTGGTTCTGTAAGGACGATCTTTTTACTGAATCGTTTTTAAAAGTAGGTGTGCTAATATTTTCTGTTGCCGGTTTTACAGAATCTTTGGCAACTTCTGTATTCGTTTCTGTGGGCTCTACTTCGGGTGTTTGAGTATTAAAATACCATAATAGAATAGCTCCCAATAGCAACATTCCAATAAAGGAATTAAGGTCGAATTTTTTTTGTTCCATGTGTTTGTTAAAATGTCAATTTGTCATTTTGTCTCTTTCTGTCATCGAAAAAGAGCGACAAATGTAGTAAAAATGCTTGCTTTTTAATATGAATACACATATTAATTTTATGCATATAAGTAGTTCAAATAGTGTTCCGCTTTATCCTGATTTTAATTCAAGAACGTAATTTATTTCTTAGAATGAGCTAATGAAGCTTTTACAAAATCAATAAATAAAGGATGCGGGTTTAGTACCGTACTCTTATATTCTGGATGATATTGTACTCCTACAAACCAAGGATGCTCAGGTAATTCAATGATCTCCACCAAACCTGTCTTTGGATTGATTCCTGTTGTTTGCATTCCAGCAGCAGAAAGTTGTTCTAAATAGTCATTATTAAATTCGTAACGATGTCTGTGTCGTTCACTGATCATTTCTTGTTGGTATGCATCGTATACTTTAGAGTGCTTAGAAATTTTACAGTCCCAAGCTCCTAAACGCATAGTACCTCCCTTATCGGTAACATTCTTTTGTGCTTCCATTAAGCTGATAACTGGGTCTTGAGTAGTAGCATCCATTTCGGTAGAATTCGCATGTTCTAAACCTAAAATGGTTCTAGAAAATTCGATAACCGCCATTTGCATTCCTAAACAAATTCCAAAGAAAGGAATACCCTTCTCACGAGCAAATTGAACGGCTTTGATTTTTCCTTCAATTCCACGATCACCAAAACCAGGAGCCACTAAAATTCCATTTAAGCCTTCTAACATGTTCCCAGCATTCTCTGGAGACAATTCTTCTGAATGTATCCAACGCACTTTCACTTTTGTTTCGTTGGTCGCTCCTGCATGGATAAGTGCTTCGGTAATAGACTTATAAGAATCGTGTAACTCTACATACTTTCCAATCAATCCTATTTCTATAGTAGAAGTAGGGTTTTTATGTTTTGCTAAAAAACTATTCCAAGAAGCGAGTTCAGGTTTTTTATCGGAAGATAATTGTAATTTTTTCAGAACAACCTTATCCAAACCTTCATCAAACATGAGGTTGGGTACATCATAAATGGTCTCCGCATCTATAGACTGTATAACATCTTCTTTCTTTACATTACAAAACAAGGCTAACTTCTTTTTAATATTGTCAGAGATCTGATGTTCGGTTCTACATACTAAAATATCTGGATTTACTCCGCTCTGCATTAACATCTTTACAGAGTGTTGTGTTGGTTTTGTCTTTAACTCACCAGCAGCAGCTAAATATGGAACTAACGTTAGGTGAATAACAATAGCATTTTCTTCACCTAATTCCCATAACAGTTGACGTACGGATTCAACGTACGGTAAAGATTCAATATCACCAACAGTTCCGCCAATCTCGGTAATAACAATATCAAAATCACCAGTATTCCCCAAAATTTGGATGCGATGTTTAATCTCATCTGTAATATGCGGAATTACTTGCACCGTCTTTCCTAAGAATTCACCTTTACGCTCCTTATTAATAACAGACTGGTAAATTCGCCCCGTAGTTACATTATTTGCCTGCGAAGTAGGGATGTTTAAAAAACGCTCGTAATGTCCAAGATCTAAATCAGTTTCAGCACCATCATCAGTAACATAACATTCGCCATGTTCATATGGATTTAAAGTTCCGGGATCAATGTTAATATATGGGTCTAGTTTCTGAATCGTTACAGAATATCCTCTTGTTTGTAACAATTTTGCTAAAGAAGCTGCAATAATTCCCTTTCCTAGCGATGAAGTTACGCCTCCAGTAACGAAAACGTATTTGGTGTTGTTCATGGTTCTTTTAGGTTTGAGCAAAAGTAAGAACTCTGCGTGTTCTCACAAACAAAAAAGGCAAAAAAACCGTTTGTTTCTATGGAATAAAAAATAATTCAATTTTTTTTTAAATTGTATTTGTCAAAAATAAAAACAGTTGTATATTTGCAATCGCTTTAAATGAGGTTAAATCATTAAGCGATAAGAAATAATAAGAAGACTTTTAAAAATATAGGTAATGCCGAAAAGAACTTATCAACCATCGAAAAGAAAGAGAAGAAACAAGCATGGTTTCAGGGATAGAATGGCTTCTGCTAATGGTAGAAAAGTGTTAGCTCGTAGAAGAGCAAAAGGAAGAAAGAAATTATCTGTTTCATCAGAATCAAGACATAAGAAATAATGATTAACAATTGTTAATAATAAAGGTGTTGCTTTTTTAAGTAACACCTTTTTTTATACCCATACAGTAATTATTTTTACAAACCCAAACAAAAGAATACCTTAAGATGCCTAAAAGAGAAGACTTAAAATCCATTTTAATTATTGGTTCAGGACCAATCGTTATTGGACAGGCTTGCGAATTTGACTACTCAGGATCGCAGTCTTTACGTTCATTAAGAGAAGACGGAATAGAAACTATTCTTATTAATTCTAATCCGGCAACCATCATGACGGACCCGTCTATGGCCGATCATGTATATCTTCTTCCTCTTACTACTAAATCCATTATAAAAATACTAGAGGAACATCCGCAAATAGATGCTGTTCTGCCTACAATGGGAGGACAAACTGCTTTAAACCTTTGTATAGAAGCAGATGAAAAAGGAATCTGGAATGACTTTGGTGTAAAGCAAATAGGAGTAGATATTAATGCCATCAATATTACAGAAGATAGAGAGCAATTTAGAGAATTGATGGGCAAGATTGGTGTTCCGATGGCTCCTCAAGCTACAGCAACTTCATTTTTAAAAGGAAAAGAAATAGCGCAAGAATTTGGTTTTCCATTATGTATCAGGGCTTCTTATACACTTGGAGGGGCTGGTGCAGCCATCGTATATAATGAAAATGATTTTGAAGAGCATCTTCGCCGAGGATTGGAAATCTCACCGATTCATGAGGTAATGATCGATAAAGCGATGATGGGCTGGAAAGAATATGAATTGGAATTGTTGAGAGATAAGAACGATAATGTTGTAATTATTTGTTCTATTGAGAATATGGATCCAATGGGAATTCATACTGGAGATTCTATTACGGTGGCACCCGCCATGACACTATCCGACAAAACATATCAGAAAATGCGAGATATGTCTATAAAAATGATGCGTAGTATTGGTGATTTTGAAGGAGGGTGTAATGTTCAGTTTGCCGTATCTCCTGATGAAAAGGAAGATATTATTGCTATTGAGATTAATCCACGTGTATCCCGTTCATCGGCTTTAGCGAGTAAAGCAACGGGATATCCAATTGCAAAAGTTGCAACCAAGTTGGCTATAGGATATACATTAGATGAGCTAGATAATCAAATTACAAAATCAACTTCTGCATTGTTCGAACCAACCCTGGATTATGTAATCGTTAAAATACCTCGTTGGAACTTTGATAAATTCGAAGGAAGTGACAGAACCTTAGGTTTACAAATGAAAGCTGTAGGGGAGGTAATGGGTATTGGTCGTTCCTTCCAAGAGGCATTGCACAAAGCAACTCAATCTTTGGAAATTAAAAGAAATGGGTTAGGTGCAGACGGAAAAGGATATAAAGACTATAACCAGATTATAGAGAAATTAACCTATGCATCCTGGGACCGAGTATTTGTGATCTACGATGCCATTGCTATGGGTATTCCCTTAAGTCAGATCTATGATATCACGAAAATTGACATGTGGTATCTAAAACAATATGAGGAGTTATTTCAATTAGAGAAAGAAATTTCTAAATATAGCATAGACACCATACAAAGAGAGCTATTGTTGGAAGCGAAACAAAAGGGATACGGAGATAGACAGATTGCTCATATGCTTAAATGTTTAGAAAGTCAGGTATATAAGAAAAGAGAGGAGTTTAAAATACAAAGAGTCTATAAATTAGTAGATACATGTGCGGCAGAGTTTACTGCGAAAACACCGTATTACTATTCTACCTTTGAGAGTGAAATACAGACCAAAGAAGGAGAGGTTAAAGTTGAGAATGAAAGTGTAGTCTCTGATAAAAAGAAGATTATTGTTTTAGGTTCGGGACCCAACAGAATTGGGCAGGGAATTGAGTTTGATTATTGTTGTGTACATGGTGTTTTAGCTGCGGCAGAATGTGGTTATGAAACGATTATGATCAACTGTAATCCAGAAACTGTTTCGACGGACTTTGATACAGCAGATAAGTTATACTTTGAGCCTGTTTTCTGGGAACATATCTACGACATTATTCAGCATGAAAAACCAGAAGGAGTTATTGTTCAACTAGGAGGTCAAACAGCACTGAAACTAGCAGAAAAGCTAGATCGATATGGTATAAAGATTATTGGAACAACATATAAGTCTTTGGATTTAGCAGAAGATAGAGGAAGCTTCTCTACCTTACTTAAAGAAAATAATATTCCATACCCAGAATTTGGTGTTGCGGAAACGGCCGATGAAGCTTTGGCCTTAGCAGATGAGTTAGATTTTCCAATTTTGGTTAGACCTTCTTATGTATTAGGAGGACAAGGAATGAAAATTGTGATTAACAAGGATGAGTTAGTTGAACATGTAGTTGATCTTCTGCGAAAGATTCCAAATAACAAGCTATTACTAGATCACTATTTAGATGGAGCTATTGAAGCTGAAGCGGATGCGATTTGCGATGGTGAAAATGTCTATATTATTGGAATTATGGAGCACATAGAACCTTGTGGAATTCACTCAGGAGATTCAAATGCTACCTTACCAGCGTTTAATCTTGGAGACTTAGTGATGCAGCAAATTATCGATCATACAAATTCGATAGCAAAATCATTGAACACTGTTGGTCTGATTAATATTCAATTTGCCATTAAAGATGATATAGTATACATCATTGAAGCAAATCCAAGAGCGTCTAGAACTGTTCCGTTCATAGCGAAAGCCTATAAAGAACCATATGTGAATTACGCTACTAAAGTAATGCTGGGAGAGAAAAAAGTAACAGATTTTGATTTTAATCCCCAACTAGATGGTTATGCCATTAAACAACCAGTATTCTCCTTTAATAAGTTTCCAAATGTTGATAAAACATTAGGACCTGAAATGAAAAGTACAGGAGAGAGCATTCTTTTCATAGATAGTTTAAAAGACGATGAGTTTTACGATTTGTATTCTAAACGTAAAATGTACTTAAGTAAATAGATAAAGCGACCATTAGGTCGCTTTTTTATGTTCTTTTTTTAAGTTAAGTTTGTGTGTACTGTATTTTCATCTGAAAATTATTATCATGAACTATATCTTATTTGACGGTAATGTTAGAAATGCCCTATTACCGTTTACATATACAAGGCCTGTTGCTGACGTGCGAGTAGGAATTTTAACCATTCGAGAGAAATGGGAAAGGCAGCTTGGTTTAACAACAACTACCATCACAGAAGAATATTTAGAAGAGAAATTTCCTATGGTAGAAATGGAAGAGAACGTTTTAATTAATGGTTCTTTTTTACCTACTAGATCCCTTGTTGAAAAGGTGAAAGCTTTATCGGCTAATGAAGCTATTTTTAAAGGAGATGAGGTTATTGCTTTTTATTCGAAAGATACGCAAGAAGAGATTGATTTTGATGCTTATAGTCACATTGAATTTGAAGAAGAAATTATTCAAATAAAGCATACGTGGGATATATTTTCACTGAATGATAAGGCTATTGAAGCAGATTTTGATTTGCTAACCGAAGGAAGAAAATCACAACCTATTCCTGAAGGTGTGCAAGTTGTAAACAAAGAAAACATTTTTATAGAAGAAGGAGCAACGGTTCTTTTTTCCACTTTAAATGCTTCGAGTGGCCCTATATACATAGGAAAAGATGCCGAAGTTATGGAAGGGTGTGCTGTTAGAGGACCTTTTGCTATGTGCGATCATGCTGTGTTAAAATTAGGAGCTAAAATATATGGAGCTACCACGTTAGGACCGTATTGCAAAGTAGGAGGAGAGGTAAACAACTCGGTTCTGTTTGGCTATTCTAACAAAGGACACGACGGGTTCTTAGGAAACTCTGTACTTGGTGAGTGGTGTAACTTGGGTGCAGATACTAACAATTCTAACTTGAAAAATAATTATGCCGAAGTAAAACTATGGAGCTATGAAACAGGTAGATTTGCAAGAACGGGGTTGCAATTTTGTGGATTGATCATGGGAGATCATTCTAAATGTGGAATTAACACCATGTTCAATACAGGAACTGTTATAGGTGTAAGTGCCAATATATTTGGAAGCGGTTTTCCTAGGAACTTTATTCCTTCGTTTAGTTGGGGCGGTGCATCAGGATTTACAAATTATCTGCCTAAAAAAGTATTTGAAGTTGCAGAAGTGGTTATGAAGCGACGGGGAATTGATTTTGATGATCAGGAGCAAAAAATACTAGAACATGTATTCGAAGAAACAAAACAATACAGAAATTATTAATATTAAAAAAAGCCTTGAGAATTCTCAAGGCTTTTTATACAATGAATTGGGGGCTTAGTTCTTACTCACTACGCTTCCAGAACCTGCTGAGTTCGAATCAACATAGGCAGGTTTCCCTTTATAGTATACACTTCCAGATCCTGCGATCGAAGCTTTAATTCTAGTTTTTACACTTACACGTACACTTCCAGATCCAGCAATAGATGCTCTAGTTGTATCCGTTTGTAATCCATAAGCTTTAATATCTCCTGATCCAGCAATTGAGCATTTTAATTCATCAGCATTTCCAGTTAATCTAATGTTTCCAGATCCTGCAATAGATGCTTTTAGGTTTTCAGCATCTACTTCAGCTTCAATGTTTCCAGATCCTCCGATGCTAACTTTTAAATCGTTCGCTTTAATTAAATCACTACTTGATATATTTCCAGACCCTCCTAAAGATAACTTCTCAATATCTTCAAAAGTAACAGTTACAGTTAATCTTCTGGTAGTCTTAATGTTTACATTTTTCTTGTATTGGATCTTTAAGTTATTTCCTTTTATTTCAGTTTCTACATAAGGTAAAATGTTTTCTTCTCCTTTTAAGGTGATTTTACCCTCTTTACCTTTTACTAAGATTACATCAAAAGAGCCTCCTACGCTAATACCGTTATAATCTGAAGTAGATCTTGTCTCTGTAACCACATTACCATTTCCTTTAACTCTCTTGTTTTTCCACCAGCTTTGGGCATTTACAGATAAAGCGAGTGTTAAGATGATGCTTGTTAAAAATAATTTTTTATTCATGATTTCTATGTTTTAATTTGATTGTTGTGTTTAATTTTCGTCGAAAGTCACGCTTCCGAATTCTGATTTAATAGTAACTTTAGAGTTCGATTTCCCTTTTCCATAAACGCCTTCGTAATATTTCTTAGAAGATTTAGAGATGCTTTTAAACAACTCCACATTTGGGCTGTTTCTTTGTTTAAAACTTGCGTATTGAAGATCTATAACAAAGCTAAAGTTGTTAGATGTAGATGTCCCTATTTTTATACCAGCATATTCGCTATCGATATCTACAAAATCAAATCCATTTGCCAACTTGTATATTTTGATATATCCGTAGTCCGCTTTTACTTTTAGACTATTATTAACTGTGCCAAACTTTAGGCCTGTATAATCTCCATTACCGCTTACATTATTAACTTCTCCGGCATATATGCTTCCATAATCTGCATTGAAACTGAGATCTGTTAACTTTTCAAACTTCACTGTTGAATAATCTGTGTTCACATTTACTTTTTTAGCCGAATCAATAGTTATTTTAGAATAATCTACATTCACACTACCATCGTTCATGGAGTTTATGGTAGAACCACCACAATAATCTAAATTAATCTTGCTTACACTGCCTCTTAGGTCTCCGATAGTAATTTTTCCATAGTCACAGTTAATGTTTGCATTTCCATTTATTTCATCTAAAGAAATACTTCCGTAATCATTGGCAAGACTTACATCGTTAGAAACTGGCATACGCACTAAGTAATCTATTTGGTAATTGATCTTTTTATTTTTTCCCCACCATTTCCAATTCTTTTTATTACCTAAAAATGTTTTGGCTTCAACTAGACTTGAGGTAGCTGAAAATTCAACGTCTATTTCTGCAAGCTTGTCCTCAACATCGTCCAAATCATTTCCTTTAACCGTGATAGTAACGTCAATTTCTACAGTGTTTTTGTCCCAAGTATTCACTTTAATAGTACCGTACCTATTGTTTATAGATACTTTAGCATCCGTATTTACAGTATACTTTTTATTGATCTTTTTGCTTTTTTCGTGTTTCTTTTTATCATTATTTCCAAAGCTCACCAAGGGAACTAATAATAAAAGAAGGGTTAGCTTATATATATATTTCATCGTTTATGTTTTGAGGGTTCTTGATTAATTCAATTTGCTCTAATGTTTTTTGCAGTATTTCCAAACGCTGTTGGTAATTGTTGATCATGGCATTGATGATTTTTCGTTGCTGACCATTTTTCTCCAATTCTTGCACAAAAAGCTTATAATTGTCTTCTAGTTCTTCTAAATCATCGAGTGCTTGCTCAATAAGATCTTCAGTTTGTAATGTTCTATTTTGTTCAATCTCTCTGATCTCTTTGTCAATAGTATTTATAAAATAGGTTTGAACTTCGGCCATTTTTGGAGAGATAGAGGGTAGCCCAACTTCTTTGTTGGTCATATTACCCAGGCCAAAACCTATGAGTAAAATTACCGATGCGGCTACGCTCATCCATTTCCAAGATAGTTTCTTCTTGGGTTGTACCCCTTGAAGTCTTTTCTCAAATCGATCCAAATGACCTGAGCGAGGTTCATGAACATCAAACTCATGTTCATTAAAAAAGTTATGTAATTTATCTTCCATATACTTGTGTATTAGTCGTGTCTTGCAATAAGACTTGTTTTAGTTTTTTCTTGGCTCTCGAGATCGTCGTTCTCACATTTTCATTGGTATAGTTCAATATTTGGCATATTTCTTCATAATCAAACCCTTCTATTAAATGTAAATTCAGTACCAACCTATAATTATCTTTCAAACCGTTTATTTTCTCAATTACTTCAGAGGCTTTTAGTGATGAGTAATCTATCGTTTCTTCCACGATGTCATAATTCGGAATCACTTCCATTTTGACCTCTTGGTATTTCGTATTCTTTTTTAACTGGGTTAAACTTTTATTGATTACAATTCTCTTTAACCAGGCTCCAAAAGCTACTTCACCTTTATAAGAATCCAGTTTAGTGAAAGCCGTTAAGAACGCTTCTTGCATGATATCTTCTGCCTCAAATTCATTTTTCAAAATTCTAAATGCAGAATTATACATTGCTCTATAATAAGCCTTGTAAATTTGCATCTGAGCATTATGATCAGATTTTTTACAGCGTTCTAACAGTTGGTTGGTATGTTGATTATTAGCTTCCAATAAATGAATTCTATACTAGAGACAAAGGACATTTTAATTTGTGACAGTTTATTGTATTAAAAGTATACTTTTTTTGTAGAAGTTGTTTAAAATCAAAAAAGTAAATGAATTGGCTTAGCCCAGTTCAAAGGTTGTGATACCAAAAACCTTATTGATTTCCATTTTTGGAGACTCTCCATAATACATTCTCGCACACTCAAAGACGTAGGTAGCTTGATACTTACGAATAAGGTCAATTGCTTCTTTGTTAATCACCGGGACATCAATATATACAGGCTCATTTACAGCAACATTTAAACAAGCTTGATATAGTGCTTCAGCAATGGTGAGATTATCCGCAAACAACGGACATATTTTATATCCTGTACTTGCTTTTCGGATGATTGCAAAACCTTTTAATTCACCACTTTTAACATATTTAAAAGTATGAGATTCAGGCATAAATAGCCATGACTGAAGAAACTTAGACCTAGAAACTCCAAAACATTGTATATCGTATGACAGAATTTTGCTCACATCGGACTTGTCGATATTGGAAATACATGGATTACTCTTGAATGAAGCTCCTTTTCTTTCATAACGTTCATCTCTAAAGGCAATCTCAAAACCTCCTTTTTGATAGAATGGTTGCATAGCTATAACGCCATCCATTCCGATGGCCGCGTTTGGTTGTAAACGCGAAAGCAATTTATTTCTTCTTTGATACCATAATAATTTGCCAATTCCCTGAGACCTATACTCGGGTTTTACGATAAAGAAACCCATGAATCCAAAAAGACCATCATACGAAACAATAGATCCTCCACCTATGAGTTCGCCTTTTAAGAAGTAACCGTAAAATCCATCAGGGTCTGTTTGGTAAAATACATCGGCATCAAAAGGTCCAGGGTTCCATCCTTCTAATCGAGCCCAACTAACCAAGGTCTTTAATCCATTTAGATCTAGTTGTAAGAATTGAAGTTGATCTAAGTTCAAATTGTCAAATTAAAATTACGCTTAACGAAAGTAGGAGATTTTAAAGCAGCAATCAAATATTAATAATTGTAATGTATTGGCATAAGAATTGACTTTATATATATGAATATCAAGCATTAATTAATTTAAAGTGCTGATTATCAAAATTTTAAAGCTAAAACATGATGGCTGATTGTACTTATTGAAAAGAGAATCAGTGTCATAATGACAGATATAAAGAACATGAGTAAACCAAAGATTACGACTTTAGACACTTTGTCGCTACACAATATGTTGAATGAGGATTCTGAATTGATTCCTTTAATGACGCCAGAAGACGAAGAATTAATAAATAAAGAGGAAGTACCGGCCGTACTTCCAATCCTTCCTTTGAGAAATACGGTTTTATTTCCAGGTGTTGTAATTCCGATTACCGCAGGTAGAGATAAATCGATTGAATTGATTACAGATGCTAATAAAGGAGATAAGATTATAGGTGTAGTAGCACAGAGAAATGAGGAGGTCGAAGTACCAGGATCAGATGATATATATCAAACTGGAGTGGTTGCACAGATCTTACGAGTGCTTAAGATGCCTGATGGTAATACAACCGTAATTATTCAAGGTAAGAAGCGTTTTGAGATTGAGTCGATCATACAAGAACAGCCCTATTTAAAAGCGAATGTTAAAGAAGCATTAGAAGATAATGAAGTTGGAGATCTAAAAGAGTTGAATGCGGTAATTGATTCTGTAAGAGATCAGGCATTGGAAGTGATCAAGGAAAATCCAATGTTGCCATCTGAAGCTTCATTTGCAATTAAAAACATTCAAAGTAATTCGTTTTTGGTGAATTTTATTTCATCAAATATGGATCTAAGCGTCATGCAAAAGCAAGTACTTTTAGAAAAAGACAATTTAAAAGAGCGGGCTTTACTAGTGTTAAAAAACTTAAACAAGGAACTTCAGAAATTACAACTTAAGAACGATATCCAATCTAAAACACGTTCTGATCTTGATCAACAACAGCGTGAGTACTATTTAAATCAACAACTTAAAACGATTCAAGAAGAGTTAGGTGGTGTTTCTAATGACGAGGAGTTGGAAGAGATACGCTTGAAATCTAAAACCAAGAAATGGACGAAAGAAGTTGGAGAAGTTTTTGATAAAGAACTGGCACGTTTAAGAAGAATGAATCCGCAAATGGCAGAGTACGGAGTACAACGTAACTATCTAGAGCTCATGTTGGAATTGCCATGGGGTGAGTATTCTGAGGATAAATTTAATCTAAAAAGAGCTGTGAAGATCTTGGATAGAGATCATTTTGGGTTGGAAAAGGTAAAAGAACGTATTATAGAACATTTAGCTGTGTTGAAGCTAAAAGGAGATATGAAATCTCCAATTATCTGTTTATATGGACCTCCAGGAGTAGGGAAGACCTCTTTAGGGAAATCCGTTGCAGAATCTTTAGGACGAAAGTATGTTCGTATGTCTTTAGGAGGATTGAGAGATGAAGCAGAAATTAGAGGGCACCGTAAAACCTATATTGGAGCCATGCCAGGTCGCTTGATTCAGAATTTGAAAAAAGCTGGAACATCGAACCCTGTTTTTGTATTAGATGAGATTGATAAATTAGGACAAAGTCATCAAGGAGACCCATCTTCGGCAATGTTAGAAGTATTGGATCCTGAACAAAATACAGAGTTTTATGATAATTACTTGGAAGTAGGTTTTGACCTTTCTAAAGTTTTATTTATTGCAACTGCAAATAACTTAGGGCAAATTCCATGGGCACTTAGAGATCGTATGGAGATCATCAATGTGACAGGATATACGATTGAAGAAAAGATTGAAATAGCCAAAAGACACTTATTGCCAAAGCAATTAAAGGAACACGGTCTTACAAAAGAACATCTAAAGCTTGGGAAAGCGCAGATTGAAAAGGTGGTAGAAGGATATACTAGAGAATCGGGAGTTCGTGGTTTAGAAAAACAAATTGCAAAAGTGGTGCGTTATGCAGCTAAATCTATTGCTTTAGAAGAAGAGTATAATGTGGCAGTCACTACCGAAGATATTGAAACCATTTTAGGCCCCGCTCGTTTGGAACGAGATAAGTATGAAAACAATGGTGTAGCTGGAGTAGTTACAGGATTGGCCTGGACGAGTGTAGGTGGAGATATTCTGTTTATAGAATCAATTTTATCAAAAGGGAAAGGCGGATTGACCATTACTGGAAACTTAGGAAAAGTGATGAAAGAATCGGCAACCATTGCTATGGAGTATATTAAGGCAAATGCTGATGATTTTGGGATTGATCCTGAGATATTAGAAAAATATAATGTGCACATTCATGTACCCGAAGGAGCTACTCCGAAAGATGGACCAAGCGCTGGTATCACCATGTTAACTTCGTTAGTATCTGTGTTCACGCAGAAAAAAGTAAAAAACAAGTTGGCCATGACAGGAGAGATTACATTGAGAGGCAAGGTATTACCAGTAGGGGGAATCAAAGAGAAAATCCTAGCTGCAAAACGAGCAAACATCAAAGAGATTATTTTGTGTGCAGATAACGAGAAAGATATTCTGGAAATCAAAGAGAGTTATTTGAAAGGATTGAAATTCCACTACGTTATAGATATGCATGAAGTGATAGATATAGCCCTAACAAATACAAAGGCCAAGAATGCCAAAAAGCTAATATAGTTTTACGGATAAATAGCTTAAATTGGTGGCTAATTGTTTACGTATATGAATACTTTTGATGTTGTTATTGTTGGCGGTGGAACGGCTGGATTAATCTTGGCTAGAGAACTTGGGAAAGCTAAACGTAAAATACTTGTTTTAGACAGGAGAAGTAATCTTTTGGATTTTTCTTTTAATACACTGGGAAGCTTTATTAATTTGAAGGATTTTGATCTTACCGAAAATGTAGTTGCTCAAAAAATAGATCGTGTTACTTTTCGATCTAAACTTATGGTGAGAAAGGTAAACGTAGATGCCTATATTTTAGACAAAAAGAAAGTACATGAAGAACTTTTAGATGCCATTGACAATGCCTATGTAACCACACTACTTAACGTTAATATAAAAGGCATTAACAAAGACGAGCAAGGACAATTTACCTCAGTTACAGATAGTAAGGGTAATGAATACTTCGGTAAAATATTTATAGACGCAACTGGTACCAATGGAGTAATTAGCAAGAAAGTTGGATTACGAGATCCGAAAGTAGACCTAGGAACAGGAGTAGAGTATAATGTTAAGTACACTGGAGATCCCAAAGAAGGACATCTTTTAATTGGAAAGGTGTATCAAGGAGGTTATGGATGGATCTTTCCGCTTAAAGACAATAGAGCTATTATTGGATTTGGAACTTTTGATGAAAAAGTTGTTAAAGAACTAAAGCATCGATTAAACGAAATTCTTAAACTACCTCATATTAAAAAATTAGTAGTTAAGGATAATGAAAAAGTAGAAGGAGGTAGTATTCCGATAACTCCCGTTTTAGACAAATTTGTACTTCATAATTTGGTATGTGTTGGCGATAGTGTTTCCCAAGTAAACCCGATTGTTGGTGAGGGGTATAAGTTTATTTTTGAAGCTGGATTAATGGCCAGTAAAGCCATTGATAAGTCATTAGAGAATGATAATTTAGATTGTCTGCTAGAATATGAATCAGATTGGAGAAAACGATTTTTAGCGAATTATTCACGTTCAAAGCGTTCTCAAGAAAGACTGTTTAGACATTCAAACAAAGACTTACTAATGGATTTTGCATTGTTTCTAACAAAATTTAGATCAGATAGGAAAATTGTTAGGTCGTTATCAGGAGAGTATGGTTTAGAGGAAACCTAAAGTAGATGTTTGCTTAAAGAATTGAATAAAAGCTCCTTATAGGGGCTTTTTTATGTTAAGAATTTTTTTTAAAGAACAACTAATATCATTTTATAATAGAAAATTATTGAAAATAAATATTAATTTATTGTTTTTCAATAAATATTTATCGTATTTTTGTCATGTAACTTTAAATAGATATTGATGAAAACCAAGAAAACAAAAAAAATTATACTTGCAATGAATATTATCGCTGCAATAATATTCATTGCGTTATGTGCTAAAACAGGTGCCATATTATATTCATTCTGTGTGAGTCTTTTTGGAAACTCGGAAGGAGCTGGAAACCTTTATTTAGGATTGAATCTTTCTGATTTGTACAATTTTGATATAACATATTATACATTTATGGGTGCATTTATTATTATTATATCTGGACTAAAGGCCTATTTATTCTTTAGTGTAATTAAATTGTTTTCAAGAACAAATATTGAACAACCCTTTAGCGAAACTATTGCAAGCCTAATTAAAAAGATGAGTTTCGTAGCTTTTACTATTGGCTTATTTGCTGCAATAGCCGTAAAATATAGCGAATGGATTGCTGATAAGGGCGTTGAACTAAACACATTATTTGAATACATTAGTGGTGGTGAGGAATTTGTATTTTTTGGAGGGATACTTTTTATGATTTGGGTAGTTTTTAAAAAGGGAATTGAGATGCAAACGGAAAACGAATTAACAATATAGCTATGGGAATTGTTGTAAACTTAGATGTAATGATGGCAAAACGAAAGATGTCATTAAACGAGCTTTCAGGTAAGGTTGGATTAACATTGGCGAATCTATCTATTCTGAAAACTGGAAAAGCGAAAGCTATTCGCTTTAGTACACTGGCGCTTATCTGTGAGGCGCTAGATTGTCAACCAGGTGATTTATTGGAATATTCGAAAGACTAAAGCAAAGAATGTACTCACGAAGCAAGACGACATGTACTATCTGGTTATAAGTCTGCTTAATATTTAGGTTTTCTTAATTTTTTGAGTGAGGAATAAACTAAACAGGACAAAGCCAGTAAAAGCGTAGAAACCAAATAGGAGTCCAGAGTTGTTAGTTGTTAATACTGCGGTCGATTTGGTTAGTGTTTGCAACTGATTTAGCTGCTCTGTTATGAGTCCGTCAAAACCTAAATATGCCATAAACATGGCAATAACAAAAACATCAGCCATGGACCATTTTCCGGTTTTAAATACCAGAAAATTAATGATCTTGTTCTTTTTCATTTGCTCACTAAAAGTATAGATTGTTGAGGCTATCAACTTTGATAGCGGGAATAGTATACTGAATAAGAAAACAAGTCCTCCTACGAAGAAAAGGTCCATACGATTCTGCGCCATCATTAATTCTACCACTTCCATAATACTTTTGCTTTTATAAAATAGCACTTGATCTTTAAACTGGATCGATTCACCTAAGAAAGGAAAATTCAACTCAGAAATCCGTGCATCAATTGCGATCATAGGCAAGAAAACGCCTAACCCTAATAAAAGTAGGGCATAAAAAGTAAAGAGCATGAATTCAGCATTATTCTTCTCTTTAAAAAAGAAAAGCATTAAAACTGCAATTACAAACATTGCTAAGATTGCATAATTGTAGATGTCTTTGCTAGCATTATTTTCTGTAATCTTACCCTCAATAATAGTTGTTGTATCTACCTTATCTGTACCTTCATGCTTTTTTATGATATGATTCATTACAGTATAATCCGTCGCTAGAAAAGTATCTTTAGTATAAGCGTCTAATTGAGATTCTAAATACTGCTTTAGCATGACCTGGCTATTGTCTCCAGTTAAAAACTCGTAAATCTGATCGGTAAAAAGCGGAATATCTTTTTTAACCTGATCGAAGATTCCAGTCATGGAAGAAATACTCTTTTTAAAGAATCCAGAAATGCCACCGCCAGAACTTTCGGTATAACGCTTTTGAAAACCGTCAATAGCCTTCTCTAAAAAAGCTGAAATCTCTTTTTTAAGGGCTTCTTCATCGGTGTTTTCGATATTGAAATCGTTCATTTTTGTAGCGATAACATCTGCAAAAACACTCTTCCACTCATCTACATTGAAGAGTCCATATTTAATATCAGAAAGCTCAATCAGATCGTCTGTTAACGCCTGATTGAGCTTTTCTTGTTCGTATATTTTATAGCTAAAAAATGCAGAAGTACCCAGCAGTACTGCTAGAAAAATTAGTCTTAAAGATTTCATGGTTTTAATAGTTTACTTACCTCTAAGACTAATGTAAGCCATTTTTGTTACCAAAAGAAACCGTATTGTGTTAAAAAATTAATTTGTGGTATATGAAAGGATCATGGTTTGCAAGTCATTTTCTAACACTTCTCTAATTAGTACTTGTGCATTTTCTTTTTCGTACGATGTATTTGTAACTACCGAAAAAGTGTCTCCATTATCTGTAGGAGTTACTTCTTTTTTTAATTGTTTAAAGCCATTTGATCTTAAGTCAGATTTCCATTTGTAAATTCCAGAAAGATTACGCTTGACGTAAATTATTTGATCTCCGTTTTTATAAATAATTTCCCCCGCTGTTGGGTTCTCCCAACCTTTTCCGTAATCAGAATCTCCAGTATAAGACCAAAGACTTGACGTAGGATCTAAATAACTAGAAATCTCGTCATGTTTCATGGAGTGTACTTTTTCTATCGCTTTGATATCAATTTTCAAGCTTTTCGAATAAATATAATTAGAGATATCCTCTTCTGTCAAAATCGCTGTAAGTATCGCAGGATTCTTTGGATAGTAAATAATCGATATTTCTTGACCAATACCTATTTTTTTATAGGAATTCTCTCCAATTGTTGTTTTTTTGGAAAGCTTTACCCCTTTCTCATTTTTGAAGGCAACTTGGATAGTGTATACACCACCTCTTCTACTTTCCATAGAGGATCCATCTGTAATAATTGCTGTGGTTATAACCCCTTCATTTTTAAGCAATCGAGTTTCTTTTTGTAAAAAATTATAAACGAAAATAATACCGATTATAATTGCTGCAAACCCTGGAGCCAGTGAGGCAAACATGGAAAATTCGTCATTCTTTTTTAATGATTTAATAAGATAATAAATGGCTATTCCAGCTAAAGCACCACCAACCATTGATATGATTGTAGAGGCTGCGTTATATACAACCAATGGAATGCCTGAAATAAATAGATAAAAAATGAATAGTAGAACTGCCGACCAAATATAAGTGTCCTTTTTCATCTTTTATGATTGTTTATGCATATGTACATCCATTTGTGGAAATGGAATACTCAACCCTTCCTTATCAAACGTGTTGTACACATTTTCGTTCATGTCAAAATAAGATCCCCAATAGTCGCTAGTTTTTATCCATCCTCTCATCGTAAAGTTTACAGAACTATCTGCTAGTTCAGAAAGCACCAGCACAGGTGGTTGAGGCTCATTAAGTAATCTATTATCTTCTTTCATAAGTCTTGAAAGAACTTCCTTAGCTTTGTCAGAACTATCACCATAGGCAATACCAAAGGTCCATTCAATCATCACCATATCTCCATTAGAGAAGTTAACCATAGAACCATTCGATAGCCCTCCATTTGGAATGATAATCGTTCTGTTATCTGGTGTTTTTAAAATTGTGTTGAAAATTTGTATTTCATGTACAATTCCTTTATGACCTTGCGCCTCGATTAGATCACCTACCTTAAAAGGTTTAAAAATTAAGAGCATTACGCCACCAGCAAAGTTCTGTAGCGTTCCTGATAAGGCCATACCAACAGCCAAACCTGCGGCACCTAAGATGGCAATGAAAGAGGTCATTTCTATACCTAGCATTCCCAGTACGCTAATAACAAGCATTACTTTTAAAAGCATGTTCACCAGACTTCTTAAAAAAGGTCGCAACGATACATCCGTATTTCTTTTCGTTAAGAGCTTTGTAAAACTTTTGGTGATAACCTTTATAATCCAAGACCCTATGATCCATACGAGGATAGCTCCAATTAACTTTGGGCCATATTCTAAAGTTTTTTCCGTTATAAATTCTAAAATTTTTTCTGTATTCATATCATTAGTTGATTTTTATTTAGGTTTTAAAGTATTTACATAGGTGAGACCCTTTTTTAGGTAAGAAGTCACTAATTTTTTATTCGAAACTAGCAAATCAGCTGGAATGAAAACATACTCTCTCATTTTAGCACCATGAGATCGGAATTCACCGCAATTTGGATAGGCTTCTAAAAAGGTTTTAGTGTCTTCTTTCGAAAGTCTAATTCCGAATTGAGAATCCTTATTTAATAATGAGAACATATAACCATTGGAAGAAGTATAAGGCATGGTTTTACCTTTTCTTTCTATACCGGCCATAGAAGCTATTTCATCATATAATTCAAGCTGTTTTTCCCACATTATTCTTCAGGTTCTGGGATACTCTGCCATAATACATTCATAATTTTCCATTGACCATTTACTTTGCTCAAGTGAAAATAATCGATACCCCAAGCTGCAGTCAATTTTGCAGAGGCAGATTTACTATTAATATCATAGATCTCGATTTTTTTCGGAGATGATTCATCTGCACGTTTACCATCCTTATTCCAACGAGCAGCTAAGCTTACTAACTGTGTATAGGTCATAGGTAAGTTATCTACGTATTCCTTCTTTTTAGGGTGATACCAATATCCAATTTTCCTCATGGTAGAATCTACACTTCGTTCAATACGAGTAGAGTCTACTAAATAAATACCTTCTACATAATCTTTAATGGCATTTTCTACATTAGCATGTTCGACGTTATCGAATTTTTTTTCTGAATGATGCGAATGTTCGTGTTTTTCTCCGTGTTTAGTATTGCAGGAAGTTATGAATACCGTTGCCACGATCATACTTACAAATAGCGCTGTAATTCGTTTTTTCATTGGGTTTTGAATTTGTGATTGTACAGCTAAAGGTAAAAAGAAAAATGAGAACTCTTATTTTTTGAGCAATCTACTGTAAAGATTTAAAGTGTCATTGACTGTATTGTCGATATGGTATACGGAGTCAATACGCTCTTTAGCTTTTTCCCCCATAGTCATTCTTAAGGTATCATCATCAGCTAATTTAGAGATGGCCTTGGCAATACTCCTTGAGTCTTTCAAAGGAGTGATAATGCCACTTTGCTCATCTACTAGTTCTGTACATCCTCCGGCATCTGTCATAATAATTGGTTTTCCCACAGACATAGCTTCACTTATAGCTCTTCCGAACCCTTCATTTAGGGACGTTTGTACATAGATATCGCAACCCTTTAATAATGAAACAACGTCGTTTCTGATGCCAAGAATATGAATCCTTTCCGAAATGGGGCTCTTCTTTGTAATCTTATTCAGAGGATATTTATCAGTATCCTCTCCGATAACAATAAGATGAATTTCTTTTTTAGAAGACAAATGATAGGAAGATTCTAAAAAGTAGCGTGTTCCCTTCACCTTTCTGTGATTTCCTACGAAACATACTTTAATGGCATCTTTTGGGATGTTCAATTCTGAATAATCAAAAGGTTCTACTTTATCAAACCATTTCGAACTGTATCCTTTAAAAATACGAACGGCTTTCCCTTTGTTTTTACCAAATAATTGATTTTTTACATGCGAATAAACATGATTGCTGTTTCCAATAATAGCATCTATTCTTGGATGCAAATATGTTAAATAAGAGCTAGGGTCATACCAATGTAAGCTTGTAGAGCCAAAGTAGTTCACTACTTTTATAGTAGTACCTTTCAAGGCGATCAAACCACTTCTACTGGACTTCCCATCAATAAAATGTACGAGCTCTATACTATGTTCTGTAAGTATTTTTTTGAACGTTTTAATATAATTTCTATCGATTCTTTTTTCAGGGAATACTCGTAAGAAAGGAAGTCGTAAGGATTTGAAATTAGCCTCTACCTCACCAAAGATATTTCCAATAACCAAAATGGATACTCCTTTTTTCTGTAATCCCGAAATAAGCTCTATTTGAGCTTGCTGAGAAACATAAGGTTCATTTCCATTTATGACAAAAAGCACATTCATTAACGGAAGTGCTTTTTAGATTCGTTCCAGAAAACATCCATTTCTGTCAAAGACATGTCAGATAATGCCTTACCTTCTTTTTTAGCTGCTTCCTCCAAGTATTGAAATCTTTTAATAAACTTCTTATTTGTTTTCTCCAGCGCATTTTCTGGATTCACATTGATGAAACGAGCATAATTTACCATAGAAAATAATACATCTCCAAACTCGGAAGCTATTTTTTCTTGATCTCCATGTTCAATTTCGGTGTTCAGCTCAGATAACTCCTCCTGAACCTTTTCCCAAACTTGACGTGGTTCTTCCCAATCGAAACCAACTCCAGCAACTTTGTCTTGAATCCTATTCGCTTTTACGATAGCAGGTAAGCTCTTTGGAACTCCTTCTAAAACAGATTTTTTCCCTTCCTTAAGCTTCAGTTTTTCCCAATTTTGTTGCACTTCTTTCTCGTTTTCGACAACAACATCCCCATAAATATGTGGATGTCGATCTACTAATTTATCAGAAATAGCATTGGCCACATCTGCAATGTCAAAAGCTTTCTTTTCTGAACCTATCTTTGCATAAAAAATAATATGAAGGAGTACATCACCCAACTCTTTTTTGATCTCATTAAGATCATTATCTAAGATAGCATCAGCTAATTCATACGTCTCTTCAATAGTAAGATGACGCAAAGATTCTAGCGTTTGTTTTCTATCCCACGGACATTTCTCCCGAAGGTCATCCATGATATCTAACAAACGATCGAATGCTTGTAACTGCTGTGCTCTAGAATTCATTTATACTTCTTCTGTGTTTTCTTCTTCAGTAACTTCAATCGTAGAAAAATCAATTCCTGCTTTCACCATAATATTATACCATTGAATCACTTTTTTAATGTTAGAAGTATATACACGCTCATCGTCATAATCAGGTAGAATTTCAGCAAAATAAGAAGTTAATGTATTGCTGCTTTCTTTGTGACTTATTGTCTCTTTGCCTTCCTCTTTTTCGTACATCGTTTTAAAAATGTTCAATAAAGGTACCTCTTCTTCATAGGTATAGATCGCTATGTTTTCCAACAAGCTAACATTTTGTGTAGAGGTTATAGGAAACCTTTTTTTATCCACTAACGAGTCAACAACCAATCCAGTTTTCGTTTGAGATACTACTTGAAATAACCCTGGTTTTCCAGTTACGGCTATAATTTTACTAAATTCCATTTATCTTTTTTTAAGTTTTGGAAAACGCATTCTATATCCTGCGTTTATTTTTCCTTTTGATATATTTTCTAATTTCTTTTTAATGATTCTCTTTTTTAATGAGGATAGTTTATCGGTAAACAAGATACCTTCTATATGATCATATTCATGCTGAAAAACACGTGCTGCTAATCCAGTTAATGTTTCGGTGTGCGTATCAAAATTTTCATCTTGATATTTAATAGTTACCTTTTCTTGTCTAAAAACATCTTCTCTTACTTCGGGAATACTTAAACATCCTTCGTTAAAAGCCCATTCATTACCTTCCTCTTCAATAATTTGAGCATTGATAAATACTTTATTGAAATCTTTTAAAGAGTCTTGCTCTTCTTTTGTTAGCTCTTCATCTTCGGCAAACGGAGATGCATCTATTAGAAACAAACGAATAGCCTTTCCAATTTGAGGAGCTGCTAAACCAACACCTTGGGCATTGTACATTGTCTCCTTCATATTTGCGATAAGTTCCTTTAAGTTTGGGTAATCTTTATCTATTTCTTCCCCTACTTTTCTTAAAACGGGATCACCATAAGCAACGATAGGTAAAATCATATAATTTGTATCATCTATTAAAGTCGCAAAAGTACAAAATTAGCCAGTAAATGGAAGGAAACTTTAATCTTACTTATTATATAAATAAGATTGCAAGATTATGGTAGCACTTATCTCGTCTACTAGTGCTTTGTTTCTTCGTTGTTTTTTATTCAATCCACTGTCAATCATGGTTTGAAAAGCCATTTTCGAAGTAAATCGTTCATCCTCTCTTTTAATAGGGATTGAAGGGAATCTAACTGCTAGTTTTTTTATAAAAGGAATAATAAGTGCTTCACTCTCGCTATCTGTATTGTCTAATTGCTTTGGCTTTCCTACTAGTATGAGCGCTACTTTTTCTTTTTTAAAATAGTCTTCTAAAAAAGATAAAAGATCCGATGTTTCTACAGTGGTTAATCCAGATGCGATGATTTGCAGTGCATCGGTAACTGCAATGCCTGTTCTTTTCTTTCCAAAATCTAAGGCAATAATTCGCGCCATTGAGTCAAAGTTTGGGTCAAAAATAGGCATTTTAAACAACCTATCTATATCTGTTTAAAAATGTATCTTAGTAGCGAAATAATGATTTGCATTTTATCTTTGCGTTTCGATAAAATAAATAACCTTTCTTGAGGTTATATTAATTAAAAATAGATGAACTTGTTAAAAAATACCATAGAAAAAGCCTGGGAAGACAGAGCTTTATTATCAGAAGAGAATACCATAAATGCAATTAGAGAAGTGATCGACCTATTGGATTCGGGTGATTTACGTGTAGCCGAGCCAACATCAGATGGATGGCAAGTTAATGAATGGGTTAAAAAAGCGGTTGTGCTGTATTTTCCTATTCAGAAAATGGAAACGCTTGAAGCTGGTATTTTTGAGTATCATGATAAAATTCCGCTGAAAAAAAACTTTAAAGAAAAAGGAATTAGAGTAGTTCCTAATGCTGTAGCACGTCATGGAGCCTATATTTCTCCAGGTACTATTTTAATGCCTAGTTATGTGAATATTGGAGCATATGTAGATGAAGGAACAATGGTAGACACTTGGGCTACTGTGGGTAGTTGTGCTCAGATAGGTAAAAATGTACATCTTTCTGGTGGAGTAGGTATTGGAGGAGTATTAGAGCCATTACAAGCGGCCCCAGTAATTATTGAAGATGGCGCTTTCATTGGCTCAAGATGTATTGTGGTAGAAGGGGTAAGAATAGGTAAGGAAGCTGTTTTGGGAGCGAACGTAGTGTTAACTATGAGTACAAAAATCATTGACGTTACGGGAGAAAATCCAGTTGAAATGAAAGGAGCAGTTCCAGAAAGATCAGTGGTTATCCCGGGTAGTTATACCAAAAAGTTTCCTTCTGGAGAATATAATGTACCTTGCGCTTTGATTATAGGTAAAAGAAAAGAAAGTACTAATAAAAAAACCTCTTTAAACGATGCGCTTCGTGAATACGATGTTGCCGTTTAGAAATAGCTATGAAAAAGATAACTGCGATCATACCGACCCTTAATGAGGAAGAACGTGTAGAAAATGCTTTAAAATCTGTGGAGTTTGCAGATGAGATTATTGTCATCGATTCGTTTAGCACAGATAATACGGTAAGTATTGTTGAAAAAACAAAAGCCCGACTTTTACAACGAAAATTTGACGATTTTTCAAATCAGAAGAACTATGCGATCGATCATGCTAGTCATGACTGGATTGTATGGTTAGATGCGGATGAAGTTGTAAATGAAGCGCTTCGAAATGAAATCATTGATAGTGTCGAAAATCCTGGAGATCATGTAGGTTTTTATGTGTACAGAACGTTTTTCTTTAAGGAAAAAGCTTTGAGATATAGTGGTACACAGAATGATAAGATTGTTAGACTTTTCAATAAAAAGTATTGCAGGTACGAAGGTAAAGTTCATGAGAAGATAAAGACACAAGGAAAATTAGGAATTCTAGAGCATAGGATATTACATTATTCCTATATTGGATTTGACCGATATATTGCAAAGTTGAATCTCCATTCTACCTTGAAATCAGAAGAATTGTTCGAAGGAGGATTAATTATTACTCCATTTCATTTGATCATAAAACCTTTGGCCCGATTTATAAAACATTATTTTATTAAATTAGGCTTTTTAGATGGCTTTAGAGGGTTTGTTTTATCGTATGCATTATCATATGGCGTATTGGTAAGATATATAAAGCTCTGGGCCTTAAAACAAAAGAAAAGAAAAGAATGACAAAAAAGCCATCAAATACAGATGTTTCAATAATCATTGTAAACTATAAAAGTTGGCGTCATTTAAAAAATTGTTTAGAAGCATTTAAGACGATTCAGTCTGAGGTTTTTTCGTTTGAAATAATTGTTGTAGATAATCATTCTAATGATGGAATGTTAGATACATTTAGCTTAGCGTTTCCCAATGTTAATTTCAAAGTAAATATTGGAAACAATGGTTTTGCCAATGGATGTAATTTTGGAGCAAAACATGCACAAGGAGAATACCTGTTTTTCTTAAACCCAGACACCATTGCCAATGAAGATGCTATACATAAACTATTGGATTTTGCTAGGTTACATCATACAGTTGGCATAGTTTCATGTCATCAGAAGAATCATAACGGAAGCTATGAGAAAACAGAACGACTATTTCCAAGTTTGTTTACATTGTTTGGGTTGACTAGAGCAATTTATAAAAAAGGCAATCAGCAAAAAATTCAGAAACAATATGATAAGCATGCATCCATGATATACCCAGATTGGGTTTCGGGGTCTGTTGTTTTTATGAGCCGTAAATGGTTTGATCAGATCCAAGGTTGGAATGAAGATTATTGGATGTATTATGAAGACGTGGATATCTGTAAAAGAGTACAAGAAGCAAATGGAAAAATAGCATTGTTACAGGATGTAGAAATTATTCACAATCATGGTGGAGCCTCCAGAATTAATGTAAAGACAGCTTCTATCACAAAGACAGAAGTATTAATATCAAAGCATGTTTATATAAACAATCATTTTAAAGGTATAGATCGATTTTTGAGTCAATTATTATTGGTCTTAAGCAACATTATATTTAAAACTGTTTTAGGGATCGTTGGACTCATTTTCTTTTTTATCCCTAAATTGCGCCTTATTCTCAACATATATCTAAAATTGGTAAAGTATTATATAAAAGCTTTGTTTAAAGGAACTTGGTTGAGTAAGAGGAGTTTGAATTATTGATATCGTATACATGGGCACAAAAAAGGATGCATATTATATGAATGTAAGGCCAGAAATGATGGCTTTCATTCCTAAATCAGCAAAACATATTTTAGAAATTGGTTGTGGAGAGGGTAATTTTTCCGCACAGCTTGCTAATGAACAGAATGAAACCTGGGCCGTGGAACCTTATGAGCCTTCTGCAGAAAGAGCAAAAGAAAAATTATTCAAAGTCATTGTTGGTACCATAGATGAAAAATTGGACGAGCTTCCTGATGATTATTTTGATGTCATTATTATGAATGATGTGATTGAGCATTTACTAGAGCCATGGGATGATATTGTAAAACTAAAGTCTAAACTTAAAAAAGACGGAGTACTAGTAACTTCTATTCCTAATGTTAGATATGCAAAGAATCTTTTTAAAATGATCTTTAAAAGAGATTGGAAGTATACAGATGATCTTATTTTAGATAGAACTCACTTTCGATTCTTTACAAAGAAAAGCATTAAAAGAATGTACGAGGAATGTGGGTATTCTATTCAAAAGATGAAGGGAATTAATGCGACAAAATCATTGTTCTATTTCCCTTTTGCGGTGCTTTTCAATATCCTTTTTTTAGGTTCTCAGTTAGACATGTTTTACATGCAATATGCTACAGTTACAAAGAAAGATTCTTAGTTTTTAATGTTTTTCGATACAGAAATAAAGAATGCAATAGCTCAGTTAAGTAATGGCGGAGTGATCTTGTATCCAACGGATACCGTGTGGGGTCTTGGTTGTGATGCCACAAATCCCGATGCTGTACAAAAGATCTATGCACTCAAGAATAGAGAAGAGAGTAAGAGCCTCGTTATTTTGGTAAGCTCTTTAGATATGTTGAAAAGCTATATTCGAGAAATACCTGAAAAAGCAATAGAACTCATTAAAAACGGTCAAAAACCAACAACCATCATTTACCAGAATCCTTCTGGTTTAGCAGGTAATACAGTTGCCATTGATAATTCTATTGCTATTCGAATTCCGAAACATATATTTTGTACAAAATTGATTGAAGAATTTGGCAAACCAATTGTTTCTACATCGGCAAATCTGAGCAGCTATGGCACACCAACTTCTTTTTCCGAAATTGATGCATCTATTTTGGAAGGCGCAGATTATATAGTAAATTTGGAGCGTGAAAAAATCACAGATAAATCGTCGACCATTGTACGTATACATGGAGACGATGTAGAAGTGATAAGAGCTTAATATATGCAGGATCAATATTTAAAAGAAGCTGTAAAGGCAAAGATATTTACCGTAATTTCTGATGCTTCCAAACAATTACAAATCAAGAGTTATGTAATTGGAGGTTTTGTGCGTGACTTTTTGTTACAAAGAGGAACGGCCAAGGATATTGATGTAGTTGCTGTCGGAAGCGGTATAGAATTGGCTAAAAAAGTAGCATCATTGCTTCCAAATAAACCGAAAGTGCAAGTTTTTAAGACGTATGGAACGGCCATGCTGCGATACAAAGATTTGGAAATTGAGTTTGTGGGTGCAAGAAAAGAATCGTATTCTGAAGACAGTAGAAATCCTGAAGTAACAGTGGGAACACTCGAAGATGACCAGAACAGAAGAGATTTCACCATTAATGCATTGGCGATAAGTTTGAATGCCGATGATTTTGGTCTATTATTAGATCCGTTTAATGGAGTACAGGATTTGAACAATAAGATCATAAGAACACCTTTGGACCCTGATATAACCTATTCCGATGATCCTTTACGTATGATGCGAGCCATTCGTTTTGCATCCCAACTACATTTTCAAATTGAGGCAAATTCGTTGGAAGCCATTGCCAAGAATGCAGATAGGTTAAAGATTATCACCAGAGAACGTATTGTAGATGAGTTAAACAAGATCATGCTATCCAAGGTGCCTTCTGTAGGGTTCTTGCTACTGGAGAAAACAAAATTATTACCACAAATACTTCCAGAGTTAATGGCTTTAAAAGGAGTAGAGGAGGTAGAAGGGCAAAAACATAAAGACAACTTTTACCATACGTTAGAAGTGGTCGATAATATTTCCGAGAATACGGAGGATCTATGGCTGAGATGGGCGGCGTTATTGCACGATATAGGAAAGGCTCCTACCAAGAAATTTGACAAAAAAGTAGGTTGGACGTTTCATGCCCATGAGTTTGTGGGTGCTAAGATGGTAT
Organism: Asprobacillus argus; assembly: GCF_032248395.1. Lineage (NCBI taxonomy): Bacteria > Pseudomonadati > Bacteroidota > Flavobacteriia > Flavobacteriales > Flavobacteriaceae > Asprobacillus > Asprobacillus argus. The sequence goes on from NZ_JAVTTO010000004.1 coordinate 351,496, forward strand.
TCAAATTATTTAAACGTTTAAAAATGCCGCTGAACAACAAAATGAAATTTGTTCAGAAAATGGTGCTGTTAAGTTCTAGACCTATTGTTTTAGCTACTGATGTTACGGATGCAGCCGTAAGACGTTTGGTATTTGATACGGGTGATGATATTGATAGTTTAATGACGTTATGCGAAGCCGATATTACCACAAAAAACCCTAAGAAATTTAAAAGATACCATCAGAATTTTCAACGGGTACGTGAAAAGATCAAGGAAGTGGAAGAGCGAGATAGAGTTCGTAATTTTCAACCTCCCGTAAGTGGAGAAGAAATTATGAAGACATTCAATCTGAAACCATGTAGGGAAATTGGCCAAATCAAGGAAGCGATTAAAAATGCCATTTTAGATGGGGAAATTCCGAATGAATACGAAGCTTCGTTTGAATTTATGCTAAAAAAAGGAGAATCGTTAGGATTAAAACAAATCTAGAAGGGATGAATCATAACCTTGTTACATGGCATGACATTGTCGCTACAAAAAACGTAGTGCTGCTCAAAGAGATATTGGCAGAGGATGTTATTTTTCATTCACCTGTGGTTCATTCGCCTCAGAAGGGAAAGAAAATGACCTATCTATATTTATCGGCAGCTCTACAGGTATTTTTATCTGAAGAGTTTGTGTATACTCGAGAGGTGGTCAACGAAACTGAAACCTTTTTAGAATTTGAAGTTATTATCGATGGAATTACTATCAATGGTATTGACCTGATTACCTGGGATAAAGAAGGGAAAATTATTGACTTTAAAGTAATGATTAGGCCATTAAAGGCGATGAACCTAATTCATCAAAAAATGGGCGAAATACTAGCTGAGTATCAAAAAAGAGAGTCTACGCACTGAACAAGGTATCCAATTTTTTTGAACAGTTTTCCCATGAGTAGGGTAGTGCAGTTGCTCTTACATCAATATCTTTAGTGTCAGCCTCATCAATAAGGGTCATTACTTCTTTATAAGAAGCATCTATATCGAATAAGAAACCATTTTTACCATGGTCTATGATATCAGGACAAAATCCAGTTTTAGAAGCAATAGGAAAACAATTAGACAACATGGCTTCTAATACAGGAACTGGACCACCTTCTAATGTAGAAGGGGAAATAAAGATGTCTATTTTATTGTATAAATCTGGGTACTTTTCGTACTCTTCATTATCAAAATAGGTGAAGTTTGGTAATGCGATAAGTTCTTCATATTTTTCATACTGATCCCAGTACCTTCCTATCATATAGAAATGTCTGTCGGGCATATGTTTCACCAGGTTAAAAACCATCTCAGGGTTCTTACGATCACCAAAAGCACTACAGAATCCTACAGAACCTGTCTTACGGTCATGAGGATAAAAGAAGTCAGGATTGGAAGCAATATGTATCAACTCCGTTTTATCAGCTTGTAATCCCGCTGCAATCAGCTCTTTTTGAACATTAGAGTTGAGACAAATGACTTTGTCGGCTTTATTTAAACACCAGATCACATGCGTCTTAGAAAAAGAAAATGACCAATGCGGGTGTGTAAACATCACAATGTTCTTTTTATTTAAGATTTGAGGGTTGTGACGCATCGCCCTGTAGAAATATTGATGAAATACAAAGAAATAACCATCAGAATCTGGTAAGTCACGTAAACGATCATGAAAATACGGTGCGGCATCTAATCCAGAAAAGGTTGCCAAACGTCGAACCTTAGCTCCAAAGATCCAATCTTTGTCGGCCTCTCGAGCTACATAGGTAATCGACGATACATCTGAAATCTCGTCTTTCTTTAAAAATTTTGCTCGCAAGATGGCGAACAAATATTTCCATTTATATAAAAGATTAAATATGAGCTGTTCTTTAAACATTAGGCTAAAGATTGCATGGTCACGAGCTTAAAGTATTCCCCTTTTTTAGCAAGTAACTCTTCATGTTTTCCTTGTTCTACAATTTCACCTTTCTTCAATACCACAATGTTATCTGCATTTTGAATGGTAGAAAGTCTATGTGCAATTACTAAAGACGTTCTGTTCTCCATCATGTTTTCCAAAGCAACTTGAACGATTTGTTCAGATTCAGTATCTAATGCAGACATGGCTTCATCCAAGATCATAATCGGAGGATTCTTTAAAACCGCTCGAGCAATTGATAAACGCTGTTTCTGTCCACCAGATAATTTGTTTCCACTATCTCCAATATTGGTGTCATATTGTTTGGGAAGGTCTTTTACAAATTCATGAGCATGAGCAATCTCAGAAGCTTTTTTTATTTCTTCGATGGTAGCATCTTGTTTCCCTAATTTGATATTTTCAGCTACAGAAGCATTGAATAGGATAGAGTCTTGTGCTACAATTCCCATCAACCCTAAGAGTGATTTTTTAGAAATATTTTTGACATTTTTACCATCAATAGTGATACTTCCTTCATTCACATCATAAAAGCGTGTGACTAGATTCGCTAAAGTCGATTTTCCACTTCCTGACTGTCCCACCAGAGCAACTGTTTTTCCTTTAGGAACCTTCAATGAAAAATCTTTTAAAACATAATCATCTTCGTACTTGAAAGAGATGTTTTTAAATTCTATTTCCGAATTGAAATTGGTTTTCTCAATGGCGTTTGGGCTGTCTTTTAAAGGATCTTCCGTTTCTAAAATCTCTAAAATTCTTTCAGCTGCTGCATTCCCTTTTTTGATGGTAAAACTCGCTTTAGAAATAGATTTGGCAGGAGTGATGATATTATATGCTAGAGCTATGTAAGCAATAAAAGATTCACCTGTCATTGCTTCTTCAACGAGTACTAACGATCCTCCGTACCATATTAAAACACAGATAACAGCGATTCCTAATATTTCACTTACAGGACCCGCTAGTTGTGTTCTAATCAAAAGTTTGTTTGATAGCTTTTCAAATCTTGAAGTAGAACGGCCAAAGACACTTTTAAATACTTTTTCAGCATTAAAACCTTTGATTACTCGTAAGCCAGACAATGTTTCTTCTAGAAGAGATAGAAATACTCCTTGCTCTTTTTGAACCTTGTCTGAAGTCTTTTTTAGATTCTTACCAATCACATTGATTAAGAATCCTGCTACGGGTAAGAAAACAAAAACAAATATGGTCAACTTTACACTTAAGATTAGCATGATTCCAATGGTAACGATAATCATCAATGGATCTCTGAAGATCAATTCCAAAATGGATAAAAAGGAATAATGCACCTCAAGCACATCAGAGCCTATACGAGCCATGATGTCTCCTTTTCTTTTTTCAGTAAAGTAAGATACAGGGAGAGAAACAGTCTTGGCGTACATATCATTACGAATGTCTTTTAGAACTCCATTCTTTAGAAAAGTGATGAAGTAAAACCCTAGATAACTAAACAGGTTTTTTAGAATAAAAACAGTAATGATTAATAGAACAACGGCAATTAAAATATCTCCTTTGTCATCACCTACCATTTTATATACCGAATAGCTAAAGTATTCATTGAAGTAGTTGTCTAGTTCTTCAATACCTTGATAGGTTGGTTTTATTTTTGTAATCGCTCGTTCTTTATCGAAAATAATTTTTAGAAAGGGCATCAATACTACAAATGACAATGCAGAAAAGATGGCATAAAAAATATTAAAGAATATATTTAAAAAGGCAAACCTCTTATAGGGTAGGGCGTAGCGCAGTATTTTTTTAAAATATACCATTTATAGTTGCATCTCTTTTATAATACGTTGAATCTTAGCATCCAGTTCTTGCTCGACCTGGATAGCTTTACTTGCATTGTCTAATCCCGCTTTTACGCTAAAATAGAATTTTATTTTTGGTTCGGTACCGCTTGGTCTTGCTGCAACCTTGGTTCCGTCCTGAGTATGATAGATCAACACATTGGATTTTGGAATGTCCATAATTGCTTCTTCACCTGTAATCAGATTTTTTTGAATAGACGACTGATAATCGCACACGAATGTTACTTTAGAACCATCAATTTCTTGTAAAGGATTACTCCTTAGATCTACCATTATTTGTTTGATTTGAGCGGCTCCTTCCATTCCTTTCTTTACAATAGCGATCAAATGCTCCTTGTAAAAAGAGTGCTTTGTATAGAGTTCAATTAGGTTTTGGTAAAAAGAACTGCCATTTGCTTTCGCATCTGCGGCAATTTCACAGGCAAGTAATGCTGAAGTAACAGCATCTTTATCTCGCACAAAATCACCTACCATATATCCAAAACTTTCTTCTCCGCCTCCTATAAAATCGAGCTCAGGAAAATCTTTGATCATTTTAGCGATCCATTTAAATCCTGTCAATCCTATTTTGGTTTCTACACCATAGCCTGCTGCAATGTCATTCACCAGATTTGTAGAAACAATGGTTGAACCAATAAATTGGTTACCGTTAATCTTTCCGTCATGCTTCCATTGCTTGATCAAGAAATCGGTCATTAAACTCATGGCCTGGTTTCCATTCAATAATTGCATATTACCGGAGGTGTTACGAACGGCAATACCAATTCGGTCACTATCAGGATCCGTCCCTAAAACGATATCTGCACCGATCTCTTCTGCCAATTTCATTGCCATTTCCAGAGCCTCTGGCTCTTCAGGGTTTGGCGATTTCACTGTTGGGAAATCTCCATCTGGAGCTTCTTGCTCTTTAACAATATGTACTTGGGTATACCCAGCCCTTTTCAGTACTTCTGGAATCAACTTAATAGAAGTTCCATGCAATGAGGTAAATACAATTTTTAGATCTGTACGTCCTTTAACATCAAAGGTTCCGCTTTGTAATGAGGCATTCCAAAAAGTTTCGTCGATCTCAGCACCTACATAAGAGATAAGCTCTTCATTTGCATTGAAATTGATATCTGAATATGCCAGGTCATTTACAATATCTATAATCCCTTTATCTTGTGGAGGAACAATCTGTCCACCATCAGTCCAATATACTTTGTATCCGTTATATTCTGGCGGATTGTGAGAAGCCGTCAATACAATTCCAGCATGACAATCCAATTCATTTACTGCAAAGGATAATTCTGGGGTAGGGCGTAGCTCTTCAAAAACATACACCTGAATATTGTTTGCAGATAATACATCTGCTACTAATTTTGAAAAGGTATCGCTATTGTGTCTACAATCATAGGCAATAGCTACTTTAATATCTTGATTCGGATATGCTTTGTGCAGGTAATTGCTCAATCCCTGCGTGGCTTTCCCTAAAGTATATTTATTAATACGATTGGTTCCAGCACCCATAATACCACGCATTCCGCCAGTTCCGAATTCTAAATCTTTATAAAATCGATCCGCCAAATCTTCTGATTGGCTGTCTACTAATTGTTGTATTTCTTGTTGAGTTTCGGTGTCAAACGTATCCGAAAGCCAAACTTTTGCTTTGTCTAAAATTTCTTTCATTGCTTAAAAAAAGTCTACAAATTTACGGATTTAGAAATTGAGTTTCTCTTTAATAGCGTAATGCTTTTCCTTATTTCTTGATTTGATCAACAGCTCTCCGATAAAGCCGGCCAAAAATAACTGTGTCCCTAGAACCATGCATGTCAAAGCAATATAGAACCAAGGATTGTCGGTTATTAAAATTGTTTTTAACCCTGCCGATAACTTATACAGCTTCATGGCACCAATGTATGCTGCGGATAAGAATCCGAAGACAAACATAAGGGTACCCCAAAGACCAAAGATGTGCATGGGCCTTTTACCAAATTTTGATAAAAAAGAAATGGTGATCAAATCGAGAAAACCATTTACAAAACGGTTCATTCCAAATTTAGTTTCGCCATATTTTCGTGCTTGATGTTGTACTACTTTTTCTCCAATATTAGTAAAGCCTTCATTCTTTGCTAACACTGGAATGTAGCGATGCATCTCGCCGCTTACTTTGACGCTTTTTACCACGGCATTCTTATAAGCTTTCAATCCGCAGTTAAAATCATGTAGTTTTAATCCCGATGTTTTTCTTGCTGCCCAGTTGAATAGTTTTGAAGGTAAATTTTTAGCAATTACGCTATCATATCTTTTCTTTTTCCAACCAGAAACAAGGTCGAAATTTTCCTCGGTAATCAATTGGTATAATGCTGGAATTTCATCAGGAGAATCCTGAAGATCTGCATCCATTGTAATTACCACGCGCCCTTGTGCTAACTCAAACCCTGCGTCTAGGGCTTGAGATTTTCCATAGTTTTTTTGAAAGCGAATTCCTTTTACTGATGTATGTTTACCACTTAATTCCTCAATAATTTTCCAGGAATTGTCTGTACTTCCATCATCAATAAAAATAATTTCATATAAAAATTGATTGGACTGCATCACAGATGCAATCCAATCATATAATTCTGGTAACGATTCTTCTTCGTTCAATAAAGGTATTACTACCGATATGTTCATATGTCATTTATTTAGTGTGTAAAGATACTCAATATCTTAACACATCAAAAGCGAATCTAGTATTGTTCATCCTCAGATCTTTTCATTACGGCACCTGCTATGGCTGATACAATAAAGCTTAAGAATGCGAAAAATACGATCCCTACTGCATCACCTAAAATAGTTCCTTGGAATGCAGCTTGAGTTTCTAATTGTGAGTCTATAACATCTTGAGATAAATCAGCCTCTTCTAAAGCTTGTCTTTGAATTTCTGTAACTTGGTTATAAAAATCAGGTTCAATTAAACCAGTGAAAATATGATTATAAATAATGCTAATTAAGGTTCCAAGTATAACCACACCGATACCGATTTTCACGGCTTGCCCCCAAGACAAAAGTCCTCCATTATTCTTTCTGAATTTGGAAATACTTAAAATAGGGAATACGATTAGTAATAGACCTATTACAACTAGATTTATGATACCTCCAGTAGTCGTTAAATGCATATTCAGTGCGTACATAATGACACTAAAGAGTATTGCTACAATCCCATAATATAATCCATAATTAAGAATTACACTTTTACTTGATGCTTGGTTTTCCATCTTTTTAAAATTTAGTTAGTTATTTATACAAATATATTCATTTCATTTTTAGCACTTTACTGCGATTACAGTTTTCTAGTGCCATAAAAACAATTAATTAGTATTCAAACCATTAGAAATGTTACAGAAAAATTGATAAAATTTTAATTGCCAAAATAAAAATAGGTTGTAAATTTGCAGCGGCAAGTCCTACACAACCAGCTCCCTTTGAATCCCCCAGGGCGGGAACGCAGCAAGGGTATTAGGTCGTAGCGGTGTGATGTAGGTAGCTTGCCATTTTTTGTACCCGATATTTTCGTATCACTTCGTTGCTTTCAATTTCTTTTATCATATTTGTACATCTAAATCAAACACTGCATGTCTAAAGTAGTTTTAATCACAGGTGCGTCTTCTGGAATAGGAAGGTCTATTGGCGAGTTTCTTACCCAAAAAGGATACACGGTATATGGTACTAGTAGAAATCCAAAGAATCAGGATTCTTATCCTTTTGAACTGATCGCTTTGGATGTAACGAATACAGAAACCATAAAAAAAGCAGTTACGCATATTGTAGCGAAAGCGGGTCGATTAGATGTGTTGGTCAACAATGCAGGAATGGGTATTACAGGACCAATAGAAGATACTCCTACGGATGAAATGCGAAAAGTATTTGATACCAATTTCTTTGGAGCTATCGATGTGATGAAGGGAGTGCTACCACAAATGCGTAAGCAGCAATCTGGGCTGATCATTAATGTAACTTCTATAGCTGGCTATATGGGATTGCCTTTTAGAGGAGTGTATTCTGCTACGAAAGGCGCTTTTGAATTGATTACAGAGGCAGCGCGTATGGAAGTAAAAGAATTCGGAATTCATATGACAAATATTGCTCCAGGTGACTTTGCTACGAATATTGCCGCAGGGAGATATCACACACCAGTATTTGAAGATTCGGCTTATAAACGAAAGTATCAAGAGAATTTAGATCTCATGGATGCCCATGTCGATGGCGGAATGGATCCACAACAAATGGCAAAGAAAGTGTATCAAATCATAAAAACAAAGAACCCAAAAGTTCACTATAAAGTGGGAGGGTTTATGGAGAAATTCTCGATTGTACTCAAACGTATCTTACCAGATAAAGTGTATGAACGATTGTTAATGAACCATTATAAGTTGTAACAACCTATAGTTTTATCCAACCACTACTAGGAACTTTAACTTCCGAAACAGCTAGTTCAACAGCGTGCTTAGCGAGCAACCGGGTAGAGTCTAAAATAGGAAGTGATGAGTTTTCTGCATGTATAATTAACGGAATTTCAGTGCATCCGAGAATGACACATTCAGCCCCTTCTTTTTTTAAATCATCAATGGCTTCTATAAACAGCTCTGTTGTTTTTTTATGTATGATTCCTTGACAGAGTTCATCAAAGATCGCATTATTGATTTTTACCTTAACGGACTCCTTGGGTGTTAACACAGAAAGGCCCCTGTTGTTAAGAATGTTTCGGTATACAGTACCATCCATGGTCCATTTTGTGCCTAAAAGCCCTACTTTTTTCCAGTCTTGAGTAATTATTTCATGACATACAACATCGGCAATATGAAGTCCAGGAATGGGAAGTTTAGAGACAATTTCTTCCAAAACAATATGAGCGGTATTATCTGGACAGATAAAAAAATCTGCCCCTCCTTTTGAAACTTGAAGTACTCCATCGTACAAATGCTTAGCCACTCCAGCATAATTATCGGATTCCCAGGCCTCCATACTAAGCCCCATGGGGATAGCACTTAACATAATATTGGGATGCATATGAGGCCCCATTATAGTGGCACCTTCTCTGCAGGCTGTTATAAAGCATAAGGAACCTCCTTCGTAACTATGTGCGCAAATGCCTATATTTTTTATCTCTTTCATTGTTCTAATTTAAGTATGCATGTTGTTGCGTTTCTACTTTTTTAACTCGTGCCATCCAGATATGGCATCCATTCCGTAGCGTGTTAAGAGGGTCTTCTTTCTTTTGAATTTAATTTCTATCAAAGCAGCAACATTTTTCTTTCCATTTTCCCATACTAGTTTTGAGTCAATCAAGCCCTTTAGTTTTTCAATTTCTAACATACTTGATGTAACATTCGTAGCATTTTCATAGCTTAATAAACACGATCTTCCGTTCGTATAAACAATGATTTGAAGTTTAAGAGTCCCTCTTATTTTTTTACGCGTGTTTTCTGAAATATTTTCTGTTAAGAATGTGGTCAGCTCTTCAGTGTGTAGCTTAGCAGTTTTGTGTTTACTTTCTAAAGCAAATTGTTCTGTATCACAACCTTCTAATTTGATTTTATAAATGTTCTGTGAATAAGAGTTCAAAACACAACAACAAATGGTTAAGAGGAATAGAAGTTTTTTAATCATAATGTGTAAATGGTACTAATCGGTTCGTTTTATTTACTTCTTTTCTTCACGCAAAATTTTCTCCATTTTACGACCTCTTGCCAATTCATCGATCAGTTTTTCCATTTGTCTACATCGTTTATACAGCTCGAATTCATCTTCTATTTCCTCAATGCGATACCCGCAAACGACTCCTTTAATCATGTGTGCGTTTGGATGTATGGTCGCTTTTTGAAAAAATGTTCCGAACGTTACCTTTTCATTCATCAATGCTTGCAACGTATCTTGATCATAACCGGTAAACCATGTAATTACCTGGTCGAGTTCTTCTTTTGTTCTACCATTTTTCTCCAACCTGTTCAGATAATGTGGATAGATGGATGCAAATATCATATTCGCAACTTGTTCATTTTTTTTTTCTGTGACTTGCATTTTTAGTTGATTTTGACTTGATTGACACTAACGGTTTTCGCTATCCTTACGGATATTTGGATAACTAATTTACTAAATACAAACGAAACCTGTCCGTCAACGAACAGATTTTAGTTAGTATTTGGCAATTGTTTTTTTAAAATTTAAGGATGGAAGCTTCTTAAAAGTTCAACATTATTTCATCAAACTCTTCAAATCTTCTGTTGCATACTTTCTTAAATTGGTTTTTTCACTGGCACTCAGGTCTTCATCTAATTCAGATAATGATAAAGCTTGACGATAGAAACGCTTTGCTTGTTCATTCAATGTTCTTTTCATGGAGTAGTTGGCCATGTAATAGTTGATCCTCGCAGATTCCGGATAGCTATCATACGCCAATTCATACAATCGTAAACGATATTGATAATCTTCGTCTTTTTTCCAGGCCAACCAGTTTCGGTAATCCGTGTAGAATTCCTTTGAGAAAGGTTGTGTATTTCCGTCTGACTTTAGCTGTTGATATATATTTTCGATCGCAGCAAAGCCTTCCTTTCTAAAAATATCTTTAAGGATCGCCATGTTTGGCGGAGCAGGTAAACGGGGCAGGGCGAAGGTAGTATCAATATGATCTCTGGATGCTATAAAAGTAGCATCAAACAGATCTCCTTGTGTTCCTTTTATCTTTTGATTTAGAAATCTTAATACCAATTCATTCGCTGCTTCAAACCCTTTTTGGGTATTCCCTGAGTGCTTTCCAATAATGTCTGGAATGAATGCATCAAACATCCCATAATTCAGCATAGCAAACTCCGACATCTTGGAGAAGTGTGCGTAATATTGATCCGCATACTTTAAATGTGATGCGTATTTTGGGTCTATGGATGGATGTGGTGAGTAAATGAATAAGATCGGTACCTGGATATTCTGGGGTTGATAGAATGCTGATCCGTTTAAAAGTCTTTGCTCAAAAGCGCTTATGAACCCTCCTTCCAGACTGATCAATGCCTTGAATTTTTCATTCCTTGATATTGCAGCCGCTCCTACGGAGCTAGAAATCGCATTGGCAAGTATAGCAACCTGGTCCATATCCGCATTTGACTCCTCAGCGATCTTTCCTAGTACAAACTCCAGATCATCGACTGCTACTTCTAAGCCTATGGTGGAGATTTCCATTCCAGAAGAAAACCTGCCTTTAGGTGCAAAAGCAACCGTGATGTATCCGTGACTTGCTAAAAACTCACAGGTAATGTTTTGATACGCCGGACTACTTCCATTTGGATACAGGACCACAGGATATTTTCCCTTTGCGGCAGTAGCATTCAAACGCCCAGGAACATGCAGATCTAGAAGTTGGTTTAATTGTGCCGTATTTAATTCGGTCTTATTTTCCGGCTCTTTAATATTTCTCAGCTTTCGCGTCTGCGTGATAAATATTTGCCTTGCGAAGTTTTTTTGTTTTTCGGACTCACCAAAATTGGTCTGTCTACCCATGAGATCAATGTAATCCACATATTTTAGCGGAGTACCAGAACCTGCTTGTGCGGGATACCATATATTGATCTGATATTGGCGACCTTCACCGGAGGTATGTTCCGGGTATAAGTTTCCATCCCAATCTGAAAAAGGAACGGCATTTTTGGCGTCGTCATATGTAAATAATGCTCGAAACCCAACCGGATATTCGCCCATAGGAAGATTGCCCATGATGGGAAAGTTATTAACTGTATCTTGTTGTTGACATCCTATTAAAACAAATAGGATAAGGATTGCTGTATATCTTTTAGCTGCGGTCATTTTCATATGTATAGTATTAGATTAACATGGGTTAAGCTAAAATAGAAAAAGAGGAGATCAAGGAGGTCTCAATACCAGTTTTCACGTCCCAAAACCTGTAAAAGACTAACTATTTTCAGATTTATATTGATTTGGTGTTTGCCCGGTATAGGATTTGAATACTCGATTAAAGCTGGCTTTAGAATTAAACCCTGCGTCATAAGCCAGACTAAGTATTTTCAGGTGATTATTGTTGGGATCTTTCAATAGTTCTTTTACTTCTTCAACACGATATTCGTTAATGAATTGAAAGAAGTTTTTCCCTAGTTCCTGATTGATGGCATTAGAAATGACCCGTTCAGAAATAGCTGCGGAGACACTAAGGTCAGACAGCGATAACTCCGGGTTTCGGTACAAGGTATCGGATTCAATGATGGAACGTAACTTTTGAATCACTTCAGAATGATCATCATGATGTTGTCCGTTCGTTTCCTCTAAATGGACTATTCGAAATGTTTGCGCCTGTTTAAATCCGCTGATACTTAACCAATAGAGTACTCCCGAATACGTAAGTAACATAAAGGCTCTGGGCTCGGTCCATTCCAGGGGAGCAAATTTCCCGCCTAATAGGACACCTTCAATAACAAAGATCCATATGATGATAAAGGAACCTGCTGTGATGAATATAAACTGATTCACCCAACGAAGATCGATCAACTCGGTATACGAGACTTTATGTAACAGTGAACGCTGGTATGATCTGACCAATCGGAAAGAAAGTATCAGGTAGATCATGACAGAGAGTATAGCGAATGATTCGAACAGTTCAGTGATATGGTGAAGTAACGGCGAATGGTCACTGTAGTCTAAAACTGCATGATAAATGCTATGGAGATAGTTCAATATAATAGGTAAAAAATGCCAGAGGTGCTTTTTTTGAAATGCAGTGACACCTTCTGTTAGTGTCTTTATATAGAAATAGAACGCAGGACCGATCCAATAGGCTAAGGAAAAGGGGAGCCATGAAAGCCACTGGTACGAATTCCAAATTCGAATATCCAGAATAAAAGGCGTAAACGTAAGACACATAGAAATGATGGTCAGGGATAGAAAGCGGTTCGCCCGCCGATTTTCACGTTTCTCAAAGAGCAGAAAAGCAAACACCAACCCGTTAAGTACCGAGCATATAATAATCAGTTGTATAAGTGAAATCTCTAAATGCATGTACAACTTGTTTGTGTATAGTTTGTTATGTCTACCTATTGTTAGACAGGTTGACTAGAACTAAGTTATCAAAAGAAAACGAATCAGAGGAATATCTGCATGATTTTCCTAGTACATATGCATCAGAGCATTAACTTGTAAACGTGGTTGACAAGAATAGTATCAATTTAAACTTCTTCTAAAATGGTTTCTCCACTTGAATTATCGCCAGAAGTCCATTTCCAGGTTTCGTACAATCGTATTTTTCCATTGGGCATTATTTTGGGCTTAGAGAAACAGATCCCTGTCATTAACTTTCCTTTGCTGTTTACTTGATGATACCGCATTTCAATTTTCCCATCGTCATCCACTAATCCAATTAAATGTCCTTTTATAATTTGCCCACCTTTGTAGTCTGACGTCAATACTCTTCCGTTTTGTTTATATACAAAGACGGTTTCTCCTGTCGTTTCCCCGTTTTCAGAATTTTCAATTGGTTTAAAAATTTTATTGTTGTAATTCATTATAAAATATTGAATTTAAAATTGTTGCCAACACTATTTTGTGCGGTTCTTGACGTTTTTTATCTTCGTTTATATTCATATGTCAGATTATAACTGTATCCAGACCCGATTATAAATAATAAAGCTCCTTCATTACTTACAGCTTCATTGATTAGTAAATTTCCATTTTTAGTCAATCCTATTCTCCTTTTATTATTTCGACAACCTCCAAATAGAAAAGGAATACCATTACAATCAAGATATTTATTCTCTATATAAAACATTCCGTTTTTATGCTTCCCTTCAAATATTGTATCAGCAATCACTTTTGAGTTTTCAAGCAATTCCACTTTTAATTTGCTCGCGTTTTTCAGATTTAAACTTAAAAGATATTCACTCTCACTTTTTTTCAAAGAATCAAATTCACTCTTTCTTTCATTAGTCAAAAAATAATATCCGTTATTTTTCTTTAGAGAATCAGAGATTTTGTCATTTGCCCCTTCTTTTCCTAAACTATAATACCTTCTTATCGGATTTAAAGAATAATTACCAGTAAGTTTACTTAATTCAACTTTTTCAAGATTTACAACTTCATTCCGAAACCTTTTTTTAGTAAATGAAGCACAGCCAAAAATGGTAAAACTGAGTACAGTCAGAATAATGATATTTATTGTTTGGTTTTTCATTTCTCGAATTATACACATTGTTGTGCTTTCGTTATTTTGATAAGTTCAATTCATTATTTAACTCTTCTAGTAACTCATTACCTCTTTTCAAAATCTGCGCTCCAAACATTCTTCTATAAGTATTGCAGTTTGAATTGGTGAACCTGTAAAATTTGTATAACGACATAAATTCTGAGGAATTTGGATCTCCAATCCAAGCGTCCTTTAGTTTCCCATTATATGCTCCATTAGAATTGCGTAAAAGTTCTAACTGATATAAAACAGTGTTTTCACTTAGTTTGATTGACACATCATTTATTTTCTTAAGGGCATATACTCTAGATTCAATGAGTGTATAGTAGTTGGCAATTTTATCTTTGAGTTTATCATTTTTTAATGTGTAAAGACTGCCAGTGTTTAACATCTCTTCATAAACACTTCTACTTATTTCCCAGTCACCCCATTGAAAAGTGAATAAAGAATCCACTAAAAGTAAATCATTATAGTTTTTTGCATCATAAAACATCAAAAGTGCTTTATCCGAGTTAGATTCATAAGCAGTCCGAATGGAATCTTGCTTTTGAAAGTAAACTATATCTGATTCGATACTCTTACTTAATTCATTTAAAAATGTATATTCTTTGACGCTATTCAATCTTTCATCATTCCAACTATTAATTTGTAATGCAATCAAAATTCCAATTACAACAAGAATGATTTCTCCTATAGCATATTTAAGATACTTTCCAGTTTTTCCTTCTGAGAGTAAATTTTGTCTAATTTTTCTAAAGAATTTGATCATTGGTTGGAAGTTTCTATAAAGTTAGAATAATTATTTAATTCCGTAAGAGTGAGAATTAATGAAGCACAACGGTCTCGGCTATGAGTAGTTGCGTGGGTTAACGATTAACTTTGCAAGTACACACCAAGTTGGAAATTCCGCAGGAATTTCCAAAGTAGACGAGAACCAGCAATTACTTATAGCCATTGTTATGTGCTGGCTTTTTTTAATTTATTTTCCATTCCATAAATCAATTCTCGGAAGTTTTGAAATCCACCAAGATTTAATTTTTCTGGTTGTTTTCTGTCTCCAATTTGGAATATTACAATTCCAAGAATTATTGGTAAAATCAGCCACCAATTAAAATTCCAAATCCACCATATTCCAATCATAGCAAAAAATCCGATGAACATTATATTTCGTCCAATCCGAGATAATTTATGCGATTTATATTCAAATTCAGACATTGTCCCTGGCGCAATTCTATTAACTTCATCAATTAAAATCCCACCATATTTTAGAAAAAATGGATTGATTTCAGAACTCGGTTTTAATTCAGTCGTGTCAGCTCCTTTTTTAGTCAGATTTTGTTTTAATGTTCTAAATATTGATGCGGTTTGGCAATTCTGTCCCAATAATTTAATTGGATCAATACTTTCTCTTTTAGCGTGTTTAGAAATGTATTCACAAAAGTCCGACACAGTTCTGTTATTCTCGTCTATTAAAATACTTTCTAATTCAGAAAGTGGTCTATCAATTCCGAATTCTTTGTGATAGATTTTTGCCAATGTTTTTGGGTCAACCAAATCACACGCGTCTATCCATTCAAAGGTTGAACTTTCGAAATCAAAATCCATTCCTTTAACAACAACTGGGTCAAATTCAATTTGAAATTGATATTGAGAAATCAGCATCTGTAATATGTCGTCTTTACTGTATTTCATTTTTTGAGTGTTGTTTTTCACAGCTTGCACATAACTGGTTATATGGAGCGTAAAGTTCCTGTTTATGGGTTGTTATTTCCGGATATACCGAACTTTTGTTCTCGTTTACCATTTTTTATAAAGATACTAAAATTGAGCATACATTTCTGTTGCAATGCACTTGTTAATAAGTTGCGTAAAGGTTTACCCTATATCTTGTTTTTTAAAGTAGGGATTCAACGTATATTTGCCATGAAAAAACAACACAACATAGATACTTTTTAAACAACAACGCATGAAATTTTTTATAGACACTGCAAACTTAGATCAGATCCGTGAAGCACAAGCCTTAGGGATTCTAGATGGTGTAACCACCAACCCTTCCCTAATGGCAAAAGAAGGGATTACCGGAGCAGATAATATTATCAATCATTATAAAGCGATCTGTGAGATCGTAGACGGAGATGTATCTGCAGAAGTAATTTCTACAGACTTCGAAGGAATGGTCAAAGAAGGAGAAGCATTGGCTGCTTTAAATCCGCAGATCGTGGTAAAATTACCGATGATCAAAGATGGTGTAAAAGCATGTAAGTACTTTGCAGATAAAGGCATTAAAACAAACGTAACCCTAGTGTTCTCTGCAGGGCAAGCTTTATTAGCAGCCAAAGCAGGAGCGACCTATGTATCGCCATTTATTGGAAGATTAGATGATATCTCTACCGATGGTTTAAACCTGATCGCTGAAATTAGAACCATCTATGATAACTATTTATTCGAAACAGAGATCTTAGCAGCGTCAGTACGTCATACCATGCATATTATTGATTGTGCTAAATTAGGAGCCGATGTAATGACGGGACCTTTAAGCGCTATTGAAGGTTTATTAAAGCATCCTTTAACGGATATTGGGTTGGCTAAGTTCTTAGCAGACTACCAAAAAGGAAACTAATTCCTATACTAGCATCAAAAACAAAATCCGTACAATCGTATGGATTTTGTTTTTTTAACGGTAATTTTGTCATAGAATAATACTTCATGTATCCTAAAAAAGAACTTGCTCAACTACTACTTTCTGCCTGCCATCAATTTGAGATTGATACGGTTGTCATATCTCCAGGTTCACGGAATGCTCCGCTAACCATTGGCTTTACAAATCATCCCGATTTTGAAACCATTAGTATTGTAGATGAGCGTTGTGCGGCATTTTTTGCATTAGGAATTGCACAGCAACGACAAAAACCGGTAGCCATTGTATGTACCTCGGGTTCTGCGTTGTTGAATTATTATCCTGCCATTGCAGAAGCCTATTATAGTCAGATTCCCTTGGTGGTTATTTCTGCGGATCGACCAAAACACTTGATCGATATTGGAGATGGACAAACCATTCGCCAAGAAAACGTATTTCAGAATCATATTCTACACAGTGCGAATCTAAGAGAAGGTGCTTCTGACAATAATATGAGAGCTTTGGTAAAAGCGTTTTCATTGTTAACTCATGTAAAGGGACCTATTCATATCAACGCACCATTTGATGAGCCATTGTATGAAACAGTACCTACCATGGACACGTTTAAAATTGTAATCGAGGATTCTAATCCTGTTGATGAAATTAACTACGAAGCGCTAGCTGCACAATGGAATGCTGCTGCAAAAAAGATGATTTTGGTAGGGGTGCATTACCCAGATGCTGCATTAGAAATACTGTTAGACAAAGTAGCGGATGATCCGTCTGTATTGGTATTGACAGAAACAACTTCGAACTTACACAACAAGAGCTTTATTAGTTCCATTGACAATCTGATCTTTAACCTTACCGATGAAGAGTTCACGTCTTTGCAACCTGATATTCTGTTAACGTTCGGTGGATTGATCGTATCGAAAAAGATCAAACGTTTTTTACGGGACTATCAACCAAAAGAACATTGGCATGTAAATGAATTACGTGCGTTTGATACCTATCATGCTTTGACAAAGCATATCAAGATCGATAGTCGTTCTTTCTTTACTCATTTTAGCCCATTGATGCAGTATAAAGAAGATAGTACCTATGAAACTACATGGATCGGATATAGAGATCATACCTATCAAAAACATGTAGATTTTTTAAAATCGGCATCGTATTCAGATTTTAAAGTATTTGAAAAGGTGTTGGCATCGATTCCAGACCATTCAGAAGTACAATTTAGCAATAGTGCTATTATTCGATATTCGCAACTCTTCCCAATGAACAAGACCGTTACCGTGTTTTGTAATCGAGGAACGAGCGGAATTGACGGAAGTACGAGTACAGCCATAGGTGCTGCCTATGCTTCAGATACGCAAACCACCTTGATTACTGGAGACCTCAGTTTCTTTTATGATAGCAATGCCTTATGGAATACACATATTCCTTCTAATTTTAGGATCATTTTAGTGAACAATGATGGAGGTGGAATTTTTAAGATCATCCCAGGGCCGGCTTCGACGAATGCGTTACCGTATTTTGAAACACCACATGGATTAACAGCGGAACATCTATGTAGGATGTTTGATTTCGAATATAGTACTGCTTCAGATATTGAGTCTGTTGAGTCTATATTGGAAAACTGGTATCAAGATTCAGATCGACCAAAAGTATTGGAGATCTTTACACCAAATGGTGCAAATGATCGAGTATTAAAAGAGTATATCAATTATTTAAGATAGTATGGATTTAAAAGTAGGAGACAAGGTAGATTTAGTGATAGGCGTTCAAACCGCCTTAGGGTATTCAGTTTTAATCGATGAAGAATTTGAAGGTTTGCTATTCAATAGTGATGTATTTACTGCTTTGGATGAAGGCGTAAAAACGACTGGCTATATTAAAAACATCCGAGAAGATGGAAAGATCGATGTTTCTTTACGTCCTCAGGGATTTAGAAACGTGATTGATACTGATGTTCAAAAAATCTTGGACAAGCTTCAAAAAGACGGGTTCCTCTTACTTACAGATAAAAGTTCTCCAGAGTCCATTAAGTTTCACTTGCAAATGAGCAAGAAAGCTTTTAAAAAAGCGGTAGGAAACTTATACAGAGCAAAAAAGATCGAACTTAAGTCCGATAGGATTGAGCTGGTAAAATAAACATTATTTCCAGAGTACAAAATTGATATGTCAGGTCGAGCGGAGTCCAGACCTAATAAACTCACGTTAGCAGTTAATATTGGACTATCGCTTCCCCAGTACCCTTTCTATATTTCGATAAAATAGATCTGATTTAGGATCATCTGGATCCATTTTTCCATATCCTTTTCTATACATCTCTAAGGCTCTTTTATAGTTCTTCCCAGTTTCATAGTAGAGACCAAGATAGTAATCGCCTAAATGAGAATTCGGATATACGTTTAGGATCATTTTTCCAAAATCGTCTAAATAATCACCGTTCTCTTTGTCAATAATGATGCTTTCTACTGCAAATATATCTTGCGGTCTGATTCCGATATTGGAACCAAATAAAAACTCAATGTCCAAATATTTAGTTTCTAAATAGGTAATCGCATCTGGAGGAGATAGCTCCTTTACTTTTTCTTCAAATTCAATTTTAGAGATTCCAGAGTAGATCTCAAAGACCTTGGCAAAGGATCTCCCCATCGCTTCGCTATAGATAGATGTTGTAGAGGGAGAAGTCTTAAAATCATTGTACACTACATGAAAGTTAGGGACCTCGAAACTCTTTAAATAAGTACCAAATTGATCTGTAAGTACCTTTCGCTTTTCACTTTTATAAGGATTTCCAGCTACGTAGAAATAGAAGGTATTGTCTTCTCGTTTAAGTTTGTCTAGCTTATAACTTTCAATCTGCCTGTTGATATCTGGAGCGAATGTGGGGTTGATACAGATATACGCATTAAACACTTGCAGTTTTTCTCTTAGGAAATGTGTGATAAAATTCCCTGCGGTCCCTTGTCCAACAATAGTTAGGAAGGGAGAGGTTTTATACGCTCCTTCAATATAAGGGATCAATTCATCTCTAATAAACAAGTAGAAATTAGAACTGAAGCTAGTAAGTTTGCTGTTTAGTGGATCGAAAGAAACATCTTTGGCCCTTGTCTTTTTCATATCGATACCCACTACGATCTGTTTTGGTGCATGATCTGCTTGTGCAAATAACTTGGCATTTCCAACATACAGGTCAAATAGTTTTTCTCCGTCCAATACGATGGCCAACGGATAATTAGAAATAGAATCCGTGTCGTGACCTTCCGGTAAATAGATACGTAGATCTCTACTTTGATTCAAATATTGAGAAGTAAACTTTTTTGTGATCAGTTTTTGTCCAAACACAGTTGCTGAAGAAATGATCAATAGAAAGGCAAATATTTTTTTCATAATGGATATAGGGTTTATCAAATAAAAGAAATTCATTTTAGAATTTAAAATAAATTATCAGATGTAAAAATAGTCAATACAACGCTAATGTTTTATTTTTGTGTATCACAATATAGTAACGTACCAAATAGTAAATTATGATACAACCTGAATGGACCACCGTAAAAGAATACGAAGATATCACATATCAAAAATCTAATGGGGTGGCACGAATTGCGTTTAACAGACCTGATGTAAGAAATGCGTTTAGACCTAAAACAACATCTGAGTTATACGATGCGTTTTACGACGCAGGTGAAGATACTTCCATAGGGGTGGTGTTACTTTCTGCAGAAGGACCTTCCAGTAAAGATGGGGTATATTCGTTTTGTTCGGGAGGAGATCAAAAAGCACGTGGACATCAAGGTTATGTGGGAGATGATGGGTATCATCGTTTAAATATTTTAGAAGTACAACGTTTGATCCGTTTTATGCCAAAGGCAGTAATTGCGGTAGTGCCAGGATGGGCCGTTGGAGGCGGGCATAGTTTACACGTAGTTTGTGATTTAACACTAGCGAGCGAAGAGCATGCTATTTTTAAACAGACGGATGCTGATGTTACTTCTTTTGATGGAGGATACGGTTCAGCGTATTTAGCAAAGATGGTAGGACAAAAGAAAGCGAGAGAGATCTTCTTTTTAGGAAGAAACTATTCTGCACAAGAAGCGTATGAAATGGGTATGGTCAATGCTGTAATTCCGCACGTAGATCTGGAAGCAACCGCATATGAATGGGCACAAGAGATATTAGCAAAATCACCGACGTCTATTAAGATGTTAAAGTTTGCAATGAACCTTACCGACGATGGAATGGTAGGGCAACAGGTATTTGCAGGAGAAGCTACAAGATTAGCCTACATGACCGATGAAGCAAAAGAAGGAAGGGATGCGTTCTTAGAAAAAAGAAAACCAAACTTCCCAAAGAAGTGGATCCCATAAATGTATCGATAATGGTGTCAGGTCGAGCATTGACAAATTCAGAATGTATTATGAATGAAGTTAGCTTACAAAGTAAGTCGAGACCTGTTTAATAGTTGAATTGTAATAGATGAAAATAATTTGCATAGGGCGTAATTATGCCAAACACATTGAGGAGTTAGCAAACGAAAGACCAGATAATCCGGTAGTGTTTTTAAAACCAGATTCGGCCATCTTACCCAAAAAGAATCCTTTTTTTATTCCACCTTTTTCGAATGACGTGCATTATGAGGTAGAGGTATTGGTAAAGATCAATAAGGTAGGAAAACACATTGCGCCAAAGTTTGCGCATAAATATTATGACGAAGTAGGTTTGGGAATTGACTTCACAGCGCGAGATGTACAAACTGCTTGTAAAGAGAAAGGCTTGCCATGGGAAAAAGCAAAAGCATTTGATGGTAGTGCCATTGTAGGGGAATTTTATCCGAAATCATCATTTGATCTGGAGAACTTAAAATTCCAACTACTAAAGAATGATGAGGTTGTGCAGGATGGAAATACGAATGCCATGTTGTGGAAGATTGATGAGCTGATAGCCTATGTATCTCAATACTTTACTTTAAAGAAAGGAGATCTTATTTTTACGGGAACACCTGCAGGAGTAGGGAAGGTACAAGCAGATGATGTCCTCATAGGTATGATTGAAGACAAGAAAGCTTTTCAGATTCGAGTGAAGTAGAAGAGGTTAATAAAGAAAGATCAATGATTCTAGGAATTTTAGTAATCATTTTAATTGCACAAAAGTTCTTTATACTTGCTGGAGAGTATAAAAGAAACAAGTGGATTTACGCCATTATTGGTGTTGCTACATACTATATAGGAACTTTTATAGCTGCTTTTATATATGGTGCCATTTATTTTGTAATGGATCCTGAGGCAAGCGATGAATCTGTAGATACCTTTCTTTCAGGATTGATACTCGTAGGTTTTGGGTTGTTAAGCTGTGCACTCTTATATAATATATTTAAGAGAAATTGGGAAAGAGCAAAAAGAATGAAAGAGAAAGACCGTATTCACGAAATTGGAACTAAAGATTCTATAGAAGAATAATATATGAACGCAGAAATAATAACGATTGGAGATGAAATTTTGATCGGGCAAATAGTAGATACCAACTCCCAGTTTATTGGAACAGAGTTAAATAAAATAGGGGTTTCTGTCTATCAAATAACCTCTATTCAAGATGAAGAGCAGCATATTTTAAATGCATTACAAGAAGCTCAGGGTAGAGCGGATATTGTGATTATAACAGGAGGTTTAGGTCCTACCAAAGATGATATCACTAAAAAGACCATTGCCAAATATTTTAAGGATGAGGCCTGGACGGACTACCCTGAAGTATATGAAAATATTAAACGTTTGTTTAAACGTGTGAATCATCCTGTGAATGATGTCCAAAAGTACCAGGCAATACTACCTTCAAAAGCTACCCTGCTTCCGAATCGTTTTGGTACTGCTCCGGGGATGTGGTTCTATGAAGACAGTACCGTATTTGTTTCTATGCCTGGCGTACCTTATGAGATGAAAGGATTGATGGAG
Organism: Asprobacillus argus; assembly: GCF_032248395.1. Taxonomy (NCBI): domain Bacteria; kingdom Pseudomonadati; phylum Bacteroidota; class Flavobacteriia; order Flavobacteriales; family Flavobacteriaceae; genus Asprobacillus; species Asprobacillus argus. The sequence continues at coordinate 374,010 of NZ_JAVTTO010000004.1, forward strand.
TATGAAGTGCTTCCTAGAATTCAAGAACAGTTTCAGTTACCTCATATCATGCATAAAACTATCATAACTTATGGTCAAGGTGAAAGTGTCATTGCAGAACGCATTGAAACCTGGGAAAATGAGTTGCCAGATTTTATCAAATTGGCTTATTTGCCTTCCTTCGGAAAAGTTCGATTACGATTGTCTGCAAAAGGAACCAATAAACAACTGATGGAAGATGCCCTGGCTGAGAGAATAGCAGCCTTGCAATTGTTGATTCCTGAAATTATTACGGGACTAGGAGATGAAGAAACTATAGAAAAAGCTGTGGGTAAACTGTTAGCGAATAAGGGAAAGACACTTTGTACGGCAGAAAGTTTAACGGGAGGGCAAATAGCTTCGACGTTAGTCTCTGTACCAGGTGCTTCGGCGTATTTTAAAGGCGGATTTGTTACGTACACTGCACAAATGAAAGAAGACCTGTTAGGGGTTGATACAGCAGTAATCGAAAAGAACTCAGTAGTAAGTGAACCAGTAGCCGCGCAGATGGCTGTAAATGCTAGAGAAAAGACGAATGCAGACTATGCCATATCTGTAACCGGAAATGCGGGCCCAACGACGGATAATAATGATAAATCTGTAGGAGTAGTATTCATCGGCTTGGCAACCAAATCGGGTGTGAAAGTACAAGAATTTAATTTTGGGCAACCAAGACATAAAGTGATAAATAGGACTGTAAATAAATCCTTGGAAATTCTGCAAGAAGAAATTCTAAAAAATAACTAAAATTGTTTTTGTAGAAATTCAAAAATGTCATACATTTGCACCTCGTTTAGAGATAACGATTTAAAACGATAAAGAAGATGTCTAGAGTTTGTGAATTAACAGGTAAAAAAGCGATGGTAGGAAACAATGTTTCTCACGCTTTGAATAGAACTAAAAGAAAGTTTAACGCTAATCTTATGACGAAGCGTTTTTATATTCCAGAAGAGAATAAGTGGATTACTTTAAAAGTATCTGCAGCTGCTTTAAAGAATATTAACAAGAAAGGAATTTCTGCAGTTATTAAAGAAGCAAGAGCTAAAGGTTATTTAACTAAATAATTTTTCTCTAGATAAAATTTTAGCAAGATGGCAAAAAAAGGAAACAGAGTTCAAGTAATTTTAGAGTGTACAGAGCACAAAGCTTCTGGTAAACCAGGAACTTCTAGATATATTACTACCAAGAATAAGAAGAATACTCCAGATAGAATTGAAATCAAAAAATTCAATCCTATTTTGAAGAAAATGACAGTTCACAAAGAAATTAAATAATAAAGAGTTTAGGTCATGGCAAAGAAATCAGTAGCATCATTACAGACAGGTTCTAAAAGATTAAGTAAAGCGATCAAAATGGTAAAGTCTCCAAAGACAGGAGCTTATACATTTGTTGAAGCGATTATGGATCCTAAACAAGTAAATGACTTTTTAGCTAAAAAGTAATTACTTACAAACAATATTTAAAGCTACTTTCTAACTTAGAAAGTAGCTTTTTTTATGCAGTTAATTTCCGTAATTTTGGCAGTCCACAGATATGAATCTGTAAATATGTAGTATATGAGTTTTTTTAAGAAAATATTTTCAAAGGAAAAAAAAGAGACCTTAGATAAAGGGTTAGAAAAATCAAAATCAAGTTTCTTTACTAAATTATCAAAGGCAGTTGCTGGAAAAGCAAAGGTAGATGACGATGTATTAGATAATTTAGAAGAAGTCTTAGTTTCTTCTGATGTAGGTGTAGATACTACCTTAAAAATTATTGACAGAATAGAGGAACGCGTTGCCAGAGATAAATATTTAGGAACGGAAGAACTCAATCAGATTTTGCGGGATGAGATTGCCGGACTGTTATCTGAAACGAATGTTGGAGAAGAGACAGAGTTTACTGTTCCTGCCGATAAAAAACCATATGTGTTGATGGTGGTCGGTGTAAATGGTGTTGGTAAAACAACCACTATTGGTAAGCTAGCATCACAATTTAAAAAACAAGGATTGAAGGTCGTGTTAGGTGCAGCAGATACGTTTAGGGCTGCAGCAATTGACCAATTGCAGGTTTGGGCAGATAGAACGGGTGTGCCTATTGTACGTCAGGAAATGGGATCAGACCCAGCTTCTGTAGCTTTTGATACATTAACATCAGCAGTGACTCAAGAAGCCGATGTGGTTATTATTGATACCGCAGGACGTTTACACAACAAAGTAAACTTAATGAATGAGCTGACCAAGATCAAGCGTGTGATGCAAAAAGTAGTGGCAGATGCTCCACACGATGTGTTATTAGTATTGGATGGTTCTACAGGACAAAATGCATTTGAGCAGGCAAAGCAGTTTACGAAAGCAACAGAGGTAACATCCTTAGCAGTTACAAAGTTAGACGGAACGGCTAAAGGAGGAGTGGTTATCGGTATTTCTGACCAGTTTCAGATTCCGGTAAAATATATTGGTGTAGGAGAAGGAATTGATGATCTGCAGGTATTTAATAAGCATGAGTTTGTAGACTCGTTCTTTAATCAATAATAATATGGAGAAAACAGGTTCAAATACAGGATTTGCTATTTATCACAATTTTGTGATCCATGCGACTGCCAAAGAAGTGTTTGATGCTGTGAGTCTTCCAGAGCATTTGAATAATTGGTGGCCGTTACAATCTTCTGGAATACCAGCGGTTGGGAATCGATATAATTTCAATTTTACAGATACCTATAATTGGTTTGGGCACGTTTCTACATGTGAACCGAGTACCTCATTTTTTATTAAGATGACCGAATCTGATGCAGATTGGAGTCCGACCACGTTTGGTTTTGAATTGGAAGAGATGGATGGCGGAGTTTCTGTAAAGTTTAGCCATACGAATTGGCCGCAATGTAATACTGAGTTTAAACAATCTTCTTATTGTTGGGCTATTTTGCTCAATGGCCTTAAGAATTATGTGGAAAAGGGAATTGTGATTCCTTTTGAGGATAGAGAATAGTATTTAGTTGATCATAGCTGTAATCTTTCCCCATAGCGCATTATCATAGCTAGATGGACCTAGTAAGGAAGTACCCGCATCTCCTCCCAATCGAATAACAACCATTTTTAAACTTGGAACGATGTACATCTTTTTATCGTTGGCACCAAGACCCGCAAAAAGATCATCAGGAGCATTCGGAATCAATTTCCCTGAAAACTGATCGGTAGACCCAGGAACTCTATAACTTTCCTTACCATTTAACCAATACAAATACCCGTAGGATTTATTGAGATCTTGAGAAGTATTCGTCATTTCGTTAAAGAACGATTCATTCAATAGTTGCGTACCATTCCAATTTCCTTTATTTAGGTTCAATAATCCAAAACGAGCCATAGATCTTGCGTTTCCAACATAGTACTTATTGTAGTTTGGCGTCTGATACCAAAGCCCGGTCATACCAATCATATTTTTTAACCGAGTATTAAAATAATTGGAAAAACCTCCCGAAATCGCATTGTCTAAAACAGGCTGTATCATGGTATAAAAAGCATTGTAATAGTACCATGCCGTTCCAGCATCCGCTAAATAGTTCAAACATGCCGGATCCGTACAATTGGTATCTCCCACAGTGTGATCTCCACCAGCGCTCATGGTTAATTGATGTTTTATTGTAATATCGTTTTCTTTATCAATAGGCATATTCGTCCATCCTGTACCTAAATAATCGCTAGACCTATCGTTAATACTTAAAATACCATCTTGCTGCGCCATACCAGTGGTAAACGCTGTCAATGTTTTACTAGCAGAGAACCAGGGAATTATAGTAGTACTGGTAGCCCCATTAAAATATTCTTCAATGACAATTTTACCATTAACCAAAACGATAAACGCTTGTGTGTTTGAAGTACTTAAAAAGCTTCTAAGATCATTAAATGCGGTAGCGTTCCATCCTAGAGCTACTATTGAAGTAGACGTCCATTCTGATGATCCGTTAGGAGGGAAATATAGCTCTTCACTAATAATAGGATCAACAGGATCCATAGTATCGTCCGCATCATTGCTACATGCCGAATAAAGACAGACAAGAAAAGCATAAAAAAGGAATCTAGTTGATCTTTTCATATTCTTAAGACTGACAAGATATTTGAAAGTTTAATGTTCTCAAAAAAATGATCAATTTTTTTATATTCATACTCAAATGTTATATACTTGCGTACCACATTAAATTACATTATATATGAAAAAGGTTATTTGCTATGTTTTCTTATTACTTTCTACTATTTCTGTTGCTCAAATATCAAATTTAGCTGAACTGGCCTCAGGTCAAATTCAAATATTTAGTCCGATCATGGAATTGGATAAAAAGATCTACGGCTACTTCATGATCGTAAAACTGGAGGATGTTGATAAGAATAATGAAAAATTTGAATACGTACTGTTGGATAAGAATTTGAATAAAGTAGCGAACGGTGAGTTTGTAGATCGAAAATACAAACGACTGGGATCGCGATTTTTATCTCCAGAGAAGAGCGGAGATCACCTTATCATTACCAAGTATTATGCACAAGCATATTCTCCTTACGTCAAGTTTGTTACCAACAGGACCATCGATATTTCAAAAAACGAAATTTCGAAACCGTTCTATTATGATAATGGGGAATTTATAGAAGGAAACAGGCCCGAAAAGAAAATGCTGAAAACGCTAAAAAAGATTAAAACCTACGAGTTTCCGATATCTATAGGTGGTGGCTATGCTTTAGTGGAGAATTTTAAATTACAAAAGAACAACAACCTGCCACAATCGTTGAAAGGATTTAATATAAATAACGAGCAGGTCTGGGAGTACCAATTTAATCCCTATAAAGAACGTATTAAAAAGTTCTTTAATATTATTGATAAGGAGCACTTCTTGTTTACCACGGATAATAAAACGAGTGCTAACACTTTTACCATCCATAGTTTAAACCCACGTACAGGAAAGCTTAATTTTACCTATGATATTGAAAACGCCAATTCTGAATGGAACCATATCTATAACATTAGAGCACTAGAGGATCGGTTTGTGATTATTGGAAAAGTAAGTCCTTATAAGAGAACAGGGTATGAGGTAAAAAAAGCATCCGGATTGTTCCGAATAGAATTGGATAAAAACGGAAAAGAGCTCTCTAAAAAGTATTTTAGATGGCATCAAGCCAGTGCCTTTTTGCCAATGAACAAAAAAGGGAAGACGAAAAAAGGATATCGATTATATGCCAAAAATTACTTTGTTTTTAAGGATGGAACTATCTCTGTGCTTACTGAAAAAAGAAAGGAAGGGTATAATATTCTATTTGGAGCAACTAAAGTCAAAACTACTGATTTTGTGATCTTGAACTTCGATAAAGATTTCAATTTAATAGATTTAAAAACTATAGAAAAAGATCTTTCTAAATGGTCCTATTCTGATTATTTGTATTCTCAAAAAATAAAAGGAGGCGATGGTGTCGTATTCTTTTATAACGATTACAAGAAAGACGCTACTACCAAAAAGAAGAATTGGGTACTAGGGATTGTTACATTGATCAAAGGGAAGATGACACATGAACAAATACCGATGTCATCTAAAGAACATTTTATTTCGCCTTATATAGCTAAAGAAGGTTTTATCTTATTAAGAGAATTTAATAAGGACAGTGATTACGATGAGATCCGACTAGAACGATTGAACTATTAATTATTTTGAATAGTATTCTCCAATAGCCTTTAGTTCATTTAATCGGAGATTCCAAATAAAGTTTAAGAACTGTTGATAGCCTTTGGTCTGATCCTTAGGAACGATACGATCTACATGACGATTTAGCTGATATTTTTTCTTTGCTTCGTACAGCGCTAAAAAATTTTGGCCTAACCATTTCTTAAGATAGGCATCGTCAGGATTCTTGGTCAGTTTGTGTAAGATCAACTGAACACTCAATCCGTATTTCTCTAAATAATATAGCGTAGCGATGTCTTCTTGTCTTGCTATTTTTTGTAATCTTCTAAATGTAGATCCTTCCTTGGGTATAGCTTTTCGATCATCTTGCAGCTCAGCAAAGTCCTTAGCTAACTTTTCGATTCGTTGCCTAGCTTCAGGGTGTGATTTGATAGAATCTTTGTTTATTTTTTCTTTGTATTTCGAATAGTCATAATTGGAAAATTCTTCCATGTTTAACCACTCTTTTTTAAAGGCTTGCTCCGGTAGATCGAAGAATTGTTTATATACTGTAGAATCTAATGATATTGTTGGAAGACTATCATAGTTTTCCATCAATTTTAATGAATTGATAAAGCTGATCTTGTCAAAGTTGGTATTCCTATAAAGTTCAAAACCAATAGAGTCTGCTAACATTTCTCGTCGTCGTCTTTTCTTGCTATCATCATACATGATGTTTTTTAGAATGGTAAAGGACTTGTCATACTGATTGTACTTTTGCTTTTTAATTTCACGAGCTTGCAACCTTCTTACTTTAGATGAACCTAGTACAGCCTGATGAAGAATACTTTGCTCCACATGATTTAGCTCACCATGTGCAATTTCATGTGTCAAAACACTCACAAATTGCCCTTCATTTTCAAGGTATTTAAAGAGCCCTAAGTGCATAATAAAATGATCATTTCCAATACTCATCGCATTGATGGAAGTGTGTTTAGAGACATACACTTTAAAGTTAGTATTCCGCAAACTGGGATTTGCTTCTTTTAGCACCTGTAATACACTATCTATATATGTGGTGAAACGGGTGTCAAAAATGAATCGTTTCTTTCTAATATTTTTTAAAAACTCTTCATTAGAGCGTTTATAGATATTAAGTACTTCCTTTCGTAGCTTCCCTTTATGAGATTTTTTTAATCTTTTGTACTGAAGCTTATTCGCCGCTTCATAGTCTTTAATCAGGGTTTCTCTTAATTCAAAATTAAGTGTGTCTAAAGAAGGATACTGTTGTGTATAACCAACAAATGAAATACAAAAAAGAAAGATGAAAATAAGGTTCTTCAACATGCGCTTTACGTTTTGATGCGAATATACAGTTTATCTGTAAAATGGTATCTTTGAGAATAAACCTTATTCCATGAAAAGAATACTTTTTTTTATCGTATCTGCTTCGCTATTACTATCCTGTAAGAAAAAAGAAGCTCCTGTAGTTTTTAAAAAATATGACGAAACAGCGCTGCTTAAAAAGCAGCAAGAGCATGAAAGATCACGCATGCAATTTAAATTGTTTCAGCCCAAAGCGTTGGATATGAATACTGTTTTTAAGCCTTTTGAGAATGATCTTGCATATTTTTCTGAGGCAGATTATGATGCTTTGAAACCGTTGATCATAGAGCAGAATATTCCAACACTACAAAAGCATGTAAACGATGGGAAACTAACGTATGAGAAATTGACGCTTTTTTATCTGTATAGAATTCGAAAGTATGAAAGTGATAGCACAACATCTTTAAACGCCATTATCGCATTAAATCCCAATGTTTTAAAGCAAGCTAGAAAAAGAGATAAGAATAGAAAAGACCATTCAAATACTGATATTAGTATATATGGAATGCCAATTTTGTTAAAGGATAATATCAATACAGCGGGAATGCCTACGACAGCAGGAGCATTGGCATTACGGGAGAATGTAACTACTGATGATGCTTTTATTGTGAAGCGATTAAAAGAGAATGGAGCACTCATATTAGGAAAGGTCAACCTAAGTGAATGGGCATACTTTTTCTGCTCGGGATGTCCATTGGGATATAGCGCCATAGGCGGACAATCTTTAAACCCATATGGAAGAGGGAAATTTGAAACTGGAGGTTCTAGTGCTTCGAGCGGAACTGCCGTGGCGGCTAATTATGCGGTAGCTGCGATTGGTACGGAAACAGCCGGGTCCATTACATCACCATCCAGTCAAAATTCGGTAGTTGGATTGAAACCTACGATTGGTTTGTTAAGTAGAACAGGAATCGTACCTATTTCAAGTACACTGGATACGCCAGGACCCATGACTAAAAGTATTATTGATAATATGATCCTTTTAGAAGCCATGGTCGGATATGATGCTAACGATAAAAAATCGTATAAAGTAGATGGTGAACCAAATACCGACTTTACAGAAACGATTGTCGGAAAACGCTTTGGTGTATTCCCATCGTTACTGCAGGATTCTGTGTATAAAGCCAATGTAGAGATTATTAAGAAAGCAGGAGGAGATATCGTTGAGTTAGCACCAGTTCAAATTGGGTTACCTGGTTTTCTTACCTTGTTGAATATTGATATGAAACATGACCTTCCTGAATATCTAAAGAACCATACAGACAAAAACGTAACGATTACATCAGTTGAGGACGTTATTAACTTTAATGAAAAAGATTCACTGCTAAGAGCTCCGTATGGACAACAGTTGTTTGAAGGTATTGTAGCGGATACTACAACACTTGAGCAGCTACAAACCATTAAAAAAACATTAATGGATAATGCCCGTACCTATTTCAAACCATTAGATTCAGAGAATTTGGATGCGATCTTATCAATTAATAATTATCATGCAGGATATTCAGCAGTTGCAGAGTATCCAAACCTTACAGTACCGATGGGGTATAAGAAGTCGGGAGAACCTATTAGTTTAACTTTTATTGTAATGCCTAAAAAAGAAGGAGAGCTCTATGTTTTGGGAGCTGCATTTGAAAATCTAACCAAACACAGAAAATTACCAGGGAATTATGAGTAATTCTGTAGAGAAGCCTTATTTTTGTCGCCCTAAAGAAAGAATATGAGAACGAAGTCGGTAAAGCAAAATAAGATCAATGTAGTGACATTAGGATGTTCTAAGAATATCTATGATTCTGAAGTCTTGATGGGACAGTTGAAAGCGAATGGAAAAGAAGTTGTTCATGAAGATGAAAATGATGAAGGAAATATAGTAGTGATCAATACCTGTGGATTTATCGGTAAGGCAAAGGAAGAATCGGTAGATACTATTTTGCATTATGTAGAGAAAAAGGAAGCCGGAAGTGTAGATAAAGTATTTGTAACAGGATGTTTAAGTGAACGTTATAAACCCGACTTAGAAAAAGAGATTACAGACGTAGATCAATATTTCGGAACCCACGATCTTCCAAACCTTTTAAAAGTATTAGAAGCCGATTACAAGCACGAATTGATCGGAGAAAGATTGACCACTACACCAAAGCATTATGCCTATTTAAAGATTGCCGAAGGTTGCGATAGACCTTGTTCTTTCTGTGCTATTCCATTGATGAGAGGTAAGCATAAATCAACACCTATTGAAGAAATTGTTATTGAGGCTGAAAAACTTGCCGAAAAAGGAATCAAAGAAGTGATGTTGATCGCGCAGGATTTGACCTATTATGGTTTAGATATCTATAAAAAAAGAGCTTTAGCAGAATTGTTGCAAGCACTGGCAAAGGTTGAAGGAATCGAGTGGATTCGTATGCACTACGCATTCCCTTCTGGATTCCCGATGGATGTCTTAGAAGTAATGAAGAATGAGCCAAAGGTTTGTAATTATTTAGATATTCCACTACAGCATATCAACACGGAGATCTTAAAATCCATGAAGCGCGGAACCACACATGAAAAGACCACTGCGTTGATCCATAAATTTAGAGAAGCCGTTCCTGATATGGCGATTAGAACAACATTAATTGTGGGGTACCCTGGTGAAACGGAAGAACAATTCCAAGAATTAAAGGACTGGGTAGAAGAAATGCGTTTTGAGCGCTTAGGAGCTTTTGAATATTCTCATGAAGAAAATACAGGGGCCTATGTGTTAGAAGATGATGTACCGGACGATGTGAAGTTTAAAAGAGTCAATGAGATCATGGAGATCCAATCTCAAATCTCATGGGAGATCAACCAAGAGAAAATTGGGAAGACCTTTAAATGTTTGTTCGATAGAAAAGAAGGAAACTATTTCTACGGACGTACGGAGTTTGATTCACCAGATGTGGATAATGATGTCTTAGTAGATGCAAGAGAACACTATATCAAAATAGGAGAATTTGTGGATGTAAAGATCTACGAAGCTGGCGATTTTGATCTATATGGAACGCCTGTAAATTAATAAAAGCGATTGCTCCAAAAGAGCAACCGCAATAATCTCAAAATAGTTCCCCTATTTATTTTGTTACCCAAGGAAGGGTAATATTATGATTGTTTGGCATAGTAGGCCAAGTGGCAAGATCAGCGTAGTATCCCCAATTAACATACTGATTGAATGGAGTAGATTTATCTACTCTAAACCATGCAACACCATCCCAATGATTTCTTTTCCCAAGCACAGCATGTAATTGATTAACCATAGCTTGTGCGTATGCATTTTGTTCTGAAATCAGTAGACACACGGAAGGACTTAAGGTATTCGTTCTGTGTGCAATAAATAATGCATTCGGATGACCAGGAAGATAAGTTCCGTCTAAATGCCTTGTATTACCTGCAGCATGAGGCAAACCAAACGAATTAAAACTAAATACGTTTGAATTGAACTTTGATCTGTTTACATAAGCAGGATGTGGCAATGCTCTTTTTACTCTTCGCTGGGCATCTTTCCAAGAACCACTACCATTCATAGTACTTCCGCATTTCTCTTTAAATAGCCCGGCATATTTATCTTTGCTAGCTGGGTCTACAGTAGGAGGAGACCATGGAGAAGCGCTTGAAAAAACAGCATTCACATAGTATCTTTCAATCAGGCTTAAGGATATTTTATTAGCGTCAATGCTATGGAATTGCACATCTACTAATTGAAGCATAGTTTCAGCATTGATCTCATTTGAAACGTCGTTATAGGTTCTGATAATTTCTGCCTTAATATCTGAGTTTTGCAATCTTCCTTCTACTAGATCTAAAGTTATAGAACGTTCCTTTGAATAGGTTTCGTCGTAGTCTTTTAAATAGGGGTTTTCAGGGTCCTGTTCGGTTATATGAGCATAATTGATTCCAGATTCGAAATACCAAATTCCTCTAGCAATATCAGTATTGCCATCGGATGCTTCTTCGGAAAACAGATTTGCTAAACCTTCTTCCAACAATAAGTAAGCTTCACCCTCTCCCGGATCATAGATTTCGTACGGATATTCTTCAGACACTCCAAAAGAGTTGGATCCAGAACCACGTTGAGTTAAGTTACCAGGAGCAATTATACTAGGCTCCGTTTCAGGAATTAGTGATTCCTTTTCACAAGAGATAAACAATGAGGATAGTGCTAAAGCACTCACAAATAATTTTTTCATGATGTTAATTTTTAAAAGTTAATAGGCATCAATTCATCGTTGATGTATTAAGCAGTAGCAGGAATGAAAATTCATTACCCATCTTTTTTAAAAAAGATCATATGTAAAAAAAAATCTAGTATAAATGGATATACAACAGGTGTGAGATATGCGCTATACTTCATTTTTCCTTCTTCTCATGGAAAGAAAAATAAAAAAGAGAATAAGTGCTGCTCCCCACAACTCTAATCGCATATAGAAGGGAATGGTAAGATCTATCGCTTCAATATTACCAGTTAAGCTAAGAGAAGCCCAATAATAGGGAGATCTTTCAGAAAGTTGATGTGTATTGATATAATCGAGTTTGGCTTCTCTCAAAGCATGTGCCTTGGTATTCCCTTTTTGCAAAGATGTATAAAAACTGAGCAGTATTTCATTATTTGATTTTTCGTTTGAGTTCCATTGAGACGCAATCACACTTTTGGTTCCATTGTAAAAGAACCCTCTTGCCAAACTCATAACACCTTCACCAATTTCTAAAGAACCATCGCCACTTTTACAAGCGTCCAGCACAATGAGCTCTGCATTGTTGTTATGTGTGTACACCTCATTCAAACTAAGTTTTTTATCATAAAAGGCGATCCAGGGTGTTTTCTGAATGGAGTCAAAACCAGCGTGTGTGTTTATGTGAATCAATCGATAGTCTTCCAAACAATCCAGGAACCGTCCTTTAGTAGCTTTTTTTCCTATGAGTTGATCTCCGGAATAGAGATCACTTATTTGCTCAATATCATTTTTTGCTCTCGATAAAGAAATCAGGTTTTGGTCCTTAAAATCAATAGGAGCTACGGCTAATATTCGTTTTGCCGCTTCTTCATCTTGTTTGTTCAGTGCATGAAATACGGAGGATGACTGTAAATAGGATATCGTGATGTCTTCAACTAAATAATTACTTTTAGGTGTGGCTTTCAAGGCATCAAAAGGAATGCTTTGCAGTGTGTGATCGGGAATCACGATTAGATGCTTGTTTTTTAGCCGCTCAAAAGCATTTTTAAAGGGGAATAAAAGCGTAAACAATGCAGCTGAGGTTTCATTATACCTTGTAAGGGCTTCGGTTGTTACCAAAGGCTCTCTAACTAGGTCCTTGTATTGATCTACTAATTTTGATACTAAAGGAGCATCCTGAATTTTAAAAAGAAGCTGTTCGTCTTTTGAACAAAAGATTCCAAAACCATCGGTATCATTTAAAATATATTCCAGGAGATATGTTTGTTCATTTACGTGTTTTTGAACGCTTTCTTCCAAACTCAATATGGTAGGTTGTTGTACAGAACCGGTTAGATTTTCTAATAACAAAAGTGCCTTGTTCTTTTCCATAAAGTAAAACGCATTTTTGGTGTTGCCTAAGAGATAAGAAACCTGTACGGCTAACATATATGTATTTACAGATTTCCGGATCCAAAATAATTTGGATTGATCCACACTACTATCGAAACGGATCAACGACACTAATTCATCAATTAGAAAGAGTGTTTCTTCTGCCCTAATTAGATAGTTATTTTGGTTTTCTTCCTTATAAGCCGCTACGAGTGCTTCTGCTATGTCAATCAAATAATTTAAGATGTCCAATTTGTTTGTAGATCCCTTGACCTGATCAAAAGTCGGAAGCTTTTTTACATTGGAGTCGCCCAGTAATGTATGAACAGCTTTCATATAATATGGAACCTTACTAATGGACTGATCTGTTTGCAGGTAATACCCTTGATTATCATATGTCATTGCAAGAATAGCATCGTCCTTTGAAATTTCTAAAGCCTTTAAAAAGGAGTCGGTAGCTTTTGTGTGTTCACCTTTCCTGGCATACATACGCCCCAAATTGTTATACACCGTGGCAATGCTTTCGACATTATCAGTGGTTAGATAAACATCCAATACTTTTTGGTATTGATCAATAGCTTCATCAATAAGCCCCGTATCTTCGTAAATTACGGCTAAGTTGTTAGAGACCGTCAAACTTATACCGCCATCATACAGGCTATCTAATTTTCTCTTATGGAGTTCGATGTCTTTTAAATTTCTTCCAGATTCTTCCATTAAGGCATATATCCGTATATATTGTGAATGGGCAAGTACTAGTGTTCTTAAGTCTTTGTATTGATCATAAGAATCAATAGCTCTTTGTAAATATTGAAACGCTGTGTAGTAATCACCTTTGTTTGAAAGAATTTCGGCTAGCTTTATACAGACTTTATATGTGAATTTTGTGGGGAAATTATCTTTAATAACCTCTTTTAATACAGTAAGCTGTTTTTTATATTGACTCGTTAGTTCATAGTAAACTGATAAGTTATATTTTGAATTAGAGAGCGCATATTGATCTATGGTATCCAGTGATTTTCTAACTACTATAGCTTTTTGAATAGCAAGAATTGCCTTTTTATATTCCTTATTTCGTTTAAAAAGCAATCCTAATTTATGATAGATATATCCTAGATCTTTAGTGTATTTGGTAGAATCTATTTTTGAGAAGAGTTCTTTTGTTAAAAGGATTTTTTTACTGTAATCATGTTTAGATGTATAAATTTTATCTACCTGGCTCTTAATTGTGGATTGAGACGATACGAATGAAGTAAAAAATAAAAAAACAACACCCATACACAGTTGTATGAGCATTGTTCTTTGATATGTGTTGACAAAAGTATAGATCATATATTAATCAAGTAAAATGTCGTAAGAAACAGAAAACGAGAATAAAACAGGATCGCCAGTGTTCTTTAAATAATTTCGTACATCAAATGGTGTTACCGGACCTGTTCCCATAGCATCTAAGTACGCTGCTACAATGGCAGTTACTCTAGCCGCGGCAAAAGAAGTTCCTCTTGGTGAGGGATATAAATTTCCACCAAGCGCAGGATGTGTAACACTACCATTAGCAAAAAAATCAAGACTGGTCATACCATAATTAGAATAATCTGCAATATCATTATTTGGATTTTCAGCATATGAATTTTTAGAAGCCGCAATTCCTAATACATTACTGTGTATAAACGAAGATGGATAATGTGCCGTACCGTCATTATTTGAAGTATCATTTCCACCAGAAGCTATAATCATTTTATCTTGCTCATACCTGGATATAATTGACTTGAAAATAGGGTGTGTGCTATTTGCATTTCCGTACCAACCCAAACTGGCATTTACCACATCTGCTTCTCTTAAAGCAAATTGTAATCCGCATAAAATATCTGAATACTTCCCTTTTCCGTTTTTGTCGAGCACCTTTACAGGAAGTAACTCATAGTCCATAGGTGTTTTCTTAAGTTGTTCCGTAATCACAGAAGCCGTTTTTGTTCCATGGCCATTACTGCTATCATCATAAACGTTGATGGTATTATTAACAAAATTAAATCCACTATGAAGTTGTGGGTATTTCGAATCTGAAGTATCATGTAAAAAAGGTTTCGTGCCAAAAACAGCCGCATTTCCATAGTCAATTCCAGTATCTAAAAATGCAATGATTATACCGCGATTATTAGCAATCAAAGATGCAATGTTTGTGTTATTAGATCCTGAGAATGATGCATCAGTAACAATCGTATTAGGGCCAGATTCAAATGAGAAATTAACTTCTACAGCTTTTATGATCTCCTCGTCATCACCACTACCATCACTTAAAACTCCTTTTTTTTCATTCGGATCTACATAAAGATCCCATACTTCAAAGGGTGAGCACCCATCCTCTAAAGGATCATCGCAACGAGCACATTTTTTTATTTGACGAATGTCAGCAGCGTGTTTATTTCTTAGGTTAATTTTTTGATCAAGGGTAGTTCCTTCTTTATACAATAGTACAATCTCCGAGCTTGAATAACTGATCCCAGTAAGTTCTCCACTTTCTCTTGACTGAGTGATGTCATTCTCGAGTTGTACGACTTCCAGCTGACTTTCGGTAAGTAATTCATCCGTACAGGAAAATGCCAAAATCGATATGGCTAATATTCCTAAAAATCTTAAATTTTTCATTTTTTTGTTTTAATAGTTATTATTCATGCAAACTATCAGGGGTTAAAACGGGAAGCAATTTTTTGCAATTTTTGGTATTTGAAACCTCCCAAATTTACTAATAGTTTTTTAAAAGTGCTATCATTTGTGGTTTATTACCCAATTATTTGCGTTCTTTGAGTATGTTTTTGAAAAAGATATAAATGAACTACTCAGCATCGCAGTACTTAAACGGACTTATTTCCGGCGATAGAAAGGTGGTAAACACTATTTATGATCGATTCTATCCTAAGGTACGTACCTTTATTTTACAAAATAAAGGCAAGGAGGATGATGTGCAGGATGTGTTTCAAGATGCCCTTATGTACCTGATCACAAAACACAAGGAAAAACCATTAGTACTGCAGTCTTTTGAGGCCTATTTATTTACTATTTGTAAGAATGTTTGGCGTAGGACCTTAAAAAAAGAAAAAAATAAGGTAACAAATGATGATGCTCCCACACTGGTAGATAAAGAAACGGACCTGAGTCTCTTTTTTATGGAACAGGAGCGACTGGATTTCTATTTAGAGAAGTTCCGATTGCTTTCAGAAAACTGTAGAGAGATCTTGTCCAGTTACTTTAACGGATTCAGCTATGAGGAGATGGTAAAAGAATTGTCTTATGCTACAGTAAATACGGTGCGCCAACGTGTTTTTAAGTGTAAAGCTAAGATGATCCAACTGATGAAATCAGACAAACGTTATACCAATCTACGATCATGAGTGAAGAAAAAGACATCGCGAAACAAGCGCTTATTCGAGCATATATTCTGGAAACGCTGAGTCCTGAAGAACGGGAGGGTTTTGAAACTCAGATGGCTCAGGATGCCGCGTTACAGGAGGAGGTAGCCTTGGAAAGATCATTGTTAACGCATATGAATGAAGCCGATTGGGAATTGATGGCTCCTGAGACAAATAAAGAACGACTCAATGAGCTGAGAACCGCATTGCGAAGTGAAGAGAGTAGGGAGCTGTCTACGATGATCAAAGAGGTAGGGGTGGAGTATAGAGAACGAACCACGAGATCTCCTCGTAGAAATTTCTTCTATGCAATCGCAGCCAGTATTGCAGTTTTGGTCTCTGTGACCTCCTATTTTATGTTCAAACAAACGACTTTGGAATCGTACTATTACGAATATGCGAATTGGACGGAACTTCATTCTTTTATTGAGAAGGATGAAGGGGCCAATGCCATGGCAAAAGGAGAGATATTGTATAAAGCACAGCAATACCAGGAAACGATTGATTATTTTAAGAAGTTGTTAGAAAATGCTAGTGAAGCACAACGACCATTTATTTTCATGTATTTAGGAGCTTCCTATTTAGAATTGGAGAAGTACGAAACAGCGTTGCATACTTTTGAACTTCTCACCAAAACAAATACTATTGAAAGCTCCAGAGGATATTGGTATCAGCTACTCGTTTATTTAAAATTAGAGCAAAAAGAACAAGTAAGTAAGACATTATCTCTCATTTTATCGGATGTGGATAATTATAATTACTCGAAGGCATTGGAGCTACAAGAGAAACTGAAATAAACAGGACGCTGAGGTTTTCGAAGCGTCTGTTGTGCAAATTAGAGGCACTTCAAGAGCCTCAGTGCGCATAACCATGTCACATCGAGCGGAGTCGAGATGTCTCAGTTTCAAAAAGAATAAGAAGGAAGAAGATGGCAATAAAAGATTTGCAGAATTGTAAAGTGGAAGATTTTGCACATTTAATAATCAATAAAAAAGAAACTTTTCAATCTTTAAAAAGTAAGGTTCATCATTCTGATTTACCCGAAACCCTAAGAAAAAAGATTATGCAACGTTTAGCGTATGCAAAAGAAAGAGTGGAAAAACCTCTTGATTTAGATCAAACGATTTTATTCATATTTTTTCCATTTGGAGTCATAAATAGGTTTAGTCAAGGTACTTTTTTCGATGTGCAAAGAGAGTTGTATTTGGGTTATATTAAAAAAGTAAAGGAATATAGAATGTATTCTTTGTTGGGTATTGCTTTTTATTTTGCGATCATCTTAATGATTATTTTTATAAGATGAAAAACAAAACCTACTTCAACTGGTCATCAGGAAAGGATTCTGCGTTGGCTTTATATAAAATACGAGAGCAATCTGAGTATGATGTTGATCTATTGGTTACCACGATAAATAAAGATTTTCAGCGAGTGTCTATGCATGGATTGCGTGAAGCATTGTTGCATCAGCAAGCAGCAGCCATAGGATTACCGGTACAAACGATTCCCTTTCCAGCAGCCGTAACCATGGATGCCTATTCCGAAAGGATGAAACAGGCTATGAATGGCTTGGTTGAAAAAGGATATACCCATGGCGTGTTTGGAGATATTTTTTTAGAAGATTTGAAAGCGTATCGAGATGGGAAGTTATCCGAGGTAGGAATTACTGGAGTGTATCCACTTTGGAAGCAAGACACAAAACAACTGATGCAGGAGTTTTTGGCCTTAGGCTTTAAAGCCATTACGGTATGTGTCAATGCTAAAGTATTAGGAGAAGAATTTGTAGGCAGGGTCATTGACCAACAATTCATAGATGATCTACCCGATAATGTGGATGTCTGCGGGGAAAATGGTGAGTTCCACACTTTTGTCTTTGACGGACCTATCTTTTCGAAGCCAGTGGATTTTAAAATAGGAGAGAAGGTACTGCGATCCTATACCTTACATGAAAATGAGGATGACAACTGCCATCAATCTAAAGAAGAGCAAAAGAACTACGATACCAGCTTTTGGTATTGTGATCTAAACTGATTTATCATACGCTTCTTGAATCCATGTTTTTAACTGATCATCTACCTCGCTAAGCTCAGAGAGTCGAACACGATGGGTACACATGGTTCCAAATGGTCCCGAGTTTTCTAATCGATCGGTGGTGGGTTTGTCTTTCAACTTGAATCCAAGATCAATGCGCGTTTTTGTGGCAGGTTTGATCAATATAAACTGACGTTTACGAATGATACTTACACTCCCTTTTTTAGGTGTGATCGTTACATCGGAACCTAAGGTATTTACAAAAGAGAGCAAGGCTTCATAGATAGGAAATAGCGCTTCTTTGCCTTTGTATTGCACTTGTACGAGATCTTCTTCAGAGCTATTGTTTTGTTTAGAAAGTGTGACGATCGTATTGGCAAAACCATGGGTCACTCCATGTTCTTTTTTCAAATAATTGACTGCCTGACCGTGTTTTTCAAAGGCTTGTTCTTTTAGTAATGCTGTCCATACCTCCAAAGACTTTCCTGTCTTTTCCGGCATGTTGTTGATCATGGTTTGTAATGCTTTGTCCATCTACGTTCAGGTATTTTATTTGAACTAAGATAGTAAAAACAAGTAATGCCTGTAAATCAAGTATTCAAAACAGCGGCCAATTTCAGGATTTTTTCTTTTTGTTCCTTATTCAGCAGGATATTGCATTCAGAAATTACATATTCAAGATGTTCAAAAGCAACTCGAAATTCTCTATTGCTGATATAATCTAGAATAATTCTCTTTGCGTCTTTAATGCCAAAACTTTGTATGTCCTCCTTTTCAACTCTATCTAACCATGATGTATCTAAGATTTCCATGGTCAGGGAAGTAATCTCTTTCTTTAAGGCACCCTGTTTCATAATTATTTATTTGATGAAACTAAAATAGTTAAAAGAGCCAACTATGAGTACTATTGTTTCTCCAATGTGTAGCTATAAGATCCGATACCAGCTCTGTCAGCAGAGATGGTCAAATTATCTCCATTCTGCGTAAAGTCGTATTCTCCATTTAGAATCAAATTCCAATCGAAGTTAGCGATCCAGGTATTTCCATCCGTAAACGTAATCTTATCTCCATTAACTACAAACGTACCACTACCGCCAGCAGGATAGATCTCTCCGATGTTTCCATCTCCAGAACATACATACGTGGTATTGGCTAGGAAATTCACGGTGACTGTATTGGTATGTGTTGGTCCGTTGGTATAGACTACGGTAAAGGTCCCTGAATAGGTGCCATCTAATCCGGTATCTACAGAATCATTGCTTGAACAAGCAGATAACATCAATAGTAAAAAAAGGAATGTGCAAATTTTTTTCATAATAAGGTGTTTACCTAAAAGATGCAGATTTAGTGGAATGGTTGCGTGGAGTTGAATGAATTTGCAATGATTTTATATAGTACCACTATAGGTATTGCCGATTCTGTCTTTACCAAAATAAAATGCATCATTATGATCATAGTTCAAACACCAGTTAAGCGTTCTGTCCCAAATAACAGCATCAGATCCAAAGAATAAATCATCTGAAAATTTGATGATCATTTTCCAAGTCAGGATAAATCCCCATTGCGGTTGATCGACCCAGAATACTTTTTGATCAAACGCCACTCCTAGGTTGTAGAGCCATTTTTTGACTTCTTGATTGGTCGAACTACCACTATAAAACTCCAAAGTACTCTTATAGTAATCTTTAATCTTTGGTATGTTCCCAAGATGTCTCTGAGTACTTTCGAAATCCCATAGAAATTTAGCAGCCTTCGAATCTAAAGGGATGATCTGATCTTTAAATTCTTCAGAAATATATCCGCCCTCATCTTCGAATTTCCAATTCAATGGATGCGATTCTAGCGGGACACAAAAGTCTTCCACATTATCAAGTGTTATTTCTGAAATTTTATTTTTCATTATGTATAAGGTTCTTGGCTATGATTTGCTGGCACTGTTGGCTTCGTTCGGAATTATGTAGAAAAAGCCAAAGACTTTTCCGTCTTTGAAATGAGCCGGTTTAAAGTTAGTAAATTTTGTTTCGTTTTCATTCAGCAAACTGAATTATAACCATTGTTAGCTACTGGTTTTTATAAATAACTTTTTGCAATCTCGGTTAACTCAATTTCTAATTTCTCGCCTCCGAAAAAAAGTTTCATTCTTTCATTAAAATTTTCAAGTTTTGCTCTCTTGGTTATCCAGAGTACTTTTCCTTTAGATTCATTAGGCCACAAAATATTAGAATTCCATACAGCCGAATTAGCAAGGTGACTTTTTAATTCTCCACCAATTTTATTTTCCAATTCATCTATCATTTCAATTAAGTTTTCTGCATACATTGAAATCTCTGCATAGGAATTGTCAGAGTAATAAAAAACTATAAAATAATCATCTAAATGCGGCCCATTTTCGGTAGTGTATTCTCCAATTAGTTTGATGTCTGATATTGGAATTTCAGTTTTTTGGTCATTCATAAACTCCAATAAAATAGTGTTAGCAATAATTCTTGCTCTTCCCGCGTGATGTCTGGTTCTTTTGTTAAAATCTATCATTTTCAAACTTGTAGCTAACGTTCTAGTGTATGATTTCGTTGCGTGTTTCAGCACTAAAGTTAGCAAATAAATCACAGGTAGAAAGTCCGCGAGGACTTTCATAAATAGGCTATAACTAGCAATGAATTATACACATTGTTGGCAACAGTAATTATGCTACAATAATAAAACTATCATTGCTCGCATCATATTCCGCTAGGTTAGATATTACATTTATCTTCTTCGGTAACTTCTGAGTTATTTCAAAATAGGATTGTTTGTTTTGTAAATAATTTTGATTTGAAAATTCAATAATGACTAGGTATACATTATGATATTCATCAAACTTTCCTTTTTTGTCATCTTTTAGAATTTGTTCTACAACATAGTTAATATTAAATTTCTCAGAATATTTTGCTCTGGCATCATAATAATTTTTATCAAGTGCGTCATCAATTAATACAAATTTATTAGATGCTAGTTTTTCTACACCGAAAGATAGATTGGTATTTTTAAGATAGTTGTAATATGCCTTGAGTATGCTCGAGAATTTATCTCCAATATTGGCTTTAATGTTAAGTTTTTCTTGAACCAATTTTATTTGTGGTAAAGTATCAGATTTAATTTTTAAATCAAATTTACTAATAGCAAACTCTAAAAAACGCCAAGAGTTATACATCAAAAAGTTTTTAACCTTGTTGTCAGTAGAACTTTTTATTTCATCAATTAACTCTATTCTTGGACCAGTCGTTTTACCACTTGAGATTCTCCACCAATCCTCCTTTACGTCATCTGTTATGAAAATTAAATTAACTTCAGACTCTTTACTGTCTTTAGCAATTTGAATAATTTCTTTCCATAGATAAAAATCACAATAATCTCTGCTAAATTTTAAAGAATCGTAAATTAAAACTCTTTTTTTAGAATCTCTACTTTTACTACTGTCCTTATATCCTGGTGGAATTAATTCTAGATATCTTTTTTTTGCTTCAGTATTAATTTTTTCTATCTCTTCTTGACTTTTAAACTTCTGTCCAATTTTGTTTTTAAGAATTGATTCTAAACTAGTCATTAGTTTATCATTTTCCTTTTTTATTTTTTCAGTTTTTACACTACTATCTTGATTTTTAAATAAATATTTTTCTTGTATAGAATTTAAGTTTTTTAAATAATCAGAGTTATATTTTTTTATGCTTTCAATTAACTCTTGTTCAGAAATTTCGAAATGACGCTTATCTAAATTTAATTTTTTCAGGTCATTAACGAAATCATTAACTAATGATTCTTCATTTTCTTTAGTTTTTTCAAGTAGTTTAGATATTTGAGAATAAGCTTTGAGTTGGCTGTTTTTGACAGATTCAACATTTTCATAAAATTCAAGACCTGCAATAAATGGAATCCATAAACTTGATTTTATTTTTCTTAAAACTTTTAGAAAGTCATTACGTGCAGATTCTGGGTATCTAAATAAATTTAGTAGAATATTTGTGTCAAGAACAAATATTGCATTATCCCAAATTTCATCATATTTCGAATCGGGAATCTTGTAATAATTTTCGAATGTTTTCTTCATTTGGTCTTTATTGTTGCCAACTCTCCGCTAAACGGAAGGTGTGTTTATATATCTTATATATTATTGTTTTAATAGTATAATAACCAATACTTTAAATTGAATAAATGAAATACCTTATGACAAGGTATTGCAATAGTCACATGCACATATCTCAATTAAACATTGAATGATCTATAGAAGCCGCGCAATCAGAAGTAGCAATTTAATTACTGTTACTTATAGGGAACTGTAACTATGTGGCTTCCTTTCAAATGTAAGAAAAAAGAGGGAATTAAAAAAGAGGAATGAGATTCCTCGTCGTTGCACTCTGTCGGAATGACGTTATTTGTCATTTCGAACGCTAGTGAGAAATCTCCAATCAAAAAAAAGAGATTCCTCGTCGTTACACTCTGTCGGAATGACGTTATCTGTCATTTCGAACGCTAGTGAGAAATCTCAAATTCAAAGAGGAAGATTCCTCGTCGTTACACTCTGTCGGAATGACGTTATTTGTCATTTCGAGCATTAGCGAGAAATCTCCTTATAACCACCAGTTCTTTCCCATATCTAGTTTAGCAAAAGGAAAGAAACTTTATAAAAAATGCAACTTCATTCCTTCATGAGAAGGGTTAAATCCTAGACTTTCGTAAAAAGCAATAGCTTCTGGTCTTTTTTTGTCAGTAGTCAATTGTAGTACATGGGCATTTCGTTCTTGAGCTCGGTTAATGGCCCATTCAAACATTGCTTTTCCAATACCTAGTCCACGTTTGTCTTTTCGAATCCGCACTGCTTCTATTTGTGCGCGGATCCCTCCCTGGTAGGTCAAATATTGAATAAAGGACAATTGTAATGTACCTATGATTTCAGCATCTTCATTTTCAACCACTATCAATTCCTGGTTTTGATCTGCGCATATGTTCGTAAAGGCTTCTAAATAGGCAGCTGGTAAAGGTTCTTTGAAATCTTCTCTTTCCTTCCCGAGTACATCGTCGGCAATCATGTGTACGATGGCGCTAAGGTCTTGTTGTTCGGCTTTTCTAAATTTCATAAGCATAAGGTTTACTGGACGTTCATTTCATAACTACTAACTGTTTCAAATATAAAGAAAAGAGCCCTTTAATGCTGGTTTGTAGCCAACCCTTTTAGCATGCCATTAAAGATAATCCCATGAAAAGGCAATACGGCATACCAGTACAGTCGACCCCAAACACCTAAAGGCCTAAACGTTGCGGTTTGGATCAAGTGTCCGTTTTCTATTTTAAATTCTAACCAGGCTTCTCCAGGAAGCTTCATCTCTGCTAATAGCAACAAACGCCCCTCTTCTTTATTAGCGTACAGCACACGCCAGAAGTCAAGCGCATCTCCGGCAGAAATTGTAGTTGGACTTGTGCGTCCTCTACGCAATCCTACGCCGCCCACCAACTTGTCCAGAAAGCCGCGAAAACGCCATAATACATTCCCATAATACCAACCGTTTTCTCCGCCAATACGCCACATTTTGTCTATACAAACCTCATGACTTTCGATAGCTCTGGAGCGCTCATCTTTAAAAGACCCATATTCTGGAACGTTGATAAATTCAGAGATATTAAAGTTGATGCCACTACTTGCATACGAATCTTTCCAGCTGGATACAATGCTATTATCCTTAATTTTTTTAAAAGCACGGATAATTGCTTCTTTGTAAGAAATGGGTTGTACTCCCAGTATACCGTTTAATCTCGTATCTCTGCAAATCACTTCTACTTTCATACTATCGACCAACGAACGGGCCAGTTTATACGAAGTAGCCGTTACAAAATAGAGCCAATAAGAGGAAAGTCTAGGTGTCATTAAAGGAATGGTCCAGATGGTACGTTTCAATCCACGTACTTCTGCAAACTGTAAGAGCATTTCCTTATAGGTAAGAATATCGTTACAGCCGATGTCAAAATTTTGATCGTAGGTATCTTCTCTTAACATGGAACGTTCCAAAAAGGTCAATACATCCGCAATACCGATAGGTTGACATTGCGTTAATAACCATTTGGGAGCAACCATCAATGGTAGCTTTTCTACGAGATCTCTAATGATCTCAAAGGAAGCACTTCCGGAACCTACAATAATACCGGCTCGTAAACAGGTTAGGTGGTACGAACCTTTTTCCAATTCCACTTCCACATTCTTTCTTGATTCTAAATGCTCCGATAGTTCAGATTCATTGATAATACCACTTAAATAGATTACTTGCTGGGTTGCTGTATTGGACAATCGTTTCCTGAAATTCAGAGCGGAACGTTGTTCCAGCTCTTTATAATTATCCGAAGATGACATAGAATGGACTAAATAGTATGCCACATCAATGTCATTGGGAATGGCTGTCAACGAATCAGTATCTAGCAAGTCCACGGTAATGACAGTAATATGTTTTAATAGGGAAGCGGGCGGTGTAAATCGAGAAGGGTCTCGTACACAACACACCACATGATGTCCTTGTTCCACTAATATGGGGAGCAAACGTTTTCCGATATAGCCAGTTGCTCCGGTAAGTAGTATTTTCATTCCAGATTCCTAATGATTACAGAAAAATAATGTGGTTGGAATACTAAGATAGGCAAATTTGGTGTCATGTACGTAATACTGCCGATGTCATTTCCAGGGTAAGCGAGAAATCTCAAATTTTAAAAGGAGATTCCTCGTCGCTTCGCTCTGTCGGAATGACTCCTTTTGTCATTTCGAAATGAGTTTCATGTAATGAAACGATTGAGAAATCTCATACTCTTTAAGCAGATTTCTCATATTCACTCCGTTTCATTCGAAATGACATCTGTCTCTTTTTCGAGAGTTTTTAGTTCAAACTCCTGCATTATTTTTTCGAACTGATGCCAGCTATTAGGTGATACTATATCATATCTTCTGATAAATAATTTTTTCAAACCTTCGTCATCTTCGTCCTCATCTTCTTCCATATAAGAGACTTCCAACTTATTGGGATGTAAAATAAAAGAGCGAATATCATTTCTTTTTATGTTATTTTTTTGCTCGCATAGATCCTTTATACTCCATTCATCAAAGTAATATATTTGACTTTTCTTAATAGTATAAATTAAGATAAGATCAATTAATAAAAAAGGAATTAACCAATAGAACAAGTAATGTTCTAAGTAAAGAATAATTAAGATAGAAAGAATAGAACCATTAAAATCGTTATAGTCTAAACCGTTTCTTTTTAATACAACAAACCCTTTTTCTTTTCGCTTCTCTATAATAGAAACATATTTCGAGATTAGTCCAAAGATACTTGTTCCAACAGGAATGATAAATAACCCCCAAGCATCAATAGATCGATCAAAAACATAGTTGTATAGCAAATAAAAACCTAAAAAATAGAGTCCAATTAGAACAATGTTTTTAAAAACTTTAATTTCATCCATTGTATTCTTCCACATTCTTTTTATAAGCTATCATACGTTCTGTAAAAACTTCCCAGTTTGGTAATGATAACTCATGTTTATTTATTTGAAGAATTTCAGTGTTATTGAATATGATTTCTACATTGTTCTCATATACATTGAATGAGGTAACACGGCTTAAATCTTTGTCAATTGAATCATTGAAATCTTCAATCTTATCAGGGTGAAATACAATGATTTTTCTTCTATGTGTAATATAATGTAATAATGCGGTTAAAAGCCCAAGTAAAAAAGCAATAAGTGTATAGTTATCCGAAAAATCTTTATATAGTGTTAGTAGAAAAAAGGGAATCAAAAACATTCCCGTTTTGTACATGCTTTTATTTATAAAGGCAACCTTATCACTACCTAATAGCTTTTGAGACTTTATAAATTCAGAGATGGAAACTATGCAAATTGAACCTATAAAAATCATTAATAATAAACCGTCTTTTTCCTCCGCAAAAAAATAATATGCAAGAAGAAAAATAACTAGAAATGCTAAAAGGAAATATCCTCTTTTAGAAATTAGGTTCTTATTCATAATAATTTATTTTTTTCAAATATAAAAAAAACACACGGAGATTCCTCGTCGTTGCACTCTGTCGGAATGACTCCTTTTGTCATTTCGAAATGAGTTTCATGTAATGAAACGATTGAGAAATCTCCAATTAAAAAAGGAGATTCCTCGTCGTTATACTCCGTCGGAATGACAAGTACTATCGCTTTATCTCATCCGAGTTTCTAAAGAACAAGGCATTGACAAAGAACAACTTCCCGTTATCCCAAAATGATCTGAATAATGGATTGTCTACCATATAAATGATACTTCCGCTTCCCGAGCGCTCTTCTCCGATAAATAAGGATTCTGGAATATTCTTCAAGGCTTTTTTACCTGCAAATCCAGATACATTAGTCGCATCCTTCGTAAAGTAGGCTACATTACCACCATTCTTTAAAAAGTCGTACGACCTGCTCCCTAATTTCAAGGAGAAATACGTGTTTTCATACCCAAATGCCAATGGGTGTGTATTATCTACCTTGCTTTCAAATACAGCTCCTGTAATCATGTTTACAGATCCTGCACGTTCTTGATCTGCATAAGGTGTTAAGTTGGCCTTTGGTGTTTCTTTTTTGTCTTTTTTCGCTTTCTTGGTTTTTAGTGCGAATCCTTTTTTATTTGCAAAACTTCGCAAGGCGTTTCCGATGGCAATAACGGTTCCGCCTGAACGGGTAAAGTCTTTAACGCGCTTCAATTGCGTAGAGTCCAGTACACGTCCATAATATCCATTTGGAATGATCAGGACGTCGTAGTTGTCTAAATTCACATTGCCAAAATAATCGGTATCTAAAATAGTCAATGGGTATTTTAACTGAGTTTCAAAGAAATGCCAGATCTCTCCAAAACTTAAGGAAGAGGTTCCTTTTCCAGATAATACCGCAATCTTTTGCTTGTTGATCGGATTCACACTATAGGAACCAAAATCGACCCCTTTGCTTACAAACCCTGTTTGTACTGGGGTTAATTTCCTCCCATATTTATTGGCTAACGCAACAAGTTTGTCATCGAAGTTTGTATTCTTTTTATTGTCATTTCGCAAGATGATCAAAGTACCTCGATCGTATGCATTACCTTCTACTGTAAATGGCTTTTCAGAAAAACGAACTCGAATTCCAGCATCAAGTGTCTGTGCTAAGAAGGTTGCATCTTCCAAACTGTTCCATTTGCTTAGATATGCATACGAGGATCTGTCTGCGGTATTAGATACCACATGGGTGTTTACCTTTTTTGCAGAACTCACTTTCGTTTTAGAAGCAATGGCCTTGAATCCGTGTGCATATGGAATGGACCATGCTGTAATATCGTAGGTTAGTGAGTCTGCTAGTTTAGCATTTGGCTCGAACAATACTTTTACCATTTTTCCTTTAGGTTGATCTGAGTGTACTACCAGATCATTGTCAGAAACATTCATTCTTCCATCCCGTTGTGTAGCATAATTATACCCTCTTACTTGCCCTTTTTTAGAGTATTCATAATTGATTTCATGTTTGTCCAATAAGTCGATCAAACGTTGAGTTTTATCCTTGTTTTCATTTTTTAATACATAACTCTTATAGAGTAATCCTCTGTTATCAAAGAATTTCTTAAACTCAGCATTTAGTTTTGTCGCATTTTTAGATGCTATTTCAACAGTCGATAATCCCGTAGTTTTATGATGTGCTACACGATCTACTAAGGTCAATTCATACCCATGATCTGTATCAATACCTAGTCCAGCCATTCCATGTCCGGCTTGTTCGTAGGTCATACCAATGGCTCCCATATAGGTAGGGTAGGTATCTCCATAACTTGGATATAAAAGGTCAAAACTCTCTTTGGTAAAATACAGCCATCCATTTTGATCGAAATACTTTGCATGATTCTTCCCAATCTGTGTCTGAAAATCGCGTTGCCAATCCGTAATGATCTCATGGAAAGGTTCTGCAGCTGGTGCAAAATAATAAGGGTTGTTAATGAACTGCTCATGAAAATCGACATGAATATGTGGTAACCATTTATTATAAACCCCTAATCTTTGTGAAGACTCTACTTGCGTTGCCCAGGCCCAATCTCTGTTTAGATCAAATAAATAATGATTTGGTCTTCCGCCTGGCCATGGTTCACGGTGCTCTTTTGCATCTTGTGTAGCATTATAAGGCGTGCTTTTTACCTGGTTAAACCAGTTTACATAACGATCTCGTCCATCAGGATTGATACATGGATCGATGATCACTACTGTATTTTCTAAATAGGCTTTTTTTGTCGTTACTAATTCATACAAGGTTTGCATAGATGCTTCTGTACTGGAAGCTTCGTTTCCATGAACATTATAACTCAACCAAACAATAGCAATATCATTGGTTGTATTGCCATTTTTCTTCATCCCTGTTTGTGTAAGATTGTTTAATCGGATGTTCTCCAGATTGTCCATATTCTTTTGTGAGGATAAGTAAGCAACATACAAGGGTCTATGCTCATTGGTCTCTCCGTACTTTTCCAATTCGACATTCGATAAGGTATTGCTGACATAGGTAAAATAGTCAACTACTTTATGATGTCTTGTGAATTGTGTTCCGACCTTATATCCTAAAAACGCTTCAGGAGATTGAATGGTTTGAGAAAATAGGGTAGTGCTGACTAGCAAAAATACGAGGGATAAAATTCTGATCTTCATGTATGAAATTTTGATGATGACCAAAAATAAGGATTTATTTAAAGAAGTATGAGTTAACTTGTCATTTCGAATGAATATAATGCGGAGAGGTCTGTAGAATTTAGATTCCTCGTCGCTGCGCTCTGTCGGAATGACTCCTTTCGTCATTTCGAAATGAGCTTCATGCAATGAAGTGATTGAGAAATCTCAAATTCAAAAAAGAGATTCCTCGTCGCTGTACTCTGTCGGAATGACGTAATCTGTCATTTCGAACGAATGTGAGAAATCCTTATATTTGAGAAAAAGAAAAATTGCTCTATTCACATTTCGTATACATATTAACCAATGTTCGTAAGACTGTTTTGTATATAGGAGTTACAAATGACGTACAGAGAAGAATTTCGCAACATTATTTTGATAGCCAAAATAATAAGAAGTCCTTTGCTGGAAAATATAATTGTTATTATCTAGTGTACTATGAGGGTTTTGAAAATGCTCAGTCTGCTATTGACAGAGAAAAAGAAATAAAGCGATGGAGAAGGGAGAAGAAGAATAAATTGATATCGAAATTTAACCCTAATTGGGAGTTTTTGAATAATGAAGTATTTTGATGTTTTAGATTCCTCGTCGTTACACTCTGTCGGAATGACTCCTTTGTCATTTCGAAATGAGTTTCATAGAAACGATTGAGAAATCTCCGGTTTGTACTACTATAGGTTCCTCATCGTTATACGCTATCGGAATGACTAGGGCAATTCGTTAAAAATTTGTTAGCGTCTTGACCACTGATTTTTTCCTCATCAAATTTTAGTATTTTTATCAAAATTTAATTTATGACGTCGAGTTCCGAACCTGAGTGTTGTTTTCTAACCAAAAAATGCGTTTCCTAATATGAAAGTTACGCACATACCCTTTCAAAAAACAGGCTTCTTTTCTAAAACTATGATCGACTATTTGGACCAACATCCAGATATTCAATCATACTATCATCAGTTTCCAGGTATAGATGGATTTGCGAAACAGATTGAAGAAAAAAAAGGATCATTTCAAGCAGAGTCCAGAATGATTCTCGTAAAAGCTTTAAAGGAACAATATGGTAATGTAGCAGCATCTGAAGGGACTTTAGAAAACATTGAAGCACTTCAAAATGAAAATACATTTACCATTACTACAGGGCACCAGCTAAACCTATTTACTGGACCGTTGTATTTTTTATATAAGATATTATGCGTCATAAACTTGAGTGAGGAGCTGAAAGAAAAGTTCCCGAAGAACAATTTTGTTCCTGTGTACTGGATGGCGACTGAAGATCATGATTTTGAAGAGATCAATTATTTTAACTTTAGAGGAAAGAAAGTACAATGGAATAGAGCAGATGGCGGACCCGTTGGTAGATTTACCACCGATGGATTAGAGAAGGTATTTGCTGCTTTTTCGAAACAATTGGGAACGACCAGAAATGCGGAGTACCTAAAAGAGCTTTTTAGAAAAGGGTATTTGGAGCATAATAATTTGGCTGAAGCTACTCGGTATATTGCCAATGAACTATTTGCAACGTATGGTTTAGTAATTGTTGATGGTGATGATGTGGAGTTAAAGCGTTCGTTTGCACCTTATGTGCAGGAAGAATTGGAGCATCAGCATTCATATACCGCGGTATCTACTACCATTTCGGAATTAGAAAAGTCATATAAAGTACAAGTAAACCCGCGGGAGATCAATTTATTTTACCTTACCGATACACTGAGAGAACGGATCATAAAAGAAGAGGGTCAATATGTTGTTAATGATACCGAGATCTCTTTTTCAGAAAAAGAAATACAGAAAGAATTAGCAACACACCCGGAACGATTTAGTCCGAATGTGATTATGCGCCCATTATATCAGGAAGTGATCTTACCAAATCTCTGCTATGTTGGAGGTGGAGGTGAGCAGGCATATTGGTTAGAGCTGAAGGGATATTTTGAAAAGGTGAACATTCCTTTCCCTATCTTGTTGTTACGAAACTCTGTTCAGGTGATCTCTGAAAAACAACAGAAGAAATTAAATGGATTGAACATTTCTTTGGAAGAACTGTTCTTGAAACAAAACGAGTTACTGGCTAAAAAAGTAACAGAAAACTCGGATATCCAGTTTAGTTTTGCAGACGCAAAAGAATTGTTGAATCAGCAATTTTTAGCATTGCGAAGGGTGGCGAATGAAACGGATGTTTCTTTTGTAGGAGCTGTAGATGCTCAAGAACGAAAGCAAACGAAAGGATTAGAGAATTTAGAACATCGATTGTTACGGGCAGAGAAAAGGAAGCAGCACGATCTGATTTCGAGAATTACCGCTTTGCAAGATCAATTGTTACCCAACCAAAGCTTAGAGGAGCGTCAACGCAACTTTTCAGAGTTCTATGTAGAATACGGACCTGCGTTTATAGAAGCGTTAAAAACTGCACTACAACCTTTGCAGTTAGAATTTACAGTACTGGAATTATAATGAAAACAAAATCTGGATTACATCCTAGCAATATCCATAGGAATGGATATGACCTTGAAGGCTTGATACGTGACTACCCATCATTACAAGAGTATACCTTAAAGAACAAATATGGAAACCTTTCTGTCGATTTCTCTGACCCTAAGGCGGTAAGAGCATTGAATACAGCACTATTAAAAAAGCACTATGGAATTGTGGATTGGGTCTTTCCTGAAGAAAACCTGTGTCCGCCCATTCCGGGTAGAGTAGATTATATTCATCATTTGAATGATCTGATCAAAGATATCTCAGCAGAAAAAGAAGTAACGATATTAGATATTGGTACTGGTGCTACTTGTATTTATCCATTATTGGGTGCAAAGGTGTATGATTGGAATTTCTTAGCGATCGATATTGAATTAGATTCGTTGGACTATGCACAGGATATAATTGATGACAATGATCTGGATGCGAAGATCACATTACGCCAGCAGTTTGATGAGCAGAACATTTTAAATGATATTTTAGAAGCAGACGATTCTTTTACGGCAGCGATGTGTAATCCTCCTTTTTATGCGTCTGCTGAAGAGGCAAGAGGTGCCAATCGAAGGAAAACTCGAAACTTGGGTACAAATGCGGTTCGAAATTTTTCTGGAAATAGTAACGAGTTATGGTATCCTGGTGGTGAAAAGGCTTTTTTACACAACTATTTATATCAGAGTTCGCTGCATAAAGAGGTGTGTGTGTGGTTTACAAGTTTAGTCTCGAAAAAAGAGAATGTAGAAAGTCTTGAAAAGTCAGCTGCGAAGCTAGGAGTTACATCTTTTAAGGTTATTCCAATGCAACAAGGGAATAAGGTTACGCGTATTGTGGCTTGGTCGTTTCAAAAGTAAAAACCGAAGCTAGGCTCCGGTTTTAAATTGTGAATAGGTTGTTTTCTTTTTCAAACAAACTTCCCACCACTTTAGTACTAGTTTTTACAACGGTTGTACTTAGTTGGTTTTCGTGTTAAAGTTTTGTTAACACCAAGAATGGTGCCAAAAATTAAAAACGATAGGCAACGGTTAACCTTGCCGAGTTACTGTTTAATCCAAAGTTCCATTCTCTTAGATCTCCTTTATAGATAACACCGCTATCCAACCTCTCTACTTCTCCAAAAGAGTACTGAATATTCGGTAAGATTTCGGCTCCAATCACAAGTTTATCATTGATCACATAGTTCAAACCAATAACGGCATTAATACCTGGTGAATATGCCTGTCTTTTCTGATAGAAGTTATTTAAGATTGTTGGACCATTCTCGGTCTTGTAAGAACTGTAGCCAAAACTAAGATCAAAACCAGATCTAAACTCTAAGTTCGTAGCGATCTTTTTACGATACTCTTTACCAATACTTGCAGAAATGTTGAAAGAATCATGACGTTGATCAAAATTGTTATTCTCAAAATCATTATCGATACTACCAACACCAGCAGTAAGAACATTATATCTCCATAGACTTTTTGAAGTTCCTGACTTGTAGGTGAGCCCGAAACTATTGAGGCTGCTAAATTGAATACCTACTTCTTTTTGATTTTCTTTTTCCTGAGCGTTCATTCCAAATGCAGTTGCTAATAAGAACATGCATACTGTAATTTTTTTCATAGTTTATAATGTTTTAAAATGTTAGCCTTGGAAGAACCAAAAATGGTGCCATAAAAAAAGCCGAAACATACATTTCGGCCCTTGTGTTTACTAAGTTTTTGACTATAAGTGTATTACCTCGTCATAAGCATCTGCAACCGCTTCACTCATCGTTGGGTACGGGTGAGTTGCTTTTATTTCCATACCCTTTAAATTGAGTAGTATTCTAAAGTTAATTAACAAAATTCAGGAATAATTAACGAACTCTTTGGTTTTCATTATTGTTTCGTTGAGAAAGTTTAACAGAACACTTCTCTAGTTTTGGTTATACTAATTTAAAAACCAATTAATTATGAAACGATTATCGTTTATGGCAATAGTCTTATTGCTTTGTTTTACCGTAAACGCGCAAGAACCTACAACATGGGAATCAAAAAAAACTTACTTCGGAATAACTGGAGGGTTTAAACAAGATTTTTTTACATCATCTCCATACAATTTCAATGGTCTTAATTTGTACGGAGGCTTTTTTGTAGAGCGAAAACTCTCTGAAAAATTTTCGCTACAGTTGGAGATCCTTCATACCAAAACACAGGGTTCTGGATTTAACACGGTGGAGTTCCCGTTATTTTTAAAGTACAAATTGGGTGAAAAATTAAGTGTCTATGCCGGTGTGCAGTTGAATGCATCTTACAAAGACAATTATAGCGACCCCATCTATTCTCAAAAGCCAGGAAATTTTGCATTTAATATCGGACTTCAGTACGATCTATCTGAAAGATGGTATCTATTTGCGAGATACATTCACAATCCTAAAAGGCAAACGGATCTAAATCAGTCAGTCCGAATGAACACCTTTCTAGTGGGTGTAGGCTATCGATTTTAATAAAAAAAAACCTCGCAATTTGCGAGGTTTTTTTTTATTCATAAGACCTTTCGACTGCGCTCAAGGTGACATTTACATTATAAGTGTATTACTTCATCGTAAGCATCTGCAACGGCTTCCATTACCGCTTCACTCATAGTTGGGTGCGGATGAATTGCCTTTAACACTTCGTGTCCTGTAGTCTCTAATTTTCTACCTAAAACGGCTTCAGCAATCATATCAGTTACACCAGCTCCTATCATATGGCAACCTAACCACTCCCCATATTTCGCATCGAAGATCACTTTTACAAAACCGTCTGGAGTTCCAGCTGCTTTTGCTTTTCCAGAGGCAGAGAATGGGAATTTACCTACTTTTAGCTCGTATCCTTGCTCCTTTGCTTGCGCTTCCGTTAGTCCAACGGATGCAATTTCTGGACTTGCATAGGTACATCCTGGGATGTTTCCATAATCGATCGCTTCCGTGTGGATTCCCGCAATTTTCTCTACACAGGTAATTCCTTCTGCAGAAGCAACGTGCGCCAATGCCGGTCCATGAACCACATCTCCAATTGCATAGTATCCTGGAATGTTGGTTTGATACCAATCATTTACTAAGATCTTATCTCTGTCTGTAATAATTCCGACATCCTCTAAACCGATATTCTCAATATTTGTTTTAATTCCTACTGCTGATAATACAACATCTGCTTCTAAGATCTCTTCACCTTTTTTGGTTTTTACGGTAGCTTTTACCGTTTTCCCAGAAGTGTCAACGGACTCAACAGCTGAGTTGGTCATTACTTTAATACCAGCCTTTTTAAAAGAACGTTCAAATTGTTTAGAAACGTCTTTATCTTCTAAAGGCACTAGGTTTGGTAAGTATTCTACAATGGTTACTTCTGTTCCCATAGCGTTGTAGAAATGTGCAAACTCAACACCAATCGCTCCAGAACCTACAACAATCATAGATTTAGGTTGTGTTGGTAAGCTCATAGCTTCTCTATACCCGATTACTTTCTTACCATCTTGTGGTAAGTTTGGTAATTCTCTAGAGCGTGCTCCTGTTGCAATGATAATATGATCTGCACTGTATTCAGTAACTTTTCCATCAGCAGCAGTAACGTCTACTTTCTTTCCTGTTTTTACTTTTCCGAAACCTTCAATAACATCGATCTTGTTCTTCTTCATTAAGAACTGTACACCTTTGCTCATTCCATCTGCAACACCACGACTTCTTTTGATCACGGCCTCAAAATCTTTATCAATTGCTTCGGCTTTTAAACCATATGCATCTACGTGCTTTAAATAATCATATACCTGAGCACTTTTTAGTAAAGCTTTGGTTGGAATACATCCCCAGTTTAAACATACACCACCTAAGTTCTCTTTTTCAACTACAGCGGTTTTAAGTCCTAATTGAGATGCTCTAATAGCAGTTACGTACCCTCCAGGTCCGCTACCTACTACAATTACGTCATATTTCATATCTAGTTGTTTTTTCTAATTTATACTTACATTCTCTCCGGAACCTGAATTCCTAATAACAAGAATGCATTTTTTATAGTATCAGCTACTTTGTTGGATAGCTGTACTCTGAATATTTTCTTTGTTTCGTTTTCCTCGCCTAAGATAGACACATTTTGGTAAAAAGAATTGAATTCTTTTACCAAATCATAGGTGTAATTTGCAATTAAGGCAGGCGAGAAGTTTGAGGCTGCTTGTTGCACTACCTCTGGATATAAGGCTAGTTGTTTTACAAGCTCTTTTTCTTTACTGTGCAAGTCGATTTCAGAGATCGAAATATCAGCATGTTCAAAGTCTGCTTTTCTCAAAATCGATTGTATTCTCGCGTAGGTATATTGAATAAACGGACCTGTATTCCCTTGAAAATCTACAGATTCTTTCGGGTCAAACAGAATACGTTTCTTCGGATCTACCTTTAGGATAAAGTACTTTAAGGCGCCCAATCCAATAATACGATAGAGTTCTTCTTTTTCAGTATCGGAATAGCCTTCTAATTTTCCTAATTCCTGAGAAATAGCTTTTGCCGTATTTGCCATTTCAACCATCAAATCATCAGCATCGACTACAGTTCCTTCTCTGGATTTCATTTTTCCTGAAGGAAGATCTACCATTCCATAACTTAAATGATAGAGTTGTGCTGCCCAGGAGAAACCTAATTTTTTAAGGATCAAGAACAATACTTTAAAGTGATAATCTTGCTCATTTCCGACAGTATATACCATTCCGTTGATGTCCGAATAGTCCTTTACACGTTGAATCGCAGTTCCGATATCCTGTGTCATATATACAGCCGTACCATCTGAACGTAAAACTAATTTCTCGTCTAGACCTTCATCCGTAAGATCACACCAAACAGAACCGTCTTCTTTTTTAAAGAACACGCCTTTGGTCAATCCTTCTGCAATCACATCTTTTCCCAACAAGTAGGTATCACTTTCATAATACAGGGTATCAAAATCTACTCCCATATTTTTGTAGGTGATATCAAACCCGTCATATACCCAACCGTTCATCATTTTCCATAAAGCCACCGTTTCTTCATCTCCAGATTCCCATTGACGAAGCATATCTTGAGCTTCGAGCAATAATGGCGCTTGTTTTTTGGCATCTTCTTCAGAAGTACCCGAAGCAATCAATTGGGCTATCTCTTTTTTGTACTCCTGATCGAATTTTACGTAATAATTTCCAACTAATTTATCACCTTTTAATCCTGTAGATTCAGGAGTTTCTCCATTCCCATATTTCTTCCAAGCCAACATAGACTTGCAAATATGAATTCCTCTATCATTGATGATCTGAGTTTTGTATACTTTTTTCCCGGATGCTTTTAAGATCTCAGCAACTGAATATCCTAATAGATTATTACGAACATGTCCTAAATGTAAAGGCTTATTTGTATTAGGTGATGAGTATTCTACCATAATAGCGTCGGAACCTTGTGCAACACTACCGTAAGAAGCATCCTGATATATGTTACTGAACAAGTGCACATAGAAGCTATCATCAATAACTAAATTCAAGAAGCCCTTAACTACATTGAACGCCTTGATCTCATTCACATGTTGTACCAAATATCCTCCAATATCTTCTCCGATCTGTGCAGGGTTCCCTTTCTTGTATCTTAATAAAGGGAATACAACTACAGTAATGTCTCCTTCAAAATCCTTACGTGTCGCTTGAAATTCTACAGTTGGAATCTCTACATCGTACAAGGATAAAAATCCTTCTTTTACTTTAGCCTCAATCAGGGTTTGAATATTCATGGATTCAATTAAAATGAAGTGCAAAATTACATATTTTATTTGTTTTTGAAGGGATGATTTTGCGTGTAATTAATTGTACTTTTACGAAATGGAAAAACGATTGGCAGCATTACCAAAATTGGCTCAAGAAGCGTTACCTGAGAATAGGAAATATTTTAAAATGCTTAAGAAGCGCACGCCTAAGAATTTAGATGTTGTTATGAAAGAATTGCACGACAAGGAGTTTGAGAAAACTGATTGTCTTTCTTGTGGGAATTGCTGTAAAACTACCAGTCCTATTTTTATTGAAAAGGATATTCAGCGTATTGCGAAGCATCTACGCATGAAGGAACGTGATTTTGTTGATCAGTATCTGGAAAGAGATACAGATGATTTTATGGTGTTAAAAACGGCCCCATGTGCTTTCTTGGACGAATCCGATAATTCCTGTTTTATTTACGATGTACGTCCTAAAGCATGTGCCGAATACCCGCATACCAACCGTAGGAAGTTTATTCAAATCACAGACCTGACATTGACAAATACAACTGTTTGTCCAGCGGCATATAACATCGTAGAGAATTTGAAAAAACGATTGCCTTTACAATTTAATAAAAAAGTAAAGAGAAGCTAAGAATAATGTATGTGTCATTTCGAAATCTATGACTAAATACGTTAGATTTCTCGTTTCACTCGAAATCACATTTGTGAAACTTTCCTTACTTTAGTGCAAACTAATTCACTTTGGAAACAATATTCAATTATTTTGAAAACATTCCTTCTGCACATAGAAGTATCATTCTAGTTGGCGGTATTACATTTTTCTGGTTATTGGAAGGGGCACTGCCTTTGTTCAAATTCAATTACAAAAAATGGAAACATGCCATACCAAACCTGTTTTTTACGGCGACTACTGTAATTATTAATTTCTCATTAGCTTTTTTATTATTAAAAACATCAGACTGGGTGGAAGTGAATCATTTTGGTCTCATCAACTGGCTACCAGAAATGCCATTGTGGTTATATATCATTTTAGGGGTACTGTTTCTTGATTTTTTTGGAGCGTATCTGGCACATTTTGTAGAGCATAAGGTAAAACCTTTGTGGATGGTCCATTTGGTACATCATACAGATCATAAGGTAGATACCACTACTGCCAATAGACATCATCCTTTGGAAAGTATGATTCGATTCTCGTTTACTTTATTAGGGGTTTTTATAGTTGGAACACCCATTGCTATAGTGATGTTATATCAATCCATGTCGTTGGTATTTACTCAGTTTACACATGCGAATTTGAAGATGTCAAAGAAAGTGGATAAGGCTTTGAGTTATGTTATTGTATCTCCAGACATGCACAAAATCCATCACCATAACTTATTGCCGTATACAGATTCTAATTATGGAAATATATTTTCGATTTGGGATCGGTTATTAGGAACCTATAGGTACTTGGATAGAGAAAAGATTGTGTATGGAGTAGATACGTTTCCAGATGAAGCGATCAATAGTAATCTTTGGGAACTGATTAAACAACCTTTTCAAAAATATAAGAAACCGACTAATTCAGAAGAACTGTGAGCCAAAAGAAAGCGAGTAATTGGAAAACCTTTATAGAAGAGATCATGGTGTCTAAAAATGACTACAAGATAGTTTCTAATGAGATAAAAGGAGAGATACAGGAGGTAACCTATCGATCTTCGGATGAGGTACCTACGTCATTAACGGTTTCTTATTTCTATCGAACCAGTGATTTGATCGCATATCGATTTTCCAATCCAAAGATGCGTGGGTTTAATGAGTTTAGTAAGAACGCCTATTTTTATTCATTACAATTCACGAAGCCTACTTCGTTTGGTAGCCCAGGGATCGATTATACGGAAACAAATAAGAAAGGATTGTTGTCCGTTTTTAAGAAAGGTTTTAAAGGAAAAGAAACACAGTTTTCTAAAGACCAAATTATTGTGAAATCTAAACTTTCGGTTTTAGAAGGAAGCGATACGCATACATATCAGTATCGTTTTACAAAAAGTCCTATGATCGATATTCTTATCAATAAGAATACGAATAACGATGTAGGTTTAAAAGAAGAAACGATAGATCTTAAAACTATTTTTCCAGGTTTAATCGTAGCGTAAATACTTGCTTCGAATTTTCTTGAAATGTGTGAGTTCCGTTTTCCAACTTTCTTTAATTTCTTTTTCTGATACTCCTTTTGTTACTTGTTCTTGTAAAGTTGAAGTTCCTGCTAATTTTACGAAGAAAGCATTAAAGAAAGGTGCTTTGCTATTTTGAGCATGTGCTTTGATCAACCAGGATAGGTCTAATTGATGAAGTCGGTTTGTACTGCCTAGATCCTCTCCGTAGCATGTTTTATCTTTATGTTTAGGATACTTTGCTCCTTCATTTGATACAGGTGTATATGAAAAACCATTTGTTTGGTCTAAGTAGGGTGATCCATATATTTGGAATTGCAACGCTGTGCCTCGACCGGCGTTTACATTTGTCCCTTCAAAAAAACATAGACTGGGGTAGAGGTTAATGGATTTGTCGTTAGGTAAATTCGGTGATGGTTTTATAGGTAAACTATATTCAGATTGATGTGTATAGTTTTGTAAAGGAATGACAGTAAGATCGCATTGTATTCCATTTGCTAACCATTTTTCACCATTGATCATGTTTCCATACTCTCCGATGGTCATTCCGTAAACAATAGGAACAGGGTGCATACCTACAAAACTCTTGTGTTTCTCTTCTAAAACGGGGCCGTCAATATAATGTCCATTCGGATTCGGTCTATCTAAGAGAATGACAGGAATATTGCTCTCTGCACAAGCTTCCATAACATAGTGTAGGCTAGAAATATAGGTATAAAAGCGAGCTCCTACATCCTGAATATCGAATACTACTAGATCGATTCCTTTTAGCTGATCTTTACTAGGTTTTTTGTTTTTACCATATAGCGAGATAATGGGAAGTCCAGTTTTAGTATCTGAACCATCTTTTACAATCTCCCCCGCATCTGCTTTTCCTCTAAAACCATGTTCTGGAGCAAATACTTTCTTTACGTCTATGTTTAAAGCAAGTAAACTATCTACTAAATGAATGTATGTATTCTTTTCTCCCGACTTTTTGGTAATTACTGAAGTTTGATTTGCCACTATTGCGATACGCTTTCCTTTGAGTGCAGAAACGTAGAGTTCTGTTTTATCTGCTCCCGTTTTAATTCCTATATTATTTACGGGCTTTTGCGCACACGCGTTTAGCTGAAAAGAGATCAGCAAAAACAAGAATAAATATGTACTTTTACGTGGAATTAACACCATAGCATTGAATTACGAGTTATTTATTGCAAAACGCATTATTGCGGGCAAAGAGTATAAAAATAGCATTTCATCACCAATAATAAAAATAGCGATCACAGCAATTTCGCTAGGTATTATTATTATGTTGATAGCCGTAGCTACTGGAGCAGGTTTACAAGGAAAGATCCGAGATAAAATGTCTGGCTTTAAAGGACATGTTCAGATCACAAATTTCAATGATAATAATTCAGGGATTGCACTGACTCCAATTTCTAAAAATCAATATTTCTTTCCAACCATTCCCAATGTTGATGGAATAAAAAAAGTACAGGTTTTTGCAAATAGAGCTGGGCTGATAAAAACAGAAACTGATTTTGAAGGAATTATTTTTAAAGGGGTTTCTCAAGACTATGATTGGTCTTTTTTTCAAGAATACCTGATAGAAGGAACACTACCCAATTACGATCAGCCTAGAGTACGGGATATATTACTTTCTAAAACACTGGTAGACAAATTACAATTGCAGTTGAATGATACGATTCAAGCTACTTTTTTTAAGGATAGCAAGAATAAACTTCCCTCATCAAGAAAGTATATTATCAAGGGAATATACAATACAGGGTTTTTAGAGTTCGATAAGAGTATTATGATCGGAGACTTATATGAAGTACAACGATTGAACAAATGGAAAGCGGATCAGGTGGGCGGTTTCGAAATTATTTTGGATGACTTTGATCAGATAATAGATAAAACAAAAGCTATTCATAGCGAAATTCCTCCAACTTTAAGTGCTAGTTCTATTGTAAATACCTATCCTGCAATTTTTGATTGGATAGAATTATTTGACAATAATGTATGGTTCATTATTGCCATTATGATCTTGGTGGCAGGAATCAATATGATTACGGCTTTATTGGTTTTGATTTTAGAAAGAGTGCAAATGGTAGGGATTTTGAAGTCTCTAGGAAGCACGAATACAAGTATCCGAAAAGTCTTTCTATACAATGCGTCCTACTTGATCTTAAAAGGGCTTTTTTGGGGTAACTTAATCGGGTTGTCCATTATTTTTTTACAGGATTATTTTGGATTAATTACGTTGAACCCAGAGACTTATTATGTATCGGTAATGCCAGTTTATATTGATTTATTTGATATCCTGCTATTGAATGGAGGTACATTAATCCTATGTTTTTTAATGCTGTTAATACCTTCCTATATTATTACCAGAATTCAGCCTTCAAAATCCATTCGTTTTGCGTAATTTTGCCGCGTAAATTTGAACAATGGAGTACGCAAAAAATATATTAGAAACTATTGGAAATACACCTTTAGTAAAACTAAATTCTGTAACTAACGAAGTAGATGCGTTAGTGTTAGCTAAAGTAGAAACATTTAACCCAGGGAATTCTGTAAAGGATAGAATGGCTTTGAAAATGATTGAAGATGCTGAAGCAGATGGACGATTAAAACCTGGAGG
Source organism: Asprobacillus argus (assembly GCF_032248395.1). NCBI lineage: Bacteria > Pseudomonadati > Bacteroidota > Flavobacteriia > Flavobacteriales > Flavobacteriaceae > Asprobacillus > Asprobacillus argus. Next base: position 415,713 of record NZ_JAVTTO010000004.1, read on the forward strand.
AACTATTATTGAAGGAACTTCTGGTAACACAGGAATGGGGCTTGCATTGGCAGCGATCGTTAAAGGATACAAATGCATCTTTGTGATCTCTGATAAACAATCGAAAGAAAAAATGGACATCCTAAGAGCTGTAGGAGCAGAAGTAGTAGTGTGTCCAACGAATGTAGAACCAGACGATCCAAGATCTTATTACTCGGTATCTAAAAGGTTAGGGAAAGAGACCCCAAACTCATGGTATGTTAACCAATATGATAATCCTTCTAATGCTGTAGCACATTACGAACAAACTGGACCAGAAATTTGGAAACAAACAGAAGGAAAGATCACACACTTTGTGGTTGGAGTAGGTACAGGCGGAACGATTTCTGGAACCGCGAAATATTTGAAAGAGCAAAACCCTGATATTAAGATCTGGGGAGTAGATACCTATGGTTCAGTATTTAAAAAGTACCATGAAACTGGAGTTTTTGATGAAAATGAGATCTATCCATATATCACAGAAGGAATTGGAGAAGATATCTTACCTGAAAATGTAGATTTTAGTTTGATCGATGGATTTACAAAAGTAACGGATAAAGACGCTGCTATCTATACCAGAAGAATTGCAAAAGAGGAGGGGATCTTCGTCGGGAATTCGGCTGGATCTGCCATCAAAGGATTGGTTCAATTGAAAAAAGAATTTTCAAAAGATGATGTAGTGGTGGTATTATTCCATGATCATGGAAGTAGGTATGTGGGTAAGATGTTTAATGATGATTGGATGCGAGATCGAGGATTCTTAGAGGATGAAGTTACTACGGCAGAAGATCTTATAAAAGGACACATAGACAAGCCATTACTTACCGTTAAAACGGAGGAATTGGTTTCTCATGCTATTGAGCGTATGAGAGATTATAAAATATCTCAAATCCCTGTTGAGGATGTGAATGGTTTAGTAGGTTCTGTAGATGAATCTGCTTTGTTAAGGCATTATTTAGAAGATAAGAATATTGCAGAAAAACCTATTAGAGAAGTAATGGGGAATGCATATCCTATCGTGGAAAAATCAACATCCATTGAAAAAGTATCAAAACTGATTACAAAAGATAATCAAGCAGTATTAGTTGATTTAGGAAATGGTAAGCATCATATCATTACTAAGTATGATATTATTAATGCGATATAATCATTAAATATTATTCCAAATAAAATCCAAAAGCCATCTCTCTCGAGATGGCTTTTGTTAATCAACTAATTCAAATAATTTACACTATGAAACAATATTTATTGTTCTGCTTACCTAAATACAAGCATCGTGCCAAAATGAATTATTTTATGTTTTTTTGTTAAAAAAATGTGATTTTTATATTTTTTTAACATTTGGTGAGTTTTTATTAAGAATATGTTAAGATGTAATCGTTTTCGATTACGAATATTCATAAGAAATCTCAATAAAATTAGGAAGTTGATAAAACCTTACCTAGCGTGCTTATGTGCTTTATATGAAGAACGAACCAAAGCACCACTTTCAACATACATAAAGCCCATTTCTAGTCCTAATGTCTCGTACTTTTTAAACTGTGCTGGCGTAATAAATTCTTTCACTGGTAAGTGTTTCTTACTTGGCTGTAAATATTGGCCTATGGTAATCACATCCAAACCAACTTCTCGAAGATCTTTCATGGTTTGAATAACTTCTTCTTCTGTTTCTCCTAAACCTAACATGATCCCTGATTTGGTTCTCATGCCTTTTTCTTTTAAATATTTTAATACGCCGAGACTACGGTCGTATTTAGCTTGAATACGCACTTCACGGGTCAATCTACGAACAGTTTCCATGTTATGAGAAACTACTTCAGGATGTACATCTATAATGCGATCAATTAATTTTTCATTTCCCTGAAAATCTGGAATCAATGTTTCTAAGGTAGTGTTTGGATTTGCTCTTCTAATTGCGTCTACTGTTTCTGCCCAAATAATGGATCCACCATCCTTCAAATCATCTCTATCTACAGAGGTAATTACGGCATGTTTGATACCCATGATTTTTATAGAGCGTGCAACTTTTTCGGGCTCGTCCCACTCAACCGTTTCTGGCCTACCAGTTTTTACACCACAGAAACCACAAGAACGTGTACAAATATTTCCTAAGATCATAAAGGTAGCCGTACCCTCTCCCCAGCACTCACCCATATTAGGGCAACTACCACTGGTACAGATGGTGTTTAACTTATATTTATCTACCAATCCTCTTAGCTCAGTATATTTCTTTCCAACCGGTAATTTTACACGAAGCCATTCGGGCTTTTTCTTTCTTGGAAGTACAGCAGTTTCGTTCGCCATCAATAATGAATTAATTCAAATGCAAAGTTACGAAGAAAAGTCTTAAGCGTTAAGTAAAAACCAAATACTAAATCCAATTAAGAAAGCGATACCTATCCAACTTAATATTTTTAAATAAATATTGGGTCGGTGTTCTTCTGGTGTATGTTTACCTGAGATGAGTATAAAATTCAGAATAGCATAAAACGGAGCTGTCAAGAATGATAGTACAGTAGCAATTTGAACAAGGAGCTTCATGTCGTTCAGGAAATATTTTAAGATGAGAAAGGTGCCAATTGCAAGCAATAGAATCCAGAACCAATATTTAAAAAAAGTATTTTTTTGAAATAATAAACTCGTAGTTTTTGCCATGGCTCTAGGAGAGGCATCCAGTGTAGTAATCGTAGTGCTGAACATCGTTGTAAAGGCAGCAGCAGCAATAAAGATATAAGAAAAATCTCCAAGATTTTCTGTATACAAATTGATCAATTGACCAGCAAAAGCACCACTCGAACTAGAGAAAGTTTCTCCAGAATTAAACATTACCAATGCCCCTAATAAAACAAAACAAACTCCTAAAAAAAGTGTGCCTATATACCCTATATTGAAATCGAAAATAGCCTGTTTGGGAGGTATTTTTTGGAACGTAGTTTTTTCTTTTTCCACAGACCAAAGCGAATGCCAAATAGAAATATCCAAGGGCGCTGGCATCCAACCTAAGAATGCAATCAGAAATAGAATTTCAGTCGGACCTCTAGGAAGTATTTGGGCGAAATCAAACGTTTGCTGTGTGCTTGAGATCGCTACTACGACAGCAATGATCGTACTAATCGTTAAGATCAAAATGATGTATTTCATTAAATTGTCTAAGAGCTTATATCTTCCAACTATTAAAATAAGTATACTCACTCCAGTAATGATTGCTGACCATACTACAAGGTCGTTGGTCATTCCAAAAAGATTTACAGCCAATCCAGCGGTAACTATAGTAACCGCTGCTTGAATAGTAAACATGGTAGCAAAACTCAGTATATAATAGGCAATCAAAACACCTTTGCCCAACCTTTTATAACCATCTAATAGTGTTTCACCAGTAGCTGCAGCGTATCTTGGTCCGTATTGAAAAAAGGGATACTTGAAAATGTTAACCACTAATAAAGCCCAAAGTAATCCGAAACCAAAATTAGCTCCAGCTCTTGTAGATTGCACTAAATGCGATACTCCAATTGCCGCACCTGCAAAAAGTAACCCTGGCCCGAGAGAACGTAAGATGGATTTTTTTGTCATGATTTTTTTATGATCTCAGCCAGTAATTTTTTAGCACGAAGTAGTTTCACTTTTACATTGTTCATAGGTTCTCCGATTTGCTCTGAGATCTCTTTATAGCTTAATTCTTGAAAATAACGTAGTTGAATGACTTCTTGGTATTTGGGCTTTAATTGTTTTATATCCCGTAAAAGCTTTGCCAAATTTTGCTCCGTGATAATTTTATCTTCAGGAGTAGGGTTGTCATCTGCTACTTGATAGGCTTCCTGATGCTGCCCATTGGAATGCTCGGCACGAATAGACGTTTTTTTCTTCCTACTCATATCAATATGAATATTCTTAGAAATGGTAATCAACCATGTCTTGAAGGTATATTTTTCATTATACGAATCAATTCGATCAAAAGCTCTGGAAAATGCTTGAATAGTTACATCTTCTGCATCATTCTCATTTTTTATTCTTTTTAATTGATAACCATATACGTCAGACCAGAAAAGATCTAGCAGGAAATTAAAAGAAATTTGATTTCCTTCTTTTGCTTGTCGAATATGTTGTTGTAAAATTTCGTTGGTTACTTCCAATGATCAGGTTTTGAAACAGTATTTGCCATAAATATAGCAAAATGAAAAATAAGTAAACTTATTTCTAAGAAGGGAAGAAATGCGATTACTTTTACATCTCTTAATTTTTTTGCTGAAAAGCCAATCACTAAAAACTGAATAAGGTAATAACCAGCAAGAATAGTCATCAGTACTTTCCAATCAAAGAAAAATAGTAGCGCAGTGAATAAAGCAAAAAATAAGAACTTGGATATAAAAAAGAGCCCCAATAAAAATTGATGTTGAAAGCGATAATGTTTTGCTGTCGAAGTGTGTCTTCTCTTCTGTCGAAACCACGTTTTTAGATTTTTTGGTGCAATAGATTCTGTAAAACTGTTTTGTGAGAAAGAAATGGCCGTATTCTTCTTACTAGCTACTTCTTGTACAAATAGATCGTCATCGCCAGAACGCACGTGTAAATGCTTTACAAAACCATTCACTTTAAAAAATGCAGTTTTGGTATAGGCCAAATTTCTACCAACCCCCATATAAGGATTCCCTAATAAAGCATAACTAAAGTACTGAACGGCCGTTAAAAGCGTTTCATATCGTACGAGTAAATTTGTAAAAGAATTGGCTACTCTTTTATAGCTTCCATAACCGAGTATCAACTGTGTTGTTTTGTCAAACTGATGAGTCATTTCAGTAATCCAAGTATTAGAAATGGGCTGGCAATCCGCATCTGTAAACAAAAGATGTTCATAAGAAGCAGCTTTGATTCCTAAAGTAAGTGCATATTTTTTACTACCCCAAAAAGCTTCATTGTGATCTACATTCACCACTTTTACATGTTGATGTGCTTGCTCAAAAGCTTGCATAATCTCCAATGTATTATCAGATGAGGCATCATTAATAAGCACTACTTCAAACCTGCTATATTCCTGAGAAATAATGGCAGGAATCATTTTTTGTAAAGTTTCTGCTTCATTCTTTGCACAGATAATTACGGAAACAGGAATGCTTTCCTTTTCTTTTTTTACAGAAGATTTGGCAAGAGCAAACGAAGAGAATGCTATATAATAGAGAACTTGGATAATTGCTGCGGCTACAAATACGTAGAAAAGCACAGTGATTATCATTTCAAAAACTATGAATTATGTTGAGGCTCATTACAGGTGTCAAATTGATCTGGAGTCTTTCCGCAGAACCCACACGACTCTCCCGTAGTATTTAGCATTGGGTTTTGACTTGCGCAAGTCCCGCTAAATTCACCATCCTTTTTAGCCCATATTTTAATAGCAATTCCGGCAACTCCTAAAGCTAACAATCCTATCGATAATAAAACAAGTTTCATACTGAATGTTTAGAAGTACAAAGATAATTATAATCTGAGAATTACTTATTTAATATCCTTAGATATTAAAAGATTTTTTTAATTTGGTACACTAACCATCTTATCTATTGACCGACCCAACATTCATAGCTGAGTTAAAATCTGGAAAACAATCTGCATATGTTCAACTTCTAAAAGATTTTGAGCAGAAGGTATTTGCAACCTGTTTGTCTTTTGTTCCAAATAAAGAAGACGCGGAAGATATTGCTCAGGAAGTGTTTTTAGAGGTTTTTCGATCCATCTCAAAGTTTAAAGGAAATGCAAAGCTCTCTACTTGGATTTATAGAATTGCCACGAATAAATGTTTGGAGTTTATTAGAAAGAAAAATGCCAAGAAACGTTTTGCGTTTATGCAATCCATTTTTGGGAATGATATCCCTTTAGACAAAACCTCTTTTTTTACAGAGTTTAAACATCCTGGAATTTTGATGGAAAATAAGGAGAAGTCAGAAACGATATTTAAAGCGATTAATTTACTTCCTGAAAGTCAGAGAATTGTGTTTACATTGGCAAAAATTGATGGCAAGAGCTATCAGGAGATAGTAGAGATTACTGGAAAAAGTCTTTCATCCGTCGAATCGATTATGTTTAGAGCAAAAAAGAACCTGCAGCAGAGTTTAGAAAATTTTTACAAAAATGAAACCTAAACGCAAGTTTTTACTTTTTATTACATCTAATATTATAAAATGAGAAAAAAATACAATATTCAAGACAAAATAGAAGACACAATACATGTGTTAGATACTATCCAAGAAGTGAAACCAAGTACTGGTTTTTCTGCAAAGGTTCTTGACCTTATAGAGAATGAAAAGAACTCAAAAGAAAAATCAATCCCATGGTTTACAGCGCAATTGCAATTAGCGGCTATGATTGTTATTCTACTAGTAAATGCTATTGTTATTTATCATACGTTGAATACTAATACTATAGAAAACAACGTTTCAGGAATAGAGCAATTTGCTAAGGATTATAATATTTATTCAGATTCAAACGAAATCTTAAACTAAGCATATGAGAAAAAAAATACTTTATATATTTTTTATTGTCCTTCTACTCATTAATGGAGTATTGCTATATATGCTCATTCAGAAGCCTCAGAAAAAAGGGAATTCAAAAGATCATTTTTTAACACAAAAGCTTGAGTTCAATGAAGATCAAGAAGTGCGATTCCGTTTTCTAGATAATGAACATAGAAAACAAATGCGTCATATTGATGCTCAAATGAGAGCTGCTAAAGAAGAGCTTTTCAATTCTTTTTCAGATACTGCCTTTTCTCCTGTTATTATTACAGAAAGAATAGGGTCTTTAGAAACTAAAAAAGAGCAAGAGCTGTATGCTTTTTTTAAACAAGTCCGACAATTATGCAATGATGATCAGGCTAAAAAATTCGATCTGATCATTAAAGAAGCGCTTCACAAGAGGGGACCAAAGGGCAAAAGGGATCATAAAAGACCACCACCAAGATAAATTACTTTTATCCGCAAGTTTTTTTTTAAGACGACATCTAAAGATTAAACACTAAAATTTAATCATATAGAGCAGCACTACGTTTTAACCATAAAATTTGTAATTATGAAAGTCTTAAAATTTTTTCTTGCTGCTTGTATTATAATCAGTTTTGTTTCGTGTTCTTCAGAAAGTGAGTTGATAGATATTGTTTCTGATCCAGTTGATGGAGGAGGTGATAATGGCAACGGTGATGGCGTAGGAGATGTCACCGGAGTATTAAACTTACCGGCCACACCTTTTAATTATGCCAATGTTCAGTTACCTGGTTATTTTTTAAACAATGATCTGCAGAGAGAAGATAATACGCCAAACAATAACCCTATTACAGATAATGGAGCCACTTTAGGTAGAGTTTTGTTTTATGATAAAAAAATGTCGGCAAACAATACTGTTTCCTGTGCATCTTGTCATCAACAAGAAAATGGGTTTTCCGACCCTAATGTGCTTAGTGTTGGCTTTGAAGGAGGTTTGACCGGGAGAAATTCTATGGGGCTGTCTAATGCTAGATATTATCAAAACGGAAGGTTTTTTTGGGATGAAAGAGCAAATACATTAGAAGATCAGGTGTTGATGCCAATTCAAGATCATGTAGAAATGGGAATGACCTTGGCAGAACTGGAAACAAAACTGGCTACAGAGGATTATTACGCGTCATTATTTACGGCGGCTTTTGGAGATGCCGATGTTACGAGCAACAGAATTTCTTTAGCATTAGCACAATTTGTAAGATCAATGGTTTCTTATCAATCTAAGTATGACGCTGGATTAGCACAAACGAATAACCCGCAGGCCAATTTTCCGAATTTTACACAATCAGAAAATTTAGGAAAGAACTTATTCTTTAGTAATAGAACCAGATGTTCAGATTGTCACGATACAAATGCATTTGTTGGAGATCAGGCAAGAAATATTGGATTGGATGCTGTATTTACTGACCTTGGAGTTGGTGGAGTTACTGGAAATAACAATGATACAGGTGAATTTAAAGTAGCTTCACTAAGAAATATACAACTGACCGCTCCGTACATGCACGATGGAAGGTTCTCTTCGTTGGGCGAGGTAATTGATCATTATAACAATGGTATACAGAATAGTCAATTTTTAGATAATAGATTGCGACAAGGGAATGGCGTAAGAAGATTAAACCTGAGTGCTCAAGAAAGACAGGGATTAATCGATTTCCTAATAACGTTAACCGATAATACCTTTACCACAGATGAAAAGTTTTCTGACCCTTTTATCGATGAGGACTAAGAAAAAATAAGATGCACAAGTTTTTTGAAATTTGTGCATCTAAAAACTATATAACTAATTGAATTAATACCAAAGATCATGAGAAAACAATCTCTTAAACTATTATTTATGTTGCTGATAGCAACCATAACAATACTTGCATGTAGTTCAAATTCAGACGATTCAGATGGAGGGACGGGTACAACGATAACATTACATGAAGCTTTTTCAGATTTTGACGTTGATGAGACGGATATCTATCTTGATGGAAGTACCGTAGTAATTGAAACAACAGGAAATCCGAATCATACAACTCCATATTGGGGAAGTGGACATGCTTTGTATGTCGCACCAACAGTAGCAACAAATCTAACCCCAAGTTTAATTCCAGGGTATGATGGCTCAGCAACTTTAAGAGTGCCGTCTAGCCCAACGTTAGCTGGTAGTACAACAGCTACTTCTTTAGGTGCTATTGGCATTTCTATAAGTGGAGCGGCAATTTTTAATGACCAAGAAGGTAATGGAGATTTAAGCAGCGCTGTTGTGAGTTTAGATTACTCTGGAGGACATATAGGGCCTGCAGAATATCATTATCATTTGGAACCCAAGGCGTGGTCTGATGATGATGAGAATTTAATTGGGATTATATCTGATGGGTTTTTTATTTATGGTAGAAAGTGTAACTCAACAAGCACCTATCCAACAGACCTAGATACTTCTGGAGGACATACGAGTACAACACAACATACGATGACAGCAGAGTATCATTACCATGTTATTAATAATCTTTATACAACTACGGGAAGGTATTTATTATTTGCCGGTCCATATACAGGAACACCAAATGCGATTAATTAAAGGCTTATTTCTATTGATATTGTTTTCTTTTTCTGGTGGTCAAAAACCTATTCAGATGGATGAGAAGAGTGTTCAAAACAACGCTGTTGAAGTGCCAAAAACAGCCTTAGTATTGAATGCTCTTGAAGGAAGATGGTATTATAGGAATAAACCTTTTTCAGGGAATGCCGTAACCCATTATTCTAATGAAAGACTTAAGGAGAAAATACACTTCGTTAAAGGTAAAAAAGAAGGAAAAGCTCAAAAGTGGTTTAAAAATGGTCAAATTAGAAAGAAAGCTTTTTACATTTCAAATAAATTAAATGGAACTGTAGAAGTTTGGTGGATAAATGGAAAAATAGCTTCAGAATCAAAGTATACATATGGTGTATTGAACGGTGTTCAACGCAAATGGTATAGTGATGGTCAAATAGCTAAAAAGAAACATATTACCATGGGGAAAGAAAATGGAATTCAGCAAGCCTGGTTGCAAAATGGTAAGTTGTATGTGAACTATGAAGCAAAGAATGGAAGAACCTTTGGTTTACAAAGAGCTAATTTATGCTATACACTAAAAGATGAAAATGTCGTTGAGAAATAACTTGTTTATCGCACTTATATTAGTGGTTTCGGTTTCTTGCAAAACCGAAAGTAAGAAGACTGTTTCCAGTAGGGTAGCATCACTTCCTTTTTATGAAGACCCTAGTTTTACCCCGAAATGGATGGATCCAAAAGGCAAAGAAGTTATTGGGTTTCACTCAATTCCTGATTTCAACTTTGTTAATCAAGAAGGAGAAAAGGTAACTTCTAAAACATTCGATAACAAAATATTTATAGCCGATTTTTTCTTTACCGCATGTCCGGGGATATGTCCTATTATGACAAGAAATATGACTACAGTACAGGAGGCATTTAAAGATGATTCATCTGTCTCGATACTATCTCATTCTGTGACTCCTAAAAAAGACTCCGTGGCACAATTAAAAAAATATGCGTTGGAAAAAGGTGTGATCAGCGGCAAATGGCATCTCGTTACCGGAGACCGCAGCGAAATCTACAATTTGGGAAGAAACTTTTATTTTGTAGATGATGACTTAGGCGTTAAAAAAGATGAAGATGATTTTCTACATACTGAGAATTTCGTTCTTATTGACAAGAAAAAACATATAAGGGGGATTTACAACGGATTAAGTAAAAATTCAGTACAGCAGCTTATTGCAGATATTAAAACCCTTAAAAAAGAAGAATAACGTAAAAGATTGTGGTTGGTTTTTAAGAGGCTTTGGTCATTAGTTTGGTCAGGCCTCTTTTTATTGAATTACATTCACCTCAATATCTAACGAAATATTGAACAATGTTTTAATAGAAGTCTGAATCTTTTGCGCCAATTCATAGATCTCTTTCCCCGAAGCGTTTCCGTAATTGATCAAAACAAGTGCCTGTTTTGAGTGTACACCAGCATCTCCATATCGTTGCCCCTTAAAACCTGCTTGTTCAATAAGCCATCCAGCGGGTACTTTTACTTCCGATTCCGAAACAGGATAACTTGGAATAGTTGGGTGTTTGGTCTGAAGCTCTTCGAATTCTATTTTAGAAATAACAGGATTCTTAAAAAAACTGCCACTGTTCCCAATCTCCTTTGGGTCTGGTAGTTTTGATTTTCTGATAAAAATCACAGCATCAGAAACATCTTTAATACTTGGATTACTTATGCCGTGTTCTTCTAAATACGTTTCAATTGCTCCGTATGAAGTATTTATTTGATAACCCTTTTTGGTCAATTTAAAACTGACCGAAGTCAGGATATAGTGCCCTTTTGCCTCATTCTTAAAAATAGAGTCTCTGTATTGAAATTTACATGCACTATTTGAAAATGAGATACGTTTACCAGATGCTATTTCTAGCGTTTCTACTTTTGTGATTGTGTTTTTTACTTCCACTCCATAGGCGCCTATATTTTGAATAGGACAGGTGCCCACATTCCCAGGAATCAAAGAAAGATTTTCTAGACCACCATAATTTTGGTCAATACACCACAAGACAAACTCATGCCAATCCTCTCCAGCATTAACGGTAAGATGCACTGAATCTTCAGTCTCTCTATCGATAGAGATGCCTTTAATATCAATATGGACAACTAATTTATGTATATCAGCGGTGAGCAACATATTACTCCCTCCACTAATCAAGAAGAAATCTTTTTCCGTTTGAATTAGTTGCTGAAGCTCATAAAATGAAGTGACAGACACAAATCGTTTAGCAAAGACTTCAATGCCAAACGTATTGTATTTCTGTAGCGATATGTTTTCTTGAATGATCAATTAATTTGGATACTGTTCTAATGCGATTTTTAAGATCTCTACGCATCGTATCAGATCCTTCTTATTTAAAACATAGGCAATTCGAACTTGATTTTTTCCTTCGCCCGCAGTTGAATAAAATCCACTTGCGGGAGCAACCATTACAGTTTCATTCTGATGATTGAATTTTTCTAAAATCCATTGTGCAAAATCATCCGTATCATTTACAGGTAATTCAGCTACACAATAAAAGGCACCTTTAGGATTAGCTACTTTTACACCATCGATCTTTTCTAGTTCACTAATCAGTGTATTTCTCCTTTCGACATATTCCTCGATAACATCATCAAAATAACTTTGAGGAGTCTCCAGAGCCGCTTCTGAGGCTAATAATGCATATGTTGGTGGACTCAAACGAGCCTGTGCAAACTTAATGGCAGTATTTATAAACTCTGTATTCTTAGAAACGATACATCCGATTCTAGCACCGCACATACTATATCTTTTTGATACAGAATCAATCATGATAGCATGTTCCTCTAAACCTACTTCACTCATTACGGAATGATGTGTATGGCCATCGTAAGCGAACTCACGATATACTTCATCGGCAATCAAAAATAAATTGTGCTTAAGTACAATCTTTTTTAATTTCTCAATTTCCTCTTTACTATACAAGTATCCAGTCGGATTTCCGGGGTTACAAATTAAGATCGCCTTTGTTTTAGGTGAGATCAACTTTTCAAGGTCCTCAATCTTTGGAAGTGCAAAATTATCTTCAATCTTAGAAATTACTGGAACTACTTTTACACCTGATGCCGTTGAAAAACCATTGTAATTAGCATAAAAAGGCTCAGGAATGATAATTTCATCACCAGGATCTGTAATACTACCTATTGTAAATAGTAACGCTTCAGAACCTCCAGTAGTAGCAATTATGTTGTTGGGAGATACCTGAATATTATTTTTTTGATAATAAGCGGATAATTTTGTTCTATACTCTTCGGAACCTTCAGAACGTGCATATGATAACACCTCGATGGTGTTATTCTTTACAGCATCTAACGCAACTTGAGGTGTTTTTATATCGGGTTGTCCAATATTTAAATGATAGACTTTGGTACCATTTTTCTTAGCATTTTCGGCATAAGGAACTAATTTCCGAATAGGTGATTCTGGCATTAGCGCTCCTTTGTGAGATATAGAAGGCATAGATTTCTTTTAATTGTTTTGTCTATTGCAAATTTGCAAAATATATTTTACAAGTTTAGCATAGTTTTTGCAGGAATTTTAACCTCTTGTGAAAGGTTAAAGTTTTCCTAAAAACTATTTTAACTATATTAGAATTATTACATTTAAATTAAATGAGATTTGTATTGAAAAAAACTACACTACTTTTATTCTTCCTGTTTTTGAGCTGTTATTTCTACGGGCAAAAAGGCTTCGGTTTCTACGGAGTCAATGAAAAAAGACAAGAAGTCAGATTCAAATTTGTAAATAACTTGATCGTCTTTCCTTTAACCATAAATGGAAAGGAATTGTCATTCGTTTTGGATACGGGAGTAAACAAGACGATATTATTTAGTTTATTGGCTAGTGATAGCTTAGGAATCAATAATGTAGAGCGTGCGGCGCTTCGTGGTTTAGGTAATGGTAGACCGGTGGAGGCATTGCTATCAAGAAACAATACATTTCGAATCAAGAACATGACGAGTAATGATCAAACCTTGTATGTCATTCTGGAAGATAAGTTTGACCTTTCCTCGAAAATGGGAGTCACCATTCATGGAATTATTGGGTATAACTTATTTCGACATGTTATTGTAAAAATAGATTATAACAAAAGGAAGCTAGTTTTTTATAACCCAAGATATTTTGAACCTGAAGATTGTAAAAAATGCGAAACCTTTCCACTTACATTCCATCGAAACAAACCTTATATAGATGCAAAAGTACAACTAGACGATACCGACAAGGATCTGATCGATGTACGGTTACTGGTAGATTCTGGAGGTAGTGATGCCTTATGGTTGTTTGAGAATTCTAAAGAGACTATAAAACCTCCTACAAAGTTCTTCAATGATGTGCTAGGAGAAGGGTTAAGTGGAACCATATATGGAAAAAGAAGCCGCATCTCTAGATTTGTGCTTGGAGGTTACCGTATACAAAAACCAACAGTGTCCTATTTAGATACCTTATCCAGTTTTAATGCTAGGAAATACAAAGCGAGACATGGGAGTTTAGGAGGAAACATTTTAAAACGTTTTAAGGTTTGGATTGATTACCCAAATAAAAGAATGATCTTAAAGAAAGCAGGTTCTTTTAAAAGTGGTTTTAATTACAATATGAGCGGTATTACCGTGGTCTATAACGGAAAAACACTGGTAAAAGAGGCTGAGCAGTCCGAAATAAAACTATATGGTGGTAGTAATTCACAAACCAGTAGTATGGATCAATTGAATTTTGTGACTAGTTATCGATATGTTTTCCGACCTGTATACAAAATAGCCAACATTGTCCCTGGATCTCCAGCGGATGAAGCAGGATTAAAAGCAGGAGATATTTTTATGAGCATTAACAGTCAACCAGCTTTTAAATACGATCTTGAACATATTTTCGGGTTATTTCAAGAACGTGATAATAAACGTATTTGGGTTAAAGTAAAAAGAGGAATAGAAGTGCTAAAGTTTAAGTTTCGACTTCGAAAAGAGATTTAGCTATCATCAGACATCATGCTCTTTTTCTTTTCTGGAGCAGATATTTTTTCTACAATTCCCTTAATTCGAATCACTTTCCTAGCATTTTTTGCATTAGAAAAAATGGTAATGGACTTCGAAAAACCACCCACTCTTTTGGTATCATAAGAAACTTCGATCTTTCCTTTTTCTCCAGGTAAAATAGGCTGTTCAGGTTTTTTAGGAACGGTACATCCACAAGACGCTTGCACACGCGTAATTACCAAAGGGCTTTTACCAATATTTACAAATTCGAATACCCGAACTCCATTGGAATTCTGAACAATTTTACCATAATCAATGGTCTCTTTTTCGAATTTAAATTCAGCTTTTTCTTGTGCTAAAGCACCAAAACCAATAAATAAAATAACTGCAAAGGATAAAAAGGTCTTCATAATCTTACTATTTTGATGTAAAAATACAATATAATTTCGGTTAAAAAAACAGTTTCTAGTTTTCCAGTCTTCTATATAATTGTACTTTTGCAGACATTATTTAATCAGAAATTCAACATATGAATATTCCATCGAAATATGATGCTAGTAGCGTAGAAGACAAGTGGTATGATTACTGGATGCAAAATAATTATTTTCATTCGGAAGTAGACGACAGAGAGCCGTACACCATTGTAATTCCACCACCAAACGTCACAGGAGTATTGCATATGGGGCATATGTTAAATAATACGATTCAAGACGTACTGATTCGTCGTGCGCGATTATTAGGGAAGAATGCATGTTGGGTTCCAGGAATGGACCATGCATCAATTGCCACGGAAGCAAAAGTAGTTGCAAAACTAAAGGAGCAAGGCATCAGCAAAGATGATCTTACTAGAGAAGAGTTTTTACAACATGCCTGGGATTGGAAGAATGAGTATGGAGGAATCATCCTGGAACAATTGAAAAAATTGGGAGCTTCTTGTGATTGGGAACGAACTAAGTTTACCATGGATCCAGATATGTCGGAGGCGGTGATCAAAGTATTTGTCGATTTGTACAACAAAGGACTGATCTATCGTGGTTATAGAATGGTGAATTGGGATCCAGAAGCAAAGACTACTTTATCGGATGAAGAAGTAAATTACGAGGAGCGTACGGATACTTTATACTATGTAAAATATCAAATCGAAGGAGAGGAAGAGTTTGTAACGATTGCTACTACGCGTCCGGAGACTATTTTAGGAGATACAGCAGTTTGTATTAATCCGAATGATGAACGATATATACATCTAAAAGGAAAGAAGGTTATCGTTCCTATTTGTGATAGAATCATTCCAATCATTGAAGATGTATATGTCGATATTGAATTCGGTACTGGATGTTTAAAAGTAACACCAGCGCATGATGTAAATGATAAAGAAATTGGTGATCGTCATAAATTGGAGGTAATTGATGTATTGAATGAAGATGGGTCCATGAATAGTTTCGGATTACATCATCAAGGAAAAGATAGAGTAGTTGCTAGAAAAGATGTTGCCAAAGAATTGGACACTCTAGGAATTCTAGTAAAAACAGAAAGCATTACACATAATGTGGGAACTTCTGAAAGAACAAAGGCCGTGATCGAACCTAGATTATCTGATCAATGGTTCTTGAATATGGAAGAGTTGGTAAAACCAGCCTTAGAATCGGTATTAGAAACTAGAGAGGTAAAGCTATTCCCAAAGAAATTTGAAAATACGTATCGCCACTGGATGGAAAATATCCGAGATTGGAATATTTCGCGACAATTGTGGTGGGGACAACAGATCCCAGCGTATTTCTATGGTGACGGGAAAGAGGATTTTGTAGTTGCTGAAACTGTTGAAAGTGCTTTAGCATTAGCAAAAGAGACAACAGGAAAAGCATCATTGGGAATTGATGATTTGCGTCAGGATCCAGATGCGTTAGATACATGGTTCTCATCATGGTTATGGCCAATATCGGTATTTGACGGTATTCGTAATCCAGAGAATAAGGAAATTCAATATTACTATCCAACAAATGACTTAGTAACTGGGCCGGACATTTTATTTTTCTGGGTAGCAAGGATGATCATTGCTGGATATGAGTATAAAGACGAAAAGCCTTTTGAAAATGTATACCTAACCGGATTGGTTCGTGATAAGCAACGACGAAAAATGTCGAAGCAGCTTGGTAATTCACCAGATGCATTAAAATTGATTGAGGATTACGGAGCAGATGGGGTTCGTGTTGGATTGTTGTTGAGTTCAGCCGCAGGTAATGACTTGATGTTTGATGAAGCACTTTGTCAACAAGGAAAAGGATTGGCTAATAAGGTATGGAGTGCTTTTTATCTGACTACATTGTGGGAGACGTCTGATACAATTGAACAACCAGAATCAAGTAGAATAGCATTAGATTGGTATCGCTCTAAGTTCCAAAAAGTATTAGCGGAAATAGAAGATCATTATAGTAAATATAGACTTTCAGATGCTATCATGGCTATTTATAAGCTGATCTATGATGATTTTTGCGGTTTGTTTTTAGAGATCGTAAAACCACCTTATCAGCAACCTATTGACGTACAAACGTATAAAGAAGTGATGGAGATCTTTGAAGACAACCTAAAGATCTTACACCCATTCATGCCATTCTTAACAGAAGAGGTATGGCAATCTATTAAGGAAAGAACTTCAGAAGAAGCCTTGATCATTGCAAAGTACCCTGAAATTACTTCGTTTAATGATATCTTAATCTCTGAATTTGATTTTGCTACAGATGTAGTATCTGGAATAAGAACAGTTCGTAAAGAGAAGAATATTGCTTTTAAAGAAGCTATTGAAGTATCAGTAATCAATAATGAAGAAGTAACTACTGAGTTCGATAGTGTAATCAAAAAGCTGACAAACACATCACAGGTACATTACGTATCCGAAAAGGTTGATGGTGCTTCTTTCAGAGTTAAGTCGAATGAATATTTTGTGCCGATTTCTCTAGATAGTATCAATGTAGAACAAGAAATTGAGAAGTTAACTAAAGAGTTAAAAAGAGCGCAAGGGTTCTTAATCGGAATTCAAAAGAAACTATCAAATGAACGTTTTGTAAACAACGCTCCAGAACAGGTAATTACTTTAGAAAGAAAGAAAGAGTCTGATACGTTGGCAAAGATCGAAACGATAGAATCTAGCTTAACAAGCTTAAAGTAATAGAAGTAAACATATTGATAAAAAGCCACTCGACGGAGTGGCTTTTTCTATTCATCTATCTGAACCTGATTATGTGGTGTTATACTTTGAGGTTTGTAGTTCTTATAATATTGCATAAGAATGAAAGAACAGATCACGGAGGAAGCAATTCCTTCTATGAGTAGCGCAAAAACAAGTAATGGCAGGGTTATATTCCCAGTCCATAAAAATGATGCTCTAATTACCTCTATAAATTCAGGGTTGATAAAACTCACGTAAATAATGAGTCCAACCACAGTGATTCCGACTGCTAAAGCAGAAGTGCCTATTCCGATCGCTAGATTACGAACGTATAAGGTTTCTCCATTGCGAATAATGTTGGATTTGATGGCATTGTTAATACCCCAAAACACAAAAACAAAATTCAAAAATCGTAGCTCAGAACTTCCTTCCAAACCTGAGATCTTCATGATAAAAAAATACAATATTATTCCCGCAGAAATAAAGATTGCATTTCTAATGACAAGATTGTTTGCTGACATATTATTGTGTTTATTGTTTTCTAAGATACTGAAAATCAATGCTAATTCAAAGTTTAATCGATGAACAGCCGTATGAACAAGTTTAATTGATTAGGGAAAATCTGCAAAACCCTATGTGGTTCTCCGTAGTTGATACTTAATTTTTTGTGGTATCTTACACATCAGCTAAACAAAGAAAAAATGAAAAGAGAAAAACAAAAGAAAATGGGTTTGCCGGATGGTGTCAGGACTCATTTAAAGAAAGAATCTGTAGTTTTTATTCGAACAGAAGCCTTTAATGCAAGTTGTATTCATGCTAATGTTAAATTGGATAAATTGACGCTAAGAAGGTATTAACCTTCTTTTCTAATCACCCTCCTAAATCCGATTGTAGCTAGTAGACCTATCAATGGAAAAATTATAAAGAGTTGAAATAAATTCTGATATTCCACAATGGTAGGATCTTGGCCTAACATATATCCAGAAAGTAAGGACATAAAAATATCTGGGGTAAAACCTAGTACGGAAATGATTCCTACAACGGTACCTGTAATGTTAGCGGGTGTTTTTGCTTCTTCAATGATAGCAAAATATAACCCTCGTAAAGAATAAGTACCCACAACCATCATGAAGAATGTAACCATAGAGAATGCTATGGACTGTTCAAAGAGTCCAAACCCCAGAATGACAGAAGATGTTAGCATCAAAGAAAAACTAATCATACTTAATTTAGAAGCCAAATATTTATCGGCAATCCACCCCAAGGTAACTGCTGCAATGGGGCGCATCCATTGTATAGATACACCAAAATAAGAAGCCTCTTGTAGGGTGTAGTCCCACACATCTTTTGCATAAGTAGCGTATGTACCCGTCAATTTATAGGCGGCGTAGGCACAAACAATAATCAAAGAATGGTAAATGATCTTTGGTTTTCTTAATAAAGAAAAGACAAAATAGGCATCAAAATGTACCTTTTCGGAAGATGATGTGCTATTAGATGGTTTAGGAATAGCTTTCCAAGTAAATAAGGCAACAATAAAAACAACAAGCGTAATAAAACCAATAATATATTGCATGGTAACTACTTTGTCTTCCTGAGTAATATTATTGGCATCTTCAGGAAAGAAGAGCAGTGGAATAAAGGAGCCAAATGTAGCGATCAAAGCGGCAAAAGCACCACGCCCTCCATCTAGCAATCCAAAAGAAATTCCTTGATTATGTGAATTCCCCCATTCTCGCGTTGCTTTTATCAGAGCAGCCCAAAAAAGTAAAATGGTAGATACTCCCCAAAAACCATATAAGATCCGTAGGCTCTCATAAGATGGGATGCTAATCATCCATAAACCTCCAATCGCAGTTAATACAAGAGAAGTTGCGAGTAATTTTCTTGCTTCTAACTTATCAGCAAAAAAGCCACCAAAGAAATAAGAGATCATGGCAGTAACTCCATACACGGCTTGTGCCTTCCCTATTTGAAAATCTGAAAGAATAAAAGCTTCTCGAATAATAGGTTTAAAAACTCGTATGAGAATAAACGGTAGTAAAAAAATAGCCTCACCAGCAATGATGAGTGCAAACATGGAAAGCGCTTTACTTTTGGATTTCAATATAGAAAGGTTTATGTTCTAAATGTACAAAATCAATTGTTAACGCATTACATCAATGCTTCTTTTAACAGAGTAATGGGGTGTTTTGCAATACGCTTTGTACCGTCATAGATCTGATGTCTACAACTAGTACCTGCTGCAACGATTTCCACATTGCTAGACGTATTTCTTATTTTTGGGAATAGGGTATCTTCTCCAACCTGCATACTCACCTTGTAATGCTCTTTTTCATACCCAAATGAACCAGCCATTCCGCAACAACCTGTATTCATAATAACTGGGGTATAGTTTTTAGGAATGTTCAATATTTGGAAAGTAGCATGGGTACTTGAGAGAGCTTTTTGATGACAGTGTCCATGAATTTTCAACTCTTTCTTTTTATTAGAGAATTGAGAGGTTTTAATGTTTCCTTTTCTAAATTCATTGCTGATAAACTCTTCAAGGGTAAAGGTATATGTTGCTACCTGTCTAGCGGCTTCTGTATTATCCGCCAAGCGAATATACTCATCTCTAAATGATAATATAGCGGAAGGTTCAATTCCGATCAATGGAGTGTCTTTTGATACTAGTTCTTTGAAAATCGAAACATTTCTGTTGGCAATGACCTTTGCTTCTTTTAAAAAACCTTTTGAAAGAAAACTACGTCCACTTTCTTCATGAGCTACCATTTCAACTTTGTATCCTAACCTTGTTAATAACAGAATCGCATCTTTTCCTATAGTAACATCGTAATAATTAGAAAACTCATCACAGAAAAGATATACTGTTTTTAAACTACCAGATACTGCTTGTTTCTTATACCACTTCTCTAATGTCTTAGGAGCAAGCTTAGGCACGCTACGTTTCGCAGCAACACCCATAATTCGTTTACTAAGCGTCGTATTCAAAATAACATTTGTAATTCCAGGCACCTTACTTCCCAGTTTATTGTACTTTACATTATTTGCAAACAACTTACTTCTAAAAGAATACCCATTTGTTTCCTGATATTGATACAAAAACTCACTCTTTAAAGCAGCAACATCTACATTACTCGGGCATTCGGATGCACAAGCTTTACAACTTAAACAGAGATCAAATACTTCTTTTAGTTCCTTGTGGTCAAACTTATTGACTTTCTCAGAATTAGTTAAGAATTCACGTAGTGTATTCGCTCTCGCTCTGGTGGTATCTTTTTCATCTTTAGTGGCACGGTAACTTGGACACATGGCTCCACCTGCAGATACAGGTTTCCTACAATCTCCGGAACCATTACATTTTTCTGCAAGTTTTAGAATGCCTTCATTATCTGAAAAATCTTGAATGGTATCTATTTCGGGTTCATCTCGATCTACCTCATAACGTAAACTTTGATCCATAGGAAAAGCATCTGTGATCTTTCCTTTGTTAAAAACATCGTTGGGGTCGAAAACCTTTTTAATCCTTCGTAACAATTGATAGTTCTGTTCTCCAATCATCATCGGAATGAACTCAGCTCTCACAATACCATCACCGTGCTCACCACTAAACGAGCCTCTATATTTTTTAACCAATTGAGCTGTTTCTGTAGTAATTTTCCGGAAAAGCCCTACGTCAGCAGCCTTCTTTAAATTGAGTATCGGACGCAAATGTAACTCACCTGCACCGGCATGAGCATAGTACACAGCTCGTTGCTCATACTTGTCCATGATTTGCGTAAACTCTTTTATATAATCGGGTAAGTCTTGTAAATCTACTGCTGTATCTTCTATACAAGCCACTGCTTTTTCATCACCAATCATATTTCCTAACAAGCCCAGTCCTGCTTTTCTCAAATCAAATACTTTTCGAATATCATCACCTGTAACTTTTGGATGATGGTAGCCAAAATTATGTTTTTGCAGTTCTCTGATTAAGAGATCTGCTTGCTCTTGTGCTTTTTCAAGAGTTGTCGATTGTATTTCTAACATTAAGATAGCCTCAGGATCTCCCTGCAAAAAGAACCGATTCTTTATTTGTTCTCGGTTATTCTTTGTACAATCTAAAATTACTTTATCCATTAACTCGCATGCACCTAAATCATGTTTCATAGCTACCACGGTAGCTGCCAGGCTTTCTTGAAGGTTGTTAAAATGCGGTAATACCATAACACTTACTGGTGGTGGAAGATTATCCAATTGTAACGTAATAGCAGTAGAAAAAGCTAAGGTTCCCTCAGAGCCAGCTAATAGTTTTGCTACATTGATCATATTACTTTTTCCACCAAAAAGATCAGAATCTAACAACTCATCTACGGCATATCCGGTATTTCTTCTATGGATTGAAGGTTTCGGGAATTGCGCTTTTATCTCTTGCTGAACAGTTTCTGGCTCTAACTCTCGTCGTAAAGATTTGTAGATAGTTCCTTCTAAACTTTGTTCGCGACTCTTCGCTTTAAATTTTTCTGAAGTCAAACACTCAAAAATTGCCTGAGAGCCATCACTTAATATGGCTTCAATAGTCAGTACTTTATCTCTGGTAACTCCATATTTTATAGATGTACTCCCAGAGGAATTATTTCCTACCATTCCTCCAATCATACAGCGATTAGATGTAGAAGTGTTGGGGCCAAAAAACAAGCCAAATGGTTTCAAGAATACGTTCAGTTCATCTCTAATAATTCCAGGCTGTACCTTGATGGTTTTTTGTACTTCATCAAAAGCTAATATAGAAGTAAAATATTTAGAAACGTCTACTACTATTCCATCACCGACACATTGCCCTGCCAAAGAAGTACCAGCAGTTCGTGGGATCAACGTAATTTGTTGTGCGTTGGCAAAACGAATTAAGGTTTGAATGTCTTGTGCGTTTTTTGGATATGCTACAGCCAGAGGAATTTTCCTGTACACTGAAGCATCCGTTGCATACAATGCCTTATGAAGATCATCATATAACAATTCTCCAGATAGATTATTTCCTAGTGAATTAAGCTGCTCAGCTTTGATCATATTATTTTCAATTTACATTTGTGCATTTTGATCTTCAGGAAACTGACCTGGAATCTCATCTTCTAGTTCATCCAACATCTGACGAAGATCGATTTCAATTCCTCTAGAAATAGTCGAAATAGGCACATCGTTTACAATGCCCTCAAAAGGATTTTCACCCACTCTAGCCATGCGTTCCATAATATGAAATGCCCAAGAGACACAAGCACAAAAAGGAATTGCCAACCAAATGAAGTACTTTCCTATAATAGGATGATTTGGAACAATCTCTGATGCGATCTCAGCAAACTCAGGGACGATACCAAATGGTAATAGGAATACAAATAATTTTACTAAATAATACGCTAGACTTGCATATTGCCTAGGGTATGGAAAGTTCTTAATACGCTCAGATTTTCCTTGATGGGTAAATAATTCTTCCAAGACATTTTCCAATTCCAAAAAAGCAAATGACCAAATAACACCCTTCCGTTTCAATTCTCCAATATGCTTAGATTGTAAATATAAAATAGCAGTTTGTTTGTTCGATTTACTAAGAACATACGCTTCTTCTTCTGGAGATAAATACAACATCAGATTATCCTCCAATTTTGATATTTTTTCTGGAATATGCAACATATTGGTCCATTCTCTATTAGTCTTAGACATATGAGACGTTTCCCAACGCTTGGGTTGTCTCATGGCATATCGTAAGGCCGTCATCCAAGCAATATGACGATAGATCAATACACGTTTATGTTCTTTAAGAACGGCTTGATCCATGGGCTTCTCAGCGTGGTCATTATTTACCATATCCTGAACTTTCATACCCCATGTTCTGGACGTATTTACAATAGCTCCCCAGATTTTCCGTGCCTCCCAAATCCGATCATAGGCTGCATTATTCTGAAAACCGACCATAAATGCCACGGCAGTACCGATGAGCGCTACAGGTGTCCAAGGAACATTTAAAAATGTAAAATCAAAAACCTCATAAAGAACCGTAATCAGTCCTGCATAAAGTATAAAAATAATAGTTTCACCTCTGGACCAGATGAACATATCTTTTACAGAGTATCTCCTTTTTAAAAACATAGGTTAAAGTTGAGTATCAAAAATAAGGTTTTTAGCTTGCGGTTGAGTGCAAAAATTTAAAGATATGATTTTAATATCTTTGTTCGAAATCAAATTAAAATCAAAATGAAAAAAATAGGATTTTTAGTACTTCTTTTAGGGATGATCTCTTCGTCTGTTGCTCAAAAATTGAACTTGTCGTATTATATCCCAAGTGATGAAAGATACAATACGAATATACCTACACCCAAAGAGGTGATAGGGCATGAGGTAGGGGAATGGCATGTTACGCATGATAAATTGATGGAGTACATGAAGGCGCTAGCAAAAGCTTCGGATCGAATCTCTATTGAAGAAAGAGGAAAAACCTTCGAAGGTCGTCCTATTTTATTATTGACAATTACATCACCTGATAATCATAGAAACTTGGAGGCGATTAGAAAACGTCATATTGATGCTACCAATGATCCTTCAATAGATGTCAGCAACGATCCTATAGTAGTGTATCAAGGGTTTTCCATTCACGGAAATGAACCTAGTGGATCAAATGCGGCTATGGCTGCTGCGTATTATTTAGCAGCTTCATCAAAAACATCTACGGAACAACTTTTAAAAAATACGGTGATTTTATTGGATCCGTCACTTAACCCCGATGGTTTGCAACGTTTCGCATATTGGGTTAATACAAATAAGAGTAAAAACGTGAATCCTGATCCGAATGATAGAGAGTATACAGAAGTGTGGCCCAGAGGTAGAACGAATCATTATTGGTTTGATATGAATCGTGACTGGCTCCCTGTTCAATTGCCAGAATCTAGAGCGCGTATAAAGACTTTCCATAAATGGCTCCCAAATATCTTGACGGATCACCATGAGATGGGATCAAATTCAACCTTCTTTTTTCAACCGGGAATACAAAGCAGAACACATCCGTTAACACCTAAAATGAATCAAGAGTTAACAAGAGAGATCGCAACATTTCATGCAAAGGCATTAGATAAAATAGGTTCTCAGTATTACTCTGAAGAGAGTTTTGATGACTTTTACTATGGAAAAGGCTCTACATTTCCAGACATCAATGGAAGTATTGGGATTTTGTTTGAACAAGCAAGTTCTAGAGGGCATGCCCAGGAAACAAGAAACGGCCTATTAACCTTTCCGTTTACGATCCGAAATCAATATACTGCGGCAATGTCAACACTAGAAGCTGCCAATAATATGCGTGCGAAGATCTTGCAATACCAACAAGACTTTTACAAAAGAGCACGATCAGAGGGATCTAAAGCAAAAGCTATTGTATTTGGTGATGAAAAGGATGCGGCAAAGACCTATCATTTAGCAGAGGTACTAAAGAGGCATAAGATAAAGTTTCATCATGTGAAATCTGATTTTACAGCTAATGGAAAACGATTTAAAAGAGGGTATAGCTATGTAGTTCCTATGAATCAAAAGAATCATCGTTTGATTAAAGCAATGTTTGATGTGAGAACAAAATTTAAAGATAGCTTATTTTATGATGTCTCGGCATGGACATTCAATCATTCTTTTGGGCTAGACTTTGCGAAAAACGTTTCGTTAAACAAAGCAGGGGCAGAGGTAACCAATTTAAAATTAAAGGAAGGTTTTGCGAACGGAAGGAGCAAAGTAGGTTATTTAATGCCTTGGAATGAATACTATACACCTAAAGCGTTGAATGCGATCTTACAAAAGGGAATTCGAGCTAAAGTTTCTATGAAAAACTTTAAAAATGGTGGAGTAGCTTACGATTATGGAACCATATTTATTCCTGTCCAAAATCAGAAATTGAATTCAGAGGATCTGTTTAATTTTCTGGATAGGGTAGCCAACAAAAGTCATTTGCAAATGAATGGGGTTTCAACTGGCTTGAATGATGGTATTGATTTAGGAAGTAATAATTTCAGAAACGTAAAATTACCAAAGGTAGCAATGCTTGTAGGTAATGGTATCTTTGGAAATGATGCAGGAGAGGTTTGGCATTTACTGGACCAACGGTACGATATGCACATAACAAAATTGGATATGACTTATTTTAATAGAGTTGATATCAGTAAGTACACCGCTATTGTGGTTCCAAATAGTAATAGTATGAATGCAGCCGCGGTTAAAAAATTACAAACATGGGTTCGTAATGGCGGTATTTTAATTGGATACAGAAATGCTGCAAAATGGTTGAATAGCCAAAAATTTATTAAACTAGAGTTCAATAAATCTAAAATAGATACAGTTAAGAATGTTTCTTTTGAAAATAGATCTAAGCAAACGGGAGCGCAGTTCATAGGAGGCGCAATCTTTGAAGCGAATATAGATCGTTCTCATCCTATCAACTTCGGATATAAGAATGACAAAATAGCATTATTTAGAAATACGACGGTGTTTATAAAGCCTGATAAAAAGAGTTATAATAATCCGATCCAGTACACCCAAAATCCTTTATTGAGTGGATATATTTCTAAGGAGAATGCAAAGGAAATTAAAGGTACTATTCCTTTTAAAGTGCGTCGTATGGGTAGAGGTAGAGTAATAATCTTTACTGATAATACAAATTTCAGAGCTTTTTGGTATGGTACAAACAAACTATTGATGAATGCGATTTTCTTTGGTGATAAAATGTAATTTGTTATGGAAAAGGGTAATGCGAATTATCAAAAATGGAAGCAAAAGTATGAGTTAGATAAAAAACAGGACAAAAAAAGCTTATATCAAAGAGGTATACTAGTATTTGGAGGAATTATTTTGATCTCAACTGTTATTTATTTATGGTCTGCTGGACATCTACAATTTATTGGAAAAGATACTCGCGAAGTAGAAGGAACCGTTACAAAAATAGCTGATTATCATATTGGTAGAGGGAATTACATTCCTAGACTAACTATTGAATATTTTCATGAAAACACATTGTACACCACCTATGAGAATATACGCAAATCAGGAGAAGCAATAGAATCGGCCGGGTATTCTTACGATTATCAGGGTGATATTATAGTACGGGCTTTTGTAACTTATGACGTTAATAACCCGAGCAACTGTAGGGTTAGATTGGAATTTCAATAGTGTAACAAATGGACGTTAAACTCGTCTATTAAGTATACTAACCAATTGAAAATAGCCTATGAGTTTTTTACGCGTTTTATTAGCGATCATATTCCCGCCTTTGTCTGTTATTGATAAGGGGTGTGGATCTTTCTTTATTATCTTTTTATTGACTCTTTGCGGATGGATTCCAGGTGTTATCGGTGCTTTGGTCATTTTGAACAACCCAAAAAGTTAACTCACCTGCTCACCATTTTTTATAGTATCCGAAGCTTGTAGTAATACCACATGTTCATCATCATTATAAACTCCTAGTACAAGGCATTCACTCATAAAATTTGCGATCTGCCTAGGTTTAAAATTTATAATAGAGCTTACTTGTCTATTCAATAGTTCCTCTTTGGTATACAAGTCTGTAATCTGAGCACTTGACTTTTTGATACCCAAATCGCCAAAATCTATATGAAGTTGATAGGCGGGTTTTCGCGCTTTAGGAAAATCATGTACTTCAATAATGGTTCCTACACGAATATCTACTTTTAAAAAATCTTCGAAGGTAATTTCTTCTTTCATATTATTTTTTCTTTCCTATTTTTTGAAGCACCCATAAAGGGCCAATCAGCAAGAATTGCAGGTCTTTAATGAAGGATGGTTTTTTACCCTCTACTTTGTGTCCATAAAATTGACCTATCCATGCTACAACAAAAATAATGATGGAGGCATATAATAGATTTACATTATTACCTAACCAATAATTGCCAATAATTGCTAATAGCAAAAAGAATAGCATTTGTACGAAATACCAGAACCCTAATCGGATATAAAAAATAAGACTTACTATACCGAATACGGCAGCCCAATTTTCTAACAGAGGATTGTACAATTCGAATGTATTTTCTAACAGGGTAGTCGGAATACTCATAAAGAGTCCGATGACACTAAAAAAGATTAAAGGAACACAGATATAGTGGATCAGTTGGTTGGTTTCATTTTGATGGCTCACTGCATAATCATCAAACCATTGTTGTGCTGTTCTCATACAAGAAATAATTTGAATCTAAAGATAGAAATTATTTCCAACCTTTTCGAATCAGTACGTTTTCAATATGAGCAAAATGGTGATTCGAATGCCAGGCATAGATACCCACATTTTCTCGTAAGATAACTTTGCTATTGTCAGCAGGATGAATAAAAGCGCAATCTAACTGCTCTTCGGTCAATCCTTTTAATAAGTACACTAATTTTGCATGAACAGCTTTTAGATGTGCTATAGAAGGCTCTATAGGCGCAGATTTAGTGTCAAATAACTCCGCCCAGTGTTTTTCTTCATATGCTTTTATTATTGGAGTATCTTCAGTAAGCGCCCATTTAAACCTAATATAACTGTTGTGATGACTATCAGAACAATGGTGTACAACCTGTCTAATGGTCCAACCACCTTCTCGATAAGGAGTGTCTAGTTGTTCATCACTTAATCCGCTCACCAGGTTTTCAATCCTAAAAGGAAAATGTTCTAATACATGAATCCAATTTTTTTCATGTTCTTTAGTAATCGTTTCAGGCCTTTGAAATTTTCCTATGGGGTATCTTAAATCTTCCAATATTATTCGAATTTATGTCTCCTTAAAAATCGTCGAGCACTTCTGTTCTCAGGGTTAATGGACAATGCTTTTTTATAACTGGCCACAGCATTTGCAGTATCTTTCATTTCCCAATATCCTTCCCCTAAGCTGTCATATGGGTTCGACTTATGCGGATATAAAGCTACGTTAATTTTAAATATTTCTATAGCTTCTTCGAATTTATTGTCTCTTAATTTTGAATACCCTAAATCATTTAATGCCCGTTCTCTAATGGTACGATCTAACGAATCTTTTTTCTTTATGGCTAAATACCCTAGCAATGCTTTATTATATTCTTTGTTAGCCAAATACTCACTTGGAGTTTTTTGACCTTTTAGAAGTTTATCAAAGACGAATTTTTCGCCATCGTGCTCTCTTTTTGGAGCCAGTTCGATATGCATTTTTGGTTTAGAAACGAACACCAATTTTTCGTTCATCTCCTTTAAGTAGAAAGAAGAATCATTCACCTTAATAGGAGTCATGTCTTTTCCTCTCCATTTCACTTTTAATTCTTTCTCTTCAAAGTAAATTTCTAAGGTTTCATCTGAGTTAAAAAAGTATCTCCCTTCCGTATTTTTTATAAAATCAGGAGCGTTTTTTGAGCCGGTACAGCTCATAACAAGTAAGGTGACAAAAAGATAAAAAAATCGTTTCATAGAGTTGGTTTTGTTGATAAATATATACATCTAAACTGAGAGTACATATACTCTCAATTACTATTGAGACGATTTTTAGAAAAATATGTTACATTTTTTTATACGAACTAAACTATTTTCATATTTCGGGGTCAAAGAACCAAACGAACTAGATAATGAAATATAAAAGCTTCTTTTTTTATTTGCTTTTGAGTTTACTTTTTGCTAATTGTGGCGCTACTACGGAAGAGATCGTTCTCGACCCTGATCCCGATCCAGTTGTTAATTCAAAACCAAATATTTTATTGGTCATTGCCGATGATTTTGGGAAAGACGCCACTCCAAACTATTCAGAAGGAACTATAAAACCTACGATGTCAACCTTACAAAGTTTAATAAATACAGGTGTAACATTTGACAATGTATGGTCTTATCCAGTATGCACACCAACCAGAGCATCTATTTTAACTGGAAAGTATGGTGTCAAAACAAATGTATTGGAAGTAGGAGATGTAATTTCTACGGCAGAAACTTCGGTGCAGCAGTATATAGCTACAAACACAGGGAATGAATACGCAACGGCGATTATTGGGAAGTGGCACTTATCGCTAAATGCGAGCGACCCTATTACTATGGGAATTGATTATTATGCAGGATTACTTAACGGAGGCGTACAATCGTATACGAATTGGAACCTAACAGAGAATGGTCAAACGAACAACTCAACAGTATACACCACAACTAAGTTTACTGATTTAGCCATTGATTGGGTAGGCAGTCAGACCAAGCCATGGTTTCTATGGTTGGCGTACAATGCTCCACATACACCTTTTCATCTCGCTCCAACCAATTTACATTCTCAGGGAAATTTGCCAACAGATCAATCATCCATAGATGCAAACCCAACTCCGTATTTTATGTCGGCTGTAGAAGCAATGGATAGCGAATTAGGAAGATTATTAAGCAGTCTTTCAACGGAGGAAAGAAACAATACTATCCTTATTTTTATTGGAGATAATGGGACTCCTAATCAGGTTGCACAGGTGCCTTATAGTGCTATGAGAGCGAAAGGATCTATATATCAAGGAGGTGTGAACGTTCCTATGATCGTCTCTGGTTTTGGCGTGAATAGAATGGGAGAGAGGGAATCTGCCTTAGTACATACAACTGATTTATTTGCAACTATTGCTAGTATGACAGGAGTTTCAGTACAAGAGATTAATAACAGTACAAGCTTTTATAACTTACTTGCTGATGATACAGCCTCCGAAAGAACATATGTGTATACGGAACGATCAAATAATGGAGTGAGCTATGCGATACGGGATGCAAATTATAAGTTGATTGTGAATGATAATGGAACTGAACAGTTCTATAGGATATCAACAGACCCGTATGAAGGATCTAATTTGATTGGTACGACATTGAATGCTGAAGCTATAGCAGCAAAGGCCGCTTTGGAAGTTGAAGCAGAGAATATTAGAAACTAGTGCTTTTTTTCAATAACCGTGGTCGGACTGTCTTCCGGGCCTATATAAAAGACAATGATCTCGGCAGGAACATTTCCAGTATTCTCTCCAAAATGAATTGTATTTGTTACTTCAACTAATACATCACCAGCCTTAATAGTAATCTGCTTATTATTGTCATCCGTAACCGTTAACTCGCCTTTTGTTAACATCCCAGTAGTAATAACTGGATGAAGGTGCCTAGGGAGTTTCGCTTTGGGAGGAATGACCACTTTAGAGATTGTTACTTTTGGTTGCGCGCTCGAAAATTTGGGAAGTAGAGTACCATTCCAACTTTTGGTCGTTTCAAGAATGGTGGTTATTTGAATATCCTTCTCTTTTTTTTCCGCACAAGAACAAATAATAAAACAGATAAAATTGATAACGAGTAGTACTTTTTTAGAAGTCATGATTTTTTTACTTTATTATATGCAATATAAATAAAAGCTCCCACGAGGACGTGAGAGCTTTTACCATATAAATTTTGAAGTTTATTTTACATTCATTAACTCCACATCAAAAATTAAAGTAGCATTAGGAGGAATGACTCCACCAGCTCCACTTTCACCATATGCTAGATGAGAAGGAATAACTAAACGCGCTTTATCGCCCACTTTTAATAATTGAATCCCTTCATCCCAACCTGCAATCACTTGTCCAACACCAATGGCGAAATCTATAGGCTGTTTGCGTTTATAGGAGGAATCAAAAACGGTTCCATCTAACAATTGACCTTTGTAATGCACAGAAACCATGGCACCTTTGGTTGCTTGTTTACCATCTCCTTTTTGTAAAATTTGATAACGTAATCCACTAGGAGTTTCGTCATATCCTGCAGCAACAGAGTCCAATAACTCTTTTTGCTTTCGTAATTCTTCTGCTTCGCGTTCAGCTCTCGCTCCTTCAAATGTTCTAAAAGCTTCTACGGCGTTAAAATTCTCAGCGTCAGATCCAACTCTAATAATTTCGATCTCAGTCATTTCATCCCCCTGTGCTACTGCGTCTACAATATCTTGTCCTTCTACAACATTTCCAAAAACAGTATGTTTATTATCTAGCCAAGGAGTAGGCACATGTGTAATAAAAAACTGACTTCCATTCGTTGCTGGACCAGAATTAGCCATAGATAATACTCCAGGTTTATCGTGCTTTAATTCTGGATGAAATTCATCATCGAACTTATAACCTGGATTTCCAGTCCCCGTTCCAAGAGGACATCCTCCTTGAATCATAAAATCTGGAATTACTCTGTGAAACTTTAATCCATTATAATAAGGCGTTCCTTGAGGTTTAGAATCGTTTTCAAGATTTCCCTCTGCCAAGGCTACAAAATTACCAACCGTACCAGGGGTAAGATCATAAGTTAAGTTTACTAAGATATCTCCTTTAGAGGTCTTAAACTTTGCATATATTCCGTTATTCATATTCTAGTTTTTATCTTTTATAATTATTTTTTAGCGTTTAAGAATGATAGGCCATAGCTGAATCCTACGTTTATATTATTTGAGCTTACACCTCCATCCAGAGATAGTAATTGCCCTACAGAAACATTAAAAGTTAAAGCATCCGAAGAATGATAATTCAACCCGATAGTTGGTCTTACGACAAGGCCTTCTCCTGTATCAACTCTACCCCCTCCAGCAGCTCCAAATGAAAACTCAGCAACACCAGATATTTTATCATTTAGGAAGCGGTTACTTTTTGCGCCAATACCAAATACACCGTGTGCATATCCTCCAGAGTTTCCTTCGTAGGCAAAACTGGCTTCTCCCATTAGATAGAAATTATCTGATAAATCATAGTAAGGCTTAATTGCAATGAGTTGTAAATCGACTGTGTGAGCTCCAAATCTTTTTACTCTAAAGAAAGATTGGTTTTCAACCCCAATTCTAAACCCTTTAGTTTCAACTTTATCAATTGATTTTTTAGTAATTGGCTCTTTAGTTCCACCACTTAACCCGAAATATTTAATTCCAAATCCAGATGAGTAGGCTTCAAAATCTCCATCTAAAGCTCTTACGTATCCTCCATGAAGGCTTAAGGCAATATTATTTGTAAACTTAATATCAAATCCTACACTGGGGTACATGGTAATTCCTCCCTCTTGTGCAATCCTTCCACCGGCAGCTCCTATTCCCGTTTTTGCAAAAAAGTTGATGTATTTTGTGTCTACAAAATTATAGCCAGCTCCAAAATAAAGATCCATAAAACCAGCTATTAATCCTTTGTATACTGTATCTGTATGAACATATAAAAACAAATTTGAATTGAGATACTTTTGATACTCAAAACCAATTACATACAAGGTTCTTCGCAGTAATGCATTATTAGCAGGTGCATCTTCTCTAGAGCCTCCAATAGGAAAAAGAAAGTCAAAACGAACTTGTTGTACGTTTTTGGTTGCTGGTCTTTTCCAAAAATTATCTGATGATAGGTTTGTAGTTACGAAGTCCTTTCTTGCATCCGTATAATTTGCAAACCGAAGAACACTTGGTATTTCAATAAAGAAAGAAACAGCATCACTTTTCATAATACCCGTAAAGAAGTTTACATGACTGTATTGAGCTCCAAATGAAAAGTGTTTTGCTTTATATTGTAGACCTATATTGGGTTGTATAATAGCCCCACCGTTTACCAAAGAGCGAAAACCACCTCCGCCACCAAAATGCACATTCGCATCTAGGTATAGATTTTTATACAATTGTTGATTGACTCCTAAGTCAACGCCTAATGTGAATAAACCTCCTTGATCTCCAATAGCGGCTGCTTTCATTCCTATACCAGCATAGAGCCAATCATTCAGGCCCACCAAATAGTGTAAACCCATCATGCCCATTGTGGGCTTTAACGGATAAGATACTTGATCTACAGGCATATCCATAGTTAAATATTGTAACCTTATACCAGTTTTAACTTCAGTACCTTTTAGGCTAGCTACACTCTGTGCTTCTTGCGTAAAACCATCTATAGTCATTAACGCTAACGTTAATAAAAGTAATACTCTTTTCATACTAATTATATTCGCTTGTGAAATGTAATTTTACTGTGGGGTATTTACTTTGCGTCATTTGAATGGTAAAAGCAGAATCTGCTAAAAACACTAACTGCCCTTGCTTATCTTTTGCCAAATAACGCTGTTTTACTCTTTTAAATTCTTTAAATTCTTCGTTTTTTTCATCCTCTGCTTCCACCCAACAAGCCTTATGAACATGAATGTTTTCGTAGGTACATTTAGCACCATATTCATGTTCTAATCGGTACTGAATTACTTCATATTGAAGTGCTCCTACAGTTCCAATAATTTTACGCCCGTTCATGTCCAAGGTAAACAATTGCGCAACACCTTCATCCATTAATTGATCTAAACCTTTATAAAGTTGCTTTGCCTTCATCGGATCAGCATTATTTACATAACGAAAATGCTCGGGCGAAAAGCTTGGAATTCCTTTAAAATTGAGCACTTCTCCCTCAGTTAAAGTATCTCCAATCTTAAAGTTTCCTGTATCGTGCAATCCAACAATATCTCCTGGATACGATTCTTCTACAATTTCTTTTCTTTCTGCGAAGAAAGCATTTGGACTTGAGAATTTTACTTTTTTTCCATTTCGAACATGGAGGTAAGGAGCATTTCTCTTAAAAGTTCCCGAAACAATTTTTACAAAGGCTAGACGATCTCTATGCTTAGGGTCCATGTTCGCATGAATCTTAAATACAAAGCCCGTTAATTTTTCTTCTTTTGAATCCACTAAACGCTCCTCTGCTTTTTTAGGTTGAGGGTTTGGTGCAATATCAATAAAAGCATCTAACAACTCTTTAACTCCAAAATTATTTAAGGCAGATCCGAAAAAAACAGGTTGTAGATCTCCGTTGAGGTATTTCTCTTGATCAAATTTAGGATATACCTCATATACTAACTCTAACTCTTCTCTCAATGTTTCGGCGGCAGTTTCCCCGACAACGGTATCCAACTCTGGATTGTCAAGATCATTGAATTCAATACCTTCCGAAATGGTTTGTTTGTTTTCTCCAGAAAAGAGGTTTAATTTCTTTCCGTAGATATCATAAATCCCCTTAAAATCATACCCCATTCCAATAGGGAAACTCATAGGTGTTACAGTTAAACCCAGTTTTTGCTCTACTTCGTCTAAAAGATCAAATGCATCTTTTCCTTCTCTATCTAACTTGTTGATAAACACGATCATCGGAATCTTACGCATTCTACATACCTCCACTAGTTTTTCAGTTTGCTCCTCTACACCCTTTGCAACATCAATAACTACGATCACACTATCTACAGCAGTAAGTGTTCTAAACGTATCTTCTGCAAAATCCTTATGTCCAGGAGTATCTAAAATATTGATCTTTTTATCTCTATAAATGAAAGCCAATACAGATGTAGCTACGGAGATACCACGTTGACGTTCTATTTCCATAAAATCGGAGGTAGCTCCCTTCTTTATCTTGTTATTCTTTACAGCACCAGCTTCTTGAATAGCCCCTCCAAACAATAATAATTTTTCAGTTAAGGTTGTTTTCCCAGCATCTGGATGCGATATAATTCCGAAAGTTCTTCTACGATCTATTTCTTTTAAAAAGCTCATTTACAAAAATTGATGTGCAAAGGTAAGTTTAAATAGAAAATGAGCAAAATAGGAGCGAAGTATTTAGTTTGATAACTTCAAATAGGTACTATCGTAAAACCCTGGCTTTGATATAGACATCCCTAATGGGCCACTCTTTTGAATCGGTCTCTAAAGCAGCAATTTTTTCCATGGTGGAGATCCCTTCAATAATTTCGCCAAAAATAGTGTGTTCACCATCTAAATGATGACTCCCTCTTTTGTCTTGTATCATATAAAACTCATATGGAGATGATAGTTTCTTTGGATTATTATCCCATTCTCTTGCAGCTGCCAAGGCTCCGTATTTATGTTTTCTATGGGATTTTATTTCAGGCGGAATCACATAATTGTATTTCGTTCTTAACTTCCGTGTTAACGGATGATCTGAGTTTCCGCCCTGAATAATGAAATTGGGAACTACTCGATGAAAACATGTGGTACTAAAATATCCTTTCTTAGTAAGGAAAATGAAATTCGCTCTATGCAATGGAGTGTCTCTGTACAACCTGATCTTAATATTACCAAATCGTGTTTCAAACAATACAACAGTTTCTGGGTGTTGTTTCCCATACGCCGTTAGGAACGCTACCACATTGTTCTTATTGATTGTATCGGTATCTCGGGTTACTTTCTTTACTACTTCTTTCTTTAAAGGCTTTTCAATTTTTTTAATAGAGACCTTTTTAAGAACTACCTTTTCCTTCGGTTGTACTTCTTTTTGCTTACAAGAATATAGGGATGCTAAGCAAAGTAAGAATGCAGTTACGTATAAAGAAGAGTATTTCATGAACAACAAATATAAATATTAGCGCAGTTTTCGGTAGAATTAATTGTAGAAAGATTAACAAAAGACAACTAAATTTCAATCGATTGATTTTCGTATTTTTGTGTATCAAATAGGAAAAATGGAGGAACAGGTTATTCTGGTAGATACACAAGACAATCAAATAGGATTGATGCCAAAAATGGAAGCACATGAAAAAGCGGTATTGCATAGAGCCTTTTCCGTGTTTATTTTTAATGATAAAGGAGAGTTAATGCTACAGCAAAGAGCTGCGGATAAGTATCATTCACCTTTATTGTGGACAAATACATGTTGTTCTCACCAGAGAGACGGAGAAACATCCCTTGAAGCAGGAAAACGTCGTTTACAAGAGGAAATGGGTTTTACTACTGATTTAGAAGAGATTTTCTGGTTTGTGTACAAGGCACCTTTTGATAATGGACTCACAGAGCACGAACTTGATCATGTTATGGTTGGAACGTTTAATGGGGAGCCAGACATTAATAAAGAAGAAGTAGAAGCGTATAAATGGATGTCTTTAGATGCTGTAAAAGAAGACATGGAAACTAACCCAGACCAATATACCGCCTGGTTCAAAATCATATTTCAAGAATCCTATTCAAAATTAACTCATGCCTAAAGTAACAGCGTATCGTAAAGCGCATTTTAATGCTGCACATAGATTGTTTCGATCCGATTGGTCCGATGCAAAGAACTTGGAAGTATTTGGAAAATGCAGTAACCCTAATTACCATGGGCATAATTATGAATTGATTGTTTCCGTAACAGGTGAAATAGATCCTGAAACGGGATTTGTATATGATCTAGGTAAATTGAAACGACTGATCCGTTCTGAAGTGGAGGATAGTTTCGATCATAAGAACTTGAATATTGAGGTTGAAGAGTTCAAGACATTAAATCCAACAGCCGAAAACATCTGTGTGGTTATCTATAATAAGCTAAGAACGCATATTCCAGATCACTTGGAAATGAAGGTGAAGTTGTATGAAACTCCTAGAAATTTTGTGAGTTACTCTGGAGAGTAAGGAAATCCTACTTAGAATTTTTCTTGATAAACAAATCAGGATAGGAAGCCTCGATCCTCTTTAGCAAACGAGCAGTTTGTGAATACATAGGCGGTAACATCTGAATAATATTGTTAGCCGTTGTTTGTTTCGAACTTACGATCTCATTATAATTTGCGAGGAAGTGCTTATCATCGGCTTGTTCCCAGATAACATCTAATACGTCACCGGCAAGCGCATCATCATAGAAAGGATATCGTTGATTGTATATACCAAGTATTTGAGAATAAGATCGCATGCTCAACGAATAAATATCGATGACTAATTTTTGAAGTTGATCAAGTTTTGAAAGTTCTTCCACTAACCAAGGATCAACAAGGTCAATGTTCCCTGTATTTATAAGTGTTTGATAGGTTTTGTTACTAAAGGTTGTAATGAGTTGTATGTTGGTGTCAAACTCATATCTCGCAATCTTTTTAACGGTGTCAATGGAGTTTTTATATTTTTTAATCCGTCTTATTTGCGATTGTAATTTGATGGTGTCGTTTTTATAAAAACTATATTGACTCTTAACAAGTGTAGTATCTTGTTTAAGATCTTCGATCAATGATAGTAAATACTTTTCTCTTAGATCATTTTTCTTGGATTGCTCATTCCAGTTATTAATCTGTAATGCTAACAAAATACCAATGACTACTAATGCAATTTCTCCAATGGCATATTTCAAGTAGCTACTAGTCTTACCATCTTTTATGAATTGCTTCCTAATATTTCTAAAAATTTTGATCATTGCCTGTTTTTTAATTCTTTATCAATCAATTTTTGGAGCTCTTCGATGACATACTTAGCAGATTTATATCTATTGATTTTGTATGTTCTATAAGAGTAAGCTTGTTGCATTAACATGGAAAACTCCTCATCTTTTTTCAATTTTTCAAAATCCTTTGGGACATAACCAATGGCAATGGTATATGTTTTATCATTTACCCTCTTTTTATAGGGAAAAGTCTGAGTATATCCGTAAAACTGCTCCTTAAAAATAAGATCTTCGTTCTTGTTTGGCGTAAAATTTTTTTGGAAATAAGGAGAAAAGAACTCTTCAATATTTGGATAAAATGCATTTGTTCTTACCAGGCGTGAGAAAAAATTCTCGAAAGCTAACTGAACGCCCATCCGAATAGAGTCGTTCTTAACAATATTAAGCCCCTCTCTTTTTATAACATCATAGGTTGAGGTTACCGGATAGATATATTCGTCCTTCGCAAGCCAATGAAAATCGAAGCACATGCTATCTTTATAGGTTTCATTTTTTTGCATGTAATCTAATATTCTGAAATGACTGCGGTCCCCAAGTTGCATGGTTTTTAGATCATTGGCAATGTCGCCATACATATTGGTAAGGTCTTCCTGGAGTTTGCCTAAAAGCTTTAACTCAAGTTTTTCTTTTTGAACCCCCTGATTCCAATTGCTCACCTGCAGAGCCAATAGGATTCCGACCATAACCAAAGCAATTTCACCAATAGCATATTTTACATACGTACTCGTTTTATTTTTCATAAGAGAATTTTGTCTAATAGTTCTAAAAAACTTTATCATATCTATTCTGTTTTAGAAAGTCGTACGATCTCGTTCAAGTGATTTTGCAAAGGTTCTTGATCTATAGATCTTAAAATATTTCTGAGAAGAAAAATATGTCGTTGCGTCAAATTTTTAAATTTCATTGTGGTAATCAATTTAAAGTTTATTGGATTCGTAAGATTCGCGAGATCACCATTGTCAATAAGAAAAGGTTCAATTTTTTCAGACCACAACCTATTAGAAACTTGCTCTTCTTCTGTATAATCTTCTAGAGCGTCTTTCCATGATATTAAATAATTTCGTAACGTATCATTCTTAATGAGCTTATATTCTCCTGAAGAGATTAAAGAGGTAACAATACCATTTGATGGGTTGTATGAAACCCCATTAAAAGCTAAAAAATAATACTTCCCAATGCTATCTCTTACTTGGATTGGATTGGGATGATTAATGAATTTCTTGAATCGGTTTGAGCCTCGCAGCGATTTTTCATGAACTGCAACAATCTCGTTAAACTGCTGCAGGTTCTT
The DNA here is from genome assembly GCF_032248395.1 of Asprobacillus argus. Taxonomy (NCBI): domain Bacteria; kingdom Pseudomonadati; phylum Bacteroidota; class Flavobacteriia; order Flavobacteriales; family Flavobacteriaceae; genus Asprobacillus; species Asprobacillus argus. Next base: position 454,434 of record NZ_JAVTTO010000004.1, read on the forward strand.
TTTAAAATCTCTATGCAGCTCCTTTAAAATGGCATTTTCTCGAATTCTATCCTTTCTACTTTCATTCCAGTTATTTACTTGTAGTGCGAGTAAGATTCCAACCATGACTAATATAATCTCACCTAAAGCGTATTTAAAATACTTTCCCATATTGTTTTCACTTAGTAGTTTTTGACGTGTTTTACGAAAAATTGTGATCATTGTTTTTTTAACTTCTGAATGTCTAGATATTTTATAATAATTTCTTCTTTAAAACCTTTATAGGACACAACAATGCTCAGATCATTTTGCCCATCAAATGCAAAGCGCCCATCCGCTGCTAGTTTTCCATCTTTTTTGTTCTTTAGTATGTAGGTTGCTTGATCTGCTAATGAATATTTAACCCCATTTGTTAGGGTAACTATTGGATTGATTCTCTGATAAAAAACACCTTTCCTGGATGTACTTTTGATCACTTCAATCTCGATATTCCAATCTTCTATTTTTCCTGCCTTTTTACCTGCAAAAACAAGAATAGGGTAGGGTAGTCTTTTTTTCCAATGATCAATTGTATGTTCACCTTTAGGTATTTCATAATAAAAAATAGACTTTCCATACACACCGCCCTGTTTTATTGCTAAGTCAATAAAAGGAACGTAATAGTTCCACTCATTAGTACCGATATCAAACCAGAAAGTAGTGTTCTCTTTTAATGTATGAACCTCTTTAATTATTTGGTGATTGTTCACCCAAAAAGATGGAGAAAATCCAGCGCTAAAAGAAAAAGAATTTGGATAGTGTATAGCTAACCAGGTCGCATTCAATCCTCCAAAAGAAAAACCAAAAACAGCTCTACCTTCACGCTTTTTAATAGTACTGTACCTAGTATCTATAAACGGAATTATCTCTTTGGTAAGAGTGTTTGCATAAGACGCTGCTTTAGAAACAAAGTATGGATTACCTTCTATTTTATAAGGTACATAATTTTCTGTTCTTGATCTGTCACTATGGATACCCACAATAATGATGGGTTCAATAGCATTCATGGCAATAAGACTATCCAGTTTTTTATCTAACTGTAAAGATTCGGATCGTTTAAATAACCATTGCCCGTCATTAATATAGATTACTTTATACTTTTTGGCAGATGAATATTCATGAGGGATGTATATAGACAGCTGATGCCCGGAGACCTCTTGTTGAACAATTTTACCATTGTTTTTAGCGAAAATGAGTGTCGTGCTAAGCGCAATGATCCAAATAGAAAAACTTTTTAAACTAGTCATTATTCTCTTGCCCTTTTTTATGCTTTTTATATCCTATGTAAAGCCTCACTCCTAATCTTGCAAAGAGGATGATGGCAATAACCATTACAATGTTAAATCCATCCATTATTTCTTCTCCGTTGATTTTGAATCTATCATTTCAATGATCTTTTTCGCTCCATTTTTATATACAGTCACAAATTGCAAGTGATTTTTAGAGCCAAATATATTGTGTGAGGCTACTCTTTTTCTATAATCTTCACTTAAATAATATTCCATAATTGCTGGTGTCATTTTTCCTTGTGTCCAATCTACGTACCAAGGTTTTTCTTGAAAACTTTCTATATTTTTCAATACCTCCTTCTTGATAAAACCATTGCTATCTTCAATTAACTGACTCAGCGTTCCGTAGAATTGAGTTACCGTTAAAATCAAAGAATCGTTTTTGACATTGTTTTGATTGCTATAATTCTTTATCATCTCCAATCCTTTAGTTTGAATGGCAAATGGTCGATATACTGTAATTAGATTTCTACATAACAAACAGGTAGTTAAGCTATCTTTTGTGATTTCTTTATTGATAAACTTTAAACTACTCTTTTCATTAGCTTCATAAAAATCGATAATACCTTTTGCTATTATAGTATCACGCACGAGGTCTAGCTTTACAGTATTTAGAATACTACTCAGTTCTTGTTTTCGTTTTCTAGTTTCATTCCAGTTATTTACTTGCAGTGCGAGTAAGATCCCAATCATTACCAGAGCAATTTCACCAAAAGCATATAAAAGATAGTTTTTGATATTATTCTTGGACATATTTTTTTTTCTTAAGTTTCTAAAGATTTTAATCACAATGCTAAAGATAAGTTATATGATTTGTATATAAAGTTTTAAAAAAGTTACAACTAGTTCAGCTACTATTTGTCTTTATCGTTTGTAAATAAGAAATAACAAGAGTAGAATACCGATGTAAATCTCCTAAAACACTTATGGATTCAATTCTGGAAGACTGAAATACGCCATACATATTAGAGTGGTTGATTTTAAAATTACATGTTCTCTCAAAGTTAATTAAATTTTATTAAGACCATATTGTAGCAAAATCCTTGTAAATTTGTGAATTCTAAAGTAAAACCATGAAGCAATTTTTAAAGTTCGATCCTATCCTAAAAGACAAAATCTGGGGTGGAGAAAAACTAAAAAACCTTTTAAATAAAACAACCGACAGGAACGATGTTGGAGAGAGTTGGGAGATTTCTGATGTTGAGGGAGATACTTCCATAGTTTCAAATGGTGCTTTAGAAGGAACAGACTTAAAAGAGTTGATTTCGAGGTATAAAGGAGATTTAGTAGGAGAAAAAGTCTTTGCTCAGTTTGCCGAAAAGTTCCCATTACTCATCAAGTTTATTGATGCGAAAGAAGCACTGAGTATTCAGTTACATCCGCATGATGATTTGGCCAGAGAGAGACATAATTCTTTTGGTAAAACAGAAATGTGGTATGTTATGCAAGCAGATGAAAAAGCAAATTTGATTGTTGGTTTTAAGGAAGAAGTTACATCGGAAGAATATAAACACCACTTGGAAAATAAATCATTGACGGATATTTTAAATATCGATGAAGTAAAGGAAGGAGATGTTTACTTTATTCCAACAGGTAGAGTTCATGCAATTGGCGCAGGCGTTTTGTTGGCAGAAATACAGCAAACTTCCGATATTACCTATAGAATATACGATTGGGACCGTCAAGATAGTCATGGAAATTACAGGGACCTACATACAGATGAAGCCATTGACGCTATAGATTATGTAGTGAAAGATTCTTATAGAACTAATTACCGAAAACAACAAAACTCAAGTACAGAAATGGTATCGTGCCCATATTTTACCACAAATATAGTACCGATAACAGATGTCTTTTCTATAGATCATTCCGATAAAGATTCTTTTGTTATATATATGTGTGTAAAAGGGAATGCAATGTTTGTAGCTGACAACCAAAAAGAAACGCTACAAAAAGGTGAGACCATTTTAGTACCAAATACATTAAAACACTTTAGTATTCATCCTTTAGAAAATACTGAGTTATTGGAAGTGTATATAAAGTAAAACTGGCCAAGGGAACACCTCAGCCAGTTACAAACAAACCAAAATCAACTTAAAATTAATTAAGAAGCTTTTTTAAATGTGTAGCCAAAAGTGGCTTCACATATAGGATCTTTCTGCGTTTTCTTTGAAACAGTAATGAGCAGAATTAAATAAGTGCTGTTTAATTTTTTTATCTGATTCTTTACAACCAATTCTTCATTCAAGTATGCATTCTGTATAAAGTTTAATTCGAACGATTTTGGACTAGTATCTAAAATATTTTTATTCGGAATAATAAACTCATTAGCAAAAGATTGTACTTTCTTAAAGAGGATGGATGAATGCAATGTTTTTTCCTTAGAGACTTGTCTTTTATTAACTACAAACTCAAATGAATCTTGTGCTGGTTTTAAAATTTTGTTTTCCATAATTTCTTTTTTAAACTAAAAAAGGTGCTTTTGTTAAAAAGCACCTTATATATTTTGTAAATAATTGTATTTATTTTTTCCTAAATCTATTCTTGGTGCTGCTCTTTATATAAATAGGTTGCTTGCGCATGGTAATATTGCACATAGTTGTCGTTAAGACATGTTTAATTTGCGAGTATAGCTGCACTAGGTTTTTCATATACACCAAATGTAAGTATAAAATTCAAATTACAGATACTTACTTGATAATTATAATGTTAAAGTTTTGTTGAATTTATATTTTGTATCGATAATTTTAAGAATCTATAAAAACGTATCTTTGATCTTGTAATTCTATTAAGAACAATGAACATAGTTGCAATGATTCCAGCGCGATATAGCGCTAGTAGATTTCCTGGAAAACTGATGAAAGATTTGGGTGGGAAACCAGTGATCTTACAAACATATGAAGCAACTAAAAACACAAACCTTTTTAATGATGTTTATGTGGTAACAGGTTCCAATACTATTTTTGACCTAATCAGCAATGCACAAGGAAAAGTAATCCGAAGTAAAAAAGAACATAATTGTGGGTCCGATAGAATTGCAGAGGCAGTCGAGTTTATGGATGTGGACCTTATAGTAAACGTGCAAGGAGACGAGCCTTTTATTGATGAAAATTCATTGAAGAAGTTAATAGACGTTTTTAGTAAGGACACCGATAGAAAAATTGACTTGGCTTCTTTAATGGTACCTATGACCAAAGTAGAAGAAATTGAGAACCCAAATAATGTTAAAGTAATTACTGATATACATGATTTTGCCATTTATTTTTCAAGAAATGTCATTCCTCATCAAAGAGATAAAACTGAAAAGGTGCTATATTATAAGCATAAAGGAATCTATGCTTTTAGAAAGGAAGCGCTGATTGAGTTTTATCATACTCAAATGACTCCTATAGAAAAGGCAGAGAAGATTGAGTGCATTCGGTATTTAGAAATGGGCAAAAAAATAAAAATGATTGAAACGGCTACGGAATCAATAGGTATTGATACACCTGAGGATTTAGAAGAGGCTAAAAAGATGATATAGATGTACAAGAATGTAAAAGTAGTTGCATTTGATGCAGATGATACATTATGGGTAAATGAAACCTATTTTAGAGAGGCAGAACATGAATTTGCCAAGCTATTATGCTCTTTTGAAACAGAAAATAAAATAGACCAGGAACTTTTTCAAACCGAAATAAGAAATTTGGAGATGTATGGTTACGGAATTAAAGGTTTCGTGCTATCAATGATAGAATGTGCACTGGAGCTTTCCAATAAAGATGTGCAAGGGCAGGTTATTGAAAAAATACTGGATATAGGTAAAGAAATGCTGACCAAGCCTATAGATCTACTAGATGGTGTAGAGAAGGTGTTATCTTCTTTACATGGAAAATATAGATTGATTGTGGCTACAAAAGGAGATCTTCTAGACCAAGAAAGAAAGTTGGAGAAGTCAGGGTTATTAAAGTACTTTCATCATATAGAGGTGATGAGTGAAAAAAAGGAAGGCGATTATAAGAAACTATTAAGTCATTTAGATATCAAGCCAGACGAGTTACTAATGATTGGTAACTCTTTGAAATCTGATGTTCTTCCGTTGGTCAATATTGGAGCTGAGGCAATACATGTTCCTTTTCATACAACTTGGGTGCATGAAGAGGTTACCAAGCAAGATGCCCTAAACTCTGAATACAAAACAATACAGAAAATTACAGACATATTAGAGTTTTTATAAATGCGATACCTAGACATAGAAACTTGGAACAGAAAGCAACATTTCGAGCACTTTAGAAAATTGCGCGATCCTTATTTTGCTGTTGTAGTGGAAGTAGATGTGACAGAAGCATATAGTTTTGCCAAGAAAACGGGTATTCCTTTTTTTGCATTATATCTTCATGCGTGTATGAAAGCAATTAATTCGGTAGAAAATTTTCGTTATCGAATTCAGGATGATAAAGTTGTTATACATGATACAATTCATGCTTCTGCAACTATTTCTAGAGAAGATAACACCTTTGGTTGTACCTTTATTTATTACGATGAGCGTTTTGAGGTTTTTCTTAGTAATTTTCAAAAAGAAAAGCACCGAGTGTTAACCACTACAGATTTGTTTCCTTCTGATGATGCTGATAATTGCATCCATTGTTCTGCGTTGCCTTGGCTTAATTTTTCGGGGCATAAGGAGCCATTTTCTGGAGTAAAAGATGATTCGGTTCCTAAACTAGCCTTTGGTAAGTTCTCGAAGAAAGAAAGTAGGCTTATGATGCCAGTTTCTGTAGCTGTTAATCACGCACTGGTAGATGGTTATCATTTAGGTGAGTTTTTTAAACAGTATCAGATAGAATTGAATAAAATAAACTAAATTTGCACCTTTAAAACATGAATTATGGCAAGTGTAAAAAATTTAAAGAAAGACATCAATTACACATTAGGTGATATTATTGAAGAGTGTTACGTGTGGGAACTGGTAAATCCAAAAGCAGATACCAAAAAGTCTGAAGCTATTATAGATGAAGCCATTGATACGTTTGATGTATTAATAGCAAAAGTACATGCAAAAGATGTAGAAAATAAGAAAGCACATTTTAAAGCGATCAGTGCAGAATTAGAAGAAAAAGCGAATAACTTGGTGTCAAAAATAAACCAGTTGTAAATTAACTTTTCGTTCACATTATAAAAACCATTTCAATAATTTGAAATGGTTTTTTTGTTTTATTTTTGTAGCACATACGAAATCGTTTTCGATGACGTTATATTAAAAAAGGAATTTATGGCCAGAGCAATGTTTGAGTATACTAAAACGATCTTAAAAAAAGTAAGTTTTAATAAAGAGTTGTTTAGTAAAGAATTAGAAAAAGCAGTGCAGAGGCTATTACCACACGAAATAAAAGAATTGACAATCTGGTTAAAGAAGTATATAATGAACAAACCAGAATTATATGTTTGCATGAACATTATAGATAAATAAAAAGGAGCCTAAGGCTCCTTTTTATCTTTTATCTTTTTTCTAGGTTTTCTCAATTTACGCAGCATTGTTCTATTAAACTCTCGCTCTGCCATTTGCAACTGAATTATTTTCTTAGAAGAAATGACTTTTCGTAAACTAACAAAGAACTGCTTCTTTGTCTCATACATTTGTTTTTCCAAACTGATCATTTTTTTTGTGATTGCGTCTGCATCCTCTTCAGACAATGCTTCCAATCCACCAGTTTCGGATATTGATCTTTTCAACTTATAACGCTCCTCTACTCGAAGCTTCATTAATATGGCGTCATACTTATTATAAATAGGCCAAAACTTTTCAGCTTCCCCTTCAGATAAATCTAGTTTATCAGTGATGTAGGCAATTTTTAACGTACGAATCTTTTCTCTGCTTTGTTTTTTGATCTTCTTTTGCGCTTGTAAGCTCACACCAGTGACTAAAAAAGCAAGAAGAAGTATTTTTTTAAAGTTCATCATCATCTAATTTATTTCATTAAGTAAAGAAGAAGTATCTATATTTTCTAAATAAGTTTCAATATCATCTATATCTATAGAAGTATCTACCACATCATCATCCAATTCAACATCTTCAAACGCGATTGATATATCATCACTTGAAATTCTATAAATATCATTCTCGAACCAGTTCACAATTTCATCTGGAGTAGGGTCGTCTATATCCGCAGGCATATTAAAAATAACCAGTAAAGCAATTACAGCCGCAGCGGCAACTGGCATCATTTTAATAAACCTTCTTCTCAAAGGAATGACCTTAGTTACTTTTGATGGTACAACCTTATCGATAATACGATCTTCAAGGGTGTCAAAGTAATCTTTTGGAGCTTTAAAACCGTTTTGCTTAGGTAACGCTTCTTCCTTCAATTTTGCAGAAAATATATCTTCAACACTATCAAAATAGTGCTCAGGAACAGAAAACCCTTCACGAGTGGTTTTCTCTCTGATAAAATCTTCACTATTTTTTAATTCGTTATCCATTATTTGTAAGACTAATTAAACCCATAAAGGTTTAAAGGACTTGTGTTTTGATATATTTCTCTATTTTTTTCACTGCATGAAAATAGGAAGCCTTTAAAGCTCCAACAGAGGTCTCCAAAACTACGGAAATCTCATCATATTTCATGTGATCAAAATATTTCATGTTAAAAACTAACTGCTGCTTTTGCGGTAAAGTAGCAATGGCTTTTTGTAATGTAATTTCAATAGCATCTCCAGTAAACAAAGTATCTGACCCTAAGGTAGAAACCAACTCTTGTTTAATTTCTGAAATGTCCGTATTTCGCTCCCTTGCCCTTTTGTTTAAGAATGTGATAGACTCATTGGTCGCAATTCTATACATCCAGGAATACAATTTGCTATCTTGTTTAAAATTGTCAATACCTCTAAATACCTTTATAAAGGTATTTTGTAAAACATCATCAGTGTCGTCGTGCGAAATTACAATCTTTCGTATATGCCAGTACAAACGTTCTTTGTATTCACTAATGAGCACGCGAAACGCTTTTTCTTTGCTATGAGCATCTTTAAGCTGTTCTACTAAGATTATTTCATCAATCAACGACTGTTGTTTTTTGATTTAGACGAAATAAATATAAGAAGGTTTAATTAATTATCTACGAACTCTTCTCCTAGAGAAACCAAATAATCGATTTTGAACAATGGTTTCTGAAATTCCTTCTGGAAGCATATCTTGCCACCCATCTTCACCTTCAGAAATCATGCGTAAAACTTCCCTCGAGAAAATATGGAGAATTTCAGGGTTAAAGTCTTTAATATCATTCAACTTACCATTATTTTTAAAGAACTTATAAAGTTCTTTCATTCTCGGGTGTACCTTTAAATTATCACTGGTAATATACTCTTGAGTTTCTGCATCTTTATACGGATACATATATACTTTTAAGTCTCTGTAGAATAGTTTTCCAAAAGCTTCCAGTATTCCGCCGCTTAAGTGACGATAATACTTCTCATCAAAAATCTGGATTAAGTTGTATACACCCATGGCAAGTCCCATTCTAGCTTTGGTAAACTCACTAAAATATTCAACCAGTTTAAAATACTCCTGGAAGTTGGTGATCATTACATTTTGTCCAAGGGAACACAATAGTTCTGCTCGATCTAGGAAATCTCGCTCGTTAATCTCTCCTTCTGCTCTAAGGTTACTTAATGTAATTTCAAAAATAACTTGAGAGTTATCAGGGTCAACCTTATTCTCTGCAAAGAATAGATCCTTAGATTTCTGGAACATGTCCATATTGACCTTGGTCACTGGTCTAAAACTACCGCGTAACGCTAAGATGTTCTTTTTATATAAAACCTGTGCTGGCAATAAATTATTACCATCGGGTCCGAACATTACAGCATTGGTCATTTCATTCTTTACCAACTGTAAACTCATTAAACGATTATCTACATACATAAATCTAGGGCCTGAGAAATTGATCATATCAATTTCTAATTGGTCTTTATCTAGATTGTCATAGAAAGATTTTAAAAGTTCTTTTGGATTATCATTTAAATAAAATGCCCCATAAATCAAGTTAACTCCTAGAATTCCTAATGTTTCTTGCTGTAATCTCGCATCTGTTTCTCTAAAACGTAAGTGGAGTACAATCTCATTAAAATCCTCTAGAGGATCTAATTGAAAACGAATACCAACCCATCCATGGCCTTTAAATTTTTTAGAGAAATCTATGGTAGCAACCGTATTAGCATAACTGAAAAACAACTTATCAGGATGTTTTGATCTGCTTAAACGGTCTTCGATTAAGTCAACTTCATGCCTTAGCATTCTCTGCAAACGAGGTTCAGTAACATACCTCTTGTCTGCCTCTACACCATATATTGCATCAGAGAAATCCTTATCGTATGCACTCATGGCTTTTGCTATGGTTCCTGAGGCACCACCTGCTCTAAAAAAATTACGAACCGTTTCTTGTCCAGCTCCAATTTCGGCAAATGTTCCGTAAATATCCGTATTTAAATTTATACGCAGTGCTTTGGTTTTCGTAGCTGGTACACTGCTAATTTTTTTGTCTCCTTTTAGAGAAATAGCCATTTTGTTTGCATTTTATTAGAATAACAAATGTAATGAATTTAAGCCCTACCAGTCAATTTTTATGCTATTTTTGTGATATATGAAAATTACATTTTTAGGTACGGGAACATCACAAGGAATCCCAATGATTGCTAATAATGACCCTGTATGCTTGTCTGAGGATCTAAAGGATAAACGACTGCGCTCGTCCATTATGATTTCTTGGGAAGATGCCAATTTCATTGTTGACTGTGGTCCGGACTTTAGACAGCAAATGCTTCGCGAGAATGTACAATCTATAGACGGTGTGCTGTTTACCCACGAGCATTCAGATCACACAGCCGGTGTAGATGATTTACGCCCATATACCTATCAAATGGGAGAAGTACCCATATATGCCACCGAACGAGTTTTAGAAAACCTTAAAACACGCTTTGCTTATATTTTTGCTACCGAGGATAGGTATGCAGGGGCACCTAAGTTACACGAGAATCTTGTAGATGTAACACCTTTTGAATTAAGCGGCGTAAAGGTTACTCCTATCGAGGTACTACATGGTAATTTACCTATTACCGCATATCGATTTGACGATGTTGCTTATATTACAGACCTTAAAACTATAGACGATCTAGAAAAGGAAAAACTTCAAGACTTGGAAGTCTTAATTGTCAATGCGTTACGCATTGAAGTGCATCCTACACATTTAAACTTGGAAGAGGCTTTAGCATTTGTAAAAGAGATAAACCCGAAAAGAGCTTATTTTACCCATATCAGCCATAAACTTGGTTTTCATGCTGAGGTAGAAAAATTATTGCCGGAAAATGTATTCTTAAGCTACGATGGGCTAAAAATAGATGTCTAATTTGTTTTTTCTGCCGGAACGCCCATTAAAATGCTCCCATGCTCAGTGCAACTTTTTACCACGCAAGCCGATGCGCCAACGGTTATGTTGTTTCCAAGCACAAGTGGACCAATTAGTGTAGCATTCGCACCAAAATTGCAGTAGTCGCCAATAACGAAAGAGCCTGGCTCACAGGTTTTTTTAGCGCCGATAATGTTTCCTCCAGTCAAGGTTATATTTTTCCCAATTACTGACTGGCCAGATATAACCACACCAACGGCCGGATGTAATACCAGTATTCCTCCTTTTATATCGGCTTTATAGTTGATATCTAAATTCGAGTACGCATAAAAAATATTGAAAATAGGGATAAAAGGTACCCTGAGAACACCATAATACTTTTTGAAGATTAAAAAGAAACTGCGTTCTATGCGGTACATTAATACGCCCCAGAAAACTCTACTTAACCATATGTGAAGTATCCTGATCTTGTATTTACCTAGCATTCTTTTAACGTCTTGAGTAAAAAAGGTTAGTTGCGTCATGTTATTAATTGACCATTAGGTTGACGATAAAGATATAATAATTAATAGTACCTATTGGGGCGTTATTTTTTTACAGCTTTGAATAGCATGGTCCAGTTAGTTTCCCATTCCTGATTGTTTTCATCGAAGTAAGCCTGTTCCCATTTGGCGGTGTCTAGCGCTTCTTTTTTCCAGAGAAAACGCAATTTGTATTTTTTTCCTTGATAGTATTCCTCTCCATAAAAAGTGCCTATACCATCAGAAAATGTTCCGACTACTTGCTCTTTTAGTAATAACGCTGGATTGGCAGTATCTGCCCAATAAATTTTCCATGTTCCTGTTTTTGGGTTGAGCATTCGTATGCTCAATCCAATGAAGGTATCACCAAAATGATCTGATTTCATTTCATCCATGAGTCCTAAACCGTTCAAAATAGGTTTGGTTTCCATATGTGCTTGAAATTCTTCCCAGTCGTCAGAACCACATAGTCTTTCTTTTAACCTCCGGTTGGTTACATTCCATGTGCCTATCAGGAAATCAAAATTGTGAATATTAATCATGAGTAGTTATTATAACAAGGGTAATGTACTAAAAAAAGGCGATTTTTACAGCCGCTCTTCCATCCACTTTTTAAAACTAAAGAAATTCTGAGGAGCAACACCATGACCAACAGGGTATTCAGAATATACATGTTGTAAGCCAAATGAATTTAGAATAATGGGGGCTTTTCTAGCCCATTCAATAGGTAATACCTGGTCTACTGTACCGTGTGAAATATAATAATCTGTATTGATGTTTTTAGCTGCAACCGTTGGCATAAGATCTTCATTGATATAACCACTTAAAGCCAATACATGCTGTACTTTGTTGGGATAGTTAAAGCTAAGAGCATAGCTTAAAATAGCTCCTTGACTAAAACCTAATAAGAACGTTTTGTTCTCAGCTGTATCATATAGATCTTTTAGTTCATCAATAAGCGCGGCAATTTTTTGTAACGATACGCTGGCCTGGTCTAAATCCGAGTGTTTATTATTAGAAGCATCTAAATTGATGGCATACCATGCATAGCCTCCGTACCCCATTTCATAAGGGGCTCTTAAACTAACTATCAGCAGTTCATCTGGTAATTCCTCCGCAAATGAAAAAAGGTCTAACTCATTGCTCCCATATCCATGAACTAATACTAGTAAAGGTGGATTTTCTGCAACTTTCTTTGGCTGTCTTACGACGTAGTGCAATGCTGCATCCATTATTTTGTAACTAATTGATTGTTAGCATAAATACCGTATGCCTTTCCTTGTAGTTTCTTATCTATAAAAGCACTGTTTTTCGAAGTTGAAAGAATATGCTCCTCAGTAAAAGTACTTAGCTCATCTGGATTGAAAAGCGTAATATTTGCTTTTGCACCTTTAGCAATTTGTGTTTTTTCTAGTCCGAAAACCGCTCTTGGCCCTTTTGTGAGCTTTTCAATTATGGTTTCTAAATCTAAAACTGAATGTACCGCTCCAAAAAGACTCTCCATACCAATAGTACCATCTAAAGCGAGGCTAAATTCTAACTTCTTGTTTTCAATATCGATAGGATTATGATCTGATGTAATCATATCTATGGTACCATCCTTTACTCCTTTTATCAGTGCTTTTGTATCTGATTTAGTTCGTAAAGGAGGATTCACTTTTACATTGCTGTCAAACCCTGCAAGCTCGTCATCTGTCAATGTTAAATGATGTGGCGTGACGCTACAAGAGACTTGAAGTCCCTTCTTTTTTGCATCCTTTATAAGTTGTACGGATTTTGCCGTAGAAATAGTCGGTATGTGTAATTTACCTTCAGTATATTCGAGTAAGAATAAGTCTCTGGCAATTTGTAAATGCTCAGATAGGGCAGGAGCTCCTTTCAATCCCAAAGAAGTACTATTAACACCTTCATTTACGATTCCTTCGCCCGCAATAGCATTGTTTTTAGGGAAACTCAATACCAATCCATCAAAATTTTGAGCATATTGCAACGCTATTTTTAAAAGATTGTCGTTGTTAATTGGTTTGTTGTAGTCTCCAAAAGCAATAGCTCCAGACTGTTTCATGTCATACAGCTCTGCCATTTCCTTTCCATCACTATTCTTGCTTAACGCGGCTATGGGAAATACATCAACATTACTGGAAGCTCCTTTATTTATTAAGAACTCCACCGCAGATTTAGAATCTACTATAGGATCTGTATTGCTTGTAATTGCTACTGCAGTAAAACCACTTTTCGCGGCTGTTAAAAGGCCATTTTGAATCGTTTCTCTTTCCTCAAAACCAGGCTCACCAAAGGAAACAGAAGTATCAAACCAACCACATGAAACGTGCAGATTTGGGTAGTTCACAACTTCGTACTCCTTTTTAGCAGGAATCGAATTTGCTATTTTTTCAATAAAACCGTTTGTAATTAAAATATCTTTTTGTTGCTTGTGGAAAGGACTTGAAGCATCTATTATGGTAGCCGACTTTAGAAGCGTGGTCATGTTTTGAAGAATTTTAAAATTAAAATTTCCAGCAGCAAAGATACAATTGCTAGCGCTAAAAACAACTTCCAAAGCCACTGAACTTCATTTTTTTGATTTTCTTCTTCAAAATAGGACGCTATAGAGTCGTAAGAAGTAATGTTACTATTTTGACTACTAAGTTCGTTGATGTTCATGAAATCAACCATACTTTCACTACTCGGGTTATTATAAGAAATGGTTTGTAGCGTATCCTTAGAAACAATCTGATAAAACCCCTTTTTATCAGGTTTATCAGTAGTTAAGATGGAGATTTTATTTTGAGAATTTTGTTGTAACGGTATAAAAGAACTACGTAGGTTCTGTATAGAAACTACTTGATCCTTCCCAATAGAAGCATTAATTTCAATGGTGTTTCTTTCCTGTAATCTGTAGTATGGTTTTGAAGTTTGTAAACTACTCTGACCAATATTATAGAGTGTTGGAACAATTAAAGGTGAATTGGTAAAGTTTGAATTGACAGTGCTCAAAGCACCTGAAAACCAGTATAGTTCACCATTTCCAACCGTAAGATTAGATAGGAAAGACTGGTTGTTTTCAAAACTTAATAGGGGAGTACCTTTAAATGTGGCGTTAAAACTGCTAATAACCCGCGGAAATTGAAAATTACGCACCTGTTTGGTAAAAACGTTTTTAAATAATGGATGATCGTAATGAATTTTGGTAATTTTCAGCGAATCTTGCTGATTTTTAGAAATCTTTCCAATATTCATCCTAGAGAAAAAAGAATTATAGGAGTTTATCGTTGCCGAAATACTCGGAATCACGACAAGACTTCCTCCATTGTTTACAAAATCTGTCAATGCATTGGAAAGAGTACTTGGAATATCATCCATTTCATTTAATAAAATCAACTGTTGTTTGGGTACTATATTATAATTGATTTTTGAACTAGAAACCTGATTAAAAACAAAAACATCATCTGTAAAAATATTCTGTAAATAATCGTTGTTTTTACCAATGCTTAAAACGTTGATTTTTTCACCAAAATTGACCGTAAAAAAAAAGTCATTATCAAACAAGAAAACGTCATTATTTTGTATCTTTATACGGCCTCTAAAATGGGACTGATTTTGTATTTCAAAATCAATTGTTTTTTTGGTGTCGTTTTCGATAGAGAAGGAGCGTTTGCTAATCAACTTTGTATCGTTGAAAATAGAGATAGGAACATTGGTTTTTTCAGGTCCTTGATTTTTTAGCACAACATTCAACGTGAAATTACGCTCATTTTTATTACTGATAAAAATACTATCTATCGAAATGTTATTTTTTAGCTCCGCTGCAGTTTTTATAAGCGAAATTGGCACTGTTACATTTGTAAACTCATTATTTTTTATTTTTTTATTATTCTGAAAATCAGATATTAAAGTGATACTATTTAAACTGTTAGTTTTATTTAATTTTTCTGACTCTATTTTGAGTAAAACTTCTTGAATACTTAGGTTTTTTGTAGTGAAGTCTACTTTTTTAAGGATGTTTTTTAATTCTGTAGCGGTTACATTTCTATAAAAATCTGAATTCGTTAGGAAGGAATAAGAATGCTCGTCAGAAACATTTTCGATAATTTCTTGGGCTGCAACCTGTAATAATTTTCCTTTTTTACCAATTGAATTGAGACTAATTGAGTTATCTAAATAGATCGAATTATGAATATTTTGAGCTGTATTTTTAGTGCTAAAATAGGGTTGAGAAAAAGCAAAAATAATGGCTGTAAAAAGAAGCATTCTTGACGTGAGAATTAGCCACTTTTTTAGCTGAGAACTTTTACGTGTTTGTAGGTCTATTTTTTTCAAAAATGCAACGTTCGTAAAGACTACTTTTTTGAATTTTTGCAGCTGAAAAAGATGTACCAGAATTGGTATGATCAATGCAAAGAGAACGTATAAAATTTCTGGATGTTTAAATTGCATTTACCGTGTTTTAATATTTTGCTGCTTTTCCTTTTGCCGAACTATTTTTGATAAATGTTCTTAAATCGTCATTCGCTTTTTTAAGATCTACGTTGCGTAAATACATCATATGTCCACTTCTATATCCTTTAAAATAGAATCGATCTTTCATTTTTCCGCTTGGATCTACTTGCCACATGGTGTATTTTGCATTGAAATAGGTAGTAGCACCGTCATAATACCCTGACTGAATCAATACTTTTAGATATGGGTTTTGTGCCATGGCTTGTCGCAGACCTTCTCGTACATTGTTATTTCTGTTATCCCAAGGACGTACAGGCCCGAATACATTATACTTAACATCGGTTTTAAAATTTAAATGCTCTCGGATATAGTAATTGATCGCTGGCGTAAAGGAATGCAGCCAGGAGGTTAATTCTGAGTTATAGTCCGGTCTATCGCCCGCTTCTCGCTTGTCTAATCCTTTATACCTTGAGTCTAATCTTCCTACTGTATAACCGCTCTTATCGCGTAATAACTCCTTCCAGAAATAACTTTTTGGAAGATCCAAATTGTGCTGTAGAATCACTTTTTTAGAAATTCCGGAAAAATAAGCCATTTTCTCCGCTACGGTATTCTTTTCATCTGCAGAAATAAATCCTCCTTTAGAAATTGCCGGAATCAATTTATTGATAGCATAGTCTTCGGCAAGTGGTAATATTTCTAGTAGATCTTTACTTTGTAGGTCATTCGGTAGCATCTTGTGGTACCATGCCGCAGCCGTAAAATAAGGAAGGTTAATGGCAGATTCAAAAGAACTACCTGTTCTCAACACCTGATAATCGGCAGGAGAAACCATAATCACTCCATTTAAGTACATCCACTGGCTATTTTGTAATTCTGCAGCTAATCCCATTACTCGTGTGCCTCCATAGCTTTCTCCAATAATATATTTGGGAGATTCCCAGCGATTATTACGAGTGATAAAGGTATTTAACCACCCGGCTAAGTATTTTATATCTGCGTTTATTCCAAAGAATTTAGATTTGTCCAGTTTCTTCCCTTTTTTAACCACAGGTCTAGAATAGCCTGTATTTACTGGGTTTACAAATACAATATCTGCAACGTCTAATATGGAATACGGATTGTCTTTCACGCCATAAGGCTGAATAGGATTTCCCTCATCATCAATTCTCAATACTTTAGGGCCCGTATAGGCAATATGCATCCAAACAGAGGCAGAACCAGGTCCGCCATTAAAAGACATAATAATAGGTCTGGTCTTTTTATTCTTTACATTGGTTCTCTGATAGTAGGTGTAGTATAACGAAGCAGTAATTTCTCCGTTACTATTCCATACAGGTTGCATCCCTGTGGTCGCTTTATAGGCAACTTTGGATCCATTAATAGTAACTTCTCCTGTAGTGTTAACGACAGTATCTAAAGGAATTCTTGTGTCTTGCGCCTGCACAGTAAATACAAAAAGACATAACAAAAGGAACAGTAATTTTTTCATGGTTTTGTAAAATTAAGATGTCTAATTTATTACAAAAAAACCATTTATCAGTATCGAAAAATGTTAATTAAAACTTTTCAAAAACTCCTAATCCAAATAGTGCAAAATCGTACTTAACAGGATCATTGGCATCAAAGGCTCTTAAAGAAGTATCCAGTTCATAGACTGCTTTCCAATCATTCTGTTTTCGCTGTAATATTCCTAGTTTTCTAGCTACATTACCTGAATGAACATCCAAAGGGCAGGAGAGGTGTTTAGGATCATGACTTTTCCATATTCCAAAGTCAACACCAGCCGAATTATCGCGTACCATCCAGCGTAAAAACATGTTAATACGTTTGGCGGCAGAATTTTTCATAGGGTCCGAAATATGTTTTTCTGTTCTTAATACGTGTGATATTTCAAAAAATAACTGCTTAAAACTCGAAATGGACCGCGCATAGTTCACAGCGTCACTTTTAAGAGATAAGACATTTTCTAAGCCGTCATGCTTTTTATAAATGTGTTGTAGTGATTTTATAAAGCACTGTAAATCAATAGCATTAAACGTGCGGTGCACAAAACCTTCTATGTTTTTTAGATCATTATCAGAATGATTCATGATAAAATCATACGGAGCATTGTCAAATCGCTCCATCATATTCGATGCGTTCTTAATGATCATCTTGCGGTTCCCCCAGGAAATGATGGCAGTAAGAAATCCTGCAATCTCAATATCTTCTTTTTTAGAAAACATATGCGGTATTTGAATTGGATCCGTTTCTATAAAGATCGGATTGTGGTATTGGATCACCTTTTGATCTAGAAATTCTTTTAACTCAGCGTTCTGCATAGCACAAAGGAGTTAAACAATAAGACCATCTTTCATGGTTAATGTTCTGTCGGCCATTGCTGCCAGTTCCTTGTTATGAGTAACGAGCACAAAGGTTTGGTTAAATTCATCCCGTAGTTTAAAAAACAATGTATGTAAACTCTCGGCAGAAGCAGAATCAAGATTTCCGCTAGGCTCATCAGCAAAAATAACAGAGGGGTCATTTATCAAGGCTCTTGCTACAGCCACTCGTTGTTGCTCTCCACCAGAAAGCTCATTGGGTTTGTGATGTGTTCTATCTGACAATCCAAGAAAATCCAGGATCTTCTTTGCTTTTTCCTCCGTTTCTTTCTTGTCTTTCTTGGCAATAAAAGCTGGGATACACACATTTTCTAAGGCCGTAAACTCAGGAAGTAACTGATGAAACTGAAAGATAAAACCAATATGCTCATTTCTAAAACCAGAAATTTCTCTATCGCTTAAAGATTTTAGGGAAATATCGTTCACCGTGAGATCAAAGTTTTGCTCTTTTAAGGGCTTGTCAAGGGTTCCCAGAATTTGTAAAAGTGTAGTTTTACCAGCACCTGAAGGCCCCACTATAGCAACAATTTCACCTTTTTTGATATGAAGATCTACACCTTTTAAGACTTCTAGATCTCCATAATATTTGTGTATGTTTTTAGCAATAACCATAATTGAGCACTTTATACTGACGAAAGTATTAAAAAGTGCTCAATTAATGATTGTTAAAATATGTTTTTTGCTCTATTGTAATCAATGAAGTATACTAATCTTACAGAGAAGATATGCTGATTTGGTTCCTTGAATAAATTGTTCAGGTTGGCAAAGAAATCCTGCCCCGTTTCTTCGTTTACACTAAAGATACTATTTCTATAGAAGGCTATTAACTGACTTCCTGGAGCAAACTGCCAAAAGTAGTTCAAGTCTAAGTTCCAGCTGTTAAAGTTGATATCTTGGTTTTCTGCATGGCTATTTGGTACTAAGTATCCATCAGCTCCCAGGTCATAAAATTGATCTTGATAACGCACATCCGACCAGTTGTGTCTGAATGTTAAGCTTAAAGACGATTTTACACTAAAGTTATATTTTGCAGAAACAGTATTGTTAAACGTTTTACGATCTCTTCTTCCAAAAATAGGAGCATCGGTAACTTCATCAGAAGTAGCATACCCTTCTTCATTGTAATTTTGGTTGAAGCTAAATCCGTATGAAAAAGATAATTGGTTGCTAAAACGGTATCTAGGTCTGATATTAAAACCGTACGCACTTCTAGGGTTATTGTGGTATCCAGATCTCCACCAGTTTGCATTCAAAGACAGTTTCTTTCTTCTGTCTGAATTCATCCAGTTATTTACCGTAATTCTAGTAGGTCTTACGAAAAACACCCCTGAAGTAGTTCCTTGTCTAGGTTCAAAGAAGTCAAATTGTCTTCCAATATTTCCATTCACATTACCACCGAAGCTGAAACGATTCTTCGTTTCTCCCCATGCACCAATCCCCATATTGTTTCCGGTATAGGTTCCTGGACTGTGCAGGTAGTTGATATTATACCAGGTGTTGATTCTATAGTTATTGAAATTCCCTTTAGGTTGTAGAATTCTATACGAAGCGTTTCCGTAGATACGTTGTCTGTTATTTCTAAAGTTAACCCCCAGGTCATTAATATCATAATTCTTATCGTCAAAGGTATATCCTGCTTCATATTGCCAGTTTCCAGCAGCTTTTGCAATACTGGTATCAAAACTATGTCCTACCGTAGTTAAACCGCTTTCAGAGACATTACTTTGCTTGTATGCACCGTCTATAAAATACTTACTATTCTTTGTTCGAACGTGATAATCTAGACTCGTTACATTCCCATCTCGGAAATCACCATCTCTTGTTACATTGGTATTGGTAAGCGTAATAGACGAATTCCCGTTAAAGTTCTGATCGAGCACAAGTACATTGTAATTAGCAAAAGGCTCTGTCACTTCCATTCTGATCTCGTCTGTAACAGTATTTCGTATCGTAGCTTCTGTCTTTTCTGTAATCGCATTAAAGAAACCAATTCCTAGTCCTTTTTTGGTACGTCCAGAGATCTTGATCGCATTCAGCATTTTAACAGCATCTGGATTTTCAACGATTTCTTCATCCGTTCCTAAATTATCTGAAACAGCCCAGTAGTTTGTCGGAGTATTTCCAATTCTTCTAGAAAAGAACAATCTTGCTTTATTGAATAGTTCTGTTCCTTCAATAAAGAACTGACGTTGTTCATTAAATACTTGCTCAAAAGGACCTAAGTTCAAACTTACGTTGTCAAAGGCCACCTGACCAAAATCAGGAACTAGCGTAGCATCTAAAGTAAAGTTCTCCGTTACA
Organism: Asprobacillus argus; assembly: GCF_032248395.1. NCBI lineage: Bacteria > Pseudomonadati > Bacteroidota > Flavobacteriia > Flavobacteriales > Flavobacteriaceae > Asprobacillus > Asprobacillus argus. The sequence continues at coordinate 474,767 of NZ_JAVTTO010000004.1, forward strand.
CCATATTGAATATCCATTCCTACACTTCCTGTAGTCTCTGTAGTCCCGTCAAAAGAATCTACGGTACCAGAAGTATATGGATAAAATGCCAATCGGGTAGGAGGTTTAATATCTCTAAAGTCTTCGACAAGACCATCGTACTGTGTCCAGATTCCTTTTGTGTTGTCAATCCAGTTCCAGGTGTGTTGTGAGTTTTCATTCTGTAATCTTCTGTGAAAATTGAATCCCCAGGATTGGACAGGAAGATTGGCAAAACGCAATGCTCTATAAGGTATTCTTATTTCAACAGACCATCCTGTTTCGTTAATTTTCGCTTCACTCTCCCAAACAGCATTCCAGCTAAAATCTTCATTCCCTTCAGAAATTTTAGATTCTGCTTGAGATCCTGTACTCATCACTACAAACTCAAATGCATTCTGCCCATCATCATTTGGATTGATGGTTACTAAGAAGAAGTCTGCTTGCCCAAAGTTATCTCTATTGGTAAACTCCATCGGAATTTTAGATGGATTTGGGTCATACATATTGGCACTGATATAGATCGCACTATCATCATAGGTAACTTTTACCTCTGTTTTATGCGTATCAGGTGCTTTTTTCCCGTTGTCAGGTCGTAATACAACAAAATCTTTTGCAGTTTCTGCATCTTTCCAGGCGTCATCATCTAGTATAGCGTCAATTTTAGGAGCTTTGGTAATTCTTGTGGTTTTAATTTTCTTTCTGTTACTGTTTATAGCTTCTTGAGCATATAGGCAGGTTGACGACAAAAAAAGAATTAAAAAGAAGGATAGAACTTTAGACATAGTGGTTGATTGTAGTTTTGTGATTGCTAATGTATTTATCATTTGATAACAGAAATCATAAATTCCTGTTAATTACTCCAAAGACATTGTTAATTAAAAACCGTTACATTTTTTTGATTTCAATAACATAATTTTAACATTTGGATAGGGTAAAAGTATAGTCGAAACCCCTTATAAATAGTATCAAATGTCTTGAACTGTGGATTGTATGTAGTGAATTGTGAAATCTTCTCAATCTGGTATTTTTTGTTAAAAAGTGTTGGCAAAACGTTAAAAAATACACGAGATTTTATGTACATGTTTTAATTGTTTATAAGATTGAATTTGTATTTTTGCCTCGTTTTAAACATCATATAAAATGAATCTACACGAATATCAAGGAAAAGAAATATTAAATAGTTTTGGCGTTAGAATTCAACGCGGAATTGTTGCGAGTAATCATAAAGAGGCTGTAGACGCAGCAAAACAACTAACTGCCGAAACGGGAACAAGTTGGTACGTGGTAAAAGCGCAGGTTCACGCAGGTGGACGTGGAAAAGGTGGTGGCGTTAAATTGGCCAAAAACTTACAGGAAGTAGAAAGCATTGCTAATGATATCATTGGTATGATGTTGATCACGCCTCAAACTTCAGCAGAAGGGAAGAAGGTACATCAGGTATTGATCGCTGAGGATGTGTATTATCCTGGTGATTCTGAACCGGAAGAATACTATATGTCTGTATTACTAAACAGAAATACAGGAAGAAACATGATCATGTACTCTACTGAAGGAGGAATGGATATTGAAACAGTTGCTGAAGAAACACCACATTTGATCTTTACAGAAGAGATCGATCCTGCAATGGGCTTGTTACCTTTCCAGGCTAGAAAGATCGCTTTTAACTTAGGATTGTCTGGTGGTGCGTTTAAAGAAATGACCAAATTTGTATCGGCATTATATACCGCTTATATCAAATCAGATTCTTCTATGTTTGAAATTAACCCGGTATTAAAAACATCGGATGATAAGATCTTAGCAGTAGATGCTAAAGTAACCTTAGATGACAATGCATTGTTCCGTCATAAAGACTATGCTCAATTACGTGACTTGCGTGAAGAGAATCCAATCGAGGTAGAAGCAAACGCAGCTGGATTAAACTATGTGGACTTAGATGGAAACGTAGGATGTATGGTAAACGGTGCTGGACTAGCGATGGGAACCATGGACTTGATCAAACAAGCGGGTGGAGATCCTGCAAACTTCTTAGATGTAGGAGGTACTGCGGATGCACAACGTGTGGAAACAGCTTTTGGAATCATCTTAAAGGACACCAATGTAAAAGCGATCCTAGTAAATATCTTTGGTGGAATCGTTCGTTGTGACCGTGTAGCACAAGGTGTAGTAGATGCCTATAAGAATATGGGGGACAAGATCAATGTACCGATCATTTGTAGATTACAAGGAACCAATGCTAAAGAAGCAAAGGAATTGATTGACAACAGTGGTATGGAGATCATCTCTGCGACGGAATTCCAGGAAGCTGCGGATAAAGTACAGGAAGTATTGACTGCGTAAGGAGTCAAGAGATATCATAAAAAAAGCCATTCTTTATGCTGAACTTGTTTCAGTAACTGAGTGGCATTTTTTATAGGGTAAGTATGCTTTTTAAACTTTATTGTGCCAAGTTTTTTACATGAAAAATTCATTTTGTAGCAAGTAAAGTATTGTTAAAATACAACCAATACCTAAAAATACAAATGCGATAAAATTGGCTGCAAATCCATTCTTCTGAATTGATTTTTGTAAAAATGATGCCCAAGTTATAAGAAGAAAAAAGAACGAATTCCATATAATAGCTATCCAAACTAGTATTCCCTCTATCTTTTTGCTAAATGGAATAATAAATTTATTAGGTTTCACTATCTCATCACTTTTGTTTATAATAAGAACTTCTCCATCAACAATTCTCGAAGTGGTTGTTGGTAACGAGCTGGTTTTGTTCACAGAATAGTATGTAGAGATATCAATTCTATCTCCTGGATTGAGCAAATCTGGTTTCAGCCAAATTTTCTTTTCGGATTTTCTATCACTTAATTCAATCGTTTCTGGTAGGGTGTTTAATTCATATTTTAAAAGCACTGCATTCGGGTCAAATTCAATTGCCATTTCTTTTACAAAGTCTTTACTTGTAATTGCAGAATTTCCTGTATTTACCAAACTAAGGTTTACCTTATAAAGGTTGTCAACAGCAATACTGTCAAACGATATAGAAATACCTGACCCTTTAAGTGTTGTCTTGTCAACTAATGAGATAAAGGAATCAATTGTTAGGGTTAATTCCTTCTTCTTTTCCGCAAGTACGAAGAGTACTATTGCCACTAAGATACCGATTAAACCAAGGATATTAGAATATTTAAAAATAGTCTTCAAAACATTCTTTGTTTCTTGCTTGCCTTCATTTTTAACTTGGTTAAAGTCCATATTTTCTTCTATTTGTAATTAAGCACAACGGTCTAGTATAAGAATAGTAGCGGATTTTGAAACGCTAACTTTTCGGTTAAACACCAACCTTTTTTATATTTACTTACTTTCGTTTTAGCGATTAAACCACTATTATTTTTATACATTCTTAGGTAAAGTTTTTAATCTATCCATTCTACAAAATCGGAGTTTTCTTCGTAAACTTTTCTCAAAACTTGTCCAATATATCCGCTTGGATTTGATAATGTTATGACTAAAGTATCAATTGCTCTTGTTAGCGGAATTAATGCCCATAAATAAACAAAACGTTTTCTTTTTTCTTCAATAGATTCAAGTGCTAATTCATTTGTTTCTTCTTCCTCAAATGTTTGCATCTTATAATCGATGAATTTGTCAAAATCAAGATTTACAACAGTCCAACCTTCAAGTCCTCTGCAGGATTCATATTGTAAAAGTCTATGTTCATTTAAGTCGACAACATATTGTGTTCTTAAATCTCTACTTGTTCCATCCCAAAATGAGATTCCGCGTTCTTTGTATTTGTCTGTATGAATAAATCTTTTGTCCTCATAAGGTTGGTCATATTCATCCATTTTTTGGTAAGGTTCTACTAAAGTTGGCGGAACTAAAAACATCATTTCATATGCTGAATTACCATTGGTTTTAACAAGTTCAAATTGTCTTTGATGTAATTCTGGAAAATAACCTTTGGTCGAAATAATTACTTTACCACCAATCAATTCTTTTTTAGATTCTAATTCCCAATTAATGTTGAGTTTTTCTGCAAATCTATTTACAAAATTCACTAGGTTAACTTTTTGTCTTAAACCCTTTTTTTCGTGTGTCTTTTTGAAATCATATTTCGGTTTTAATGCTCTTGTCCAATTACATTTATTTTGAGAACGAATTAATTGGTCAACACCATCCGCAATAATTATTTTTTCTTTCCCAAAAATTTTAAAGATTAATTCCTTTTCTAATTCTCCCCAATCTTGTGCTTCATCAATGAGTAAATAATCCCAACCTACTTGTTGATGTCTTGTTACCATTAACTGTGAGATTTCTTTTTCCCCAATTAATTCAAGATCTAAATATTCATTTAAAGTTTCTAAATGGCTCTTGTAATCTTTAATAAAATTCCTGATGAATTTCTTGTTGTTTTTGCTTTCTTGAACACTATCGCCTATTTCAAAGCCTACTACCAATTCATAAAAGAATTTATGTAAAGTTGTAATGTTTACTGCATAGTCATCTATTCCATCTGGAATTTCGGCAAGCGCTAAAGTTCTTTTAATATCACTTACTAAAGCGTGATTATATGTTAAAATTAAACTTCTTGAACCTTGTTGTGTAGCTAAATCACAAGCAATAGATAATAGCTTAATCGTTTTTCCTGTTCCCGCTCGACCCGATATGATTATTAACTTATCTCCAATAGCTTTCGCATATTGTTGGTTGTTGAGTATTTGACTCGTTATTTTTTCTATTTTTTTTCTTGTCAATTCTCCAGAACCATCTTTTACTTTTTTGAATAAATCAAAAATTCTATCTATTTCGTTTATATCAAACTCTTGATTTCTACGTAAAGAGTTAAATGCAGAATAACCTTTTAAGTTACCACTATTCTTATCAGTTGGTGTCCAAGGAATTAATTGAACACAAGCTAATTGCATTAAAAAACGCATATTAAATGTATTCGGTAAATAATTATGTTTATCATGGATATTTGAATTGTTTCCTAAAAGATTCTTTATGGATTCCCAACTTACATTTCTTAACCAAATGAAATTACAGATGTATGGCGAAAAATTAATTCTGTCTTTAAAGAAATTAGTGAGAGAATACTTTTGATTTTCACTTTGAGTAGTTACATCAGAACGTTTCTCATTGTATTTTACAGATAGGGTTAAGCCATCTAATCGTATATCCGTAGCTCTGTGTCTTTTAGTCTCAAATACAAAGCAAAAGTCATTAATGAAAACTACCCTCATCTGTTGACCTTCTGTTCCATTTGCAGACTTGTGCTTTGTTTTTATTCTTTGACTATATCTTTCAAATTTTCCAATTGCTATTAAGTCAACATCTTTTGTTTCCTGACCAAACAAAGTTGCATTGCAAATAATTAAAATTTCTCCGTTTACTTGCCCGTCACGAAATTCCAATTCAAAGATTTCTTTCAAAGCAAGAGCATCTTTGTATTCGTTTGTTTCGTTATTCCCTTTGATTTTTATTCTTACGGACATTGTTTCTTCAAATGTTGCCTAACTAGTTATATCTCTATATTTTATGTCTTTATCCCATGTCATTTTCGGGATAACACAACTTTTAGTTTATTTTATGATGTAAAGAATATCTCCTCGCAAAAGGGTACTCTTATATATTCCAAATACATGGGTTGTTATAAAGAAGCCATACAATTAAGAAGTAGCAATTTAATTACTGTTACTTATAGGGAACGTAACGGTTTGGCTTCCTTTCAAAGATAGGAAAAAGATGGGAAAAACAAAATGAGGGAAACCGTACTGTAGTATTTGGTGCTTGGTATGAAGTATTTGGTATGAGGTACTTGGTATGAGGGTAGTTGGTATGGGGTAGTTAGTCCTTTGTATTGGGCAGAGAAACAAAATACAAGGTCATTACGAGGAATATAAAAGCTGAAACCGTAACATGTAAACATTTAAAACTAAGGACAGGTGTCCAGTACAGATAATGCAAAGTCCACTAAGAACTGGTATTTGTCCGTATTACCGGAGGTACCAATACTATGCATCAGTCTGGTTCGGTCGCCAATCCCTAAGGTTTGATAAGTATTGATAATGGTGGTTCCATTATTAGGATCGTGAAAATCCGGGTCCGTAGGATGCATGGAAGAACCAGGCTCTCTTCGGTAGACAAAGTAAATAGGAGGAGAGGCCGAGGTTACTTCATTGGGCGGATACCACCAGCTGGGTAGTGCCCATACACTGCTAGGTAGCGCATTGTACATATACAGTCCTTTGATGCCCGGATGTCCACTATGCCCGTATTTCCAGCTTAGAATACTGCCTCTGGAGGAACCACCAATGATGATATTGTTCGGATCTAAATTATAGTTGGCCGCATTGCCCTGTATCCATTGAAACATCAACTCGGCATCGTTCCAACCTGTTTCTACTTCGCTAGTCGAGTTTACCGAGGTCAGCGATTCCCAGGCAATGACAGAGATCCCCTGAGCGTGCAAAGCTGCAATGGTCGCAGCCGGCATGGCTGTAGTACCTCCATTTCCATGCGCATCAAAATAGATGGGGGTGGGGCAATCGGATTTGGCTTTATAGAGATCTAGAAACTGCCGCGATTCGGAACCATAAGGTACACCACGGATCACATAACTTTCGTTGATCAGACTGGTTAAAGGAATTTCTTCTGTGGTGGTACAAGAAGCAAAGCAATACACCAGGAATAGGGTTTGTATCAGTCCTCTCATAGATAGCATGGTTTCTATCTCTTTGACCCGGAGAATCAAGAAAGGTTTAATTTCTTTGCAAGTTTTGCAAATATGATAAAGTCAAATTACTTTTTTCACCTATTTCTGTATGTGCAGTAGTCGTACATACCTATATCTTTTTTGAGAATACGATATTTTCATATTCTTTTCCGTTGACGAAGAATTCTAATGCTCCAACATTTTTAAATTCATTTCTTTCATAGAATCTAATGGCTCTTTTGTTTTTGATATATACGGTGAGCCATAGGGTATCTACTGGTAGTTTTTTGGCCTGTTCTTCAACAAAAGTGAGTAACTGCTGTCCAATTTTTAAAGGAATAAAATCATTTAGGATGAAAATTCGTTCTAATTGACAACTGTTTTCTGATGTAATATGTTCGTTTGACGCATGTACTACTAATTTCGCATAACCGACAGGTAGCTCATCTGCATAGATGATATAAAAGAGTTGGTTGGGATTGTTTAGATTCAACGCTGTCTTAGAGACTGAAAAGTTCTCGTGAAGGTATGTTGCCACATCGCTTTTGTCTTCAATATAATGACCGTGAGATTCAGACCAGGTTTGTCGACCTAAAAGTGCTAAAATGGCGGTATCTGCTTTGGTAGCTCGTTTTATTTTAATCATTGCTATGCTTATTTATTCGTAATCTTCTTATATGATAGCCATGTAGCAATACAGCAATTGTACAACCTATAATGATTGGTGGGGCACTAAGTAGTGCTCCATATACAATGTAACCTATGTTAGCGATCAATGAAATTAAACGTAGTTTATATTCGCCTTTGGTAGACATAGAATACAGATTGATCACTAAAGCTGCATAACCAATACTATCAATTAAAAATGGATCCATGTTGTATCTTTTCTGTTTGAATAATGAGTAGGGGACATTATTCTTATTAAATGTGATAATACAAATGTAGAAAGCATTATCTCATTTTTAGTTTATAATCGAATTAATAATTGTATATTTGAATTCGATAATATCGAATATTGATAAATAAAATTTTGATTGCAAATGGATACATTAGATAAAAAGATACTTGAAATGCTACGTATTAACGCCAGAGAAAGCTTTGCGAATATTGGAAAAGAAGTTGGATTGTCTGCTCCTGCTATTGGCAAGCGGGTTAGACAAATGGAAGAAGAGGGTGTTATAGAAGGTTATGGGTTAAAAGTAAATCATGAAAAGTTAGGCATAGAGACGAAAGCATATATAACATTGGTCATACACCGAGAGCGAAGAGGGTCATTTGATGTTCAAAAACAAATACAAGCAATGGAAGAGGTGCAAAGTTGTCATAGAATTACCGGTGATGATTGCTTATGCGTCTTAGGTTATTTTAGAAACAATAGACATCTTATTTCATTTCTTGAAAAAATGGCAGCATACGGATCTTCTAAAACCAGTATTATTTTAGAAGCGTAATTCATTTCCTTTAAAGTTTCTATAAACTGATAACTTCATTCTGGATGTCATTTCGAAATGAGTTTCATAGAAACGATTGAGAAATCTATGTTGAGCGTGACCATTTATACTGAGATTACTTCGGAAACGTTGTTTCCGCATAATAACATCTCGACTGCGCTCGATGTGACTGCTTGTGGTTAGACGCCACAACGCTGCTGGTCTTTCGACACAGCAGGTTGGACATGACAATGGTAGTGTTTCTAGGCCTGTACTCTTTTTCTATAGAATATATAGGAAATGATCAATAAGATCAAAGGAATAACTGGTCCGAAGGCCTCGCCATCTCCGGCATTGACATGGGCAATGATGGCAGCAGTCAGGTTTATGGCGAATCCTGCATAGGCCAATGTTTTAACTACCCGATGCTTGATCAACCAAATCGCCAATACCCCTAGAATTTTTGCGATCGCTAATGGATAGACAATACTTGCAGGAACCCCTAAGGCGGAGAATAGCTCGCTCACCATTTCATATTCAACAAAATAGGTAATAGCTCCGGCAAGGATCATTAAACTAAATAAGGCGGTAATGACATAGTAAATGATGGTATCTCTTTTTTTCATGGTATGATTTAATTACAGTTTTGTTTGGCAAACTTAAACGAAATGGTTTAATTTGGAAAGCCGATATACAAAGTATAGTGGTATCCAAAAGTATAGCGATATGAAAAATAAAGAACTCGAGGATGTTAAGGTTCCTATGAAAGAACATTTTGGGAATTACATGCTCCCCATTCGAGATGCACTCGAAGTGTTTAGCGGAAAGTGGAAGGTACCTATTATTACAGCACTGTCGTTTTATAAGACCTGTGGTTTTAAAGAACTGGAACGTATTGTGGAAGGTATTACACCCAAAATGCTATCTAAAGAATTGAAGTTTCTGGAAGAAAACCTATTGATCATCCGAAAAGTGGAAGACACGCGTCCGGTAACAGTGAGCTATAGCATTACCGAGTATGGAAAATTATGTGCTCCTGTGATGAGTGAGCTGTATCGTTGGGGAGTGGAACATCGCAAAAAAGTATTTGATATCGATGGTGAAGGCTGGGAAACCTGCTGATCTTTCGACACAGCTCGTTCCACATGACCGTTTACACAGAGATTACTTCGGAAACATTGTTTCCTCGTAATGACATCTCGACTGCGCTCGATGTGACATATACAATCAGAAAAACGCCGCTCATAGAGCGACGTTTTTTATTTAGTATTGTAAACTTATTTAAGGTTTTACTTTTTCTTGGCCTTTGTCTACAGCTACACGTTCTTCACGATTTGCTACTTCCCAGGCCGTATGGAATACCAAACGTGCTCTGTTCTCTAATAGATCGTAGTTGATCTTATCTGGCGTATCGCTTATTCTGTGGTAATCGTCATGCGTACCGTTAAAGTAGAAAATGATCGGAATGTTGTTCTTTGCAAAGTTGTAATGATCCGATCTGTAGTAAAAACGGTTTGGATCGTTCTCATCGTTATAGGTATAATCTAATTCGATGTTTGCAAACTCTTTGTTTACTGCTTCCGAAAGGTTGTGTAGATCTGTACTTAACTTATCACTTCCAATTAAGTAAATATAATTACGATCTCCTTTACGTTTTGGATCGATACGACCGATCATATCAATGTTTAAGTTAGCCACTGTATTTGCTAAAGGCACTAAAGGATCGTAGTCTGTATAGTATCTAGAACCTAATAATCCTTTCTCTTCACCCGTTACATTTAAGAAGATCACAGAACGTTTTGGTCCATGACCATTTTCTGCCGCCTTTTTAAAAGCTTCTGCTATTTCTAAGATCGCTACGGTTCCTGAACCATCATCATCTGCACCGTTAAATACTTCTCCTTTGGCATTAACACCTACATGGTCTAAGTGCGAAGAGATGATCACATATTCCTCTGGTTTTTCAGAACCTTTAATGATCGCTGCTACATTTTCAGAAGGCTTTGGCGCCATTTTACTTTTGTAGCTCATATCTACCTTTGTTTTCACGGTAGCAGGTTGAGTAGCTGTCATAATATTACTTACTAAGGCTTTCCCCATGTTTTCACTGATCATAAAAAAGTAGATTTCTGGATCTGCATCTTTTTTAGGAGGTAAAGACAAACGACTACTACGTCCGCTTTCCTCACGTCTTTTAAAGAAAGGTGCATAACGTTCAAATAAGGCTTTGTCCATAAAAAACAATGCTTTCGCACCGTGTTTCTTAGCCGCATCTCTTTTTGGAGAGATTGCCTGACGTCCGTTAGACCATTTAGAAGCATCTTTGCTCCCTGAAATGATATTGTTACCATCTTTGTCTTGTGGTTCACCACTTCTAACAACGACTATCTTTCCTTTTACATCCAGGTCTGTGTAGTCAGAATATTTTTCATCGTCAATTCCATACCCTGCATATACAATGTCAGATACGTTTACATTTCCTGATGCAGCAGAAGTCAATGAAAGAAAATCTTCGAAATAGGTAAATGATTTTCCGTTTACGGAAATATCTACCGTTGGTGTTTGTACCACATTCAACGGCACATTTTGGAAATAGTTTCCTTCAATTACTGGAGCTATTCCTAAAGCTTCGTATTCTTTCTTCAAATACTCCACGGCTTTCTTTTGCCCTGGCTCCCCTGTATCACGCCCTTCGAACTCATCCGAAGCATACGTAAATAAATGCTCTTTTAACTCATCTTGTGTGATCGTACTGGCGTAGCTCACGATGTCTTCTTTAGTAGCTTCCTTTTTACAAGAAAAAACTAGGAATAAGGTACCTACTAGTAATAGTGTTTTTTTCATTTTAATTGTTGTTGATTTTTTGAGACCTACGATATTACGAAAAAGAATGCAGAGAACCTTTTAAAAGCCCCATTTTTAACACTTATGAGAAATCTGTTATATTGAAAATCTGCCAGAAATTGTGGTCAGGTCTTTGTCTACGAATGCTAGAAACTCCCTATTTTTGGTGAAAATATGTACATGACGACAGAGATTCCTATACTACAACGGTGCTCCGAATACCAAGATCGTATTGCTATTATTGATGAGCAAGGGAAGTATACCTATGCTACTTTGCTACAGGATGCGCAACAGGTGACGCATCACTTGTTGAGTGCTAATCGTTCTTTACAAGAGCAACCCATTTGTTTTTTAGTGCCTCCACAGTATACCTATGTGCAAACACAATGGGGTATTTGGTTGTCTGGTGGTATTGCAGTGCCTTTAGCGGTGAGTCATCCGTTAGCGGAGTTGGAATATGTATTGGAAGATACTGGGACTTCTTTTTTGATCTATCATCCGATATTTGAAGAGAAGGCATTGGCCCTGGCCGAAAAGTTCTCGATTCAGCTTATCAATATTCTCGAACTTCCTAAAGTTGATATAAACATTGCATTGCCTGAAGTACAGTCAGGTCAAGGGGCAATGATGGTCTATACCAGTGGTACTACGGGAAAACCCAAAGGAGTGGTTACCACACATGATAATATTACCGCGCACATAAAAGCCTTATCAGAAGCATGGCATTGGCAAAAGGAAGATCGTATTGTCAATATCTTACCCTTGCATCATGTGCATGGTATTGTAAATGTGGTGGCCTCTGCTTTATGGAATGGTGCTACCTGTTTTATGCTTTCTAAATTCGATCTGGAAAAGATCTGGCAATTGGTTGAAGAGGATCAACTTTCTGTTTTTATGGCAGTACCGACGATCTATGCAAAGATGATCGCGGATTATAAAACATTATTGGATACTAAAAAGACACAGGTACAGCAATCGTTTCGGAAAATGCGTTTGATGGTTTCAGGTTCTGCGGCACTACCAGTTAGTGTTTTGCAGGAGTGGGAGGGAATTAGTGGACATGTGCTGCTAGAACGTTATGGGATGACGGAGATCGGAATGGCTTTGTCTAATTCCTATACAGAAAAGAGAATTCCAGGCCATGTAGGAAAACCATTGCCATTTGTGCAAACGCGCGTGGTAGATGCTGATTATAAAGATGTGTCTACAGGAACTTCAGGAGAATTACTGGTAAAAGGGCCGAGTGTATTTAGTGAGTACTGGCAAAAACCGGAAGCAACGAAAGAAGCCTTTACGAAGGATGGTTGGTTTAAGACGGGAGATGTAGTGCAAGAAAATGAGAATGGAATTTATAAGATCTTAGGAAGACAGTCTGTAGATATTATTAAAACAGGTGGTTATAAAGTATCCGCTTTAGAAATAGAAGAGGTATTACGAGAACATTCTGAAGTGACGGAGTGTGCCGTGGTAGGTTTGCCAAGTGATGAATGGGGGCAAGAAATTGCAGCTGCCATGGTGTTGAATGATCCGCAGTTTGATCTGGAGCTATTGAAAGACTGGCTAAAACAACGACTGGCTCCCTATAAGAAGCCAGTACATTGGAAAATGTTAGATATGTTACCTAAAAATGCGATGGGTAAGGTGGTAAAACCTGAAATTGTAAAACTGTTTCTCTAAAGAAAGTTATAGCCTAGTTTTATAGTAGTGCTGGTAAAATTGGCACTATACAATGCGAATTGCGATAATCTGCTACTAGCGTTATGTCTAATCTCAATACTGTATTTCCCTTTGAACTCATAACCAATTCCTATAAAAAAACTTGAAGAAGCTTCTATTTTTAAGGCATCGACTCTATTTTCAAATACGATCTCATCGCTTAGAGCCATATCAAATATAACACCTGCATTCAGGAATACTTTATTATTGTCATTTAAGTACATATAGTGCCTTAATCCAACAGGGATTTGAATAGAACTGTAATCGATACTGTAAAACAAATTTGGATTGGCCAAATTCAAACCTTCAGTTTTTGCTGAATAAGACTGATATGTTGGCTCTATAAAGAGTGACCATTTATTATTATTAAAAGGAAATACGTATTCTACTTCGAACCCAAATTTGTACGATACTTTTTTCTCGAAATCAAAACGTCTCTCCTGACGATATGGATTATCAGCATCCGACGTCCCAATACTTATTTTACCTCTAATGTTAAACTTCCCTTTTCTTACTTCATTACTATATAATTCAGAGTTACTATCATGACATGCATTGTAGTTTGTAAAATAGGTAACCAGATCCGATTCTTTATAACGAATCTTTGAATCTAACGGTTGCTTCTGACAAGCAAGTTCTTCACGTAATGTTTTTTGATAGTTAAAGTTCTTTCCAATAGTACCATTTTTCATAGCGAACATTTTGTATTCAAGCGGATAAATACCGTCATCCAACATATAAAAGAAATGATTTACATCACCTGTCGAATACCTGAGAAGTCTAGCTTTTCCATCAACAATAACTTTTAGTAAGAGACTTTCTTTTTTAAAATTAGAGACTCTTACTTCGCTTAAATCACTAGCCTTTGTAGAGTATCTATCAATGTCTACGGTATGTCTTTCAAATAGAAATTTAGTTGGAATCTCTAAAGTATTTACCTGAGATTGAGAGATACGTTTTACTTCAGAACCTTCACTTAATCGATATTTGAATTCAGAAGGAACAGACATCCAGTCCTCATTTTTAATAAGACATGCTGTTTTATTACCATCTCTGGAAATAAAATACCCTTTTTCGAAATGTGCTTGTGAGAAAATACTTTGCGTAGCAAGCAATATAGCTATTGCTAAAAACTTTTTCATAACTGATTTTTTTAATTATTAGGCGCAAAACTAAGAAAAAAACTTATAATTTTTCTTTTAAAATTTTGATTTCATCGCGCAATTGTGCGGCAACGATAAAGTCCAATGCCTTTGCTGCAATTTCCATTTCTTTGCGCTTGTCTCGGATACGCTTTTCAATCTCTGGTTTTGGTAAATATTCCAAATCTTGCTCAGCTGCTTTTTGCGCAGCATTATTATAATGATAGGAAGACACAGCACTTTTTGATAAGGTATCATCAATTTTTTTGGTGATCTGCTGAGGTGTAATGCCGTGCTCAGTATTATACGCAATCTGCTTTTCTCTTCTTCTTGTAGTCTCATCAATAGTAAGTTGCATGCTACGCGTAATCTTATCTGCATACATAATGGCGATACCATTTACGTTTCTAGCGGCTCTACCTACCGTTTGTGTTAAGGAGCGATGACTTCTTAGAAAACCTTCTTTATCAGCATCTAAAATAGCTACCAATGAAACTTCAGGTAGATCTAATCCTTCTCTCAGTAAGTTCACTCCAATCAATACATCAAAGATCCCTTTTCGTAAGTCTTGCATGATCTCCACACGTTCTAAGGTATCTACATCAGAATGGATATAACGACAACGAATCGCTACACGACTTAGGTATTTGGTTAATTCTTCCGCCATTCTTTTAGTCAGTGTGGTAACCAATGTACGTTCGTCTTTGTCTACACGTATCTGAATCTCTTCGATCAGATCATCAATTTGATTTAAACTAGGACGGATCTGAATTTCTGGATCTAACAATCCCGTAGGTCTAATCACCTGTTCAACAAACAACCCTTCAGTGTTTTGTAGCTCATAGTCAGCAGGAGTAGCACTTACATAAATGGTTTGATTTTGTATAGCTTCGAATTCTTCAAACTTTAAAGGGCGATTATCCATGGCAGCTGGCAGCCGGAATCCATATTCAACTAAATTTTCCTTTCTACTTCTATCGCCGCCGTACATGGCATGTGTTTGTGGAATAGTTACGTGACTTTCGTCTATAATCATTAGATAATCTTCTGGGAAATAATCTAGCAAACAGAAAGGTCTGGTACCCGCATCTCTACCATCGAGATACCTTGAGTAGTTCTCAATTCCTGAGCAATACCCAAGCTCTCTGATCATTTCAAGATCAAACTCGGTACGCTCTTTTAAACGTTTTGCTTCCAAATGTTTCCCTATTTCTTTAAAATAGTCATATTGCTTCATGAGATCTTCCTGAATCTGATGAATGGCATTTTGCAATACATCTGGAGAGGTTACAAAGAGATTGGCGGGATATATAGTCAATTGTTCGAACTTCTCTATCACTCGGTTATTGACAATATCAAAGGATTCTATCTCTTCTATCTCGTCACCGAAAAAATGCACACGGTACCCATTTTCGCCATAAGAAGGGAAAATCGTGATCACATCTCCTTTTACCTTAAAGGTTCCGCTTTTTATTTCTATATCGGTTCTGGAGTATAAACTGGTCACTAATTGATGTAAAAATTTCGTTCTGGAAATTTGTTGACCAACTTCTATTGGAATCACATTCTTCTTGAATTCAACCGGATTCCCGATACCATACAAACAAGAAACGGAAGCGACCACTAATACATCTCTTCTTCCTGAAAGTAGGGAAGAGGTGGTACTTAATCGCAATCGCTCAATGTCGTCATTAATGGAAAGATCTTTTTCTATATAGGTACCCGATACAGGAATGTACGCTTCTGGTTGATAATAATCGTAATACGACACAAAATATTCCACAGCATTGTCAGGAAAAAACTGCTTAAACTCAGAATACAACTGGGCAGCCAAGGTTTTGTTATGAGCTAATACTAATGTAGGACGATTTATTTCTTCAACAACATTGGCAACTGTAAAGGTTTTTCCAGAACCAGTTACCCCTAATAGGGTTTGATACTTTTCTTGATTGAGAATACCTTCTGAAAGTTGTTTAATGGCTTCAGGTTGGTCGCCTGTTGGAGAAAATTCTGATACTAGCTTAAAATCCATAGCACAAAAATACGGATACTATTCATTTCTAATAAGACTAATATTGCCAATTTTTTGAATAATATTATCATTGATATCAATCAGGGTAGCCGAGAACCAATAATCATTTGGGATCATTTTTTTTCCATTGTAGGTTCCATCCCAGTCAGCATGATCAAAGCTAGAGATTTGATAAATGGCTTTTCCATATCGATCATATATTCTGATGAAAATGGATTTGTAAAATGCATCAGAGACTCCTTTTACATTCCAGGTATCATTAATACCATCATCATTAGGTGTTAAGAATTCAGGATAGCCAATAATGGCTACTTCTGTTTGATTGGGTGGTTCGCAGTTATTGATATCTCTGACTGATACGGTTTGCACTCCTGGAGTAACATTAAAGAATGTATGACTAGTACCACTTCCAAAATAATCTGTACCATTTATTGAAAATTGATATGTACTAGTTCCTTGGACCACTATGTCAACAGAAAAAGCCCCTTGATTTTCTATGACTTCTGCAGAAATGATAGCAGGCGGGTTATAGGTAGCAACCTGGAAGGTTTTGATGTTTAGGCACTCCAATCCATTTTCGGTTTTATAGGCTCTTAAAGTATATGCTCCAGGAACTTGTAATGGAAAACTGGTCGAAGTAGAGATTACCTGATTGTTACTGTTTAACCATTCAACACGATGTGCCGAAGCATCGGCTTGCAAAACGATCAAATTTACATTAGGGTCATTGCATATTAGATAACTGTCTTGTAGATCAATTATAGGTTTAGGGTTTACAAAGACATTAAAGGATTGTATCCCACTACAACTTAAATCTGCTTGAACGGCACGCATCCAGAGAACTCCAGAAGGACCATCATAATCATCATTCAACTGATTGGTCTCTCGTTGTGCATCTAGTTTTGTAGGAAAGAATTTAATAGTAGTAGTTATAGGTATTGCTAATTCAGCTCTGATCAAATTTCTTTTAACTCTAAGATCAAAGTTTCCAATGGGAGGTACAGCTGTACTATTGACTAATTCACAAGTGTACATATCAGAAATAGGTCCTAATTGTACAAAACTGGTTCTTAAAAAGAAGGAAGTGATCTGGTGACAACCATTGTCGTTGACCACACGAACAAAGACTTCTTCATCAGGCACCGTGTTTACATAGTTTTCAGGATCTCCAATTCGATTGCTATCCGCAATAGCATCTGCATTGGTAGTATAAAAGAAGAGTTCTTCTTCTAAATTTATATTGGTGATCTTTTCTTTGATGTTGTATAAATTATACAGACTAATTCCATCTGTATCATCATCGCATTGCACCAATTCTTGACCAGCAGTCAAATTAGGCAAAGCAAATACTTTTACACGTTTATAAACCGTGACATTGGCACCACCAACCACCATAGTTGCTTTGACCGAATAACTACCTGGAGATGTAAACAAATGATCTGGTGACATTAATAAAGATGTAGTACCATCTCCAAAATCCCATTCAATGGAATCGATGGGAGCATAGGATTCCGCACTAAAGTTAAACAGGTCACTGACACATCTATTTTCAGTATTGATCTTAGAGGCGAAATAAGATTGAATAAAATTAGGGAGCCCTCTTCTTGTTAGTCCAGGGCTTATGGCAATGGCGTTATGTCTATAGTTAGAATCAAACCCTCTTTCATTGGGGTTCTCAATAACTCCTAGATAATCACCTACACTACCACTAACAGGATCTCCATAAGAAAGGCTTACATATATTTTACCATCATTCCCCATTTGAATAGAACCAGCTCTTAGATCTTGTTCAAAATGCAGATAGAATTTATGATCTTCTAGTAAAGGCGGCTCGAAATCGTATTGCGCAACACTAGCAAGGGTGTTCCCTGGAGTAGTGGTTGTAAAATACAAAAACCGGGCATTGGCAGAAAATTGTACATCAATAGGAGGGAAATTTGCTGGTAAAGGCTCGGGTATGATCGTTCTTTCGAATTCCAGTTCTCCTGTCGTATTATCGAAGTCATAAATATAAATGAGTCTACCAGGAACTTCAGTAGTTTGTGCAGCAACAGCTAACTTTTTCCCGTTCGGAGAAAGCTTCATTGCTCCTAAGGTGGTAATAGCGTACTCTGTGGTATATCTTGTGCGTGATTCAATACCACCAGGTCCAATTTTAAAAACTTGAAAAGTATCTTTAGGATCTATTTGAGCTTCGCTAAGCCCAGTCATGGCAATTAGCCAAATGGATTTGCCATCGGCATGGTGCACCGCTGTCAATTTTTCAGCCGCGGCATAGGTTAATAAAGGTGAATTTTTTGAGGTTACCTTTCCTAAAGGATCTGCTGCCGAAAATGTTACCGTATGAAAGAATATTCCTTCAGGAGTATATGGGGTTGAGACCCCTTCTGATCTGGTTGTAAAGATATAATAGGTGTCATTAGAATTTGGTTTAGGTATAATGATCGAAGATTGTAAATGAAACGGATCACCATGTAAACCATCACCATTATCCATTACTTCATGATTTTTATTCCATATGGTTTGACTGTTAGTGTAGAACAATAAGTTCCCCTCTTCATCGGATATAGTAGCACAACCCGCAGGAGCAACCATATCTCCGTCAGATAGCACATTTAATACTCCTAAATCAAAACTTAAACCAGCTTTATTTCCAAAATACCAGTTTGTCGTTTCGCCTTGAGAGAATGCTTGAATACTTGTAAACAGGAGGGTTACAAGGGTTAGTATGTTCCAACTCTTTATCATAAGCACGTGTTGTCATAGCGTATTATTGACCTCTTAACAGACTAAAGTTACCATTTTTTTTGATAACATTATCATTTAGGTCGATGATTTCAGCTGTGAACCAATAGTCATTAGGGTCTAATCTTTTGCCATTGTAACGACCATCCCAACCTAAAGATTGAAAATCACGAATCTCATAAATGGCTTTTCCGTATCGATTAAAGATCCTAACATATATGGATTTATAATAACTGTCGGATACTCCTTTGACGTTCCATGTATCATTAATACCATCGCCATTCGGTGTAAAAAAATCTGGATATCCAAGAACAGATATTTCTTTTTCAGATTGCGGCTCACAATTATTTAAGCCTCTTACATATACCGTTTGAAAACCAAGAGGAACATTGGTCAGTGTATAATTCGTGCCATTACCAAAAAAATTGACTCCATCAATAGAGAATTCGTAAGAACTAGTTCCCTCTACAACTACATCCACTGAAAAAGAGCCGTCACTTTCGTTAATGACCTCAGTTGAAACAATAACAGGCGGGTTAAAGTATACTACTTTAAAGGTTTGTGAGTTTGAACATTCAAAACCATTTACAATATTATAAGCGACCAATTTGAATTTCCCCCTTTGGTTTAAGAAAAAACTTCGATCGGTTGAAACGATCTGATCGTTATTATTAGTATCTCGCCATTCAACTCGTTGGTTATTAGGGTCTGCAGTTAAAATTACAGGATTTACAGTTGGATCAATACAGATAAAGTATTTGTCATCAATCGTTACAATGGGTTTTGGGTTGACAATAAGATCGAAAGATTGCAGTCCGCCACAATTCAAATTTCCTGGTCCAGAAATTCTAACCCAGATGGTTTTAGAAGCGGAATCATAACTATCTGGAAGTTCATCTGTTAGCGTTTGAGCATCTGTTAAAGTTTCAAAAAATGTTAAGGTAGCGTTATTAGGAAGTCCTAGTTCTGTTCTTATTAAACCGCGCTTATTATTTAGATCAAAATTTCCTGTAGGGATGGGTTCTTCATGGTCAATCAGTTCACATGTATACATTTCAGAAATGGGGTCTACCTGCACAAAATTGGCTCTTACAAAGAAAGAGGTAAATTCTTGGCAACCATTACTGTTGACCACTCTAACAAAGATCTCTTGATCTGGAACAGTATTGACAAAAATGTCTGGCATGTCAATTCTATTACTATCCGATTGAGCATCTGCAGACGTTGTATAAAAGAACATGTCCTCTGCTAATAGTGGATCCGTAATTTTTTCTCGAATGTTAAATAGGTTGAATGTTGAAATACCATCCATATCATCATCACATTGTACAAGCTCTTGATTAGGAATTAGATTCGGTAATTCATATACCGTTACTTGCTTAAACGCTACTACACTATTACCAGCGACTGTCATAGTTGCGCGTACTAAATAATCGCCGGCAGTTGTGTATGCATGACTAGGCGCAGAAGATGAGGAAGAGTTTCCATCACCAAAATCCCACTGTACAGATTGCACAGGAGCATAAGACTCTACAGTAAAATCAAATGGTGCATTCACACATGCGTTTTCCGTATTTATTTTTGTTGCAAAATAAGATTGAATAAAATTGGGAAGCGCTCTTCTCGATGCATTGGGAAATAACCGAATAGCATTCGCTTCAAAGTTGCTTTCTAGCCCTTCTCCATTAGGATTATGAATGACTCCTATAGCACGTTCTCCAGTGCCATCATTATTCACATGAGCAACATATATTTTATGATCGTTCGATACTTGTAATGCTCCAAAAATTATGGGTCCACCTGAAGTATTTATTTGAACTTTATTACCAAAAATCGCTCCTCCTACATCGACTTGTATAATACCGGTATTGGTTTCACTAGCATTGGTATGAGAAAAATATAGATATTTACCATCTGGCGAAAATTCAAGTCCAATGGGTATTGGAGAGACTCCTATGGTTGGATCGGGTAATAAATTAACTCCTTCCGTGATTTGCCCGGTAACATTGTCAAAATCATAGAGATATATAAATCGTGATTCAGGTTCTGGAGAGTTTCCAGAGATCGCTATTTTATCTCCAGGAATGGACATGGTCATTTGACCCAGGCTTGGAATGTCATGTGTTGTAGTAAATTGAATAGGCGTGTTTGAAACGCCATTCTGATCAATATTGAAAACGCTAAAGGTGTTCTTTGGATCATCTTGATTTGTGTGTAAACCAGTTAGTGCAATTAACCATATAGATCGACCGTCTGAACTATGTGTAGCGGTTATTTTTTCTGCAGATGAAGCATTTACTATGCGGATATTCTTATTTGTAATTTCTCCTAGAGGCTGTGTTGCTGAAAAGGTAACAACGGAATAATAAACTCCTTTTGCAAAGGTCGGATTTGTGCTATTATCTGTCCTTGTTGTAAATATGTAATAAGTGTTTGCATCTCCAGGTTTAGGTATAATTATGGAAGATTGCAAGTTGTCTACTTGCCCTGCTAGATCTTCTCCATTCTGCATGATGGTATGATTTCTATTCCAGACTGTTTTTCCGTCGGTATAGAACATAAGATTACCATCAACATCAGAGATAGAGGATGAACCAGAAACAGCGCTCATTTGGCTGTCAGTTAAGAGATTTGGAGTGCTTCCATAAAAAGACAGTGCTGCTTGTTCCCCGAAATACCAATGTACAGTTTCTCCCTGCGCAAATAGAGTTGTGCAAGAAAATAATAATATTAGAATGCTATATAAATTAGCTAACCCTCTCATAGAATTTATATAAGTAAAATATCCAAAATACTTTGATGTACAAAGATTTAGGTACTAAAGATATTAATTATATCCTAGGTGTTTTAATCTCTACCGCTTTATTTTCTAAGCAGCGAGAAGTTACCTTTTCTTTCTCTGATAGCCCCTTGAGGATCTACGAGTTTAATAGCGAACCAATAGTCATCAGAAGGGAGTCTATTTCCACCATATTCACCGCTCCATCCTTGAGAGTCTATAGGTATGTTTGCTACGACCTTTCCAAACCTGTTAAAGATGTATATAGAACTTTCAGGGAAGAAGGTAGAATTGGCTCCTTTGACGATCCAAGTATCATTGATACCATCATTGTTAGGAGTAAAGAACTTAGGGAACTCTACTACAGATACTAATAGAGATACTTCTCCACAACCGTTTTTATCTCTGACTAATATATTGTAGAACCCGCCCTCTAAACGTTCGAATATCGGGGAGTCCTGGTAACTATGTATGATCACATTGTTTTCATCAGATAGGGC
Source organism: Asprobacillus argus (assembly GCF_032248395.1). Classification (NCBI taxonomy): domain Bacteria; kingdom Pseudomonadati; phylum Bacteroidota; class Flavobacteriia; order Flavobacteriales; family Flavobacteriaceae; genus Asprobacillus; species Asprobacillus argus. The sequence goes on from NZ_JAVTTO010000004.1 coordinate 496,682, forward strand.
ATATTCATAATCACCAATCCCAAGGTTGGTAGGATCAATAGTGATCGAGTTATTATCAGAATCATCAACAATAGTAACATCATCTTGTGTGATGGTTGCAATGATAGATTCATTTACTTGTATGGTTCTAGTTCTGGTACATCCTGTTCCATTAGTAGTTGTAGCAGTAACGGTATAGAGTCCTCCTTGATTAGGGCCAACGTTTATAAAACTACCAATAACCGTATTGCTATCAGGATCAGTCCATACATAATCATATATATCTCCAGGGTTTTCTACACTGATGGTAATACTGGGCCCGTTGTTACATACGATCTGTGGAGTTGTTACCTGAAAGTCTGGTAGAGGATTTACAATC
>NZ_JAVTTO010000005.1:0-267096 GCF_032248395.1 Asprobacillus argus
TAATTGTATATCCGGATGTATTCAAAGTAATACCAGTACCGACATTAGCGCTTGCAAAGGTAAAGACTGGTGATCCTCCTATAGATACATCGTCTGCACCGACAACCCCAGACAACGTTGCCGTTCCTGTAGCAGTACCTGCAGTGGTACCATCATATATTTTATTATCTCCTGTTAAACCGACCACTGTTAATGTTGCCGCTGTAATATCTGCTGATAAGGTGGGTTGCGTTAAGGTATAATTTCCAGAATCTGTTCCTGAAATCGTATAACCCGACGTATTTATGGTAATTCCTGTGCCTACATTTGCCGATGCAAAGGTAAACACCGGTGATCCTCCTATAGATACATCGTCCGCACCAATAACTCCGGATAACGTTGCCGTTCCAGTTGCCGTAGCAGCAGTGGTACCATCATATACTTTATTATCTCCTGTTAAACCGACCACTGTTAATGTTGCCGCTGTAATATCTGCTGATATGGTGGGCTGGGTCAATGTATAATTTCCTGAATCCGTTCCACTAATTGTATATCCGGATGTATTCAAAGTAATACCAGTACCGACATTAGCGCTTGCAAAGGTAAAGACTGGTGATCCTCCTATAGATACATCGTCTGCACCGACAACCCCAGACAACGTTGCCGTTCCCGTAGCAGTACCTGCAGTGGTACCATCATATATTTTATTATCTCCTGTTAAACCGACCACTGTTAATGTTGCCGCTGTAATATCTGCTGATAAGGTGGGTTGCGTTAAGGTATATTTACCAGCATCTGCACCACTTATGGTAAAGCCTAAAGTGTTTACAGTAATGCCTGTGCCTACATTAGCCGATGCGAATGTATATGTTGGTGAGCCAGTTAAATTTACCGTATCACCTCCTAAAACTCCTGATAGCGATGCTGTTCCCGAAGCTGAAGCTGTCGTGTTGTCATCATATACTTTGTTATTACCAGTTAACCCAGTTATGGTTAGGGCGATCAGAGACGTAGTAGTTACATCTATCTTAGTTGGAGATGCTTGCAAGTTAGGTGACCCTTCATCATCTTCTGCTACCGCATATACATCGTAAGCTGTTCCTGCTGTTAAACCAGTAACGCTAAAATTATTGGTAAACCCTCCTGTACTTACGGCTGCATTTCCACTAGTCACTGCAGAACCTCCTCCTGATGCTGTACCTGCTTTTACTTCTGCTGAACTTGGAGCTGAAGCTCCATCTGCAACCACCACATAATAGATACTTCCGCCTTCGTCAATATCGGTTCCCAAAGTAAAACCTGATTGAGTAACCGAAGAAGAACTCGGGGTACTGTTCTCAAATACTGGAGCCGTTGTGTCTCCTGCACTTGGAATCTTCCATATTTGTCCAAAGATCTCATTTTCATTATCTACTACTGTAAAATTGGTGTCATCTGCCTGCCAAACGACTAACAATCTAGAGGAAACCGTACTATAAGCTGCGTTTACAGCCAATACTCTAGTTAAATTACTACCAGTTCCTCCAACAGCACTTACTCTTTCGTCATCTATTCCTGTATCTACATTGAGGTTAGTTATTCTTTGTAAATAGGCTTCAAACTCATTATCAATTTGTCCTCCATCGTTACTTTCTCCCTCCCAAACTGCCACATATTCTCCAGCATCCGGTAAATAGGCTAGTGCAACATCTGTTCCATCATAAAGAGCATCTCCTGCAACATGATCACTTGCTTTGTTTATGGAACCAACTAATGTTCCTGTATTACTAACCAGCTGCGTGTAGATTTCATTTTTTCCATCTAAAGCAGTATCAGCGTCTGCGGCTACTAAAAATTGATTATTTGTAGCGTTGTATACTACTGCGGCTACATCTGCATCAAAACTAGTAGAAGCTCCGGCGTCAATAATAACAAAGTCCGCACCTATTTCAGTACCGACATTACTAATCCGCTGTCCAATAATATCATTATGGCTATTTACAGGATCAGCATCCCAAACCACCAAATATTCATTATTCGTTGAGTTCCATGCTACTGCAGGGTCGTTGGCATCAGAATCTGCCGTAAGTGTTGAGTTTGAAATTCTAAAATCGTTTGTACCAATTTCTGCCCCTACATTGCTAATTCGTTGCCCATAGATTTCTCTAAGATTATCTGCAACACCAGAATCCGTATCATCTGCATCCCAAACCACTAAATATTCATTGTTGGTTGCATTATACGCCACATCTGGGTCACTTGCCGCCGCTGTCGTAGTTCCACTTCCACCTGCATCACTAATTCTAATTTGACTTCCAGAAAGTGTTCCATTCGCATTTACAATGCGTCCAAAAATTTCATATTCATCATTGACCATACCTCCAGTATTGTCATCCGAATCCCATACCACTAAATACTGGTTATTGGTTGAGTTATAAGCTACTTTTACAGAAGATGCATCATAGTCTGCATTTCCTGCTACATTGGAACTAATTAAAAATTGATTGACCACCGTGGTTCCATCACTTCCTTTAAGGATTTCTCCATAAATTTCGTTTTTATTGTCTGTCCCATTGTCTCCATGCCAAACGACTAAAAACTGATCATCGGTGCTGTTAAAAGCAACATCAGGAGCATTGGCATCGTAATTAGTATTCGATGCTGGTCCCATATTACTAATTCTAAAGTCATCACCTACCAAAGTTGTTACCGGCGCATTTACCGTCATTACCAGCGCTTCTTGATAGGTCGTGGTCCCATCGCTTACCTGAATTCTCAAATTATAGGTGCTCTTCGTAGCAAAATTAAAAGTAGTATTTGCTTGTAGTTCTGTACCTGAAATAGCAAAAGAAGCATTATCTGTACTTCCAGCACCGGCTACCAATGTATATGTAAACGTATTTGATTGATCTGCATCTACTACAAAAAGATCTGAAATTTTTGTCCCTGAAGTAGTCCCACTTTCGATAGTTGGAGGGTTCGGGAAAATTTCTATGGGTGCAGAATTACTTACAGAAACTGTAAAGCCTTGCCCCCAGATTTCTTCTTCTCCATCTGCTAAAGAACCTGTATCATTTTCTCCTTCAAAAACAATTAAGGCACTACCTGTACCTGTTACCGCTACCCTGGGATATCCGGCATCGAAGTTAGAATTCCCTTCTCCTCCTAAATTACTTATTCTTAATTGAGAACCTAGTAATGTATTGGTGTTTGAAATCAATCTTCCGAAAATCTCTACCTCTCCATCATCCAAGGCCTGACTATCATCCTCTCCTTCCCATACTACCATATACATATTATTGGAAGCGTTCCAAGCAACATCTGGTTGACCTCCTCTAAAATTATCTCTTGTTGTTGCTGTAGCCTCAGCATCATTTCCCATTACAGAAATTCTAAAATCATTTGTACCAACTTCTGCACCAACGTTACTAAGACGTTGTCCAAAAATCTCTACTTCATTATCTACTACTGGAGCACCATTGTCATCCGCTTGCCAAACCACCAAATATTCATTATTAGTTGAGTTATACGCAATTTCAGGATTGAAAGCCGAATACGTTGTGGTTGCATCTCCCATATCTGAAATGACAAAATCATTGGTGCCCGTTTCTGCTCCTGCATTGGTTAATCGTTGTGCATAAATCTCAAAACCATTAGCTGTGCTTTCTGATCCGTACCACACCACCATATATTCGTTATTTGTACTATTCCATACCACATCTGGGTGTGCTGCATCTGGATCTATTGTTCCAGTACCTCCCATATCAGAAATTCGGAAGTCGTTCGTACCTACCTCTGCTCCTACACTACTTAATCGTTGCCCAAAAATTTCAAATTCTAAATAGGTCATTCCTAAGCTTGGGTCTGTTGCTGACCATACCACTAAATATTCATTATCTGTAGCATTCCATGTTACTTTCGCATTGGAAGATAATCCAAGGACGTTTCCTGTTCCGTTCGTATCGGAAATACGAAAATCCGTTCCTACTTCTGCTCCAGCGGCTGAGATTCTTTGTCCCCAAACTTCGGTCTCTCCGTCAATTAAACCTCCAGAATTTGTATCTCCAGTCCAAACAACTAGAAATTCATTCGTAGTGGAGTTATATGCAACGCTAGGTGCGCTTCCTCTGTAGATGGTAACTCCGGTTGAAGTCATATTAGAAATTCTGAAATCTGAACCTACTTCAGCTCCTGTGGTAGCGTTAATTAGTTGTCCGTAGATTTCTTGCTCTCCATCCACATCATCTCCTTCCCATACAACAAGATACTGTCCAGTTGTTGAATTATATGCGATAGCAGCTCTATCACCATCTATACTGGTGACACCATCTGTACCCATATCTGAGATACGAAAATCGTTGGTTCCGATTTCTTGAGCAAAAGAAAAAATTGTAAAAAATAAAAAAACAAGGGTCTTAAGAAAAGTAATTTTCTTCATGGTGGTTTGGTTTTAGTTACAAAAACCCCTCTCACATTCGGGGGGAATATTTAGTATTAATTTAATTCAAAGAGTTCTCAATTATCTCTTTGACAAGTACCTGAAAATAAGCGACATAGTTAATCCTTTCAAATTAGTGATAATTTAAGCATTCACAAAAAAAAGTGAAGAATTTATGTTTTTTTGTGAAGTTTGAACGATTCTATTTTAACAAGGACTTTTGATTTAGAATGATCTTTTTATTTAAAAACAATACCCAAATAGTTCTTTCTCTACAATTAAAACATTTGCAAGAATAGATCTTAGGAAAGATCATTTGCATGAAAGATTTTTTGTTCTCTCTGTTACACTTTGGGCACATATTTCATATTGAAAACCTGGTAGTCTTTTTAACATTTTTTCCGGTTGAAGAATGTTTCAGGTCTACACAAAAATCTCCTATTTCATTCAGGTTAACAAAATTATGTGAATCTTATATCCGTTTTTGTGAAGTTTGACTACATGTCTTTTTAGAACGAAGTCAACAATTTTTCGACCCTTGCTTTATAACGTCTCGATACAGGAATTTCTTCTTTTGAAATCATGACAAAACCGTTTCCCATCAGGTCTACTTTAGAAAAATTTATAACATAACGTTGATGTACTTGAGTAAATAGAGTCTCTGGAAGTTGCTCTAAAAAATCACTAAGCTTAGCACGAATCATATGTTTTTTGTGATCTAAAAAAACATGTAAATAATTGCCATCAGATTGAATGTAATTAATATCCTCTAAAATCAATTTAACCCGAACATAATTATCTTTTATATAAATACTGGTACTCGTCTTTTTATAATTTGTAAAATTATTTATAGCAATATCAATAGTTGTTAACAATGTTGGTTCATTGTATGGTTTCATGAGGTAACCATTGGGCTGTGTCTTTTTAACTTTATTGATTGTTTCTTTATCTCCATATGCGGTTAAATAAACAAAGGCCATGTTATTGTGTTTTCTAATTTTGCTTCCCAGCCAAAGACCGTCCTTGTCTCCAGCTAAATTGATGTCTATTAAAACGATATCTACCTGAGTGTTTTTTAACGCCTCCCAGGCCTCCTCAGCATTGGCATAAGAGCCAACTATATTAAAGTCATTATCTTCTAATATTGTTTCTAGAGAAATTCTATTAAGTCCATTATCTTCTACAACAAAAACCGTTTTTTCTCCACTCATATCGCATTATTTTTATCTAAGAAAGTAAATGTATACGTAAGCTTTGTATCATTTACAATATTTACAGAGGCATTCATCTCTTCTGCTAACGACGTTATTAATCTACTGCCGAAGGTTTTATTCTTCTTTAGGTTAAGTTTGTCTTTCTTTATACCAACCCCATTATCAGAATAAATAAGTTCGCACAAGTCTTTATCTCTACTTATTTTAATAAAAACCTCTCCTGTATCCATTTGTTTAAACCCATGTTTAACTGAGTTGGTCATCAATTCATTGATAATTAATCCTATCGGATTCGCATAATCCAAGTGCAACGAAATTTCGTTTGCAAGAACAGTCACTTTTATCTTCTTGTTCGGATAAGCTGTCAATAAACTACTACTTAATTTTTCTAAATACTCTTGCATTTGAATATCGATAATATCATCTTTTTGATATAGCATTTCATGTATTAAAGACATCGATTGTATCTGATGTTGTGACTGCGCCAAAATCTCTTCAGAATTAAACCCTTTATTCTTTTTAGCATGTATCAGTAACAAACTGGCAACAACTTGTAGGTTATTTTTTACGCGATGATGCACCTCTTTAACAAGTATTTTATTTTCCGCCAATGCTCTATCTACAGTTATTTTTTGTTCCCGTATGGTTCGGTTGTCTTTTCGTATTTTAAAGAACGTAAAATAAAGAAAAACAAGCATTCCAAATAAGCCTATTAATCCTATCTTCTGATATAAATTAATTCTACGCTGAGATTCAAAAAGTGTTTTTGCCTCTTCCAGCTCTTTTTCTTTGATATCCGTCTCATATTTTAGTACACCGCTCATAAAGCTCTTGTCTATCTTAACTTTATTCAAAGAGTCTGAATACTTATTATATAGTTTGAAATAGGAATTGGCTTTTTCGTGATCTCCTTTCAATAAGAGTGCTTCTACTTTTAACTCTAGCATTTCGGACTTTGCCTTGGGGTACACATAGGATTGTAAACTAGTTTCGGCGCTGTCTATATATTTCAGGGATAACCCAATTTTTTTTTGATTCAAAAAAAGCTTACCCAACCCATTGTATGCATCAATAACTATATTCAATTCGTTAAACCCTTTAGCTTGTTTCAGTTCCTTTTTATATAAAAACATGAGTTTATTCGCATTGTCTGCTTCAGACGATGTCTCTTCTGCATTCGTCCTCAAAACATCTTCAAAATAATTTACATAAGGATGGCCCCCTTCTGGTGTTGAATTCAAAAACTCAAGAACTTTAATTCCTTTGTTAAAATAATGGTGAGCACTATCCTTTCGCTTCATGTTTCTAAAGCACAACCCAATGTTGTTCAATGAACTGCTTTGCAATAAATACAATTTTCGCTCTTCATACTTTTTAGCGCTTTTCTTATAGGACTCTATGGCTCTTTCATAATTATTTAATCGATAATGCACATAGGCAACTTCACTTTCATAAACACTTCCTCCACTTACAGGGTATCCTACCTTTTCGCTTGTTTCATAATATATCGGAAGTATTTTCAAAAATTCATTGAATTTTTCAGTCTTCCTGTATACCTCTTTCAATCCAAATAAAATTCTCGTCGCCAGTATAGAATCTTTTATTTCGGGATACGCCAGTAGTTCTTTTGATAATACTACAGCTTCATCGTGAGCGTTTGTTGTAAAATATATCCTTAATAGGTTAAATTTGGATAGAATAATTTCATCAACGGTTTCATTTCCTTTTGCCCAATCAATCGCTTTTAGATTATACTCAATTGCCTTGTCAAAACTTGAAAAATAATTCTTAAGTGTTGCATAATTATCATTTATCGTATCCAACACACGCTGAGACTCCTTAAAATCTTGCTTATTATTTACATTTCTCCCATCAAAAGTTTGACTTATACCATATGATGAGTAAAAGCATATAAAGCATATGTACAACGTAAATTTGACAATATGTGCACTTGTCTTTTTGATGATCTATAATATTTAAGTGAGATTGTGGTTAAAAATATTAATTTAAATCAAATTAAAGCCAAGAAATGTGAAACTACCTATGTTTTCTGTTAACTATCGAAACGGAAGCCATTAAATAGTGTGTTAGTATTGTTCTCATTACAAATATTTGCATCCGCTATTAGTATTTTATATGAATTGAAAAATCATAATCATTAGGTCGTCCTTTTTAGCTATTTTTAGCAAATGAATTTCCTTGCTCACCTCTACTTATCAGAAAGTAATACCAATATTATGATTGGAAATTTTGTTGCAGATAGTATTCGAGGAAATCAATTTACACATTTACATCCTGAGATCCAACAAGGAATTCGACTACATAGAGAAATCGATACGTTCACAGATGCGCATGATATTGTGCGAAGAAGTAAGCGAAGACTACATAAACGATATGGTTTGTATGCCGGAGTTGTTATCGATATTTTTTATGATCATTACCTAGCCAAAAACTGGAATAACTACTCAGCTATACCTCTCGATCTTTATGTAGATCAAGTGTATAAATTACTTCAAAATAACTTTGACATTCTTCCTGAAAAAACGCAATACATGCTCCCTTTTATGATAGAGCATAATTGGTTGTACAACTATCAATTCAAAGAAGGAATTGCACGCGTAATGAATGGTATGAACAGGCGTACCAAAAATAGAGCTCAAATGAATCTAGCCATAGAAGATCTTGTAGTTCTAGACAAGGAATTTCAAGAAGACTTTGTCGCTTTTTTTCAAGAATTATGTATCTTTTCACATCAAAAATTAAAAGACATACAATCAGCATAGACATTATGAAAAAATATATTTTACTAACCCTTATTTCTTTCTTATTATATAATTGCAAGCTAGAACAAACAACCAAGATAACCGGAGTAGTTGCTGATAAAGGTATGGTAGTTTCCGCCCGAGAAGAAGCTTCTAAAATAGGTGTTGAAATAATGCAAAAAGGAGGAAATGCTTTTGATGTCATGATGGCCACTGAATTAGCGTTGGCGGTAGCGTATCCTTACGCTGGAAATATTGGCGGTGGTGGATTTATGGTCTATCGAATGAAGAATGGAGACGTTGGTGCACTGGATTATCGCGAAAAAGCGCCATTAGCATCTACCAGAGATATGTATTTAGATGTGGATGGAAATGTGATTCCTGGAAAAAGCACCGTAGGTGCCATGGCTGTGGGTGTTCCTGGAACTGTTGCTGGTGTTTTTGAAGCGCAAAAAAGATTTGGGAAATTATCCCCTGCACAGATTATTGCACCCGTGGTTGCTTTGGCAAAAAGAGGAGTTATCGTTACTAAAAAACAAGAGGCTCGAATAAAAAAATATCAAAAAGCGTTTGAATTAGTAAATCCTGGTTTTAATCTTTTCAATAAAAATATTAAGGAAGGAGATACAGTTAAGTATAATGCTTTAGCAAACACATTAGAACGTATTGCTAAAAATGGTCGCGATGAATTTTATAAAGGGGAAACTGCACAGCGTTTTGTACAATTCATGCAAGAAAGTGGAGGGATTATTAGCTTGAAAGATCTTCGTAAATACGAAGCCAAATGGAGAACCCCTGTTTCTTTTGAATATGATAATTTAAAAGTAATTTCTATGTCTCCACCTTCCAGCGGGGGAGTTTGTTTAGCACAAATTATGAATGGGGTTGAACCTTTTGATCTAGCATCTTATGGTCATAATACTACTAAAACTATTCAGATTATTGCAGAAGCGGAAAGAAGGGCATACGCCGATCGAAGTTTCTTTTTAGGAGATCCCGATTTTGTTAAAATTCCTTTGGACACCCTGATCAGTAAAAATTACACTAAAAATAGAATGTCTGATTTCTCTTTTGAGAATGCCACTAAGTCTAGTGATGTATCTTATGGGAACATCGAGATCATAGAAAGTAATGAAACTACGCATTATTCAATCGTAGATCAATTTGGAAATGCAGTGTCTGTCACAACAACTTTAAATGGTGGTTTTGGTTCCAAATTGTATTGTGCCGATTTAGGTTTCTTTTTAAACAATGAAATGGATGACTTTAGTAGTAAACCTGGAGTTCCAAACTCGTACGGATTGGTAGGTGCTAAAGCGAATGAGATCGCGCCAGAAAAAAGAATGCTCAGCTCCATGACACCTACTATTGTAGAAAAAGATGGAAATTTACATTTAGTAGTGGGCTCACCTGGGGGATCCACTATTATTACCTCGGTTTTGCAAACCATCTTAAATGTGCATGAATATGGTATGGGTATGCAAGAAGCTGTAAATCAACCTCGATTTCATCATCAATGGCTCCCTGACGTGGTTATGATTGAACCAAACAAATTTGACTCGATTACTAAAGCGGAACTAGGAGGTCTCGGATATGTTATTGATGAACGTAACTCTCGTGTGATTGGAAAAGTAGACGCCATTTTAGTCCTAAAAAATGGAAAACTAGAAGGCGGAGCTGATCCTCGTGGAGATGATACTGCTGTTGGATTTTAAATTATAACATTATGAGCATTCAACCCTTTCATTTAGCGATACCCGTAAAAGATTTGGAATTATGTAGAGCATTCTATAGAGATGCTTTGCAGTGTAAAGAAGGAAGAAGTTCTGACCAATGGGTAGATTTTAATTTCTTTGGGCATCAATTAGTTATCCATCAAAAAGACGATTACAAACCTCAGAGAATATCAAATCCAGTAGACGGGCACGATGTACCTGTACCGCATTTTGGAGTGGTGCTGCAATGGGAAGACTGGACCATACTTGCTGAAAGACTGCAGAGAAAAAGAACAAAGTTCATCATTGCTCCTACCATTCGTTTTCAAGGAAAAATAGGTGAACAGGCAACCATGTTTTTTAACGACCCTGAAGGGAATGCTTTAGAGTTTAAAGCTTTTAAAGACATTGATCAATTATTTACTACTTAAATGCAAACTAAGGAAACGCATATTGTTCCTCCTCAGGAAAAAGCGATCAGAATCCAAGAATACGCTGTTAATATTTTTACAACCATCCCTACACGATCAGCGCTGAAGAAGGCAATCAAAAAAGGTTTGATTCTTGTAAATGATCAAACATCTTCAACCAGTATTTTACTCAATGGAGGAGAAAAAATTGAACTACTGGAGCAAGACACTGCTACTCCCAAAAAACAATTTACACTATCGCTATCTGTTGCTTTTGAAGATGATTATTTAGCAATCATAGAAAAACCTGCAGGTATTTTGGTGAGCGGAAATACCTTCAAAAGTATTGATAATGCATTAGTTCAAAATCTAGCTAAAAGCAATCTGACTGACATGGTAAGACCACGACCTGTGCATAGATTGGACTATCCTACAACCGGTCTTTTATTAATCGGCAAAACAAGTGCAAGCATCTTAGCACTAAACTCTTTATTTGAGCAAAGGAAAGTTCATAAAACCTATCATGCTATTACTATAGGTTCCATGACTCAAATTGGAAGAATACAATCTCTTACGGACGGTAAAGAAGCGGTTTCCCATTTTAAAGTACTTCAATCCGTTACTTCTAATCGGTTTGAAGAATTGAACTTGGTTGAACTTTCTCCTGAAACAGGAAGAAAACATCAGTTAAGAAAACACATGTCTGAATTGAATAACCCTATACTGGGAGATACAGCATATGGAAAAGAAGGGCTTATCCTAAAAAGGAAAGGGCTCTATTTGCATGCGAGTAAATTGGAATTCACACATCCTTTTACGGAAGAGTATGTGGTTGTAGAAAGTAAGTTGCCTAAAAAATTCATCAAGATTTTTCCTGACTTTGCATTCTGATAAAAGCTTTTTTTAATCTATCAACGAATCTTCTGATCTCATCCTCATTCATACTTGCAAATCCAATACGAATAGCATTATGCCCACTATTTTCCATATCGTAACGCCTCCAATCTCCTATTTCTAATTTAAATTTTCTAGCATTCTCACATACTATATCCCAGGAGTATTTCTTATTCAAGGCTACCCAAACCGCCATTCCTCCCTTAGGCAATTGAAAAGAAAATGCATCTCCCAGCTCTTCTTTTAAAAGTTTACAGAACAGATCCCTTCTGATCTTATACGCTTTTAGAATCTTTTTAATATGTCGATCTAAATCTCCTGTTTTTATAAAATCTGCAAATGTCAGTTCAAGTAAAGCATCCCCTTGTCTATCTATATACCTTCTAGTCTTCGCTGCCTGGTCCACAAAATCTTTTGGAGCAACCAAATATCCTATTCTGAAAACTGGAGCCACCGTTTTGCAAATAGACCCTATATAGATTACATTTCCATGTGTGTCATGACTAGCTAATGGTAAAATAGGCGCATGATTGTAATTAAAATCGTAATCATAGTCGTCTTCAATAATGGCAAATTGATACTCCTTTGCCAAATTCAATAAATGAATTCTTCTTTCGGCGGAAAGCGTTACCGTAGTGGGATGATGATGATGCGACGTCACAAAAACTGCTGTGATCTTTTTCCTTTTACACACTTCCTCTATTTCTTGTGTGTTTAGTCCATTTTCATCTACAGTAACACGAACTAAATTCGCTTTTTGTTCTTTAATAGTTACATCCGCCGCTATATAATTAGTATTTCCGACAATCACATTACTGTGCTCTGTTAACAGTAATCTGGATGCTAAAAATATCCCCATTTGACTCCCTCTAGTAATCAGTATTTGCTCCTCCGAAATATGTAACCCTCTTGTAGTATTCAAGTATTCAGCCAGCGCTTTTCTTAATTTTGAATTTCCATGAGTAGGACCATACGTCAATGCTTCTAAAGTGCTTTTCTTTCCTGCTAATCGCCTATACGTTCTAGCTATTTCTTCTAAAGGAGTCAGTCGAACATCAGAAATTCCATCATCTACAACGGTCCAATCTTTTTCAGTATTGAAGGTTTTTCTTTCCAGTAATGCTTCTTTTTTAAAGGTGAAGTTTGCGCTACTACTACAAAACTCTTTATCATCTAATAGGTATTCCTGTTGATGCAAAATTGGCAGATCCGCATGAACATAGGTGCCTTTTTTCGGAATGCTCTCTACCCAACCTTGCAGTAATAGCTCATCATAACACGCTACAACCGTTTTTCTATGAACTCCTAATAACATTGCTAAATTTCTACTACTGGGCAGCTTTGTTTTTGGAGGTAACGTTCTATTCTTTATCAATGTTATAAATTGATTTGACAATTGAAGATATAGCGATGGCCCCTGATCGCGTTGCAGTGAAAAACTTGTTTTATAAGGAAACATATCTGGACTACTGAAAATATTAATTCTGGATGAAAATAAAAGTCCATAAATCTAGTAGATTTGAATTAGAAAAGCAAGAACAATGATAAAATCCGAACTTACATCAGAAGAATTTGACATCTATTACAAGAGATATTTGGACAAATTAGATACAAACACCTCTTTAAGAAATGGGTTTAAGGAAGGGCAGAAAAACCTAGTCACTTTTTTTAAATCTATTCCTAAAGAAAAGGGAACCTACCGTTATCAAACAGATAAATGGAGTATAAGAGAAATTTTGCAACATTTGATAGATACAGAAAGAATCTTTATGTATCGCTGTTTTAGAATAGCCAGAAAGGATACAACACCTCTAGCTGGTTTTGATCAGAATATTTACATCACTCCCTCTGGAGCAAATGAAAAATCTCTCGACGATCTGCTGAATGAGTTTATCATCAATAGAAATAACTCCATAGCATTATTAAACAGCCTCACAGACACAAATCTGCAATTCATAGGAAATTCGAACGGAGGAGAAATGTCGGCCAGAGCAGCAGCATTCACTATTATTGGACACGACATTTGGCATATGGATGTTATAAAAGAACGATATTTATAAGATGTTAGAAATTAGACCCAATTGTGAGCATTGCGGTAAAGATTTACCCAATACTTCAACAGAAGCTATGATATGTAGTTTTGAATGTACCTATTGTAAAACTTGTGCTTTGGAAATCTTTGAAAACGTATGTCCCAGTTGTGCCGGGAATTTTGTAGAACGCCCCATTCGTCCTAGCAAAATGGTTGAAAAGTATGCTGCTTCTGATAAGATAGTACTCGATAAAAAAGATCTTGAAAAAGCGAAAAGATTGTCAGAAAAATTTAAGCATATTGAACCTCATAAAAGATGAAAATTCAGATTTTCTGATTGTATACATGATTATTTACAGCACTAAAACCTAAAAAATTATGATGCCTATTAACGAAATGATCCTATTTGCATTAGCAGCACTTATTATGGTACTATCTCCAGGACCTAACATGATCTATTTAATTTCCAGATCTTTATCACAAGGAAAGAAAGCAGGAATTATTTCTTTATTCGGAATTATGTGCGGATTCTTATTCCATATTTTAATGGTAAGTTTCGGATTGACTGCCATCTTTTTTGCCGTTCCGTATGCCTTTATGATTGTCAAGTTTCTAGGAGTGGGATACCTACTCTATCTGGCTTATAAAACCGCTACTTCAAACAACAAAATATTTGAGGCGGGTAATCAACTAAAAGCAGATAGTGCTATTAAACTATTTAATGCCGGGTTACTGACCAATGTACTGAATCCAAAAATGGCCATCTTTTACCTCTCATTTTTTCCTCAGTTTATAAAACCTGAATACGGTTCTATTTTAGGACAAAGTTTTCAATTGGGTATCATTCAAATTATGATAAGTTTTATTGTTAATTTTTTGATCGTAGTATCTGCGGCTAAAATGGCTAGTTGGTTTTCAAAAAAACCTATTTGGTTAAAAATTCAAAAGTGGTTTATGGCATCTGTTTTATCAGGACTGGCTATTAAAATGGCATTCACGAAAGCAAAATAACGATTGATAAAGTTACTAAAGAAAGAACAATATTTTTAAGTATAGATACTATGAAGGAATATCAAAAATCAAAAATAAACAGAATTAAAAGAGGTCAAAATAGAGCCACATACGATGTAGAAAAGATCGATGCTATTTTAGATGCTGGTTTTATAGGTTTTGTGAACTATATATTTGAAGGTAAACCTATTTCCATTCCTATGGGGTATGGTAGAAAAGGTAATAAGATCTACCTACACGGCTCTCAAGCCAATAGAATGCTAACTTCTCTATTAAAAGCAAAAGAAATATCGATGACCGTAATGCACCTTGATGGGTTAGTTCTAGCGCGGTCTGGTTTACATCATTCTGTAAATTATAGATCAGCCACGCTGTTCGGAACCTTGAAGAATTTAGAAGATGATCTAGCAAAAGAAGAAGGCTTAAAATGTTTTATGGATCATATGATGCCAGGACGTTGGGATGGAATTCGTTCTATGCATCAGGAAGAACTGGATAGAACGTTGGTAGCTGAAATGACCATTGAAACAGCTTCGGCTAAGATCAGAGATGTAGGAGTAAATGATGAACCAGAAGATTATAATCTGGATGTTTGGGCTGGAATCGTTCCTTTAAAACAAATTGCTGAATATCCTGTTTCCGATGATCAATTAAAGTCAGGAATTAAGATCCCCGATCATGTAATGCGCTATTACGAAGAGTACAAATATTAAACAAATAAAGAAAACTTGATAAATCCATTTATTTTATTGCTTACATTAAGGCTACAGAGTACATTGCACATATGAAAAAATTCGATGTTATTATTTTAACTGATCCACGTTATGCAGATGAATCAAAAGTGGATCAATACAGTCAAAATGTATACTTGGAGGATAACCTCTTGAAGGAAGCTCTAGAAAAATTAGGAATGAACGCTTCTAGAAGGTCTTGGGATGACCCGAATTTCGATTGGTCCTCTACACATTTCATCATTTTTAGAACGACGTGGGATTATTTTGATCGATATCAAGAATTTTCTGCTTGGTTAAATGAAGTAAGTAAAGTTACTACTCTTCTTAATTCCGAAAACCTAATTCGTTGGAATATTGATAAACATTATATGCAAGACCTTCAAGATAATGGTGTGCATATTTGTGAAACCTACTTTGTTGAACCTGGAGAAACTGCTTCCTTAAAAGAACTAGTAAAACGTTACGATCTAAATGATTTCGTTTTAAAGCCATGTATATCTGGTGGAGCTCGTCATACCTATAAAATTGATATAGAAAGTCTTGATGAACATGAGGAGATCTTTTCTAAATTGATTCAACATGAGGCTATGATGTTACAACCATTTCAACATAACATTGTCTCTAAAGGCGAAATTTCTTTGATGGTGATGAATGGTATCTATACACATGCTATTTTAAAGATCGCTAAGGAAGGAGATTTTAGAGTTCAAGACGACTATGGAGGCTCCATTCAGGACTACATGGCGAGTGCTGAAGAGATTGCATACGCAGAGAATGCCGTAAAATCATGTATAGAAATGCCAATATATGCAAGAGTTGATGTATTTTTAGACAATCAAAACAAGTTAGCCTTGGCTGAGCTGGAATTGATCGAACCAGAATTATGGTTTCGTAATCATCCAGAGGCAGCAATGGAGCTAGCAAAAGGTATTAAAAATAGAATCAAACAATATGAAGAAATTTCTTAAAGTACTGGGAAGTCTCTTAGGGATCCTGATCTTAGTAGCACTCATATATTATTTTGTTAAAAATGAACCTTTGCCTGAAGGCATACAAGGTAAAGAGGCAGATACTCTTGCATTAAAAATGCTTTCCGCTATGAACAATGATGCCTTTAAAAGCACCGAAGTTTTGGAGTGGAGTTTTAGAGGAGAACATCACTACAAATGGAAAAAACAAGAAGGAAAAGTAGAAGTATCTTGGAATAATCAAACTGTTGTTCTGGACCTAAATGATCATACCAAAAGCCAAGGGAACAATAAAGAAGTCATTCAAAAAGCCATGGATTATTTTAATAATGATAGCTTTTGGCTAGTAGCCCCTTATAAAGTATTTGATCAAGGAACTGAACGCAGTATCGTTAAACAAGATGGGAAAGACGCTTTAATGGTAACCTATACTTCTGGAGGCAGTACTCCAGGAGACTCTTATCTATGGACATTAGATTCTAACTATCTTCCCACTTCTTATAAAATGTGGGTAAAAATTATTCCTATTGGAGGTGTTTCGGCAACTTGGAATACTTTAAACACCATGGATTCTGGTGTTAGGCTTCCTTCAAAACATACCCTTTCTTTATTCGGTATGGAGTTAGATATGGGTGAAGTAAAAGCTTATAATCCGAATGCCGATGCCTTAGCCAATAACATATTAAAAGCAATTAAACACGAAGCGTATAAGAACACGCGTTATATTGATTGGAGCTTCGGAGGACGAAGACATTATAAATGGGATAAACAGGAACATATCGTTGAAGTTTCATGGAACGACGTAAAGGTTATTTTACATCCGAATAATTTAGATAAAAGCAAGGCATTTTTAAAAGGTGTAGAAACTCAAAATAAAGATAGTTTTGTAAAAAGGGCTTGGGACCTATTCAATAATGACAGTTTTTGGTTGGTAGCTCCTCATAAGTTGTATGAACCTGGAATTATACGTAGTATTGTTATAGAAGATAACAAAGAAGCTCTCAACGTGAAATATACTACGGGTGGTACCACTCCTGGAGATTCCTACACATGGATTGTAGATTCTAACTATGTTCCAAAAAGTTATAAGATGTATGTGCCTTCTATGAAAATGGTAGGAACTCCTGCAACCTGGGAAGAATGGATCACCACTGAATCAGGTACTTTATTGCCCAAAAATCATACCTTCTCTGGTAATAGGAAATTAAGTATGGGCGATGTAAAAGCATATAATTAAGATGAATTCAAGAATTATTTCAAACGGTATACTAAGAGCCTTAGCCATTGTAGTAGGAATTGCGTTATTATGCTATTTCCTGTATATGATACAGTCAGTTTTGGTATACATCGCTATTGCTGCTGTTATCGCGTTAATAGCTAGGCCTTTGATTATTTTCCTACGAAGAAAATTAAAATTCCCAAATACACTGGCAGTAATAACATCTATGGTCGTTTTTCTGGCGCTTCTCATGGGGTTAATAGGTATGTTTATTCCTTTAGTAGTTGAGCAGGGAGGAAACCTCTCCCTTTTAAAGACGGCCGATCTTGAAAGTAACATTTCAAGTATTATGGAACAGGTAAACGCATATTTTGAATCGAAAAATATTGATATTCTTAGCGAACTGAAAAGCGCAGATATTTTCTCAGGATTAAAGTCAATACCAGAAGTACTAAACTCTATTGTTGGAGCTATGGGATCTCTAAGTGTTGGATTATTTTCTGTGCTGTTTATTTCATTCTTTTTCATGAAGGATAGTAGAATATTCAAAAACTCAGTACTTGCCATTATTCCAAGTGGTACAGAAAATAGATTTTCACATTCCTTAGAAAAAATTAATGATTTATTATCTAGGTATTTCTTAGGATTAATGTTACAAATTACTATACTATTTGTGCTGTACACAATAATCCTTTTAATATTTGGAATTTCTAATGCAGTAGTCATTGCATTTCTATGTGCACTACTAAACATTATACCATATGTAGGGCCATTAATTGGTGCATTCTTAATGATCATTTTATCGATGACGAGTAATTTAGGTCAGGACTTTCAGTCGGAAATTTTGCCAACCACTACCTATGTAATGATTGGTTATGTAATAGCTCAGTTAATAGACAATTTCTTCAGTCAACCGCTTATATTTTCCAAGACCACAAAATCACACCCGCTCGAGATTTTTTTAGTGATCATTATTGGCGGTTTATTAATGGGACCTCTTGGAATGATTATCGCAGTGCCAACATATACTGTACTGAAAGTAATTTTAAAAGAGTTCTTATCTGAGAATAAAATTGTTAAGTCATTAACAAAGGACATTTAACGCTGTGCAATTGAGTAGTAATATCTAACCTATGCTAGGAAAAATCCATTTTTACTTAGGAATTAGTATTGTCATTATATTTATTTTGACAGGTCAGTATATGCATCATAATTATGATCATTTAAAAGGTATGGAGCAAATGAACAGAGCTTTGTTTCGCGCAGGTCATTTATATATATTATTATTTGGCCTTATTCATATTGCCTTAGGATCTTATTTTAGAAGAATTAAAAATGTCATATTTAGAAAAATACAATGGTTGGGTTCCGTTATACTATTTATAGCTAGTTTTCTAGTGATCTATGGTTTTTTTACCGAATTACCCACAGAACATATTGAACGACCACTAACAAGAATGAGCCTGTACCTTGTGCTTTTAGGCATTTCAATTCACGGTCTTGTCTCTTTAAAGAAAGATTAGTTTGGAAAGGTTAAACACATCCATATTACAAAAAGAAGTACAGCAATTTATAGCTAAGAACCTTACTTCTGATATTACAAAACTAATCTTAAAAGGCAGTCCTTTTACCGATATATCGGTACAAGAATTAGCTAATCAGATTGTTGCAAGGCAAAAATCAAGAAAGAAGCTCCCCACCTGGTTCAATTCAGACATGATCTACTATCCCAACAAGTTGAGTATTGAACAAAGTTCATCCGAGATCACGGCAGCATATAAAAGTAAGTTGGTTTCAGGAAATTCTTTAATTGATATAACGGGAGGGTTTGGTATTGATGCTTTTTATTTTTCAAAAGAATTTAAAAACGTTACCCACTGCGAAGTAAACACCGAATTATCAGAGATTGTTTCATATAACAACAAGCAACTAGGGATATCAAATATTGAAACCATTTCTGGAGATGGGATTAAATTTATACAGCATTCTAAGAAGAAGTTCGATTCTATTTATGTAGATCCTTCTCGTAGAGATGATGTAAAAGGTAAAGTTTTTCTGTTAGGAGATTGTCAACCAAACATCCCTGAAAATCTAGAGCTCTTATTTGAAAGATCGAACACTATATTGATTAAGAATTCCCCTATTCTTGATATTACCAGTACTATCAAAGAATTAGCATTCGTTAAAGAAATTCATATTGTAGCGATCAATAATGATGTGAAGGAATTACTATTTCTGTTAGAAAAAGGGTATCAGTCAACTATTATGATACATACGGTTAATTTCAGTAAAAATCAAATACAAAAATTTAGTTTTCCGCATACATCAAAAGAAAAGGCCCACTATGCAGCCCCAAAAAAATACATATACGAACCCAATGCAGCCGTGCTAAAATCAGGAGGGTTTAATGAAATCGCGGTTCAATTGAAGTTAGATAAAATTCATCGACATTCTCATTTGTATACTAGTGATGTACTTGTTGAGGATTTTCCAGGAAGAATCTTTAATGTTACTGAGGTCTTACCTTACGACAAAAAACTGAAAAGAAAGTTAGTTTTTAACAAGGCTAATATCACAACCAGAAACTTCCCTAAAAGCGTAGCGCATATCAGAAAGGAGCTAAAGCTTAAAGATGGTGGTGAAAATTACCTGTTCTTTTCGACAGATATACACGATAACTTGATTGTTCTTAATTGTGTTAAAAATGTACTAAAACACTCATAAGCAACCATATAAAAAGCATTTTTTTTTAGGATTTTAATTTTTTTGTATTACTTTTGAACCAATAACTCCTCGGAGTTACACATAAAGTGTTTTATTTTAGGGGTATAAAACACTTCATAAGCCTTGATTTATTCAAGGCTTTTGTTTTTTCAGGCAAAACTTCTAAATATGATATTTAAACTTCCTAGATATTATAAACTCATAGAAATTTAGTAATTTTAGCCATATATAAAATATATAATGGCAAACAAAAACATACGTACTTTATCCTATCGAAAAGAGTTAGAAGAGAATCTTTTTGAAAATATTGCTGACGCTTCTCAAAAGAGCGATTCCAAAGAAGAGTTACAAGCGATCTCTAAACGATTTATGATCGACGATTCTGTAGTAGTAGGAACTAGTTCGTTTTATGATTTTACTAGAGAGGAAAACAAGAACAAAAAAATCCATGTGTGTAGTGGAACGGCTTGTATGGTTGCTAACACACAACATAACCTTCACAAAAATTTAGAAAAGCATTTTGATGAATCAGAAATAGGACATGCTGCATGTGTAGGTCGTTGCCATAGTAATGGAGCATTTATGTTTGATGATAAAACGTATAATGCTAACACAAAAGAATCTCTTGATGCAATTATCAACACGAAAGAGTATCAAGAAAATTCCTACCAAGTTTCGGCAAATACAACCGCGATTTTAACATCACAAATAGGTGATATTTCAAATTTCTATGCACTTGCAGATCAACACAAAAATGATTCTCAAGCTTGTATTCAGCAATTAAAGACCTCAAATTTAAGAGGTCGTGGTGGTGCTGGCTTCCCTTTTTGGTTCAAGTTGGATGCCGTGATTAAAGAAAATAGCGACCAAAAATATATCGTCTGTAATGCAGACGAGGGAGACCCTGGTGCCTATTCAGATATGTATCTGATGGAACATCAACCACATAAGGTGTTATTCGGAATGTATATGGCAGGACTTATCGTTGGCGCCAATACGGGAGTATTATATATTAGAGGGGAATACCCAGATTCTATTAGAATTGTTAATGATGCCATACTAGCTCTTAAAGAGAAAAATTTAGTAAATGGATTTACATTTAAAATTATTCGTGGACAAGGATCTTATGTATGTGGAGAAGAAACGGCTTTATTGAGTTCTATTGAAGGATTAAGGCCAGAAGTTCGTGTACGACCTCCCTATCCTGCTCAATACGGCTTATATGGCAAACCAACTGTATTGAGTAATGTTGAAACATTTGCCAATGTGCATTGGATATTAGAAAATGGTGGAGAAGCATATGCCTCACTAGGAACAAAACAGTCTACTGGGACCAAATTAGTTTCTTTAGATAGTTTATTCAATACTCCGGGTATGTATGAAATAGAAATGGGCACACCTTTACAAACCATTTTTGAAGATTTTGGAGGTGGTTTTAAATCGGAAGTGAAAGGATTGCAAATTGGAGGTCCTTTGGGAGGAATTGTTCCGATGCATAAAATTCCAGAATTAACTTTAGATTTTGAATCACTTGGAACCAATGGTTTTTTATTAGGGCATGCAAGTTTTGTATCTATCCCTATTGATTTTCCAATGGTTAAATTCTTAGAACATTTGATGGAATTTACAGCAGATGAATCTTGCGGTAAGTGCTATCCTTGTAGGATAGGTTCACACAGAGGAATGGAAATGCTTCAAAAAGCACAAAATTCTGATTACAAAATAGATCGACAATTATTTGATGACCTTTTGGAGACATTAGAAATAGGTTCGTTGTGTGCATTAGGTGGTGGAGTGCCACTACCTGTTAAAAATGCATTACAATATTTTCAGGAAGAATTGAATGAATACTTCATAAACAACTAAAAAGATGACTGCATATATTAATAACGAAGCATACGAGTTTCATTCTGGTGAGACGATCTTAGATTTTGTAAGACGAATCGAACAGGACAAAAATGCAATTCCGACTATGTGCCAGGACGATCGGTTAGAGAATTTTGGTTCGTGTAGAGTGTGTTCCGTAGAAGTTGCCAGAGAAAAAGACGGGCCAACTAGAACAATGGCTTCCTGTCATACTCCGGTTGGTGAAGGGCAATATATCTATCATAATACTGAAAAAATGCAACGTTTACGTAAAAACATTGTTGAGTTAGTATTAACTGATTACCCTTCAGATAAAGTATTCCCGGCCGATCAGAAAAAAGCAACACCTTTTCAAGAAACCATTGCTCAGATAGGAATTCCAAACGTTCGATATCCAGAAGGTCAAAATCATCTAGATATTGAACCAGACAGATCACATCCATATATCAAATCGGACCTTTCACAATGTATCAATTGTTTTCGTTGTGTTAGAGCCTGTGAGGAAATTCAAGGGGAAATGATTTTAAATATGTCAGGTCGAGGATTTGCTACGAACATTATTAAAGGTTTTGATACGTCTTTCGACGAATCAGCGTGTGTATCGTGCGGTGCCTGTGTGCAAACTTGCCCAACTGAAGCCTTGACAGACAAGTACGAAACTAAAACATTAATTGCAGACAAGACAGTAAGAACTACCTGTACCTATTGTGGTGTTGGTTGCCAATTAGATGTCTCTGTAATTGATGGAAAAATCAAAGGAATTCAAGCGCCTGAAACCGCCGAAGTAAATGAAGGACATACCTGCTTAAAAGGTCGTTTTGCTTTTGAATTTTACGATCACCCAGATCGTTTAAGAGAACCTATGATCAAAAAAAATGGAAAGTTTGAGGAAGTTACCTGGGATGAAGCATATGACTTTATTGCAACAAAACTCATTGATATAAAAAATAAATATGGACCCGATTCCATTGGAGGAATTTCTTCTTCTAGGGCAACCAATGAAGAGAATTATTTAATGCAAAAAATGATTCGTGTTGCCGTCGGAACCAACAATATTGATGGCTGTGCACGCGTTTGTCATGCTCCTACCGCTTGGGGAATGCAACAATCTTTTGGTACCGGAGCCGCAACGAATTCAGTAGAAGATTTAAAACAAGCCGATGCTATTTTCTTGTTTGGAGCCAACCCAATCAAAGGACATCCAGTAACTGGTGCAAAGATCAAACAAGCTTTTATGAAAGGGGTTACTTCTATTGTGGTCGATCCTATTAAAACGAAATTGGCAGAGTTAGCTACTTATCATTTACAAATACGTCCAGGAACTAATGTTGCCATTTTAAATATGTTAGCACATTACATTGTAATGGATGATCTTGTAAACAAGCATTTTATCGAATCTTATACTGAAAAGTATGACGAGTTTAAAAGTCATGTTGAGCACCTTAATATGGATGAACTAGCATTACTAACAGGTGTTTCTAAAGAGTTGGTTCGAAAAGCGGCACACGCATATGCAACGGCAGATAGAGCCATGGAATTTCACGGTTTAGGTGTTACAGAGCATTTTCAAGGAAGCAAGACAGTAATGTTACTATCTAACCTAGCAATGATGACTGGTAACATTGGAAAAAATGGAGTTGGATTAAACCCTTTACGTGGGCAAAACAATGTACAGGGAGCAGCTGACATGGGAGTTCAGCCACATCAGGGAGCAGGATATTTAGATGTTAGCAAAAAAGATATACAACAATATTTTGCAGATAAATATGGGATTGAAAAAATGCCAACCACAAACGGTTTGAAAATTCCAGAAATGTTAGACGCTGCAATAGATGGAAAAATAAAAGCCCTTTATATTATGGGTGAGGATACTATCATGACGGATCCAAATACCAATCATAGTATCAAGGCCTTTGAACAAGTAGAATTAATTGTAGTTCAAGAATTATTTATGACGGCTACTACCGAAATGGCAGATGTTGTATTGCCTGCTTCTTCTTATTTTGAAAAGAACGGAACCTTTACAAATGGAGAGCGAAGAGTACAACGTGTCAATAAGGTTGTAGAGCCTATTGGAAACACAAAACCCGATGGTCAAATCATTATTGATATGATGGCACGTTTAGGTTATGAGCAGCCAACTGGGCTAACCTATGATGCGGCTAATGTAATTGAAGAGATTGCTGATGTTATTCCTTTTATGAAGGGGTTATCTTGGAAACGATTGGGAGAAAATGGTTTGCAGTGGCCTATTAAAGAAGATGGAACAGATACTAAAATGCTGCATGTAAATGGTCAATTTAAAAAAGGAATAGGTACTTTTCATCATTTTGATTTTGAAGAGACTCCAGAAATAGTAAGTCATGGAAAGAAATATCCGTTTATCTTAACCACAGGTCGAGAGTTAGAACATTATAATTCTGGTACCATGACACGTAGAACGGATAATCAAAAGATACTATCTGACGATGTTTTAGAGGTACACCCGAAAGATGCCATTAAAAAAGGAATTAAAGATAACGAGACCGTTCGTATTTTTTCGGATCGAGGAAGCGTTGAAATACCTGTTAAATATTCAAGAAATGTAAAGAGAGGTATTTTACGTACCACATTTCACCAACCCGAAGTTTTCATTAATATCATAACAGGAAGTGTTGGAGATAAAGAGACCATGACACCAGAATATAAAGTTGTAGCTGTAGATTTTGAGCGATTATAATTTCATAGACACTTCTTTTTTTGGCTATGACGGAATTCAAGTAACCAAAAATATTCCTACAAAAGTTAGCGATGATATTGTTGTTGAGGCTGCCTTACAAATCAACATTAATGAAGAGTCATACACAGTCGTAATGCGAACACCTGGCAATGATTTTGAGTTAATTAGAGGCTTATTGTTTGCAGAAGACATCTATCGAGATAAAAAATCGTTGCAACTAAATATTGTCGAGCAACACGAAAATGGTTTTTCCATTATCAACGCCACAATTCCAAAGAATACACTAGGTAAGGGTTATTTAAACAAGAGAACCTTACTCTCTGTTTCTTCTTGCGGCATTTGCGGTAAGCAAGAGTTAGGTGCTATCAAACCTAAAGGCGAAGCTCTTAATAATGAACATCTTATTTCAGCTAAAAAGATAAAAGAGATGTTCTCAATAATGGCTAATCGGCAAGACCTGTTTACACATACGGGTGGAAGTCACGCCGCATCCATATTTAATGACAACTACGAGCTGCTTACGATTAAAGAAGATATTGGAAGGCATAATGCAGTAGATAAATCTATCGGTCAACTTATCAATAATGATATGCTAAAACAGGCGCTGTGTATGTTGGTAAGCGGTCGTGTTTCTTATGAAATTGTTTCCAAAGCTTTTTTTGCCAAGATCTCTATTATTATTGCTGTTTCTGCATGTTCAAGTTTAGCCATAGATTATGCCAAAGAATTTGGTATTTGCCTTATTGGATTTAGTAGAGAACATAAAATGACTATCTATGCAAACCCTTCGAAAATTAAATTATAAGAGTATGAAAAAATTGATATTGCTTGCTTTTTTAATAGGAAACTCATTATCGATTTTTTCTCAAAAAAACTCAAATGTTCCCGAGAAAAAGGAACAATCAGGCTTTTTTGCTGTTGATTTTTTATCAGTTGAAATGCCTTTTAACGCCACTTTCTTAAATGAACCCAATATGGGATTGACTGGAATTCACTATAATCTAAAATTCGATAATTTCTATACTGGATTAGGGATATATGGATCCGTTACAGGAAAAAGAGGAGGGCTTTTTACATTAGGCATTAATGCAGGTTTTCAAAAATATCTTTCTGAACGATTTTTTATAGACACTGGGCTACATTTTGGTGGCGGTGGTGGTGCCGGTGCTCCTGACGGAGGTGGTGCCTTTATCTTACCGCATTTGAATCTAGGATACGATTTCAAAGATTTTTCTCTTACTACAGGATATAGTTACATCAACTTTTTTGACGGTGGAGATATCACGAGTCATCAGATTAATATAGCACTCCAAATTCCTATGGACTTTAGCTATTCTTCCTATAAGAATGCTGAATCCAGTTTTTCATCTGATGAAATTAAAGCCTCCGATTGGAATCAAAATGGTACGAAGACGTCATTTATGCTTCATTTGAATAATCTATCAGTAAAAGGTGGTTCCCAAGATACTAATGGGCTCCCACTAGCTGGTGAAACAATTAGACTCGCCGGATTTGAGTTTAATTCTTACCTTTCTGATTCGTGGTTCTTTTTAATTAAAGCAGATGGTGCATATGATGGGATACCTGCTGGATATATGGACATTTTGCTAGGTGCAGGTTATCATTTATCATTGAATAATGATCGAACTAATATTTTGGCAAAATTAGCCATTGGTGCCGGAGGTGGCGGCGGAGTCGATACGCAAGGTGGAGTTTTAGTGTATCCTGATATCTCATTGGAACAACATATTAGCGATAATGTGTACCTATCAGTTAACAAAGGTTTTTTAATGAGCCCCAATTCTTTTTTTAAATCGTCAACACTCGGATTCGGTCTGAAGTACTATACAAACATAAATGGTTTAGCTAATACGAGCAGTAAAAATACGTTCAAAGAATTTGAAATTATCTTAAAACAAGACATGTACCTCAATGCAGATAGAGACCTTGCACCTACGCAGCACTTACACCAAATATCTATGCAACTGAACTTTAGCTTAACAAAGTCATTATATGTAGCAGGGCAAACATCTTTCGCAAATTTCGGAAATGCTGGAGCTTACGCAGAAGGAATTGTTGGAATTGGGCTGAAAACAAATTCTTTTTTCAATGAAAAAGTAGCACTATTTGGGCAAGTATTAGCAGGTGCAGCAGGAGGCGGTCATATAAGTACAGGTGAAGGACTGATTATAAAACCAAGTATTGGAGGAAATTGGTTTCTTAATGATGAGTTGAGCTTGCGTGGAGCATTAGGTTATGTTAAAGCATATGGCGGAGATTTAAGTAGTCCTTTCTTGAATGTCGGAATAAGTTATCGCTTCTCTTTTTTAAGTTCCAACTAAGGCGCTTTTAATTATTTAAAATAGGGATTCAAAGTTTTAGAATGTCATATAATACATAAAGATCACTGAGTCTAACATCACAGGTAATTTTAGTATCTTTCAAAGAAATTATCAACTCACATGAAAAGACGCTCCTTTGTAAAAAAGGCAACATTAGGTTCTTTTGTTGCATTATTGGGTACTGATATCGTTTTTGGATCCAATATGTTGAAAGGGTATACTCCTTTGGCATTGCAAGAAACCGATCCGTTCAAACTCTTCAAAAAGCATAA
The DNA here is from genome assembly GCF_032248395.1 of Asprobacillus argus. Taxonomy (NCBI): domain Bacteria; kingdom Pseudomonadati; phylum Bacteroidota; class Flavobacteriia; order Flavobacteriales; family Flavobacteriaceae; genus Asprobacillus; species Asprobacillus argus. The sequence continues at coordinate 27,279 of NZ_JAVTTO010000005.1, forward strand.
AGAGATGGTTGTGCTAAACAACCGACCCTGGAATATGGAAGCGCAAGCTCATCTTTTAAATGATACCATTACACCAACTACAAAGATGTTTATCCGAAATAATGGGAGAATTCCTGAAGATATTGATGTATCGACATGGACGTTAACCATAGATGGTGAATCGGTTGCTCAAAAGAAAACGTATACGCTTGCGGAATTACAATCCAAATTCAAACAATACACCTATCAACTTACGTTAGAATGTGGTGGTAATGGGCGAAGTGAATTCAATCCACCTGCAAAGGGAAATCAATGGACTATAGGAGCTATTCATTGTGCGGAATGGACAGGCGTCCGTTTAAAAGATATATTAGATGATGCAGGGATAAAAAGTAATGCGGTATATATTGGCTATCATTCTGCCGATACGCACTTAAGCGGAGACCCTGCGAAAGAACCAATCTCAAGAGGAGTTCCTATGTCGAAAGCATTACAAGATGAAACCTTGATCGCATTTAAGGTGAATGGCAAAGACATTCCGTTAGCTCATGGATATCCTTTGCGATTAGTAGCCGGTGGATGGCCCGCTTCTGCATCTGGAAAATGGTTGAACAGAATCAGCGTTCGTAACAAGGTTCATGATGGCACCAAAATGAAAGGGAAAGCCTACAGAGTCCCTTGCGAACCGGTTGCACCAGGAGCAAGTGTTAAAGATGAAGATATGTGTATCATTGAATCGATGCCCGTAAAATCGTTGATTACCAGTCCAAAGTCTGGCGGAATGATCAAAGAAGGAAAGTCTTTAAAAATTAGAGGTCATGCCTGGGCTGGAGAATTAGAAGTTGCCAAAGTCTCCTACTCTATCGATTTTGGAGCTACCTGGCAACCAACTGTTTTACAACAACCTTCGAACAGATTAGCTTGGCAAAACTTTTCCGCAAACATCAACTTTCCGAAAAAAGGGTATTATGAAGTTTGGGCAAAGGCGTTTGACAGTAATGGTATTTCTCAACCCATGATCTTACCAGGATGGAATCCTAAAGGGTATTTAAACAATGCGTGTCACCGAATAGCGATTAAAGTAATATAAATGAGCAATCAGGAGCATATAAAACGAGCACAAAGCTTACTGAATAGTGCTATATTCTTGTTGTCTATGGCAACATTACTACTACTTTTTCTAATCTACGACCCTACACTCTCCATTTTTGAAAAGACTCCTGATAACCAGGTGGCCATTGTAGATGAAGACAAAATTGAGAACGGTATTCACCTTCGTACAGGGTTAAAAGATGCTAAAGGCTTAATGACTGTGGTGAACAACTGTACCAACTGCCATTCTGCAAAACTGGTTATTCAAAATAGAATGAATAAAGAGCGTTGGGATGCGACCATTCGATGGATGCAAGAAACACAAAACTTATGGGACCTTGGAGAGAATCAGCAAATCATTGTGGATTACCTGGTGACGAATTACCCGGTTTTGGAGAAAAGCAGACGAGAAAATTTAGCAAATATTACATGGTATGAGATCAACGATTAGCATATTTGTTACTTTACTGTTATTGATATCCTGTAAACCAAAAGAAAAGGTTGATAACAGGATCAATTACCTCATCGAGTTTGAGGCATTTCAAAAAATAGCTACTCAACCCCAAATTAAACTGATCGATTTTCGAAAGCCGAAACAGTATAACGACGGACATATTCCAAGCGCCATTAATATTTGGCGATCGGATATTGAAGATCACGCCTATCCATACAAAGGAATGATCGCTAAAAAAGAAACTATAGAACAGTTGTTTAGCGCTTTAGGAATTCATCCTGATGACCTACTTATTGTGTATGATGATAATGGCCTATGTGATGCGGCTCGTTTTTGGTGGGTTCTGCAGCAATACGGACATACCAATATACGGTTACTTCATGGAAGTTATTCAGGTTGGAAAGAACAAAATGGCGCTGTGACTACTGAAAAACCTGAATTCTCTAAAACCGATTTTAGATTTAAAAACAATGCTTCTTCAAAATTATACATCGGAAAAGAAGCGGTGTCAACATCATTGAATACTATCACTATTGTCGATACCAGAACACCAGATGAATTTTCTGGTAAACGACAAAAAAAAGGAGCCTTTAAAGGAGGAAGAGTTCCTACGAGTATTTCCATCAACTGGACTTCCGCTATCGATTATCACAACAAAAAGAGAATGCGTCCTATAAACGAGCTTGACAGTATTTATGGCGCTAGATTACCATCCAAAAAAGATCCAATAATTGTGTATTGCCATACTGGAGTTCGCTCTGCACACACTATCTTTGTATTAACTCAATTGCTTGGGTATGAAAATGTAAAGAATTATGATGGGTCCTGGTCAGAATGGAGCTACTTTAACGACTTACCTTTCGAACAAGATAGTATTACTACAATTTTAAAATAGTATGTCAAGATATATAGATGCCTTTATAAATGCTTTTAATGGAAGTTTAGATTGGACCTGGAAATCTATTCTTTTTGAAGTTCCGTGGTACCAAAATTACTTTTGGGGATTGATCCTGATCTCACTACTTGTTTGGGGGCTAGAAATCGTGTTTCCATGGCGTAAAGAACAATCTATCTTTCGTAAAGACTTTTGGTTAGATGGATTTTACATGTTCTTTAATTTCTTTGTGTTTTCTATTGCCATTGACGGATTTTACAGAGTCTTAAATATAGCCTATACCGATTTGGGCTTAACTTCCAATAGTCTAGCAATTGTAAACATTAAAGAATGGCCCATGTGGATTCAGTTAGTGACCTTCTTTATTGTGTTGGATTTTGTACAATGGTTTACACATGTTTTGTTGCATAAGTTCCCGCTATTATGGCGATTTCATAAAGTGCATCATAGCGTTAAGGAAATGGGCTTTGCTGCACATTTGAGGTATCACTGGATGGAGAACATCTTATACAAGCCTTTAAAAACATTTGGTATCATGATCTTGGGAGGTTTTGAACCCGAACAGGCGTTTATTGTGCACTTTGCCGCCATTACTATTGGACACTTTAATCATGCCAACATTAAAATTACCTGGGGTGTTTTAAAATATATATTTAACAACCCGGTCATGCATTTATACCATCATGCCTATACCCTACCCGAAGGAAAATATGGGGTCAATTTTGGCATTAGCCTAAGCCTATGGGATTATCTCTTTAAAACCAATTATATCCCTGAAGATAGCGGCACTATAGAAATTGGTTTTCCCAAAGACAATGAATTTCCTAAAACTTTTTGGGGACAGTTGTGGTATGGATTCAAAAAGAGATCTTAAGTTGTTATCTCTTAATAAAACAAAAAAGCCTTACTATTTCTAGTAAGACTTTATGTGAGCCCGATAGGGTTGAATATCCTTTTGGGATCCATGTTGAAAATCCCGCCTAGCACTTTCAGTGTATGCTTTTCTGTTTTTCAAAATTTGAATCTGAACATCCATTCCAAAAAACAGAAAAGCCTAACAAGTAAAAACTTGTTAGGCTTATTTATCTGTGAGCCCGATAGGATTCGAACCTATGACCGCCTCCTTAGAAGGGAGGTGCTCTATCCAGCTGAGCTACGAGCCCGTAGTTTTATTGTTTCTACGAAAACAGTGTCGGGGTGGCAGGATTCGAACCTGCGACCTCCTCGTCCCAAACGAGGCGCGATAACCGGGCTACGCTACACCCCGAGTGCAATTTTCTTAGCGGAGAGACAGGGACTCGAACCCTGGCGACGAAAAACGTCGACAGATTAGCAATCTGCTGCATTACCACTCTGCCACCTCTCCTTCAATTTTTATACCGAAGTATTTATTAAAAATTGCGAGCCTACATAACAAACAAAAGTTTATCGTTTAGGCGGGTGCAAATGTAAGATTACAAAAACAATCTTGCAAGCGTTTTTCTCAATTTTGTTCAAAAAATTTAATCTGGATACTCTACGCGCAAATGATAAATGTTCATCAATTTGGTTTTTATCACTTTTTTGATTTTCTCAATTTCTCTAAACGTAATATCCGAATTGATAAATTGATTATCTGCCTTTTGCTTTTCCACAATCTTATTAATAAGATCATCAATAGATTGCGCCGTTGGCGTCTTTAAACTCTTAGACGCTGCTTCCGCAGCATCGCACATCATAAGAATAGCAGTTTCCCTAGAAAAAGGAATGGGTCCCTGATATTGAAATTTCTCAATATGTACTTCTTCCTCAGGATAACGTTGCTTTTCCTGCATATAAAAGTAATAGACCAAACTCGTTCCATGATGGGTTCGTATAAAATCAATAATCCTATCTGGCAGTTTATTCTTTTTTGCTAGTTCTATTCCTTTTATGACATGATCAATAATAATGGTAGCGCTATCAACTGGAGAGAGGTCATTATGTGGATTTACTCCTGTTGACTGGTTCTCTATAAAGTACATAGGATTCAACATCTTACCAATATCATGATACAAGGCTCCTGTTCTAACTAACATGGAGTTTGCTCCAATCTCATTCGCTGCTGCTTCTGCCAAGTTCGCCACCTGCATTGAATGTTGAAACGTTCCCGGTGCTTTTTCGTTCAACTCTCTTAATAGTTTGGAGTTGGTATTCGACAACTCTAACAAGGTTACATCCGACACCAATCCAAACGTTTTCTCATATACATAAATAAAGAACAATGATAGAAAGGATAGCAATCCGTTGGCTCCAAACATGAGTAGGTACTCCCATTTTATTTGTAGTGCATTTCCTTCTTTTATAATAGAGAATGCTAAATATGTGATCATATAGATCAACGTAATCTGACCTATTGAAATAAACAGGTTTGCTCTTTTGTGTAATTCAGAAACGGTTAAAATCGTTACAATTCCGGCAATTATCTGTAGATAGATGAATTCAAAACTATTAGGCACGATAAACCCTAAAAGTAATATGGTAAGAACATGTGCAAACAGTCCTAATCTTGCATCGAAAAACGCTTTTAAAACAATGGGTAAGATACTCAATGGAACTACGTACAAATACTCAACATTATATTTGATAACCAATGTTTGAATCAATACCATTAAGAATACATTGAAGAAAATAAAGGTGACCTTATTATTATTTTCAAATATCTCTATTCTATACTTTCGTAAGAAAAGTAAGAGCATTAACAATGCTAATGAAACCAAAACCGTATACCCGAAAACGATCCAGGTATAATTCGATTCTGTCCATACATTAGACTCTGATTCACTCTTCAGTGACTCTAAAATTGCCAACTTCTTACCTTCTACGATATCTCCTTTTGAAATAATTCGCTCTCCCTTGGATACTTTACCGATGGTCAGTGATATATTTTTTATGGCATCTTCAATAATTCTATCAGTAAAAGCTTTATCATAGGAAATGTTTGGCACAACAACTTCAGATAAGGCATCAAAAACAAGAGTTCCTCCATAGTTTAAAGGCCTCCCACCTAATCGACTAATAATAATATCTGAAACTTCATTCGACGTCAAAAAATTACTAAACAATATATCTTCTACCTGATTCTCCTTCTTCAACGAGATCAAAATATTCTTGTTGGACACTACATTATCACTTACATTATCTACGAATCCAATTTTATATATCTCATCAATTATAGTAGTTCCTAAAGAAATACTGCTTGTAATTTCTTCATTAGTAATAGAGTCACTTACCTGCTCAAAAGACATTTTAGTTAAAAAACGATCTTTAACATCATCTAATACACGCGTGTCATCCTGAAAATAAAGTCGAGCATTATCGCGAATCGACTTTTTATCCAGATCTATTTCTGCAGTCGTCTTTTGAATGGCAAAGTCAAAAGGTGCCAGTAAGATGTCATACTGCCAAGGTTTCCCTTTATTAAAATCATATTTGAACTGACCTCCTTTAGGGAAAAAATATACAATAGAAACAGCCGTAATCAAGAATAGTATTACTTTGTAAATAATAGTATTGTGTTGATATAATCTATTTATGGTCTTACTCATCGTAAAATTTTGAATAACAAACTTAACTAAAAAACCTGAGGTCAAAAATTGAAGTAATACAATCAACTCAAATTTGATTAAAAATGGTTAATTTTGCACAGTAAAAAATCAATAAATATTATATGAAAGAAGTCGTAATTGTTTCAGTAGCCAGAACTCCGATTGGAAGTTTTATGGGAAGTTTATCTAATATTCCTGCACCGAAATTAGGTGCTCATGCTATAAAAGGAGCCTTAGATAAAATTAACCTAGACCCTAACATGGTCCAAGAAGTTTTTATGGGAAATGTAGTTTCTGCAGGATTAGGTCAAGCACCGGCTAGGCAGGCTGCTATTTTTGCTGGAATTCCAGATACTGTTCCTTGTACTACCGTGAACAAAGTATGTGCTTCAGGAATGAAATCAATAATGTTGGCTTCTCAGACTATTGCGCTCGGTGATGCAGATATTGTTGTCGCCGGAGGAATGGAGAATATGAGTTCTATACCACATTATCATCATGCTAGAAAAGGTTCGAAATTTGGGCCTATTAAAATGGAGGATGGAATGCAAAAAGATGGCCTGGTAGATGTGTATGGACAAGTGGCTATGGGGGTTTGTGCAGATGAGTGTGCTACAGAATATGAGTTTTCTAGAGAAGATCAAGATAATTTTGCCATTCAATCTTACAATAGATCAGCTGAGGCTTGGGCTTCCGGAAAATTTGCGAATGAAGTAGTACCTATTGAGATTCCTCAACGAAGAGGAGAACCTATTCTGATGTCTGAAGATGAAGAGTACAAAAATGTAAAAATGGAGAAAATTCCAAGTTTACGTGCGGCATTTACAAAAGAGGGTACGGTTACAGCTGCGAATGCATCAACCATTAATGATGGTGGTGCGGCATTAGTTTTGATGTCTGCTGAAAAGGCTGAGGAACTAAATTTAAAACCTTTAGCAAAAATAAGTAGTTATGCAGATGCTGCGCACGAACCAAAATGGTTTACGACAGCGCCGGCTAAAGCTTTACCTAAAGCATTGGCAAAAGCGAACATTGATATTAATGATGTTGATTATTTTGAATTGAATGAAGCTTTTTCTGTTGTTGGTTTAGCCAATATGAAAATTTTAGGACTTGACGATAGCAAGGTAAATGTAAACGGCGGTGCAGTATCTTTAGGGCACCCACTTGGTGTTTCAGGAGCCCGTATCATTATCGCATTGACCTCTATTCTAGCACAAAATAATGCACGTTTTGGTGCTGCTGGTATTTGTAATGGAGGTGGTGGTGCAAGTGCCATGGTAATCGAGCGAATTTAATCTTGTTGAAAATATGCTCTACGGCATTTGTAATTTAAGTATTGTACCTCTTCGTTTAGAAGCTAGCGACACTTCCGAAATGGTCTCTCAACTCTTGTTTGGAGAACATTTTGAGGTTTTAGAACAGCATGCCAAATGGAGTAGAATTAAGCTGCAATACGATAATTACGAAGGCTATATTGATAATAAACAGTTTGTCGAAATTTCGGAGGACATGTTCCTTAAACTGTCTAACGAACACAAGACATTATCTGGGGAAATTCTAGATTTCTTTAGTGACTCGAAAAATAATTTAACCACAATTCCTATAGGGTGCCACTTGCCTTTTTATAATAAGGAGCACTTTGTTATTGGTTCACACTCCTATTCGTATGATGGCATTACCTATTCAGGTAAGCTTTCGAAAGAAGAGATCATAAATAAGGCTTTCCTATTTTTAAACACACCTTATTTATGGGGAGGAAGAACTCCTTTCGGTATCGACTGCTCTGGTTTTACGCAAATGGTCTATAAGCTATGTGGATATCATTTACAAAGAGATGCTAAAGATCAAGCTACTCAAGGAGAAGTCTTAAGTTTTATTGAAGAAAGTGAGCCAGGAGATTTGGCGTTTTTTGACAATGATGAAGGCATCATAACCCATGTTGGGATTATTATGAAAGACTATTACATTATTCATGCACATGGTAAAGTGCGTATTGACCTTTTAGATCATAGTGGTATTTATAATTTAGATACTAAAAAACATACCCATAAACTTCGAGTTATAAAGAAGATCATATAAAAAAAGCCGAAACTATGCTTCGGCTTTTTTTTGTTTTATACTCTAGAGGCTATCCCATCTTTTTCAAGATATCTCCATATTCTTTTGCTTTATCTTCCATTTCTAAGATCTCATATAGACTTTTCAAAATCTTTACTGTGTCTACTGTTCTTCTATATTGATCTCCTTTCTCCAGGTAAGGTAATGCTTCTTTATAAATTAATTTCTTCTTAGCTTCTAACTCATCATACTTATCAAAATCAGTCAACCCTTCCATTTGTTTGTTGATCGCTTCTTCTTTTGATACGATTAATCTATATACACTAATATAAGCATCGCCATAATCAGGCTTTAACTCAATTGCTTTTTTGAAATATTTGATTGCTTCTTCTTCTTTTCCTTTCTTATCGCTATTGATAATTCCAAGGTTATAAAATAAAATTGGATTGTTAGGATCTAACTTGACAGCTTTTTCCATCATCTCTCCAAACTTATCCATCTTATTTAACTTGATATAAAAATCAGCTTCTGTAAGCAGTAAGCTTAAATCATTAGGATTCTGAGCTCTTACTTCCTGAATCATTTTAATAGCTTCATCTGTTTTACCAGTTCTATTTAATAAAAGCGCAATATTCTTAATAATATCTCCTCTTTTAGACCCGCTAACTTCATCTCTAGGCTCTTTAAATTGACCTAATCTTACCATGTTATCTCTTTGCGTTTTACTTCCTAAATTTCTTTCAACACCAGTCTCTTTTTCCTTTGCATAGTAAATAGTTCTAATACCAGTATAGTTTAAGTCTTTTAATTGCATATACCTTTTAAGAGATCCTTCATAGTCTTGAGCGTTATACGCACTAAGTGCTGAGTTTTGTAGTGCTGCTGTATCACGCTTATCCAATGTGTATGCTAATAAAAAGTCTTTCGCGGCATTTACATAGTCTTTGTCTTTTGTAAATAAATTTACCGCTCTATTACGCACATTGTCAATCATTTTATCAACTATGGGCTGCGCAGTAGCTACATATTTCTTACGACCTGATTTTTTTTCAGTTTCTTTTAAATTATCGAAAGCCGTTGCTGCATCTTCATACTTTTGTGTAGCATTAAAAGTCTGAACCTGCAAGTAATAGAATTTAGCTTTCATTTTTGCATCCATATTAGACACCAAACCTTCAGCAGTTTTTAACGCTGTAGCAGCTGTCTTATAATCTAACTTCTTAATAGCCCTTTCTGCCGTCTTAATCTCATTCTTTTGCGCAAAAAGACCTGTTGTTAATAGACCTACAAAAAGCGCTAATACTTGTTTTCTCATTTTGTTATTTCTTAGATTGTAATGTTTATTCTTGATTTTCATTTGTACCATTTTCAATTTCCGTGCCATCATTTTCTTCACCTTCATCGGAATCTTCTTCATGCATTACTTTTGCTACAGCAGCGATACTGTCGTCTTCTTTTATGTTGATCAGTTTTACACCTTGAGTAGCTCTACCCATAACACGTAAATCTTCAACAGCCATTCTGATCGTAATTCCTGATTTATTGATGATCATCAGATCATTACTATCGTCTACATTTTTTATGGCCACTAAATTACCTGTTTTTTCTGAGATATTCAATGTTTTAACACCTTTACCTCCTCTATTGGTAATTCTATAATCTTCTAAGTTAGATCGTTTACCATATCCTTTTTCGGATACCACTAAGATATTACTCTCCATATCATTCACTGCAACCATTCCAATAACTTCGTCATTTTCATGCCCCAATGTAATTCCTCTAACTCCAGAAGCTGTTCTACCCATAGGCCTTGTTTTTGCTTCTTCGAATCGAATTGCTTTTCCAGATTTTAAGGCCAACATTACTTGACTATCGCCTGTAGTAAGTTTTGCTTCTAAAAGCTCATCATCTTCTCTAATGGTAATGGCATTAATACCATTAGTTCTAGGTCTAGAATATTGCTCTAAAGATGTCTTTTTTACTTGACCTCGTTTGGTCGCCATAATCACATAATGGTTATTTACATACTCTTCATCTTTAAGATCCTGAGTTACCAAAAACGCTTTTACCTTATCATCTTGTTCTATATTAATAAGATTCTGGATTGCTCTTCCTTTTGATGTTTTTCCACCTTCTGGAATTTCAAAAACTCGCATCCAAAACACCTTTCCTTTTTGTGTAAAGAACAACATGTATTGATGGTTCGTTCCTATAAATAAATGCTCTAAGAAATCTTCATTTCTAGTTGCCACTCCTTTCTGTCCGCGACCACCTCTATTTTGCACCTTGTATTCATCAAGATTTGTGCGCTTTAAGTAACCTGCATTTGAAATAGTTACTACTACTTTAGAGTCTGGAATCATATCTTCAATTCTCATATCTCCTCCCGCATATTCTATAGTAGAACGACGCTCATCACCATACTTTTCTCCTATATGAATTAGTTCATCTTTAATGATTTGATAGCGCCTAGGTTCATTCGATAAAATGTCTTTTAAATCTGCAATTGTTTTAACAATTTCATCATATTCTGCTCTTAACTTATCTTGCTCTAAACCAGTTAAGTTACGCAACCTCATTTCTACTATTGCTTTAGCTTGAATTTCTGTCAATTCAAATCGCGTCATTAAGCTTTCTCTAGCCTCATCTGCATTCTTTGAAGCTCTGATCAATTTGATCACTTCATCAATATTATCAGATGCAATAATTAGTCCTTCTAAAATGTGCGCTCTAGCTTCAGCTTTCTTCAGTTCAAACTCAGTTCTTCTAACAACAACTTCATGTCTATGATCTACAAAATGGTGGATCATTTGTTTTAAATTCAACTGCTCAGGCCTTCCCTTTACCAGCGCAATATTATTCACACTAAAAGATGTTTGTAAAGCGGTATACTTATATAGTTTATTTAAAACAATATTAGGGATTGCATCACGCTTTAAAACATATACTATACGCATTCCATTTCTATCAGATTCATCTCTAATATTTGCAATGCCCACTAATTTTTTATCATTAACCAACTCAGCAGTTTTCTTAATCATATCTGCCTTGTTCACTTGATAAGGAATCTCAGTAACAATAATACACTCTCTACCTTTAACTTCTTCGATAGTAGCCTTAGCTCTCATAACAATTCTACCTCTTCCGGTATGAAATGCATCTCTCACTCCATCATATCCATAAATGATACCACCTGTAGGAAAATCTGGAGCTTTTACATGCTGCATCAATTCATCTATCTCAATATCTCTATTATCAATATACGCGATGGTCCCATTAATTACTTCGGTAAGATTGTGCGGTGCCATATTAGTTGCCATACCTACGGCAATACCAGAAGCTCCGTTCACCAATAAATTGGGAATTCTTGTAGGAAGTACAGTTGGTTCTTTTAAAGTATCATCAAAGTTTAATTGGTGATCTACAGTATCCTTATCAATATCTGACAACATTTCTTCAGATATCTTTTGCATTCTTACCTCTGTATAACGCATTGCAGCTGGACTATCTCCGTCTACAGAACCAAAGTTTCCTTGTCCATCTACCATCATATATCGCACACTCCAATCTTGGGCCATACGTACCATGGAATCGTAAACAGATGTATCTCCATGCGGGTGATACTTACCTAATACCTCTCCAACAATCCTTGCTGACTTTTTATACGATCCAGTAGCTTTAATTCCTAATTCATGCATACCATACAATACCCTCCTGTGAACAGGTTTTAAACCATCTCTTACATCAGGTAATGCTCTTGATACAATTACAGACATAGAATAATCTATGTACGCAGATTTCATCTGTTCCTCGATGTTAATCGGAATCAACTTTTCGCCTTCAGCCATATGTTTTTCTTGTTAATTTTTTACTAAATTTTTAATAACAAGGCAAGATACTATAATTCCTATTTTTCACCAAGATTTTACAAGCCCATTTCCTTAGAGTTATCAACATTTCTTGATAAATTTTTAACACTTTTTAGATACCTGATTTTCAAGTAGTTTTAGCGCTATTTTTTGGGGTCAAAATGGCAGGTTTTACCGCTTGGCATTCTTTTTGTAATTTTTTAGTGAAAAAAGGACTAAATTTACAAATAGATAAAAGAAAATATGGACGATAATTTTTCACCAAAAGTAAGAGATGTCATTACATTTAGTAAAGAAGAGGCCCTGCGTTTAGGGCATGACTTTATCGGAACGGAGCATCTATTATTAGGTTTGATAAGAAAAGGAGAAGGAAAAGCTATTGATATATTAGATACTTTTGAATTAGATCTTGAACTCATTCGAAAGAAATTAGAGCAATTAAACCCTGCTTTACCATCTATTGATAGAGAGAGTCAAAAAAAGAGCCTTCATTTAACTAGACAAGCAGAAAAGGCGTTAAAAACGACGTTTTTAGAAGCTAAGCTATATCAAAGTGACGCTATAGACACTGCACACTTGCTTTTATGCATCCTTAGAAACGAGAATGATCCTACCACAAAATTGCTTAATAAGTATGATGTAGATTACGATCAATCTAAAGCCTTATATAAAGAATTGCATGTAGAACAAGACGACTTACCCATAAATCCGATTGCTGAGACACCTTCTGATGACGAATTTGCATCTTCAGAAAAAAGCAATCCATATGAGCAACCTCAAAAAGGGAAAGCTTCTAAGAAATCTAAAACACCAGTTTTAGACAATTTTGGTAGAGATTTGACAGCTTTGGCAGAAGCTGACAAATTAGACCCTGTTGTTGGTAGGCAAAAAGAAATAGAAAGAGTCTCGCAAATATTAAGCAGAAGAAAGAAAAACAATCCAATGCTTATTGGAGAACCTGGTGTAGGTAAATCTGCTATTGCGGAAGGTCTAGCCATTAGAATTGTAAATAGAAAGGTTTCAAGGATTTTGTTCGACAAAAGAATTGTGTCTCTAGATCTTGCCAGCTTAGTTGCAGGAACTAAATACAGAGGTCAGTTTGAAGAACGGATGAAAGCGCTAATGAATGAATTAGAAAAGAATGAAGATATTATCTTGTTTATTGACGAAATTCATACCATTGTTGGTGCTGGAGGAGCTACTGGATCTTTGGATGCCTCAAACATGTTAAAACCCGCTTTGGCAAGAGGAGAAATTCAATGTATTGGAGCTACTACTTTAGATGAGTATAGAACAAACATTGAGAAAGATGGAGCTCTTGAGCGTCGTTTTCAAAAGGTGATTGTAGACCCTACAAGTGTTGAAGAAACTATTCAGATACTACACAATATTAAGACTAAATATGAAGCACATCATCATGTCGATTTTACAGATGATGCTATTGAGGCTTGTGTGAAGTTGACAAATCGTTATATGACGGATCGATACTTACCAGATAAAGCTATTGATGCTTTGGATGAAGCAGGTTCAAGGATTCATATTACAAATATTGTAGTACCCAAACAGGTATTAGAACTGGAAACTCAGTTAGAAGTCATAAGAGAACGAAAGACAAGTGCAGTCAATGGTCAGAAGTATGAAGAGGCTGCTAAATTGAGAGATGATGAGAAAAATTTGGAAGCAGCTTTAGAGTCGGCACAAAGACAATGGGAAGATGATTCTAAGTTAAACAGAGAGATCGTAACCGAAGATAACGTGGCAGAGGTAGTTTCTATGATGACTGGAATTCCAGTAAATAGAGTTGCAGAAGCGGAAAGTCATAGACTTAGTGAATTACCTAGCATGATTAAAGGCAAGGTGATCGGTCAGAATGAAGCGGTTACCAAAGTAGTAAAAGCCATACAACGAAATAGAGTTGGATTAAAAGATCCGAATAAACCAATTGGTTCATTTATCTTCTTAGGTCAAACTGGAGTTGGTAAAACGCAATTGGCTAAAGTACTTGCTAGAGAATTATTCGATTCTGATGATTCATTGATCAGAATTGATATGAGTGAGTATATGGAGAAATTTGCTATTTCAAGGTTAATCGGAGCACCTCCAGGATATGTAGGTTACGAAGAAGGTGGACAACTTACTGAGAAAGTTCGAAGAAAACCGTATTCCGTGATATTATTGGATGAGATTGAAAAAGCACATCCAGATGTATTTAACATGTTGTTGCAAATATTGGATGACGGATACATTACAGATAGTTTAGGTAGAAAGATCGATTTTAGAAATACGATCATTATCATGACCTCTAACATTGGTGCACGACAGTTGAAAGACTTTGGCGGCGGTGTTGGTTTTGGTACAGCAGCGAAAAGCGCTCAGGCAGATGAACATGCAAAAAGTGTTGTCGAAAATGCCTTAAAGAAATCTTTCGCTCCTGAATTCTTGAACAGAATTGACGATGTTATTGTATTTAATGCTTTAGAGAGAGAAGATATTCATTCTATTATCGATATTGAGCTAGATAAATTACTAAAAAGAATCGCTGATTTAGGCTATACATTAAACCTAAGCGAGAAAGCTAAAGATTATATAGCAGACAAAGGCTTTGACAAAAAGTATGGCGCTAGACCTTTAAAAAGAGCCATTCAAAAATATATTGAAGATGCCTTAGCAGAGGAAATTGTGAGTTCAAAACTAGCGGAAGGAGATACTATAAAAATGGATCTCGATGCTAAGAAAAATGAGTTGACAATTAAGATAAAGAAGGGCAAGAAGACACCTGAACCTCAAGACAAATCTTCTTCCGATGAATAAAACAAACCCCGAGTGAAAACTTGGGGTTTTATTTTATAAATACCATGACCATAGAAAAACGTTTACAACAGTTTTACATAGACAACAACCTTCCTAACAATGGTGGAGTCGACAAAAACACATTCAGATTGAAGGTATTTGGTATTAATTGGAAATTTCCGAATCCTCAATTCAGAAAAGATATTGTTCACATCCATGACATACAACACATTTTAAACGATTGTGATACTTCCTGGAAAGGAGAAACTTATATTTCAGGATGGGAACTCTCAACTGGTATGTGGAAACATTTCCCCGTCTGTCTCTTTAGTTTTTGGGCTGCTGGTTATGGTGTATGGATGTACCCTAAAGCATTATTTACAGGGTATAAGAAGGGAGTAAATGATATCGGTATTATTGATATAAAATTGAATAAATCGGATTTTATGAAAATGACATTGGATCAATTGAAAGATCTTGTTTCTAAAAAAGAAAAAACCACTTTTGGAATGGTGCAATGGCTTCAATTTCTTTTCTGGTTGCTTATAAGTGAAATTCTTTTTCTCACCCCTTTTGTGATCGGTATAATACTCATTATATCTTTAATCAAATAGGTACTAAATGAAGAAGATTGTACTATCTCTTTAGATTATTATCAAAACAATGGCGAAATGGCAATTTTTAAATTTATGAATTCACTATAAGTGAATCAACAAGCTTTTGAAGCTCTATTATTCATCAATTTATAGTAATTTCGCTTGCATTAATTGAATTGATTATCCATTATGAAAAAAATCACCTTTCTTTTTATAGCATTTGTAGCAATTTCATTTACAAAAACACCTGTGCAAGAAGGTGCTATTTTAAATTTACTTTGCTCTGGTAAATGGGTTATTGAGTACGCCATGATTGGCGATGTTAAAAGAGAGTTTTCTGAAGAGCGAAGTAAAAGCACCTGGCTCGTTTTTTACAAAGATGGTACGAACGATGCGATGAGCCCTGAAGGACTTCATAAAGGCACCTGGAAATATGATGCAGAAAAAAAAGAAATTACGTTTACAGAAAACAGCAAGTTTACCAAAGGTAAGGATCAGGTAACGGTTCAAAAGATTAAACAACTTGACAAAAATAAATTGGTTTTAGAAACCTCAGCAAGGAATCAAGTGTTCGCTATTCATTTTAAAAAAGAATAGTTTCTTAGAACAATTCTCCACTATCAATTTCTAGAGAAGCGATAAAACTAGATGCATTCATAATATCGTCATGTAATACTCTATCCTCTCCTACTAAAGATACCTCATCTCTAAAAGCCACAAGCAAAGATTCAATAAAAGGTGAACTTTTTGCCTTTCCAAAAGATAAAGCTTGAGAAGCTGTAAATAATTCAATCGCTAAAATGGTTTGAATATTATCTACCACTTTTTTTGCTTTGGTAGCTCCATTTGCGCCCATACTCACATGATCTTCCTGACCATCGCTAGACTCAATTGAATCTACACTAGATGGTGTGGCGTATTGTTTATTTTGACTAACAATACTTGCCGCCGTATACTGAGGAATCATAAATCCTGAGTTTAGGCCAGGATTGGACACTAAGAATGGTGGTAAATGCCTATGACCGGATACGAGTTGATAAATTCTACGTTCAGAAATATTTCCTAATTCTGACATGGCGATAGCCAAATAATCTAACGCTAACGCTAACGGTTGTCCATGGAAATTTCCTCCAGACACGATCATATCTTCATCTACAAAAACATTAGGGTTATCAGTAACCGAATTGATCTCTGTCAAGAACGTTTTTGTGGCAAAGCGAATCGTATCTTTGGTAGCCCCATGAACCTGAGGCATGCACCTAAATGAGTATGGATCTTGTACATGTTGTTTTTCTTGTGCTATCAAAGTACTATCTTCCAAAAACTCACAAATCCTTTCCGCTGTTTTAATCTGACCTTTATGTGGTCTTACTAGATGAATCAATTCGTTAAAAGGTTCTATTCTACCATCAAAGGCTTCCAAAGAAATAGTTCCTATCAGGTCTGCTAAATAAGATAACTTAAGACACTTTAGAAGGTTATGAACTCCATAAGCGCTCATAAACTGTGTTCCATTTAACAGTGCCAAGCCTTCTTTGGATTGCAAATTTATTTTAGACCAGCCGAAACGTTCTAATACTTCTTGTCCAGATATTTTTTCCCCATCAATATATGCTTCACCCATTCCTATCAGCGGCAATGCTAAATGTGCTAAAGGTGAAAGATCTCCTGAAGCGCCTAAAGACCCTTGCGTATACACCACAGGGTAAATTTCATGATTGTAAAAATCTATTAATCTATTTACGGTTTCCAATTGCACTCCAGAATGTCCATAACTAACCGATTGTATTTTTAGAAGCAACATCAGTTTGACCACTTCTTGTGGTACTTCTTCTCCAGTTCCACATGCATGACTCATTACAAGATTCTCTTGTAGCTTTTGCAAATTCTCTCCCTTTATCTTCACATTATACAAAGCGCCAAAGCCAGTATTGATTCCGTAAATAGGTGCTGAATCTTCATCCATTTTATCATCAAGATACTTTCTGCACTTGATAATTTTATCACTAGCAGACATAGATAGTTCTAGTTTACTTTCTGAATAAAGAATATGATAAATAGTCTGTAGATCTAAAGGAGTACTACTAATGGAATGCGTAACTGTCATATTGATTTGATTGCTGGTATAAAAGTCTACATTCAATCATAATTATGCAACTAATTTTAACAATATTTCTTTGGAATTAGTTTTATCTTTACAATCTACAAATTATAAGAGAACATATGAAAAAATTAAGTTTCCTAGTATTAACATTAGTATTACTAGCTTCTTGTAAGCCAGAGCATCCATCGGATTATATGTCCTTTTCTGGAAAAATAGAAAATAACAAAGATTCCGTACTTTATATAAATGGAGGCAATTACAGAAAAACAATTACCATTAACGAAGATGGCACTTTTAAAGATACTTTAGTTATCAAAAGGAAAGGGAATCATGGGATTATCTTAGGCAAGAAAAGATCTTTTGTTTTTTTGGATAATGGTTTTGACCTAGCGTTACATGTGGACAGCGATTCTTTTAACAGAGAAATGAAATATGAAGGTAAAGGGTCTGCTACCAGTAATTTTGTAAGTGCACAGTATTCATTCTCTAAAAGTTTTGGAGAGCCGTTTGAGTATTTCGGCTTAGAAAAAGATGCATATTATGCCAGATTAGATAGTATTGAAAAAGGAGTTGCGCGCATTGCAAAGGAACATAGCGATGCGGACACACTTGTTTTAAATCAGGCAAAAAAGTTCAATACACAGTTCTTAAGTAACATGAGAAATGAGAAGATCTATGAAGTACAGCGTAAAAAATTCTTAGAAGTAAAAGTTTTAAGAGATCGTATGGCTAAAGGACAACCTTCTCCTGAGTTTAATGACTATCTTAACTATAAAGGTGGTAAAAACAATCTCTCTGACTATAAAGGTACATATGTGTATATAGATCTTTGGGCGACTTGGTGTAAACCTTGTATTGCGCAGTTCCCTGCACAAAAGCAACTTGAAAAAGATTATCATGGTAAAAACATAACCTTCTTAGGGATCGCTACAGACGATGAAAGAACAGCAAGATCTTGGGACAAAGCAAAAAAACTTTGGAGAGATGCTGTTAAAAAGTACGACCTTGGTGGAGTGCAGCTTTTTGCTGTCGATAAAGAGTTTGCCGTTGGTTTTTCTGTCAGTACTATTCCGAGATATATTCTTTTAGACCCGGAAGGTGTTATTGTAGATAATAATGCCCCTAGACCATCGGACCCAAAACTTCGAAAACTTTTTACCGAACTAGGTATTTAATAAAATAAAAAAAGCGAGATGAAAATCTCGCTTTTTTTTATGACATTCTGTTTTAATTAGTCTTTATATACACCCATCTCCGCATACTTGTCCATTCTTTGGCTTACTAAGTCTTTGGCCGATAGATCTTTTAATTCTTCAAAAGCTTCCGTAATAGTGTTTTGTACTAGCCTATAAGCTTCTTCTCTATTTGAATGTGCTCCACCTACTGGTTCTTTAATAATGCCATCAATAAGTTTCAACTTTTTCATATCGTCTCCTGTCAACTTTAATGCTTCCGCCGCTTGCTCTTTAAATTCCCAACTGCGCCATAAAATAGAAGAGCAAGATTCTGGAGAAATTACGGTATACCAAGTATTCTCCATCATAAAGACCTTATCTCCTACTCCAATTCCTAAAGCTCCTCCAGATGCACCTTCACCAATTACAACCGTAATAATCGGAGTTTTCAATTTGGTCATTTCAAAGATGTTTCTCGCAATAGCTTCTCCTTGACCTCTTTCTTCTGCCTCTAAACCAGGGTATGCTCCAGGAGTATCCAATAAGGTAACCACAGGAATCCCGAATTTTTCAGCCATTTTCATCAATCTTAATGCTTTACGATACCCTTCTGGGTTAGCCATTCCAAAATTTCGGTATTGTCTCGTTTTTGTATTGTATCCTTTCTGCTGACCAATAAACATGTAAGACTGATCACCAATCTTTCCAAGCCCCCCAATCATTGCCTTGTCATCTTTTACACTTCTATCTCCATGAAGCTCCATAAAAGTATCTCCACAAATTGCCTTAATATAATCTAATGTATAAGGTCTATTTGGGTGACGAGAAAGTTGAACTCTCTGCCAAGGCGTTAAATTTTTGTATATTTCTTTTTTTGCTTTTTCTAATTTCTTCTCAATTTTTTTACAAGTAGCAGTAACATCTATATCACTGTCTTTACCAATATCATAACACTTTTCAAGTTGTTCTTCTAAATCCTTAATTGGTAATTCAAAGTCTAAATACTCCATAGTTTACTTATTAGATTTTGTAAAATAGTATCGATTTCTATTGTTTGTTTGTAAATACAAACTTACTATAATTTTTGTATCGGTGCGCAAATTTTTATTTTTAAAAATCTGCCACCTTTTTAATCTTATTTTTAATTTTTCCAGCGTTTTTGATCACTCCGTTTAAAAGTACTACTCCAAGTACAATCACCGCCCCAAGATAAAATCCCGAGTTCATTTCTTCTTTCTCTCCAAAAACAATAAGCGCCAAAATGATTGCATATACAGGCTCTAGGTTGATGGTTAGCATAATTGTATAAGGGGTTAAATGCTTCATTAATTTTACTGAAGCTATAAAGGCATAAGCGGTACAGAAACTACTTAAGACAAACAACCATAACCAATCCATCGCAGGAAGCTGAAAAAACTCAATTGTAAATTTCCCTTGAACTCCTAAAAACACAGTCACAAATAATACTCCAAACAATAGTTGGTAAAAAGAAATTACATTGGCATCATGCTTTTTTACATATAGCCCGTTTAAAACTGAAAATAATGCTGATAGTAAAGAAGAAATCAATGCATATATGATTCCCCAAGTATATTGAGTTTCAAAATTAAAAATAATATAGAGTCCAAAAACAACAATACAACCCAGTAGTATCTCTACCGGTTTTATTCTTCTTTTGAAAAAAAAAGGTTCTATAAAAGAAGTAAAAAAAGCTCCTGTGCTCATCGTTACCAAGGCTACCGAAACGTTTGACACTTTTATTGCTTTAAAAAATGTAATCCAATGCAATGCGATTACTATTCCTAAAAAAACAAACTTTAGTATTGCTTTTTTATCGAGAGAAAATGTTTTCTTTTTCCACACAAAGTAAATGGCTATAAAGAAAACTGCCAAGAGCATTCTATACCAAACTAATGCAATGGCTTCAATAGAGATTAACTTACCCAATATAGCGGTAAACCCCCATATAAAAACAATAAAATGAAGATGAAGATAATGATGTAGTTTACTTCCTTGCCTTGACATAAAAATAGAGTGCTAAACAACCAAAAACAATATTAGGGAACCACACATATAACAAAGAATTTACTCCCGCTACAGCCCCTAATACTTCTGAAACTTTTAAGAAGAACACATAAATGAACATAATTCCAATTCCCAATGCAAGATTTACTCCTACACCTCCTCTTCGTTTTTTAAAGGTCAAGGCAACAGCAATAATAGTCAGTATATAAGAAGATACTGGCAAACTTGTTCTTTTATGTAGCTCAACCAGATAGGTATTTAGATTTTTAACTCCTCTTTTTCTTGAGATGTCTATAAACTCCATAAGCTCGTCCGTGGGCATTTCCTGAGACAAGGTCGATTTGAACATTAAATCTTTAGGTGTAAATGTAAAGGTAGTGTCTAAGACAATTCCAGAAGAGATGCTATCCATTTTTGGAAAGATCTTTCTTATTTTATAATTTGTTAAATCAAATATACTATCCTTTTCTCTCCATTTAATATTATCTGCAGTAAGTTTATATTTAAGCTCAGTACCATCATAATACTCTAAGGAAAAATACGTCCCGGAAGAAAATCTAAAATTGTAGCTTTTCAGGTATATATATGAAGTATCACTTAATTGAAGGCTAAAATCGTGGATTGAATTCTCTCCAAATTTCGCCTTTCGAATATAGGTTTTCTCAAACTTGTTTCGAACTTTACTACTATTTGGAACCACATAGTGATTCATAGCCAAAGCAAAAATAGTTACCAGTGTAGCACCTATAAAATAGGGATACAAAAATCTAGTAAAGGAGATTTTAGCATTGGTCATTGCCACTACCTCTGTATTATTAGAGAGTTTTGTTGTAAATAAAATAACGGCAATAAACAGCGCCAATGGCATAAAAGTATTTGCATAGTAAATGATAAAATTCTTGTAATAATCATTTATTATAGCCAAAGCCGTAAGCGTGTCATCTCTTAAAAATTTATCAATTTTTTCAGAAATATCGATTGCAACTGCTATAGGAATCAAGATCAGTAGGGTAAACAAAAATGTTACCAAGTATCTTTTTAATATGTACCAATCTAGTATTCTCAAGATTACAGTCGTTTATTCATTTGATGCACCATTTTATTCTTCCAATCTAAGAAATCTCCAGCAATTATATGCTTTCTAGCTTCTCTAGTCAGCCATAAATAAAATCCAAGGTTATGAATAGATGCAATTTGTTTTCCTAGCATTTCTTTCGATGCGAATAAATGTCTTAGATAGGCTTTAGAATACTGAGTATCTACATCGGTAATTCCCATGGGGTCAATTGGCGAGAAATCATTCTCCCATTTTTTATTTTTGATATTGATGGTACCATGTGCGGTAAATAACATTCCATTTCTAGCATTTCTTGTTGGCATTACACAGTCGAACATATCAACACCTAATGCAATATTCTCTAAAATATTGATCGGAGTTCCTACACCCATTAAATAGCGCGGTTTGTCTTCTGGCAAAATGCTGCATACAACATCTGTCATTTCATACATTTCTTCTGCAGGTTCTCCTACAGACAATCCGCCAATAGCATTTCCTTCAGCTTCTACAGAAGCAATAAATTCAGCCGACTGCTTTCTTAAGTCTTTATAAGTACTTCCCTGAACAATTGGAAAAAACGTTTGATTATAGTCGTACTTTAAAGGTGTTTTTTCTAAATGATTGATACATCTTTTCAACCATCGGTGGGTCATATGCATCGAGTTTCTAGCATAATTATATTCACACGGATAAGGAGTGCACTCATCAAAGGCCATAATAATATCAGCTCCAATAGTACGCTGAATTTCCATAACATTTTCTGGAGTAAAAAAGTGGGTTGAGCCATCTATATGGCTTTTAAATTTTACTCCCTCTTCCTTAATCTTTCTTCTTCCTGATAAAGAATATACCTGATATCCACCAGAATCGGTTAAGATATTTCGGTCCCAGTTCATGAACTTATGCAAGCCTCCAGCTTGTTCCAAAATGTCTGTTTTTGGGCGTAAGTATAAGTGGTAGGTGTTTCCCAAAATAATATCGGGGTTGATCTGTTCTTTTAATTCGGATTGATGTACGCCCTTTACAGTAGCAACGGTACCTACAGGCATAAATATAGGAGTCTCTATAACGCCATGGTCTGTAGTAATTGTAGCCGCTCTGGCTTTGGACTGAATATCTTTAGATTCTAATTGAAATTTCATTGCCTGCAAATATACATAAATAGGATATGGAGAAAGACTAAAACATTCTTAAGATTTACCTTCGGTGTCTTCTTCTATTTTTACCGTAATTTGAACCACCTCTAGCACTCTTTTTTTTATCTATCGACGCTTCTTCTGTTTTTGAAGATGTACTGATCATTTGATTGATCTCATTCATTTCTTTTTCTGACAACTCTCGCCATTCACCTGGTTTTAATGACCCAAGTTTCACATTCATGATCCGCGTTCTTTTCAATTTTTTAACTTCATAACCCAGATATTCGCACATTCTACGAATCTGCCTGTTTAATCCCTGAGTTAGAATTATGGTAAAGGTATTCGCATCAATCTTGGTCACTTTACACTTCTTTGTAACAGTACCAAGTATTGGAATTCCATTCCCCATTTTATGTACAAAAACAGCATCGATCTGTTTATCTACTGTAACAATGTATTCCTTCTGATGATTATTTCCTGCTCTTAAAATCTTATTGACAATATCACCGTCATTGGTTAAAAAGATCAATCCCTCAGAAGGTTTGTCCAATCGGCCTATAGGAAATAATCTTTGCGGGTGATTCACATGCCGCACAATATTTTTCCGCTCTTTAGAATCGGTGGTAGATACAATTCCAACGGGCTTATTCAAGGCAATATATAATGTCTTAGGTTTTGATTTTAAACGCTTTCCCTGTAATCGAACCTCATCTCCTTCAAATACTCTATTTCCTAATTGAGCAACTTCACCGTTGATCGTTACCTCTCCAGCCACGATGAACTTCTCAGCTTCTCGTCGGGAACAAATTCCAGTTGAACTGATATATTTATTTAAATTGATTGACTCGTTATTGCTATTCAAAACAGTAGATATTTTTGCAAAGAAACATAAAGTTTAAAGGACAATAGTTCTAAATGTCAAATTAATTCTGGGGGTATGCACTTTTTTTGTGGGAGGAAGTCTGTGCAACCAATTCTTCTGCGTAGTACCTTTCATCAACAACAAACTCCCCTCTTCCAAAATGATATCCACTTTATCCTTGGTATTTTTATGTTTGAATGAGAACTTGCGGGTTGCTCCTAAGGTCAAAGATCCTATAGTTCCATTATTCTCGAGTGATTTTTCTCCATCACTATGCCATGCCATTCCTTCTTCTCCAGTATGATATAAATTCAGTAAACAAGAATTATATGTTGCTCCAGATATCTCCTCAACGATTTTTTTTAATTCCAACAGTTCCTTGGTCCATATATGAGCTTGTTTTACGACACCTGAGTATTTGTAACTGTACTCCTCATCTCCGAACCAAGCTACTTTCCTCTTAGTAGTATAGTGCTTGCCAAAAACAATGGCCTGATCATGTTCCCATGGAATTTCGTTAAAAAGATTTTGATAATAGGAAGCACATTGCTCTTTATTTAAAACAAGACCATGATAGACAACTTCCCCTTCATAGGGTAAAATATTCTGTACGATATCTGGATTAAATAGATCCATTACTCTTTAGATGATTTGACGTTGCTCTTTCCTTTTACAATGTAAAAATAGGATCTTCGATTTTTTTGATGCTCCTGTTCAGAACATGTACCTGAATTAGCATCATTACAATGATTCAGTAATTGATCTTCTCCAAAGCCTTTGGCACTTTGGATTCTATTTGCAGCGATTCCTCTAGAAATAATATAATCCCTAGTAGACTTCGCTCTTTTATCGGACAATATTCTATTATAGTCACTACCGCCTCTTGAATCTGTATGAGATTCTATTCTGATCACCATTTCTGGATACTCATTCATAACGGTGACAATCTTTTCTAGCTCATATTCTGCATCTTCTCGAACATCCCATTTATCAAAGTCAAAATATATAGGATTGATCACGATCTGATCATCAATAATTAATGGAGTTAAAAATAACTTTGAATCAATGATCCATCCACGAACATCTTCGGTCTTTACCGTAGTTTTATCAGAAACAAAACCTTTCTTATCTCCTGTCAGTGTGTACAAGTTTTCACAATCCACATTGTTAAAACGATAACGTCCTTCCGTATCTGTAAGCACAGTAGCTAAAACTTCGCCCTTCGAGCTGATTAATTTCACCAATGTCTCAGGTAGTACCGTTTTATCTTTACTATTATAGGCAACACCTGTTATTGACTCTTCACACTTCTTTACGTCGAAGCGATAGATATCATCGTCTCCTCTCCCACCTTCTCTATTGGACGAGAAATATCCATAATTTTCTCTAGTAAAAAAGGCAAAATCATCTTTAGAACTATTGAAAGGAGCTCCTATATTTATTGGTTCTTCATAATTATCAGTGTCGATTTTTGATTTAAAAATATCTAGCAACCCTAATCCTAAATGTCCATCCGAAGCAAAGAATAATTGGTCGTTATCAGAAACAAATGGAAACATCTCTCTACCTTCCGTATTAATCTTTGGTCCTAAATTCTTTGGAGTTCCAAATCTTCCTCTTGGCAATATCTTGACTTTATAAATATCTGTCTGACCATATCCTCCCGGTTTATCTGAAACAAAATACAATTCAGATTCATCTGCGCTTAGCGCAGGATGGCCCGTGGAATAGTCATCATTATTAAAAGACAATGCCCTTGGCGGTGTCCAAATTCCATTTTTCAATCTGGATCTATAGATCTTTAAATGGGTAGTCCTCTTATTGTCCGTTTTTAGTTTTTTTCCATCAAAATTATCTCTGGTAAAGTACATCGTCTTCCCATCCTTTGTAAGTATTGCATTAGCGTCATGGTATTTGCTATTAACCCTAGATACCAAACGTACATCTCTTGTTCCTTTCAACACATAAATATTGAGCATGGGTTGTTTATTCCAGTCGTACAAGGTTTTTTCCTTGGCTACGCTAGAAGCTCGTGTCGAAGAAAAATACATGCGCTTATCACTTTGGAACCCTCCAAAATCAGAATACTGTGTATTAATTATCAAGTTCTTCACCTCAATATCTTTGTTTACATCAGTAAATGTCTTTACATAATCTTTATGTTGCTGTAGCTTCTTTCCTCTGGAATCGCTTTCTTTCTTTTTTTCAAACTTTAACAACCAATCATCTGCCTCGCTGTATTTTTTATTCGCTTTTAAACTTTGAGAATATCTGTAGTAATATTCTGCCTCTATGTCGTAATGCTCGTACAAATCGAATAATTGTTTATACCAATATTCAGACTTATCTGTCTTCACATTAAAATAATAGCAATCTCCTAATCTACTTAACACTATTTTAGACGTATCTCCTTTTGCGGCAATTCGTTCGTATAACTCTGCAGCTTTAACATAGGCGAATTCGTTAAAATATCGATTCGCGGTCGATCTACTCTGCGCCAAAGAGCTCAGCGTAAATAACAAGCATATATATGTGCATATTCTCTTCATGTTAAAAGAATCTAGGCGATTTTAATTTTGGTTGCTTAAAGATATTATATCTTAGCAACGCTTCGTGTGTTCCAGAATTATAATTTTGAAAATTAGAGGTTGTTAAGTCATAGCTATACCCAACAAATAATCTTTCATTTACTTGAAGTCCTGCTAAAGCACTTATGGCATCATTCCATCTGTATGCCATGCCAAGCGTAAATCGCTCCATCCACAAAAAATTTGCAGATAGATCCATAGAGATCGGTGCTCCCGAAACGATTTTTGATAAAATGGCAGGTTTAAATTTAATCGAATTGGTAAGATCAAACACATATCCGGCAATTATAAAATAGTGTAATTTTTCTTCAGCTACGGATTCTGCCAGATCGCTATAATGATCCGTTTTTAAAAAGTTCGGTACAGAAATCCCAGCGTACCAATTAGACTCAAAATAGTAAATCCCTACTCCTAATGAGGGTAAAAATCTGTTGTTTATATTTTCATTAAACACGGCATCGGGTTGTTGAAATCTTCCTTTAGACCAATCCAAGTTTAGCATTCTACCTCCCACTCTAAAACCCAATGCCAGGTTTCCTTTCGTACTTGTTCGAATCCGATAAGCTAAATTTCCCTCTATTATTGTTTCTTGCGAAGGTCCCAAAATATCGTTAATAACGTTAATCCCTAAACCTAAACCCGTTGTTCCTAGTGGTGTTTGAAAGCTCAACGTTTGCGTTTCAGGAGCTCCTGAAAAACCTACCCA
Organism: Asprobacillus argus; assembly: GCF_032248395.1. Classification (NCBI taxonomy): domain Bacteria; kingdom Pseudomonadati; phylum Bacteroidota; class Flavobacteriia; order Flavobacteriales; family Flavobacteriaceae; genus Asprobacillus; species Asprobacillus argus. Next base: position 54,237 of record NZ_JAVTTO010000005.1, read on the forward strand.
CTGCGTTCTTGCCAATGCCACAAAAGAAGTATGATCTTTCGCACTGGCATAACCTGGGTTTATAGCCATGGTATTGTACATATACTGCGTGTACTGCGGATCTTGTTGCCCTTTAACAGTGCCAGATAGCAAGCACATACACCATAGCCAAAATATGTACGTCTTTGTTTTCAATATACAGTTTCAATTGAACCTGTAATTTAGGGTTTGTATTTTTAATTATACGAGATTGCACCAAAAAATTATTCGTACGTTGTAAGCTCATATCCTTTATCTGTAAACTTAAAAAATGATTTGAACGGCCTCCATTTAGACCATTCCGGATAATCATGTATCCATTGAAAAATGAGTTTATCTTCCCCTTTGGACATCACGCGAATTTTTCCTTTCGTAACATTTTGGTGTTCGTCAAAGGATACTGAAAAGTCAACAATCTGGCCATTCTTAGCGGTTGCATAATTGGGCAACGGTGGATTAAAGGTAAAAGTTAAGGTATGATCAAAACTACTATGTTTATAGGTTTTTATTTGATCGTTGTTATCCACTTCAAATCGAATAAAGTTTTGACGTCCCAATTTTTCACTTACATACACATTTCCTTGCTTTTTAAAATGCCTATTCCAGTTACTTGATAAGCTCTTATCAGATACAGTGAATACGTTTTTTCCATATACCTTGACAGCGCTGTACACGTCTTTATTATACCAGCTCTTTTTTCCTTTCTCCTCCTTGTATGCATAATCTTTGCCATTAAACAAAACTTTATCTTTAGTTGTACTTACTGTCTTTGTTCTTAAATGGTATAGTAGTATATAACCTACACTGTGAATACTCGGGGTTAGTCCTTTTTTATGACGCTTTAATGCAGCGCTTTCATCAAAGTTTACAGTCCACTCAATAATTTCATCATCTTTATCCCTGAACTTGATATACAAGCCTTGTGGTTTTCCTTTTTTCCCTTTCTTTTTATAAACAATATCCCGATAGAATGAGTTTGCTCTTGACCGCTTCATTGCAATTGAATCATTCAAATAATAGTATTGTAATTTACGTCCACTTTTTTCTGATAAAAAAACGCGTACTAATTTGTATTCTGGGTTTGCAGGGTTATCATACGTAGTAACTTCGATCATCTCGTACTTTGGATGATTATCTAACCATGTTGCCCAATAGTGATCCCAATAATTCCAAAAATTAGTATTGATAGGAATGGTTGGGTATTTTCTCGTATCGATCGGACTATTTTTTTCTTGTGCTCCTAATAGTTGAATAGACAATAACAATATTGTAGTTGTTAAAATGCATATAAGTCTTACCATAATAGATTGTTTTATTTATAACAATAGTATAATGAAGGACAGCATGTTACAAGGATTTGAAAGGTCTTTCGCCCGACTTTCTCCCGACATGGTAGAAAATAAAAAAACCACTCAAGTAAAACTTGGTGGTTTTTGTTTTCAAGCTTTGCGCTTGTTTGCGGAGAAAGAAGGTTTAACTACGTTGATCCCTTCTTACCATAAGGTCAAAATGAAAAATCAACAAAAACAATGTTTTTACATGTATAAAAATTAAAAGGTCGCTAAGAAGTAAAACTTCAGCGACCTTTATTAATTTTTGAATGATTTTTCATTCTCTGAGCGGAGAAAGAGGGATTCGAACCCCCGGACCTGTTACAGTCAACAGTTTTCAAGACTGCCGCATTCGACCACTCTGCCATTTCTCCGGTCGGCTTTCGGTTTCCCGTTAGCGGATGCAAATATAGAAAGCTTTTTTGTTTTCTGAAAACATTTTCTTCTTTTTTAAAGTATCCTTTTTATAAGATCTTTTCTATGAAATAGATACATTTGTATACTCACAATCTGCTCATGTTAGATTACATTCTTTTAGTGCTTATTGGTTTTATAGCAGGAGCTATAAATATACTGGCAGGAGGTGGCTCGCTACTGACATTACCAATGCTTATTTTTATGGGACTCCCACCTACTGTAGCTAACGGAACGAATAGAATTGCGATTATTGTTCAAAACATATTTGCTGTTAAAGGCTTTCAAAGTAAAGGCGTTTCTTCCTTTCCTTTTAGTATCTACCTGGCTGGTTCCGCAGCGGCCGGAGCGGTTATTGGCGCATTAGCCGGCGTAAACATTAAAGGAGAAATATTTAATAAGATCTTAGGAGTGATCATGGTACTCGTTGTTGGGTATATGGTATTTGCTCGAAAAAAATCAGCAAAAGATCTTTTAGAACGTATCACTGGAAAACATTTTTGGTGGGGAGTCATCGCTTTCTTTTTTGTAGGATTATATGGCGGTTTTATTCAAGCAGGTGTTGGATTTATCATGCTACTTTTCTTATCAAGCATTAACCATTTCACCCTGGTAAAGAGTAATGCCATCAAAGTGTTTGTCGCACTCGTTTTTAATTGTATTGCCATTCTTATTTTCGCCTATCATGATCAGGTGTTTTGGAAATACGGTTTTATTCTATCCCTTGGAAATGCATCTGGCGCATGGTTAGCGAGTAGATGGTCCGTAAATAAAGGAGATGGTATCATTAAGAAATTCTTGATTGTTATGGTACTAGTCATGGCCATCAAGCTATGGTTTCCTGATTTTTATAGTATCTTAGCAACTCAATTTTTAGAACTTTTTTAATGGCTTTTAATTCTTTTGGAAATTTATTAAAATTAACCACATTTGGTGAATCTCACGGTATCGCTATCGGTGGAATTATTGATGGGTTTCCTGCTGGTGTAACGATTGATTTAGGCGCTGTTCAAAAAGAATTAGACAGAAGAAAGCCTGGGCAATCCAAGATCGTTACACAACGAAAAGAACCCGATACGGTTGAATTTCTTTCCGGAATATTTGATGGAAAAACAACGGGTACTTCTATTGGTTTTATGATCAAGAATACCAATCAAAAGTCTAAAGATTACTCGCACAATACCAATACATATAGACCTTCTCATGCGGACTATACCTATGATCAAAAATATGGTTTAAGAGACTATAGAGGTGGCGGAAGAAGTTCGGCAAGGGAAACAGCGAATTGGGTCGTTGCAGGAGCTTTGGCTAAACAGTTGATTGCTCATATCAATATCAATGCATTTACCTCATCTGTAGAGGATATTTTTATGGAAAAGCCCTATCAAGATATTGATTTTTCCAATACAGAAAGTAACGATGTTCGTTGTCCTGATCCTGAAACAGCGGAGCGCATGATTGCAAAGATCAAAGAAATTAGAAAAGCTGGTGATACTATCGGAGGAACCATCACCTGTGTAGCACAAAACGTACCTGTTGGACTGGGCGAACCTATTTTTCATAAACTTCATGCTGAGTTGGGAAAAGCCATGCTATCTATCAATGCAGTAAAGGGTTTTGAGTTCGGTAGTGGATTTTGTGGAGCTAAAATGAAAGGTAGTGAACATAATGACCTCTTTAATAAAGATGGTTCTACACAAACAAATCTATCAGGTGGAGTTCAAGGAGGTATTAGTAATGGCATGGATATTTACTTTAGAGTGGCCTTTAAACCTGTAGCCACCATCATGCAAGATCAATCTACCATCGACTCTGATGGAGAAGAAACAACCATATCAGGAAAAGGGCGTCACGATCCTTGTGTCGTACCCAGAGCTGTGCCTATTGTAGAGGCTTTGACCGCTTTGGTATTAGCAGATTTTTATTTGTTGAATAAGACTAGAAAGAGTTAGGCTTTTACATCACTTGTTTTTAAAATAATTAAGTCTTCTATCGGGCTTTTTACATTTTTGATAGTTGAGTCTGCTACTTTAACATACACTAAAGTGGTATTGATATTTTTATGCCCTAATAATTTTTGTATAATCCTAATATCCGTACCATTTTCTAATAAATGAGTTGCAAAACTATGCCGTAGTGTATGTACTGTGACATGTTTTCTGATTTCACAATTTACAACTGCCTTTTTTAGGATTTTCCTAATACTGCTATCGCTATATTTTTTATAACCAACGCCTTCGAAAAGAAAAACCTTTGGTCTGTACTTTATAAAATACTTTCTCAATAGTAGCAGTAAATTATTGGGTAACATGATCACTCTATCTTTCTTTCCTTTACTATTTTTTATGGTTACCAACATCCTGTCACTGTCGATATCTACGATACATAAATTAATAAGCTCGCTAATTCTTAACCCTAAACCATAAATTGTAGCAATTATAGTTTTATGCTTACAATTTTCTGTGGAGGTGATAATATCATACATTTCTTTTTTCGATAAAATTGAAGGCAAATGTTCTGATTTTCTGGTTGGGTATATTATTGAAAAATCTATACTACGTTTAAAAATTTCCTTGTAAAATAATTTTAAGGCTCCTATTAGTTGTTTTTGTGAAGAAACACTATAGTTCTTCTTTTTAATACTATTTACAGAAGATAAAATAATATCCTTATCTGAAAGTTTTTCGAGTATTTCTATGGTATACTCATGTTCTTTTGTAAAAGTATTTAGCGAACTCATATAGCTTTCTATAGTATTTTGGCTATATCTTTTGATCTCTAAAATAGTTTTAAAATCTAAAAGGTGTGACATAACTTCTTTTTCATAGGTTATTTCAAATCTATTAAAAAGTTCTGAATAACCTCTTTATTCCATTGGTTATTGGTCATAAAAATGTTAAGTTTGGATATACTAACGTTAGCTACAATAGCCCTAAAAAAGGTCAGTGATAATTTCCCCACCGCACAAGAGATTTTTATTTGATTTTGCCAACGCACAGACAAGCACATTGCGTCTGCCCTTCAGGACAGCCACAAAGAGCTTGCCTCCCCACCCGCACATTTAAGAATTTGAATTTCGTTTTCGAGTTGGATACAACTTCTGCTTAAAATCGGTGATTTCATCTTTCAATTTTTGGTTGGCACTATTCAATAATTCATTTTGATGCTTCATGATACTTAATAAGTCATGCATGGCATTGAGGTTTTCCAGTTGAACTGAAACGATTTGTTCTAAATCGGCTTTGGTATATCTTCTGCTCATAAGAATTGCTTTTTGACAATAATTAATTTTTACGAAAATACAATTAATTGTTGTTTTATGAAATTTTAATTCGATTAAAACGAAAGAAATTTGCATGAAACTATAATCCTGAACTAAAACCGTTTGTTTTGAACATATTATATTTACACCAAACAGCAATTTAGTTGCATGATGGATAAAATAAATTACAATAGGATAAAAGCTGTATTGGCTGAAAAGAATGTATCATCTAAGGAGCTAGCAAAGTATCTTGACAAAACAGAATCTACTGTTTCGAGATGGTGTACTAATGATGTTCAACCTTCTGTAGAGGTCTTTCATCAAATTGCCCAGTTTCTTGATATAGATATTAGAGAGCTTTTTGTATCAACGAAAAATTAGAATGGATTGAGCTCTATGAAAATAAAGAAAACAGAAATAAAAGAACTCATCCAAATTATAGGTTTCAAACCACAGGACGGAGAGAAAGATATTTACTATAAAAATTATCCCAAGCATAAGGACTATATCCTCAAAATAGATTTTGAAAACGAAAAAATTGAGTACGGATCAAAGATCAAATTAGGAGACTTAACTACAAGCAATTTTGAACACAGTGAAAATTTTGTTGTGTTAGAATGTGTTGACAGAGTTTTAGAAAAAGGATATGCTCCAAATAAACTTTCGTTGGAACATAAATGGCCAATGGGAAGAAAAGAAAAAGGCAAATTGGACATTCTAGTCTTCGACAAGGATGACAAAGCCTATTTAATGATTGAGTGTAAAACTTGGGGAGATGAATACGAGAAAGAGAAAAAGAAGATGCAGCGTGATGGTGGGCAACTTTTTTCATATTTCCAACAAGATACCGCTGCACAATACCTCTGTCTTTATGCTTCTCGTGTTTCAGACGGAAAAATTGATTATTCCAATGAAATTGTAAAAGTTGATGAACAATGGAACGAACTGAATAATCAAAAGGAAGTTTTTGATCATTGGAACAAGAACTTTAAAGACAATGGGATTTTTGAAGACTGGGCAAATGCCTATGACGTTGAAATTAAAGCTATAACCCGAAATAGATTAAAAGAGCTTACAGAGGAAGATAGTGGAAGGATCTTTAATCAATTTGCAGAAATTTTAAGGCACAATGTTGTTTCAGATAAGCCAAATGCCTTCAATAAAATCTTCAATTTATTTCTATGCAAAATAGTTGATGAAGATAGAAAGGACACTGAAGAATTAGACTTTCAATGGAAAGATGATGATACGGATGAATCCCTCCAGAATAGATTGAATGATCTGTACAAAAAGGGAATGAAAGACTATCTAACTAAAGAAGTAACAGATTATAATCAGAGTCAAGTTTCGGATAAACTAATTCGATTAGACCAGGCAGACAGAGAACAAATTTTAAAAATGTTCTCGGATTTACGTTTACGAAAAAATCCAGAATTTGCTTTTAAAGAAGTTTTTGACGAAAAGTCATTCCGTGAGAATGCTGTTGTAGTGCGTGAAGTTGTGGAATTACTTCAACCTTATCAAATTCGGTATGGACATAAACAGCAATTTTTGGGAGACTTCTTTGAACTACTTTTAAGTACAGGAATTAAACAGGAAGCTGGACAGTTTTTTACTCCAGTTCCTATAGCTAAGTTTATTATTTCATCATTACCTATCCGAGAGCTTATCAATAAAAATATTGACAATGACAAAACCCAAATACTACCATATATTATAGATTATGCTGCTGGAAGTGGTCACTTCCTCACTGAAGCAATGGATGAAGTTCAAAACATTATTCAAGAGATTGATGAAACCAAACAGCGTCCTTCAGTAAAACGAAACTTGAGTAGTTGGAAAATTAATCCTTTTGATTGGGCATACGATTATGTCTATGGTATTGAAGCAGATTATCGTTTGGTAAAAACCGCCAAAGTAAGTTGCTTTCTAAATGGTGATGGGCTGGCAAATGTGATTCATGCAGACGGTTTAGATCATTTTAAAAATAGTACAGATTATAAAGGGAAACTCAAAGAAGTAAGCAAAGATGACCCCAAAGACAATGGTGTTTTTGACATTTTAGTTGCAAACCCTCCTTACTCGGTTTCATCATTTAAAAACACACTCAAAAATGGTGAGGAATCTTTCAATCTTTTCAATCGACTGACAGACGACAGTTCAGAAATTGAAAGTTTATTTATTGAGCGTACCAAACAACTATTGAAACCTGGAGGTTGGGCAGGAATCATTTTACCAAGCTCTATACTTAGTAATTCTGGAATTTATACTGATGCCAGAGAAGTTATTTTAAAATACTTTTCGATTAAAGCGATTGCTGAATTTGGCTCAAACACCTTTATGGCAACAGGTACCAATACCGTAACTCTCTTTTTAGAACGTAGAGCTAATAATGATTGGAAAAAGATAGAAACTGCTATTAAGAAGTTCTTTGAAAAACCCAAAGAAGCTACGATAAATGGCATTGAAAAAGCTTTTGGGAAATATATAGAAGAAGTTTTTGAGGATGTTTCTTTACAAGACTATTTCAGTTTGATAAACAAAAAACCAAATGAAACCATAAGTAAACAAGAATTTTTTATTGATTACAAAGCATGGTTTAACGGCTTAACTGAAATCAAGAATCTCAAGAAAAAACATAAAAGCGTACTAGATAAACTAAGAGTAAAACTAAAAAAGGAGAAGGACGAAGAGAAAAAAGCTAAAACTCAAAAGGAAATCGAAAAACTTGAAATAGAACAACCTAAAGAAATTACACGCTTGTTTTACAAAAAAGTGTTTTCTAAGGAACAGGATAAAATGCTTTATTTCTTTTTAGCACAACCACAACAAACGGTTTTAATTAAGGTTGGTGAAAAACAAGCCGAAAAAGATTTTATTGGTTACGAGTTTAGTAGTAGACGAGGACATGAAGGTATAAAGATGTATCGAGACAATGGCAAACCTTCAACCAAGCTCTATGATGAGGACAATCACTTAAACGAAGAGAAAGCCAACAGCTATATATATCATGCATTTTTAGGTGAGCAAAAAGATATAATAGAAAGTTTGCAAAACAACCTAAGTACTTTTGATCTAACAGAATTAATTGACTTTAAGAAATTGAGCTTTGAAAAAGCCATTTCCATTAACGCAAAAAAAAAAGTCAAAGTAGCTAGCAAATGGCCTGTACGTAAATTGGGCGATAACTTAATTACTCTTCTTGACGAAAGAAGGAAACCGGTTACAAAACGAGATAGAAAGAAGGGGCCATATCCTTATTACGGTGCAACAGGTATTATTGATTACGTTGCAGATTATATTTTTGACGAGCGCTTAATTCTGCTTGGGGAAGACGGGGCAAAATGGGGTGCAAAAGAAAACTCCTCATTTATTGTTTCAGGCAAATACTGGGTGAACAATCATGCTCATATTCTGAAAGTCAATGATGAGCTTATTAAGGACAAGTATTTAGTTGAAATACTTAATCAATTTGATTTGAGCGGATACATTACAGGGTTGAATGTGCCAAAGCTCAATCAACATAATTTGCTTCAAATTAGAGTTCCATTACCACCAAAATCAACTCAAGATAAAATCATAATAGAAATAGATGCAGTAGAACAGAAAGAAAAAGCAGGGATAGAGAAAATAGAGCGGTTGAGAGAAGATATTTCTTCCGTTATCAACCGAGCTTCAGGAATAGCTACAAAACTAAAAGTAATTACTTCAAAAATTGGAAGTGGTGCAACGCCAAAAGGTGGCAATTCTTCATATCAAAGTAGCGGTATCAGTTTAATCAGAAGCCAAAATATTTATGATTACGGTTTTGTAGAAAAGGGGTTAGTATTTATAAATGATGAACAAGCGAAAAAACTTGATAACGTAAATGTTGAGAAAAATGATGTTCTATTTAACATTACAGGGGCTTCAATAACAAGATGCTGTATTGTTCCAGAAGGATATTTGCCAGCAAGGGTAAATCAGCACGTTTCAATCATTCGGACAAATGATAAGGCTTTGCCTAAATACGTGCAAATGGTTTTGGTAAGTACTGAATACAAAAATCAACTTTTACAAATTGGAGAAGGAGCTACCTCAAGACAAGCAATCACAAAACAGCAATTGGAAGAATTTAAAATTCCAGTTCCTTCAATTTCTGAACAACAGAAAATAGTTAACAAGATAAATAAACTCGAAACAGAAATAGATCGAATAGAAAGTGAATTGGCGACTATGGATGAGCAAAAAGAAAAGGTTTTAAAAAAATATTTAGAATAGAAATGTCAGCGCTATTTGCACATTGCCATCCTCGTTCCTGCGGTGGCAAAGAGCAAAGCCAACGCGCAGATTAAAAAAAAGAAAATCAAATAAAAATCTCTTCTCCCCTCGCTTGGAAAAAGGGCAATGAAAAAAGAAAATAAATAGTAAACAGAAACGGCAGTGCTAATCGGGCTACAGTAGCTAACAAGGTGTATAGGTCATAGCCTCCCTTCGGTCAGCAACGCCCCATACACAGAACGTTGTAAACAATTCGCCAAAGGCGAACTTTGATCTGTGTTGCTACGCAAACACTACATCTCAAAGTAAATTGTTTACAACAGAGCGCTAAACCAAATTGCTTGTCTTTCATTAAATATACGAATCGCCTTTGAGCGGGTATCGAACCAAAAAAGTGTACAACTCATGCTAAATGCAATTTGATCCTATTTCTCGAATTCCCAAGACATTAAATTCTACATAAACGCTTCGAGAAAACGAAGCTAATTGACAATCAATAATTTGAGATTATATCGAAGTCTTTTGCTCAAAATATTGATAAAAGAATTTAGTATCTTTTCATTCTCGAAACAGAACTGCGTTTAGCGCTCTGTTGTGTTTCATTCGGAAAAGCCAACCGCACATTAAGCACATTTGGTTTTCTCCTTTGCACAAACCAACCCCAAAAAACCAAAAGAGCTTAACCTCCCTCCCGCTGAATTAGGAGTTTCTTTTTCGAGTTGGATATAACTTTTGCTTAAAATCGGTGATCTCATCTTTCAATTTCTTGTTGGCACTATTCAATAATTCATTTTGATGCTTCATGATACTTAATAGGTCATGCATAGCATTGAGGTTTTCCAGTTGAACTGAAACAATTTGTTCTAAATCCGCTTTGGTATATCTTCTGCTCATAATGTAAGTTTTAAAAAGTATTCTTTAGATTTTCTAAACAAATCTATCTATAATCTATCAAAATTCAAAATAAAACTTTAGATATTCTATATTTTTCTTTATAAGAGTTAAATTTATCTCAACAAATTCGAAAGATTTATGACCTCTTTAGGACTTTATTTGACCAAAAAATCTGTGAATAGAGCTATGGTTTCGAGACGAACGGGAATCAGTCAAGCACGACTATCTCAATTGACTTCCAACGAATCAACTAAGCTCCGTGCAGATGAACTCTATTTGATTGCTTTGGCAATTGACATATCTCCAGGAGAGATGTTTGAGGAAATTTTCAAAGACTTGAAATTGGAGAATGACTAATGAAACGAGATGACTTTCTTCTTGTCGATAAAATTAGCCTAATAGAGACCCGTTTTATTAAAAATGGTTGGGTCACTATATATGAAAGCGAGCATAATGATGTTGACCAACATCTAATATTTTGCTGTCTTGTAAATCAAGATAGGTTTGATTCTTATAAACTTGATAGAGATTGGGTTATTCAGCCAACATCTGAAGGAAAACCAGCTGTTTATGGGGATGGCAGATATGAAACCTATTCAGATGAAGGAATTGAGCCATTCATTTTTTCCAAGCATTTCAATTTTAACGGAGGTCATGATAGCTATATCGAAATAGCAGAAGAATTTGTCCTCTATTTCAAGCTCTATGAAAAAGGCGAGAATAAAAAGAAGAGAAGCTTCTACTTTATTGATGAAGTTGGAGACTTAGTAGAAGTAATTAAAATTCAGCCTAAAAAAGTTCAAGTTAGACTAAGCTATTTAATGGAATACATTTCGGTTCGCAAGGTCAATTTTTCCATCTGTTTTGACTTCATGCGATTATCATCCAAAAGCTTGTCAGAACTTGAAACAGAACCCAAAGATCAAGACTTCAAAGAAGAAAAGTGGACGTACAATCATTTTATAAGGCACTTAGAACCGAAGAAAACTCAAAGCTGGATTCATGGCAAGTGTTTTATAAAGTATGACCCGTCTAAAAGCAATACTTATCATTTTGATAATTTCCAATACGAGTCATTTATGACTGGTTATGATGACAATGGTAATGAGGTCTATCAATCATGTGAAAAGGAAAACGAAAAATATTTCGTTTTGACCTATTTCAAAAAAGAGGTTTTAGACAAATATTACAATGACCCATCAAGATATAATGTCTCTGGGTGGCGAGTTAGTTCAGATTTTTTTTCATTAAAAATAGATAACCATCATGATGAATATGTGGCCGTATTCCTTGTCGAGTTAAGAACTATACCGCAAAAAGAGCAGCTACATTGGAAACAATATAATATTCCTCCTAGAGAAGGCATGAGTGCCGCTTATTACAAAACAATGATTGAGGGAAGTTGGGCTGAACATTCTGGAACTCCTGATTTATTCTTTAAAGAGAAATATGATTCGATAAACAAAAAATGGGCTAAAAATTTCGGTTGGTCAATATACAAGCCATTGTCTGATGAAGACAGTCATAACTTCAAATCTCTACACATTCCTACAACAAATAATATTAAAGCATTTTGCGAGCAAATATTGGCGTTGGTTAAAATCACAATTGACAGTCTAAATGAAAAAGAATTAGGAAAAGGAATTGAACTTGAACAAAATGATAAAGGGATTACAAAATTTGAGAAATTTCTAAAATCGAAAGGTCATGAAATCCCTGAAATGATTGAGTTCCTTAGACACTTGCAGGATTTAAGATCAGGACTTGCAGCGCACCGTTTTAGTAAGAAAAATAAAAATGTCAAACGTGCTATGGAGTATTTCAATTTAGAAGATAACAATTTAGTTGAAGTCGCAACCGATATGTTTATCAAGTCAATTTTCACATTAAATACCCTAGAGTCATTATTTCTAAAGGAAAAGAACAAAAAATGAGCTTAGAAACTAAGTCACAAGAATTAAAAAATTTGGTATCAACCTATGATACTCAATGGTTTCTTGGTGATCTTTCAGGTTTGATGAAAAACATAGCTTCAGGAAGAGCACAAGATCAACTTGGTCAACTCTCTTCACCTATGCGTCAGCTATATTTCCTTGGTGGTCTTGCTGTTTCCTCTGATGGTAGTAATGGGATAGATATTCAATACACACCTGAGAAATGGAATAAGATTGTTGAACTCCTGAATGAAATAGAACGGGAGTATGATAAGCTTTTCTTCCCAAAACCAGACGAAGAAATTGATGAAGAATGGAAAAAAATTAGGCAAGTGGCTATGCCATCATTCCTATCTTACTTTAATCAAGGTCCATTAAACTATGAAGAGCAAACCATAAATTGGGTAAATGACTTGTACTCTCAATTAGATGATGCGATTGAAGCTGAAACCGGTGTAAAAACTGAAGACTTCATTCAATTCTACAATAATTTAGATGATTTAGTCCAGCGAAAATTTCAAGGATTTGGAACAAGAAAAGATCTTTTTCAAGAAGAATGGTTAACCTACACCAAAATCCAAATGGGTGTTGTTGATGAAGCTCCTGATTTTATCAAAGAGATGGGAGAGCAAAATCGACCCATGTATACGTTCGTTGCTGATCATGGTATCATTAACCGCTTCAAATTAGAAGACTTGGTTTCTGATGAATTATCAATTGAAACGATAAATATCATTTTATCGCTTCTTACCTGCAAAAGAGGACAAAGTGATTTTCTATACTACACTTCAACAAGACCAAGCAATCCGCTATATGAGTTTCCTATCATAGATATTGGAGAAGAAATATTTCAGGTGTTTGAAGTTAAACAGGTAATTCATGCAATTGATGATTTGCTTGAAAGGATCTGTTCGAAACAGAGTAAAGCAAAAGACAAGCTCATTGACAAAAAAGGGAAGCTTCTTGAAAATAGGATTGTAAACCTGTTCAAGAAATTCTTCAAAAAAGATTATAAATGTTTTGAGGGTTATTATGTTGATGGTTGTGAACAAGACATACTGTTTCTATGGAAAAAATATGCTTTTATCATTGAAGCAAAAGGATACAATTTGCGTGAGCCAATGCGTGATCCTAACAAAGCATTTGTGAAAATAAAGGATGACTTCAAAGCTTGTATTGGTTATGGGCATACACAAACTAAAAGAGTTGAACAGAAATTTATTGATCAAGTTCCTTTAAAAATTGAGGATAAGAATGGGAACCTGATTGAAGAAATTGACACAACTCAATATGAAGAAAATGATTTTTCAATTATTGTTAATATCAATTCATTTGGGCAAATACAAAATGATCTATCGACTCTTTTAGAGGTTGAAGAAGACGGAATATATCCTTGGGTGATTAAACTTGATGACTTAGAGACATTTTTTCTGACAATGATTGCAAAGAAGAAAAGACCTCAAGATTTCATAAACTACCTTTATCTAAGAGAAGAATTACATGGTAAGCTGATTTGTTCAGATGAGCTTGAAGTTTGTGGTGGGTATTTGAACGGAGTATTAACAGAAAAGAAAATTGAGAAAGCAGACAGAATTGTAACTACTCCTGATTTACCTGAAATTTTTGATAAACAATATAATAAGGGAATGGGGTTTGACAACGAGAAACTATTAGCAGAAAAGAAAAGTGGAAAGTATATGTTTTGGTAATGCCAACGCTATTTGCACATTGCCATCCTCGTACCTGCGGTGGCAAAGAGCAAAGCCAACGCACGAAAAAAAATGAAGAAAAAGAACGAAAACACAACAATATGTATAGTGCATAGCTACCCTGCGGGATAGCTACGACACCATACATGGAACGTTGTGCACAATGCGAAAAATCATTCTGAAATTGAAAGTTTGAACTAAAAAAGCCAACGCGCAAACAGCACATTTATTTTTTCCAACCGCAAAAAGCCAACGCTAAAAAAAATAAAAGAGCTGTTTTTCGCCAACGCTCGAAAAAAATGATACATTAGGAAAATGCAAACCGAAGAAGAAATCCTAAAAATAAAAAAAGTAAAAAACACCGCAGTCAGAACTGTGGTTTTACGACATCTTTTGAGCCAAGAAAAAGCACAATCGTTGAAAGATATTGAAAACGCATTGGCATACACGGACAGAAGTTCGATTTTCAGAACGCTGAAAACATTTGAGGAAAACAAAGTTATCCACAGCATTGAAGATGGTTCTGGAATGACCAAATATGCGGTTTGTGCCAAAGGTTGTAACTGCGACCCAAAGGATTTGCACTATCATTTTTATTGCAAAAACTGCGATAAAACATTCTGCCTTTTTGATGTTCCTATTCCCAAAATTCAACTTCCTGAAAACTTCAAACAACAACAAGCAAATATGGTCGTAAAAGGTCTATGCGACAACTGTAACAAGTAATCTTTGCAATCGAGTTGCAGTAAATCCCAAATACATTTGCATTATTCTTTTAAACCAGAATAAGCAGATGAAAAACATATTTTTAAACACATTATTTCTATTCGTATCAATTATAACGTTCGCACAGACGAGCGATATTTCCATTTCTGTGAAAGATGCAGAAACCAACGAACCATTATTGGGAGCGACCGTCTATTTTGAAGAATTAGAAAAAGGAGCAGTAACAGATTTTGACGGAATTGCCACATTTACAGAAATCCCAAATGGAAACCACATTATAAAAATTTCATACATAGGCTTCAAAACCATAGAAACTACTATTGATGTTGGAACACAAAAGGAGTTCGCTTTCAAGCTCGAATCGGGAGGTAATGAACTTGACGAAGTTGTCATACAATCTTCAAGAAGTACACGCACAGTAAGAAAAATTCCAACTCGAATTGAATTTATTGGAGCGGAAGAATTAGGCGAAAAAGCGGTAATGAATCCGACCAATATTTCAATGGTACTTCGAGAAAGTACAGGAATACAGATGCAACAAACTTCATTAAGTAGTGCAAATACCAACATTAGAATTCAAGGTCTTGATGGTCGTTACACACAACTTTTACGAGATGGATTTCCACTTTATGGCGGATTTTCAAGCGGTTTGAGTATTCTGCAAATTCCGCCATTGGACTTAAAACAATTTGAAATCATTAAAGGAAGTTCATCAACACTTTATGGCGGTGGAGCAATTGGAGGTTTGATAAATATGGTATCAAAAGCACCAGACGAAGAGCCAACTTTGGATATTATGTTGACACAAACACAAGCGTTAGGAAGTACTGCTAACGTATTTTATAGCAAACGGAATGAAAAATTTGGAGTTTCATTATACGGTTCAGGTCATTATCAAAAGGTTTACGACCCAGAAGATGATGGTTTTAGTAATTTACCACAAACAACATCTATTTCTTTCAACCCAAAATTATTTTATTATCCATCGGAAAAAACAACATTTTGGTTTGGCTTAAATGGAACGTATGACGATAGAATTGGTGGCGACATCACAAAAATTGAAAGTGGCGAAAATGGCATCCATCAATATACCGAAGAAAATCTATCGAAAAGGTTGAGCAGTCAAGCGGTTTACGAAACTCAATTAGATTCGGTTAGTTCATTAAATATTAAAAACAGCATCTCATTCTTTGACAGAAAACTAACCATTCCCGATTTTGCTTTTGACGGAAAACAAATAAATACATTCACAGAAATGAACTATCAAAAGTCCGCCAATAAAACAGATTGGATTTTTGGTGCAAATCTCTATACTTCTGATTTTGATGAAAATGATAATGCGACTTTGCAACGTGACCAAACAGATATAACATTCGGAGCATTTGTAAATAATATTTATGACATTTCGGATAATTGGATTTTGGAAACAGGATTACGAGCAGATTACAATACTGATTTTGGCTTCTTTCCGCTTCCAAGAGTTTCATTGCTATACAAAAACGATAGCGGATTTTCGAGCAGAATTGGTGGTGGTTTAGGCTACAAAATTCCAGATATTTTTACAGAAGAAGCTGAATTTATCAATTTTGAAAATGTACTTGGAATTGATAAATCTTCATTAGAAGCGGAACGTTCTTATGGTGTAAATCTTGATTTCAACTATCAAACACGCTTATTTGAAACCGTAGGTTTTTCTATTAACCAACTGTTTTATGTAACTGCGATTAATGATGCATTACTGTTAAATTCAACTGATAATGGATTTTTTCAATTTGAGAATGCAACAGACGAAATTTTGAGCAAAGGTGCTGAAACAAACATCAAGTTTACCTACAAAGATTTTCGATGGTTCTTAAATTATGCACTCATTGACACAAAATTGAATTATTTGGCTGGAAATCCACAAAAACCGCTAACTGCAAAACATAACGCAGGAAGTGTTTTGATGTACGAATCTGAAAAATGGCGAATCGGTTATGAAACGTTTTACACAGGAAAACAATTTTTGTCCAATGGAACTGAAACAACCGATTTTGTAACGATGGGATTATTGTTAATGCGAAACTTTAAATTTGGTAGTGCTTTTGTGAATTTTGAAAACTTTACCGACAGAAGACAAAGCAGGTTCTCGCCTTTAGTTTTGCCACCACACGACAATCCAGAATTTCCCGAAATATATGCACCAACAGACGGTTTTATATTTAGCGTTGGAATAATTATAAAACCTTTTGGAAATGAAGATGACGACTAAAATGAACAGAACAATTTTTGAAATCAGTAAGATGGATTGCCCTTCCGAGGAAAATCTAATTCGAATGAAACTGGACGGAATTGAAGAAATCAAAAATCTCGATTTTGACATTCCCAACCGAAAACTGACTGTTTTTCACGATGGTCAAAACGACCAAATTGAAAAGTCAATTATCGAATTAAATTTAGGCGGAAAGAAAATTTCGACCGAAGAAATCAACGAAAAAGATTTTGTAGAAAACACCAACCAAAAAAAGCTACTTTGGATTGTACTGGCGATAAATTTTGTCTTCTTCATTATCGAAATGACCACAGGACTCATCTCGAAATCAATGGGATTGGTTGCCGATAGTTTAGATATGCTTGCGGACAGTTTCGTGTACGGAATTAGTTTGTTTGCGGTTGGTGGAACGTTGATTAAGAAAAAACGGATTGCAAAAATTGCAGGCTATTTTCAGATAACACTTGCGATTATCGGATTTGTGGAAGTATTGAGAAGATTTTTTGGAGCTGAGAAACTTCCTGATTTTTCAACGATGATTATCGTTTCGATTTTAGCACTTATCGCAAACGGAATTTGTCTTTACATTTTGCAAAAGTCAAAGAGCAAAGAAGAGGCACATATGAAAGCGAGTATGATTTTTACATCAAATGACGTGATTATCAATTTGGGAGTAATAATCGCAGGAATTTTAGTGAATTGGCTAAATTCCAACAAACCTGATTTAATTGTTGGAACAATCGTTTTTATAGTGGTAATACAAGGTGCATTTCGGATTTTGAAATTAAGCAAGTAATCGAAATTGCCAACGCTTAAAGCCAAACACATTTACAGTCGCTCAAGCCATCGCACCACCAAAACTGTAAAAGAGTATGTCTTGCCAACGCTCACTTTAGAACTAAACAACAAACATCGGAAAACCAAGCAGAACGTGAAAAGCACTATGCACAACAACGTATATAGCTCATAGCTATTTAGTTACATAACCGAAGTTAAGGTGTATTTGCGAGGTCGCCAAATTTTTAAATTTGATTATATTTGAAAAAAAAGTAAATATAAAAATTTAAAAATCTGGCTTGTGCCCAACCGAAAGGAAACAGCTATTTTGCACGCTACGAGCCATATACAAGACCGTTGTAGTGCATTAATAAAAAATGAAAGAAGAAGAAATACCAGATTATAACATTTTTATGATGTGCGAATCACTTGATAAAAATGCACTTTCCGAATTATCAAAAGAATTTAAAATTAGAAGTTGCAGAGAAGACGAACTACCTATTTGGAGGGCCTTTCCCTTTGACAATCCTAAAGATGCAATGGAATATGACCAATTCATGGTAGAATATTTCAATTCTACTTACAAAGGAAAAGAAACCGAATTCTATAATAAGACTTTATTCGTATGCGATAAAAATGATAACCCTTTAGCGACTTGTATGGTTTGGAAAGCCTATGGAGTATTTAATGCTATTCATTGGTTCAAAGTGCTGAAAAAAGCAGAAGGCAATGGAATTGGTCGTGCACTATTCTCAATTATTATGAAGAGTTTAAAAGATGAAGATTACCCAATATATCTTCATACTCAACCTTCAAGTTTTAGAGCCATTAAATTGTATTCTGATTTTGGGTTTGACATACTGACTGATGAAAAAATTGGAACAAGGCAAAATGAAATTGATGAATCTTTACCAATATTGAAAGAATTTATGCCAGACGATTTTTTTCAGCAACTCCGATTTAGAAAAGCACCAAAACCTTTCGTTGAGACGGTAAAGCGCTATAAAACAAATGAATTTTGAAAATTAAACCAAAAAGTAAAATGAAAGAATTCTTCAAAGACATATTTGAATATCACAATCACTTTAATCAAAAGTTGGCTGAACAACTTACTGAGAACGAAAATGAAATAACAAGTAGGACAATTCCTCTTTTTTCTCATTCAATTAATGCACAGCAAATATGGAATGCAAGAATTCTCAATAAAAGCCAATTTGGTGTACACGAACTACATTCACTTGAGGAATGTAAAAGAATAGATAACGATAACTTTAAGAATGTTATTAAGATTCTTAACGAGCGTGAATTGGATGAATTAATATCCTATTGTAATTCAAAAGGAGAAGAATTTAAAAATTCGATTCAGCAAATCTTATTTCACGTTGCTAATCACTTTACGCACCATAAAGGACAAATAATATCAGATTTAAGACAGAATGGAATTTCCCCAATTGTTACTGACTACATATTCTATAAACGATAAATAAAAAACGCACTACAACAATGTATATGCGATAATTGCTTCCTATAGTCAGCAACTACGCATATACTAACCGTTGTAAACAATTCGCCAAAGGCGAACTTTGATCTGTGTTGCTACGCAAACACTACATCTCAAAGTAAATTGTTTACAACAGAGCGCTAAACCAAATTGCTTGTCTTTCATTAAATATACGAATCGCCTTTGAGCGGGTATCGAACCAAAAAAGTGTACAACTCATGCTAAATGCAATTTGATCCTATTTCTCGAATTCCCAAGACATTAAATTCTACATAAACGCTTCGAGAAAACGAAGCTAATTGACAATCAATAATTTGAGATTATATCGAAGTCTTTTGCTCAAAATATTGATAAAAGAATTTAGTATCTTTTCATTCTCGAAACAGAACTGCGTTTAGCGCTCTGTTGTACTTCATTAAATAACAGTAATATGAAACTAACAAAGATTACAATTTTAATTATAGTAATAAGCTCAATATCAAGCATAAGTGCTCAAGAAACTTCGAATAAAATGAATTGGGAAGAAACTATTGAATTTATCAATAAGAATAAATCAGAGTTTAAAACTGCTATTTTCACATCCCCTGATGATTTTATTTTTCAATTAGATAAAACCGATTTAAAAATTACTTACATCACTGATGGTGTTTATGCTATCACTAAATGTGCTATCACAAAACTTGATAAAGTAAACAATGAAGGAGCACAAATATTCCTTGATTTTAATACAGAGAAGTGCACTAGATACGAATATAAAGGAACATATAAGAAAGGGGTTGAGAGAGAACCCGCAAATAAATTAGAAGTTGACTTTATTGATTTTTTTTTAGAAAAAGAAGATAATAGTCGTAGTCGTAAAATAATAGAAGCTTTTAAGCATTTAGCTAGTCTAGCATCTAAAAAATAATACGATGTAAACCTTTCAAATTTTAAAAGAATAACAAAATACAACAACGTGTATAAGCAATAGCGGTTTAAGTGCATATTTGAATCGTTTTTTCATTTTAATAGGTATGTTGTAAACTGAAAAGTTGTAGCTTTAAATCCGCTACAGCTCATACACAAGGCCGTTGGCAATAATTAAACTCGAATGAGATATTTATAAGAATGAATCGTGAAATAATAGATATAAATGACTACACAATCTTGTTGGAAGAGGCTTCTACCGAGAATAGTTTAATAGATTCATGTTTTTTTGACGAGCCCGTAATAGCTATCGCCTTTTATGGAGCAGGCGATGTTGGTCTTAACGTAAAATTTAATGGGAAAGTCAAAGAATTCCATCACACCAAAGGAATGGTTCTATCATTTTATGCAGATAATATGGTAGAATTTGAACATCATGTTTCCAAACTAAAATCGCTGCAATGTCTAGTAATCGCTACAACAATAAGAAACATAGACAAATTGCCTAATGATGAAGGTCAATTCCTGGAACAATTTTTATATCAATTAATTCACCCAAATGATCATTATGTTGAAGGTCCTGTATTCAATATGAGTCCAGAAATGTTTCAATTAGTTGAACAATTCTTTAGCAATACTTATGAGGGTAAGATTAAAATGATGTTTTATAAAAGTCATATCACGGCTTTACTTTCTCATTATTTTGGGCAATTGGCAAAACAACAAAACACAAAACTTGATACTTCGCAAATAGAAAAAATAAATCTTGCTCAAGAAATTTTATTATCAGATTTAGAAAATCCACCTTCATTAACAGAATTAGCCAACAGAATTGGTACTAACACTAATAAGCTTAAAATAGAATTTAAAGCGCAGTTTGGCGTTCCTGTTTTCAAATACTTACAAAATGAACGTTTAAAAAAAGCCTACAGTTTAATTAAAAACGAACAAAAAACAATTCAAGAAGCTGCTTGGGTTGTAGGGTACGATAGTTTAGGTTCTTTCTCTAACGCTTTTGAAAAAAAGTTTGGCTACAGACCTAGCCAAGTGTAAAATTCTTTTCGAATAAATCATAATTCTTTCTGAATAAGTCGTTGGAAGACAGCTAATATAGATTTGTATCATAATTCAAAAACTAAAGATTATGATTAGTAAAAATTTATTTAGCATTGTATGTGGTATGTTCGTTTGGATTTTAGGCGTTAGCTTTTACCTCTTATCATTTTATGTCCCAATTTTAGAAAATCCTGAATTACAATCTAATGTCGCATTGGCTTTAGGCATCATACCTAGCTCATGTATAGGAACATATCTGTTCTATACAAAAAGTTACATAAAACCATCTGCATTGGGGCTTACATTCGTTATTGTGGCTACGCTTCTAGATGTAATAATCACCGTTCCAGTATTTATAATTCCAAATGGTGGAAGCTATTCAGAATTTTTCGGGGATCCAATGTTTTATACAATTGTAGTTGAGTTTTACTTCATTGTATTCTATTTCGGAAATCATTTAACTAATAAAAAAATCAAAGCATGAAAACTATTGTTCTTTTTATAACGGTTTTATTGAATGCACTTTCCGTAGGTTTTTTCTTCGCTTGGTCTATCTCAGTCATATTGGGAACAAAAAAAGTAGGTCATTTAACGTATTTGGAAACAATGCAAAGCATTAATAGAGAAATCTTAAATCCGGTGTTCTTCCTTGTATTCTTTGGAAGCTTAATTGCATTGGTAATAACTACTTATTTACAGTTCAACAACAAAACTGTATTTGTGTTAGTGTTGGCATCAACAATCATTTATCTAATTGGCACTTTTGGAGTTACAGCCTTTGGAAATGTCCCCTTAAACAATGAACTAGAAGCATTAAATATTACCAAGCTTAACCTAATAGAGCTAAAGGATTTTAGAACCTATTATGAAGGTGCTTGGAATCATTTCCATGGTATTAGAACCATTTCAAGTATGTTTTCATTCATACTATTACTTATATCAATATTTATTCAAAAAACATTTTAAAACAAATCATTATGAAAACAAACATTTTAGTAATCGGAGGAACTGGCAAAACTGGTCGCCGAGTAGTAGAGCAATTACAAAACAAAGGAATTGAGCCAAGAATTGGTTCAAGAAATTCATCACCAAGCTTTGATTGGGGCAATAAAAATACTTGGGTAGATGCCTTAAACGGTATTGAAAAAATGTATGTCACTTATTATCCAGACCTAGCAGTTCCAGGAGCCAAAGAAGCTATAGAAAGTTTAACTTATTTAGCTAAAGAATTAGGAGTTAAAAAAATGGTATTACTTTCTGGAAAAGGTGAGGCTGAAGCTGAAGCTTGTGAAAAAATTGTAATGGATTCTGGCATAAATTATACAATCGTTCGAGCCTCGTGGTTCAACCAAAATTGGAGCGAAAGTTTCTTTTTAGACCCTATTCTTTCAGGAGAAGTGGCATTACCAATGTCTGATGTTTTAATTCCATTTGTAGATGCAAATGATATTGCAGAAGTAGCTGCAACTGTATTACTAGATGATACTTATAATGGTGAAATTATTGAGTTAACTGGTCCAGAATTAATCACGTTTAAAGATATTGTGAATATCATTTCAAGGGTTAGCAACAGAAAATTAAACTTCTATGACATCACATTAGAACAGTATATTGATGGTATGAAGCAAATGCAAATACCTAATGATGTTGTTTGGTTAATCGAGTATTTATTTAGTCATGTTTTAACTAATCCTAAGAATCAACTGGTAGTTGATGATATTGAACAAGTTCTAGGTAGAAAAGCAAAAACATTTCTAAAATATGCACAAGAAACTGCTGACACAGGGATTTGGAGTCATTCCATTGCACAAAATATATAATACCATTTAACAATTTTTAAAAAACATATAACATGAAAAATAAACAAATAGCATTAGGCGCTCTTTTTGGCGCAGGAATCGGCCTTTGCATTGGAATCTTGTCAAATAATATTGCAATTGGTTTGTCTTTAGGAGCTGGTGTGGGTTTAGTCTTTGGAACCGCTCTTGGAACTAGATTTAAAAAAGAGAATGAGAAATAAAAAATCCTAATTAAACTATTGCCAACAACATGCATAATTAATAGCGATTTGAGTCTTAATTCAAGTCGCTATTCTTTTTTTATTTTGTAATTTACTTTCCGAAAAGTATGGCATATAAGCTCGCTACTACTCATACACAAGACCGTTATTTAGTTAAAGGAACATGTTCTTTAAAGGATTTTGGCAAAAAAATATCCATTTTTACAATGCAAATATCAATAGCAGTTAAGTTTTAATCACTACGCATGTTAACTACAGGTCTTATTTTAATTCTAGCATCTCTTGGGTTAGCACAAGGTATTTTTTTAAGCATCTATTTATTAACGCTTAAAAATGGTGATAGAAAATCTCATCTTTTCCTTGCTCTTTTCTTATTAGGACTTACTATTAGAATCGGAAAATCCGTATTAAACTACTACATTACCTTAGAGAATTGGCAAAACAATATTGGTATTTCGGGGATTCTCTTTGCTTCTCCTTCACTGTTATTTTATGGGAAGACATTGTTTACTAAAAATCGTGAATTCTACATAAAGGATTACATTCATTATCTCCCGTTTGTTCTATTTCTCTTTTTAATTCCTTTTGTTCCAAGAAATGGTCACTTTGAATCCTTCTGGAACTATGGTATTGTGGTTTTCCATCTTTTATTTTACCTGATCTTATCTTGGTCTTACCTCAGAAAAAACAAGAACAACACTTCCAAAAGTGTAGTTGTTTGGTATCGTAATCTCTTAATTGGTGCTACCTTAATTTGGATTCATTATGTAGGCAATCTGTTCGATTTTAAGATGTACTATATACGAGGCCCTATATTTTACTCCTTATTAATTTATGCCTTCAGCTATCTTTTTTTAAATAGACATAAATTCACTTTACAGAAGTATAACAGTTCCAATCTGGATAAAAAAAACTCGATAAAACTATTTAATAGAATTAAAGTTCTTTTTGATACCGATCAAATCTATTTAGATACACATGTGACATTGGATGTTGTTTCTAAGAGGTTAGATGTGAAACCTAGAGAAATATCGCAAGCTATTAATGAAAATACCGAACAGAATTTTTATGAGTTTGTGAATCAATATCGTATAGAAAACGCGGAGCTCTTATTAAAACATCCAGATTATAAGAATGCTAAAATTGCAACAATAGCCTATGATTCAGGGTTTGGAAATGTGACTTCTTTCAATCTTGCCTTTAAGAAAAAAACAGGCCTAACTCCATCAGCCTACAAAAAAGTATAGCCATTATTTTTCGTTAAAGGAAACATGTTTAGTAAAGTCCTTTAGCAATTTAATGCTGAACATTGTGAAAACAATTAGTATTCAGCATGAACAGAAAAAAGTTTATTTACGGTTCACTTTTGGGTTTAGGAGCAGCCATTGCGGTACCTACCTATTTTCTTTCAACATCAAAAAAAGAATCCGATCAATTAGATGAAAAACTGATCAAGGATTTTGTAATCGCTGGTCATTCAAGGCTAGGATTGGTTAAAGAGATGCTCAATGAGCATCCGAACTTGATCTACACCTCATATGATTGGGGTAATGGTGATTATGAAGAAGCCATCGAAGGCGCTGCTCATCTTGGTAATAAAGAGATCGTAAACTATTTTATAACCAAAGGTGCCAGGCCAAATCTTTTTGCACTTACGATGCTTGGCAAAACAAATCTGGTAAAACCAATCATTGAAACCTACCCTAAACTACTTTTTGCAAAAGGTCCGCATGGCCTCACATTATTACACCATGCACAAGTTGGTGAATCTAAAGATCTTGAAAACTACTTTGTTCAAAAGGGATTAACACAACGAATACTAAAAATTAGATAAGAAAATTATGAGACAAATATGTACACTATTCATAGCATTACTATGTATTCAATGCGCAAACGATACGAACCAATTATCCGAAAAGGAACGTGAATTTGCTATTGAAGAATTAAATAAGTCAAGAAACAACCTACTAAAAAGTATAGCTAATTTGAATGCAATACAACTCAATTTTAAAAGTGATACAACTTCCTGGTCCATTTCGGAAAACACAGAACATGTCACCTTGTTCATAGATGAAGTATTTGAAATACTAGAAGAGTCTCTTGAACTTCCCGCAAATCCAGAAAGACGAAAGGATGTAAAATTTTCTGATAAAGAATTAATTGATTTTATACAAAACAGAGCAAATAAAAACAAAACACTGGAAGATTTTGAGCCTCGTAGCACATATGGAGATCATGTCGAAACAGTGAATATCTTGGAGAAAAAATTAGCAAAACACATTAACTATTTAAAAACGACTAAAGATGATTTGAGAAATCACTACGTGAATTTTGGAACCGTAGATGCCTATCAAATTTTCCTTTACATGGCGGCACATACAAATCGTCATGTAGCACAGATTAAAGAAATTAAAAATCATATAAACTTTCCCATAAAATAAATACACATGAAAAAAACAACCATTTTAAGTGCATTACTATTTTTAATATTTGCCTGCACAAACAATTCAAAAACCAATAGTACATCCGGCAATAGTCAGAATTACTCAGACTTAACACCCTTAGAGGTAGTACATAGGAGAATGGCTCTCTTTAATGAGCATAACTATGATGAGTTTATAAAACTCTACAATACAAATGTGGAAGTCTATACCTACCCTACTCGACTTATGGGGTCGGGTTCAGATAGGTTGTCTTCTATATTTAAATCAGACTTTGAAAATAAACGTGTGTCTGTTGAAATTGTAAACCAGATGAACAATGGTCCTTATGTGATCAACCATGAAATTGTAACTAATGATGGTAAAAAAACGAAATACATTTCTATTTACAAGGTTGAAAAAGGACTGATTAGTACTGTACGTTTTGTACGAGACTTTTAAAGAGTGTCCTTCAATAGGGTTTCTACATTTAATCAAACTAATTATCTTTGAGAAAACAATGACCTAAAATAGCCAATGATTTCATTGATAGTAAACATTTTAATTGCCTATGGAACTTGTCAAGCATTTTTTATTGCGTTTGTACTTCTAAAATCTGATCGTACGCTCTTTAAAAAGTTGTTTGCAACATTATTGATCATAGAAGGAATCATACTTTTTGAAAGATTATTTGTAGAAACCGGGCTTATTAATGACATGCCTCATATATTAGGAATTGGCCATCCTATTAGCTTTTTAAAACCTCCGCTGCTGCTGTTTATGACCCTAGCTATTACCATCCAACATTTTAAATTGTCTAAAAAATACTATTGGCATTTTCTTGGTTTTGGCTTTATGTTTTTGTTGAACCTTCCCTTCTACTTTTTAAGTGGTCCTGAAAAACTCGCAACAGTTAAGGCTTTTATGGATGACATTCCATCCTATTCCAGTTTCACTTTTTATTTTGCACTAAGTTTCTTTGTGTACATTGGCATTTACATCTATGTTAGTTTTAAAAAGTTAAAAGCTTTTAAAAATCAAGTACGAAATAATGCCCTGGTAAACTGGATGTATCATGTGTTCATTGGTTATTCACTGTTTTTGCTTTTGCATTTGATCTATTTTGTGATTCAACCCATTGGTGAATACAATTTTGCACTGGTTAATCAGGTAAGTATGCTTGCCATGACCTTTATCATTCAATCGATTGCCTACAAAATCGTTGACAAATCGACTATCTTTAATAGTAAGCCTCCAAACCTGGATAATCTGGAGCAACGTAAAAAAGGTGAAGCGGTAATCATAAGTGCATTAGAAGATGATAAGATATATTTAAATGATGAGTTAAGTCTTTCTGTTTTTGCCAAGTCTATATCTCTTCCAGCGTCGCATGTCTCTAAGATCATCAATCAAAAATTTAATTGCTCTTTTAAAAAATTGATCAATCAATATCGTTTTCAAGAAGCAAAGCATCGTCTTTTAGAAAACAATGACCCTTCCATTAAATTGATTGATATTGCTTTTCAATCAGGATTTAACAACAAGGTTTCCTTCTATCGAGCATTTAAAGAATTTGAAGGAATTTCTCCTTCTGAATTTCTGGAAAACACGAAAAAAGAAAAAAAATAAGGTTACAAAATCGTTCTGTAACCAATCGTATTCTCAATTTTCCTAATTATGCCCTAAAATCATTCAATTATGAAACATAAAGGCACCCTCATCATCAACAAACCAAGAGAAATTGTAGTCGCTATTTTTATGAACTCGGATTATAATAAAGAATATCAGGACGGATTCGTAAAAAAAGAACTGATCAAAGGAATTGCTAACGAGGAGAAGGCTATTTCTAAAATGTATTATACATCGGGTAATCGAGACATGATACTAACCGAAACCGTTTTAAAAAATGAACTACCAGATTCCTTCGAAGCATTCTATCATCACAAGCATATGGATAACACGATGAAATGTACATTTACGGAAATAGTTCCAGGGCAAACTAGATATAACTACGAATATGAATATACACGAATCAATTGGTTCATGCCGAAGTTAATGGCTATTCTATTTCCGGGTATTTACAAAAAACAAGGCGACAAATGGATGCGTCAGTTTAAAGAATTTGTAGAAAAGCAATAAACTATGTGGGAAGAAAAATTAAAACTATACGATGAATTGATCGCAGAATGTGATCGATTTGAAAGAAAGGGAAAAACAATGCCCTATACCTCTGCCAATGGATATATGTTCTCATTACTTAATAAAGCTGGAGAAATTGGGATTCGTTTTTCGAAAGAGGTTCAGGAAAAATACATGTCAACATGGAACTCGACCATTTACAAATCGTACAATGCTACCATGCGAGGGTATGTGTTAGTGCCTGAATCTATGCTTAAAAACACAGCCCTCATAATTAAGTACCTAAATGAGAGCTATGATTACGTTATGAGTCTTGAGCCTAAGTAAAAAGATGCTTTACACAAATTAATTTGCTAATTTCGTAGTTAGACCAAGCGAGCATCTTATAGTGTTCAGGTTTAACAAGAAAGTTAGAAAATTACCTTACGTGAGTGCGCTAGAATCATTACTGAAAGCTTTAGAAGATCATTGGTCCCATACCATTGAACTAAAAAGAAACGAATTCCTTGTTAAGAAAGGGACAGTACACACCAATCTATATTGGATAGAAGAGGGAAGCGTGCGTGTATTTATTGAAGACGAAATTGAAGAACATACTATTCGATTTGGTTATCAGAATTCCATTATGGGGGCCTTAGATAGCTTTTTAAATGATGAACCTACCATATTCTATATTCAGGCTCTTAAAAAATGTACGCTTCGAGTTATTTCCAAAGAAGATTATCTAGCATTTATAAATTCAAAAGAAGCGTACCAAGATATATGGCAAAAAATGCTAGAAGACTTTGTGATTCAGCAAATTGAGCGGGAGGTAGATCTAATTACGTATTCACCTCAAAAACGATTCGAACGCGTTTTTAAAAGGAGCCCTCAATTGTTTCAAGAAATTCCACAAAAATATATTGCCTCCTATTTACGGATGACTCCAGAGACCCTCTCAAGGATTCTAAAAAACCTTGATTAGGATCAACTTTTTTGATCTATAATTTTCTCAACTTTGTGAAAAGTTATAATATGAAAGTCCATTCTTCCGCACTACTCAAGGAGTTATCAGATTATGTGAATACACATTTAGCATATGCAAATTCACTAAAATCAGTTTCGAATGATCTGCTAAACGCTAAGCAAGATCTCAATGCATGGAGTGCTTTAGAATGTTTGGAGCATCTAAATTTATGTTTGAACTTTTACATTCCCGAAATAAAAAAAAGACTAGCATCTTCGCAGAAAGTTACGTCTGATTTTTTCAAGACAAATTATCTCGGAAATAAGTTCGCACTGAGTATGCTTCCTAAAGAAAACATGAAAAAAGTAAAAACGTTTAAGAAAGTCAACCCTATACATTCCAACTTAAACAAAGAAAACACGATAGGCACTTTCATACATCATCAACAGCATTTGCTACAACTACTAGAACTTTCACAAAACGAGAACCTGACGAAAACAAAAACAGCTACGCTACTTCCTTTTTTCAAATTGCAACTAGGAAATACCTTTAGAGTTATTATCTATCATAATGAAAGGCATATCATTCAAGCTCAAAAACAAATTGACATTCATTGAAAAACTAAACTTATCAACATTCTTCATTTTTTCATTTTTCTGATGTAACTTTAGTACTTCAAACTTTGAGGATCGAACCTTCTTATCGTATACTCGTTTGCAATTCTAACTTTTTATCGGATCACAAATGGAATACATCAAAGGGCGCGGTGCGCAACTGAACACGCATAATCGATTTTTACAGCATGAACATATTGTCAGGGATGACTTCTTAAACTATTGTGGGCTGGAAAACGAGAAGGTAACTAGCAATAAAACTAGTTATCTCGAGATTTTTCCAAAAACCATTATTAACAAAGTGAACAGTCCAGATATTGGGTTGATGTACTCTATGAATCCATATCAGGGGTGTGAGCACGGCTGCATTTATTGCTATGCTAGAAACAGCCATGAATACTGGGGATACTCAGCAGGTTTAGATTTTGAACGAAAGATTCTTTACAAAACCAATGCCGCCGAGTTACTGGAGCAAAAATTACGAAGTAGAAACTGGAAAGCACACGGCATTATGTTTTCTGGAAATACAGATTGCTATCAACCTATTGAAAAAAAATTAGAAATTACGAGATCGATGTTAAAGGTGTTATTGAAATTGAAGCATCCAGCAAGTATGATTACTAAGAATGCATTGATCTTACGTGATCTCGATATTTTAAAAGAAATGGCTACCATGAATCTAATCCATGTAAGTATTTCCATTACTTCATTATCAGAGGAAACCCGTAGAAGTCTAGAACCTAGAACTGCCTCTATAAAAAAGAGATTAGAAACGGTAAGAATATTGTCTGAAAACGGTATTCCTGTGAATGTGATGATGGCTCCTATTATTCCAGCTATTAATAATCATGAGATCTTTCCTTTGGTTAAAAAAGTTGCTGCAATCGGTGCAAAGTCTGCTGCATTTACGGTCGTTCGGTTGAATGGCGCAATAGGAAGAATATTTAGAGATTGGGTTCGGAAAGCGTATCCCGATAGAGCAGATAAGATTTTACATCAGATAGAAGATTGCCATAATGGAAGCCTAAACGATAGTAGGTATAGAAAACGAATGCGAGGTGAAGGTAAAATTGCGGAGCAGATTGCCAGTCAATTTAAACTCGCCAAAAAGTTATATTTCAAAAATGTTGAATATCCCAGGTTGGATTATACCTTGTTTGATAAACATCAAACTAATCAAACGCGTTTGTTTTAAACTAAAAACTATTGTAGGTTTGGATAAACGGACTTACAATGATCTCTCAAACATATGAAAAAGCTTAATCTAAATTTACTTACTATAGCGTTTGTCATCGCGAACTTGTTATGGATAAAGTCATTAATAGATATTTATAATTATTCAGATATTAGGCCTTCTTTTAGCTTTCCAACATTTTTCAACATACTTTTTTTTGCAGGAGCTGGTATTACAATACTGTTATCCGGAATGTATTTAAAATGGATTTTCAAACAGAAATTAATAACTCCCATTTCTGGAAAGTGGGTGCTTATTTTTTGGTTAGCGATTCCGCTTTCCGTAATCTGTGTAAGTCCTGTATGTTATAGCGGAAACATTTTTATCGCAGCTTACCCTGCCAGTGCGGTAATTCGTATTAGTTTACTTGTATTACCTATAATTGCCGCGATGCTGTATTATAACAACAAGAAGGAGGCCGCCATTTTTCTATTGCTGATGATGAGTTTGTTATTGTTAATTCCGAATGATAAGTGCCGAAATCCGTTTAATTACTGGTGGATTCAAAAAGTGGGTGCTTCTCCTCTTACCTACCTTCCAACAATGTTTGTAATCCTTTTCTCTATTGGAGGATTGTATGGAAAAAACAAATACCTTACTACGGTTATTATTTACGGTTTATGCGCTGGAGCATTGTTTCTGGCCATGGGTCATAGGATTAAACTACTCTGGTAATGTGTATAAAAAAAACCGAAGCTAATTGCTTCGGTTTTTTTTATTTATGCTTGACCTGTTGGTCCAAAATTCATTGGAATTGGAGGTTGTTCATAATCTTTTATTTCTCCATGAGCTTGCTCAAACTTATGCACATTATCTGCTAATGCTTTGGCTAACCTTTTGGCATGTTGTGGTGTTAGAATGATTCTTGACTTCACTTTAGCTTTAGGCACACCTGGCATAATATTGATAAAATCAACAATAAATTCAGATACAGAATGATTAATGATCGCCAGATTCGAGTAGGTTCCTTCAGCAACTTTTTCGTCTAACTCAATATTAATCTGCCCGTCTTTTGGTTGATTTTCGTCCATGTTCTATAAATTATAAACTGTTTTCAATTTCCTCTTTTGGTCCAACAATTAAATGATCATAAGTTCTCATTCCTGTACCTGCAGGTATTTTCTTACCAACAATTACATTCTCTTTCAATCCTTCTAATGTATCTATCTTACCACTTACAGCAGCTTCGTTTAATACTTTAGTAGTTTCCTGGAATGATGCCGCAGAGATAAATGATTTCGTCTGTAACGACGCTCTTGTAATACCCTGAAGTATTTGCTCTGCTGTTGCAGGTTGAGCATCTCTTGCTACTACTAAATTCTTATCGTTTCTACGCAATATCGAATTCTCATCTCTTAACTGACGTGCAGAAATAATCTGACCTGCATTTAAGTTTTCAGAATCTCCAGCGTCTTCAACAACTTTCATTCCGTAGATTGCATCGTTTTCTTTAATGAAATCTATCTTATGGATCAATTGGTTCTCTAAGAATAACGTATCTCCAGAATCAATGATCTTCACCTTACGCATCATTTGACGAACAACTACCTCAAAGTGCTTATCATTAATTTTCACCCCTTGTAAACGATATACATCTTGAATCTCATTTACTAAGTACTCTTGTACTGCAGATGGCCCTTGAATTCTCAAGATATCTGCTGGAGTTGTTGCTCCATCAGATAGTGGCATTCCTGCCTTGATAAAGTCATTTTCCTGCACCAATATCTGGTTAGAAAGTTTAATTAAATACTTTCTAATATCACCAGTCTTAGTCTCAACGATAATCTCTCTGTTACCACGCTTGATCTTACCAAATGTCACGACTCCATCCACTTCTGAAACTACAGCTGGATTAGAAGGATTACGTGCTTCAAATAATTCTGTTACACGTGGTAGACCTCCTGTAATATCACCTGCTTTACCAGATTTTCTTGGAATCTTCACTAAAATCTTACCGCTTTCAACCATGTCACCATCATCAACGATTAAGTGCGCTCCAACCGGTAAACTATATGAACGTAATGCATTTCCTTCTTTATCTTCAATAATTAAAGAAGCAATGATCTTTTTATTCTTAGAATCCGTAATTACTTTTTCTTGGAAACCTGTTTGCTCATCAATTTCTACTTGATAGTTTATACCTTGTTCAAGGTTATCAAACTTCACTTTTCCAGAGAATTCAGATACAATCACACCGTTAAATGGATCCCATTGACATACTACATCTCCTTTTTTGATAGTTCTTCTTCCTTTTTCAAAGATCGTAGAACCGTAAGGAATGATATTAGAACTTAATGTAATTCCTGTTTTCTTATCTGTGATCTTAATTTCAGCTGTTCTAGAGATTACGATATCAATTTCTTTTCCTTCGTTATCCTTACCTACCACTGTTCTTAAATCATCAATCGATACATTACCAGCAAAATTAGCTGTTAACTTATTATCTTCAGAAATATTTCCTGCAACCCCACCAACGTGGAATGTTCTCAATGTTAACTGTGTACCTGGCTCTCCAATAGATTGTGCTGCAATAACACCCACTGCTTCTCCAATCTGTACTTTTTTACGTGTCGATAAACTTTGACCGTAACATTTTGCACAAATTCCTCTTGCAGACTCACATGTTAATGCTGATCTTACCTGAATCTTATCAAGTCCAGACTCCTGCACTGCTTTTGCTAAAACAGGTGTAATTTCCTGACCAGGCTCTAACAATACTTCTTCAGTTGTTGGATGGTATACCGTTTGTAATGATACACGTCCTTCAATTCTATCACTTAAAGACTCAACAATCTCGTCATTCTTCTTAAGTGGCATGATCTCTAATCCTCTTAAAGTACCACAATCCTCTTCATTAATAATAACATCCTGAGATACATCTACTAAACGACGTGTTAAGTAACCAGCATCTGCCGTTTTAAGTGCGGTATCCGCAAGTCCTTTACGAGCACCGTGTGTAGAGATAAAGTATTCTAAGATCGATAATCCTTCTTTAAAGTTAGAAAGAATCGGGTTCTCAATAATTTCTCCACCACCAGCTGTAGATTTTTTAGGTTTTGCCATTAATCCACGCATACCTGTTAACTGACGAATCTGTTCTTTAGATCCCCTTGCTCCAGAATCTAACATCATATATACTGAGTTAAATCCTTGTTGGTCTTCACGTAAACGTTTCATAGATAACTCGGTTAATCTATTGTTGGTTGATCCCCAAACATCAATTACCTGATTGTAACGCTCTTTCTGCGTTAGCATACCCATGTTATAGTTCATTACAATTCCATCCACTTCTTTGTTTGCCTCAGCAATCATCGTGTGCTTTTCTTTTGGAATAATAATATCTCCTAAACTAAATGATAATCCTCCCTGGAATGCAAATTTGTATCCCATATTCTTGATCTCATCTAAGAACTGTCCTGTTGCAGGAATATCAGTAGCTTTTAAAATTCCACCAATAATTCCTCTTAACGATTTTTTCGTTAATACTTCATTAATATAACCTGCTGCTTCAGGAACTACTTCATTAAATAAAACTCTACCTACGGTCGTTGTAATTAACTTGGTAACTGAATTTCCATCCTCATCAATATCTTGAGTTCTAACTTTAATTCCAGCATTTAAGTCAACTTTTTCTTCGTTAAAAGCAATCGTCACCTCTTCTGGAGAGTAGAATGTTAATCCTTCCCCCTTTACAGGTACTTGTTTTGTTGACTTACGTTCTTTGGTCATATAATATAATCCAAGAACCATATCCTGAGAAGGTACTGTAATTGGAGCACCGTTTGCAGGGTTTAAGATATTATGAGACGCTAACATTAATAGCTGTGCTTCTAAAATAGCCTCAGGTCCTAATGGTAAGTGAACCGCCATCTGATCCCCATCAAAATCGGCGTTAAATGCCGTACATACTAATGGGTGTAACTGAATTGCTTTTCCTTCAATCAGTTTTGGCTGGAATGCCTGGATACCTAAACGGTGTAACGTAGGAGCACGATTCAGTAATACTGGATGTCCTTTAATTACATTTTCTAAAATATCCCAAACAACTGGTTCTTTTCTATCTATAATTTTCTTTGCAGATTTCACTGTTTTTACAATTCCTCTTTCAATCAACTTACGGATGATAAAAGGCTTGTATAGTTCAGCTGCCATATCTTTTGGCAATCCACATTCAAATAATTTTAATTCTGGTCCAACAACAATTACAGAACGTGCAGAATAATCAACACGTTTTCCTAATAAGTTCTGACGGAAACGTCCTTGTTTACCTTTTAGTGAATCAGATAATGATTTTAAAGGCCTGTTAGATTCAGTTTTTACTGCAGATGATTTACGTGTGTTATCAAACAATGAATCTACCGATTCTTGTAACATACGCTTCTCATTACGTAAGATAACCTCTGGAGCCTTAATTTCAACTAATCTTTTTAAACGATTATTTCTGATGATTACTCTTCGGTATAAATCATTTAAATCAGATGTTGCAAAACGACCTCCATCTAATGGAACTAATGGACGTAATTCTGGTGGAATTACCGGAACTACCTTCATGATCATCCACTCAGGATTATTCTCTCTATTCTTATTTGCATCTCTAAAAGCTTCAACTACGTTTAATCTTTTAAGAGCTTCTGTTTTACGTTGCTTAGACGTTTCAGTATTTGCTTTGTGTCTTAATTCAAATGACAATGCATCTAAATCAATTCTTGATAATAGCTCAATCAAACACTCAGCTCCCATTTTTGCGATAAACTTATTTGGGTCTGAATCATCTAAATATAAATTCTCTTGTGGTAAGGTATCTTGAATATCTAAGTATTCTTCTTCTGTTAAGAAGTCCATCTTTTGCAATGGCTCTCCTTCTGCA
This sequence comes from Asprobacillus argus, assembly GCF_032248395.1. NCBI lineage: Bacteria > Pseudomonadati > Bacteroidota > Flavobacteriia > Flavobacteriales > Flavobacteriaceae > Asprobacillus > Asprobacillus argus. The sequence continues at coordinate 89,516 of NZ_JAVTTO010000005.1, forward strand.
TTTTTTGCAATACCTGGTTGAATTACTACATAACGTTCGTAGTAAATGATCATATCTAACTTCTTAGAAGGTAACCCCAATAGGTATCCCATCTTATTAGGTAATGATCTAAAATACCAGATATGAGCAACAGGAACCACCAAATTAATGTGTCCTACTCTATCTCTTCTTACTTTCTTTTCGGTAACTTCTACACCACAACGGTCGCAGACAATTCCTTTATAGCGAATTCTTTTATATTTACCACATGCACATTCATAGTCTTTTACAGGACCAAAAATACGCTCACAGAATAAACCATCTCTTTCTGGTTTATGTGTACGGTAATTGATAGTCTCTGGCTTTAATACTTCTCCTTTAGATGCTTCTAAAATAGACTCTGGAGATGCTAAACCAATTGAGATTTTGTTAAATTTTTTTACAGTGTACTTATCGTTGTTTCTTGCCATGATAATGGATTCGAATTAAAATTGTAAAAATGGCCTCTATGAGGCTTATAATTAAATGAATACTGGAATGTGTAACACATTCCAGTATTTCATATGTGCTATTCCTCTAACTTAACGTCTAATCCTAAACCTTTCAGTTCGTGCATTAATACGTTAAATGATTCTGGTAAACCTGGTTCTGGCATTGTATCACCTTTCACAATACTTTCATATGTTTTAGCTCTACCCATTACATCATCAGATTTTACTGTCAAGATTTCACGTAAGATACTTGACGCACCATATGCCTCAAGTGCCCATACCTCCATCTCACCAAAACGTTGTCCACCAAATTGAGCTTTACCTCCTAATGGTTGTTGTGTAATCAATGAATAAGGACCAATAGAACGCGCGTGCATTTTATCTTCAATCATATGTCCTAATTTGATCATATAAATTACCCCAACAGTTGCTGGCTGATCAAATCGTTTTCCAGTTCCTCCATCATACAAGTACGTATGACCAAATCTTGGTACTCCAGCTTCATCCGTAAATCCGTTGATCTCATCTAAAGATGCTCCATCAAAGATTGGTGTTGCATACTTCCTATCTAATTTCTGACCTGCCCAACCAAGAACAGTTTCATAGATCTGACCAATATTCATACGAGATGGTACTCCCAATGGATTTAATACGATATCTACAGGCGTTCCGTCTTCTAAGAAAGGCATATCCTCTGCTCTTACAATACGAGCAACAATACCTTTATTACCGTGACGTCCTGCCATCTTATCACCTACTTTTAACTTACGTTTTTTAGCAATGTAAATCTTCGCAAGTTTTAAGATACCAGCTGGCAATTCATCTCCAACTGAAATGGTAAATTTCTCACGACGTAAAACACCTTGTAAGTCATTTACTTTGATCTTGTAGTTATGGATTAACTCTCCAACTGAAGCGTTAATTCCTTTATCCGTAGTCCAAGTTCCACTTGTTAAGTGTACATAATCTTCTACAGAGTTTAACATTTTAAGTGTATACTTCTTACCTTTTGGTAATACTTCTTCACCTAGATCGTTGAATACTCCCTGAGATGTTTTTCCACTAATAAGTGCAAACAACTTCTCAACTAATATTGACTTAAGATTGTCAAATTTGGAAACAAACGAAGCTTCTAAACCAGCTATTGCTTCTTTATCTCTAGCTCTCTTTGTTTTATCCTTAACTGCCCTTCTAAATAATTTCTTATCAATTACTACACCTCTTAATGATGGAGAAGCCTTTAAAGATGCATCTTTTACATCTCCAGCTTTATCACCAAAAATAGCTCGCAATAATTTCTCCTCAGGTGTTGGGTCAGACTCTCCTTTCGGAGTAATCTTACCAATTAAGATATCACCAGGATTTACTTCAGCACCAATTCTGATCATTCCGTTTTCGTCCAAGTCTTTCGTAGCCTCTTCAGAAACATTAGGAATATCATTTGTTAATTCTTCAGTACCTAATTTAGTATCACGTACATCTAAAGAATACTCATCAATATGAATTGAAGTAAAGATATCCTCACGTACTACTTTTTCAGAAATCACAATCGCATCCTCAAAGTTATACCCTTTCCAAGGCATAAAGGCTACTTTCATATTTCTTCCTAGTGCTAATTCTCCTTTTTGAGTTGCATATCCTTCACATAAAACTTGTCCTTCAGAAACTCTATCACCTGTACTAACGATTGGCTTTAAGTTAATGCAAGTTCCTTGATTCGTTTTTCTAAACTTAATTAAGTTGTATGACTTCTCATCAGTGTCAAAACTTACCAGTCTTTCATCATCAGTTCTATCGTACTTAATGGTAATCTTGTTTGCATCTACATACTCTACAACTCCATTTCCTTCAGCGTTAATTAAGATTCTTGAATCTTTAGCAACCCTTCTTTCTAATCCAGTACCTACAATTGGAGATTCTGGCCTTAATAATGGAACAGCTTGACGCATCATATTTGATCCCATCAATGCACGGTTCGCATCATCATGTTCTAAGAAAGGAATTAAAGATGCCGAAATAGAAGCAATCTGATTTGGAGCAACGTCCATGTAATCAATTACATCTGGAGTTACAACTGGGAAATCTCCTTCTTCACGAGCAATTACTCTATCGCTAGCAAAACTTCCATCTGCATTTAAATCTAAGTTAGACTGTGCAATCTTCTTACCTTCTTCTTCTTCTGCACTTAGGTAAATTGGTTCTTGCTTAACATCTACCGCTCCTTCTTTTACCTCTCTATAAGGTGTTTCTATAAACCCTAAGTTGTTCACTTTTGCAAATACAGAAAGCGAAGAAATCAGACCAATGTTCGGTCCCTCTGGAGTTTCAATAGGACATAAACGACCGTAGTGTGTATAGTGTACATCACGAACCTCAAATCCTGCTCTCTCTCTTGATAAACCACCAGGTCCTAATGCAGATAATCTACGTTTATGTGTAATCTCTGCTAATGGATTTGTTTGATCCATAAACTGAGAAAGTTGATTCGTTCCAAAGAAAGAATTGATCACAGAAGACAATGTTTTCGCATTGATCAAATCGATTGGTGTAAACACTTCATTATCACGAACATTCATACGCTCACGAATAGTACGTGCCATACGTGCTAAACCTACACCAAACTGACCAGCTAATTGCTCACCTACAGTTCTAACACGACGGTTAGATAAGTGATCAATATCATCTACTTCTGCTTTAGAATTAATCAATTCAATTAGATACTTGATGATTGTAATGATATCTAATTTTGTTAATACTTTTTGGTCGATATCTACATCTAAACCTAATTTAGTATTCATTCTAAAACGTCCTACTTCTCCTAGATTATAACGTTGCTCTGAAAAGAATAATTTATCAATGATTCCTCTAGCCGTCTCTTCATCTGGCGGTTCAGCGTTACGTAATTGTCTATAGATATGTTCTACAGCCTCTTTTTCTGAGTTTGTAGGATCTTTCTGTAATGTGTTATGAATAATTGCATAGTCTGCTTGCTGATTATCTTCCTTGTGAAGTAATACAGTTTTAGCTCCTGCCTCAATTATCTCATCAATATGTTCTTTCTCGATGATGGTATCACGGTCGAAAATAATTTCATTTCTCTCAATAGAAACCACCTCTCCAGTATCTTCATCTACGAAGTCTTCAAACCAAGTTTTTAATACTCTCGCTGCTAACTTACGTCCTAATACTTTCTTTAATCCAGCTTTAGAAACTTTTACTTCCTCTGCAAGGTCAAAAATCTCTAAAATATCTTTATCTCTTTCAAAACCTATGGCTCTGAACAACGTTGTTACTGGTAATTTTTTCTTTCTATCAATATAGGCGTACATAACGCTATTGATATCTGTTGCAAACTCTATCCAAGATCCCTTAAAAGGAATTACTCTTGCAGAGTATAGTTTTGTACCGTTTGCATGGAATGACTGCCCAAAGAATACTCCAGGAGATCTGTGTAATTGTGATACAACAACTCTTTCTGCTCCATTGATTACAAATGTACCTGCGTTTGTCATATAAGGGATAGTCCCTAAATAAACATCTTGTACAATCGTTTCAAAATCTTCATGCTCAGGATCTGTACAGTATAATTTTAGACGTGCTTTTAATGGCACACTGTGTGTTAATCCTCTCTCGATACATTCTTGAATGCTGTATCTTGGTGGATCTACAAAGTAGTCTAAAAATTCTAGTACAAAGTTGTTGCGTGTATCTGTGATTGGGAAATTATCCATGAAGGTCTTGTACAAACCTTCCTCACCTCTTTCTTCAGCCTTTGTCTGTAGTTGGAAAAAATCTTGGAATGACTTAACCTGAATATCCAAGAAATCTGGATAGTCCGTTCCAAGTTTTGAAGAGGCGAAATTGATTCTTTCAGTAGTGTTTTTCGTTGTCAAAAGAGAAAATATTTTTGATTAAAAATCTGAATTAAATAAAGAACGAATATATACACAAAATGGTTTAGGTCTAAGAATCGCTAGATTCTTAGTACCTAAACCTAAATTTGTTTAAACTAGGAGAGCTTACTTAAGCTCAACCTCAGCTCCAGCTTCTTCTAATGAAGCTTTAAGACCTTCAGCCTCGTCTTTAGAAACACCTTCCTTGATTGGAGCTGGTGCGCTATCTACGATACCTTTAGCTTCTTTTAATCCTAATCCAGTTAATTCTTTAACTAGCTTTACTACAGCTAATTTAGAACCACCTGCTGCTTTTAAGATTACATCGAATTCAGTTTGCTCTTCAGCACCACCATCAGCACCACCTGCTGCTGGTCCTGCTACTGCTACAGCTGCTGCTGCAGGCTCAATACCGTACTCGTCTTTTAAAATATCAGCTAATTCAGTAACCTCTTTTACAGTTAAGTTTACTAATTGTTCTGCGAAATCTTTTAAATCTGCCATTTCAATTGTTTTTAAAAATTTTTTATTATTTAGTTTATTAGTGCGCTAATTTATTTTTCTGATAATGTTTTTAGAATACCAGATATTTTACCTCCTCCTGATTGTAATGCTGAAACAACATTCTTAGCAGGCGATTGTAATAATGAGATAATATCTCCAATAAGTTCTTCTTTAGATTTGATGTTTACAAGAGCATCTAATTGATCGTCTCCTACATACACTGCCTCTTCCACATAAGCTCCTTTTAATAAAGGCTTATCTGATTTTTTTCTGAACTCTTTGATTACTTTAGCAGGTGCATTACCAGCTTCAGAAATCATTAAAGAAGTATTACCTTTTAATATATCTTGTAATTCTCCAAACTCCTTATCAGAAGCTTCCATTGCTTTTGACAGCAATGTATTTTTTACAACAGCCAATTTTACGTTTGCTTTAAAACAAGCTCTACGTAAATTTGAAGTAGTCAATGCATCTAACCCAGAAATATCTGCTAGGTAGATAGTATTAGTATCTGCTAATGTGGCTGTTAAATCCTGTATTACTTGTGATTTTTCTTCTCTAGTCATAATTATACGTTTTAACTGCTATTAAACAGATTTTACCTCAACTTCAACACTTGGGCTCATAGTACTAGACATAAAAACACTTTTTATGTACGTTCCTTTCGCCGCTGTTGGTTTTAACTTGATAATCGTTTGAACTAATTCGTTTGCATTTTCTGCAATCTTATCAGCATCAAAAGATACTTTACCTATAGCTGCATGTATAATACCAGTCTTATCAACTTTAAAGTCAATTTTACCAGCTTTTACATCTTTTACAGCTTTAGCAACATCCATAGTTACTGTACCAGTTTTTGGGTTTGGCATTAAACCTCTAGGACCTAAAACTCTTCCTAAAGGACCTAATTTACCCATAACACTAGGCATCGTAATAATAACATCTACGTCTGTCCAACCTCCTTTAATTTTCTGAAGGTATTCATCTAAACCAACATAATCAGCTCCGGCAGCTTCTGCCTCAGCTTCTTTATCTGGTGTTACTAATGCAAGCACTTTTACATCTTTACCTGTACCGTGTGGTAGTGTAACAACTCCTCTTACCATTTGATTGGCTTTACGAGGATCTACACCTAAACGAATAGCTAGGTCTACAGATGCGTCAAACTTTACAGTAGTAATATCTTTGATTAGAGCAGAAGCCGCCTCAATATCGTAAGACTTAGAGCTATCTAATTTAGCGTAAGCTTCTTTTTGCTTTTTTGTTAATCTTGCCATTTTACTAGTTTTTTATAAAGTTTATGCTGGTGCATTACCTTTTACTGTTAATCCCATAGAACGTGCTGTACCTGCGATCATTCTCATTGCTGAAGAAACCTCAAATGCATTTAAATCTACCATTTTATCTTCTGCAATCGTTCTGATTTGATCCCAAGTAACTGATGCTACTTTCTTTCTGTTTGGTTCACCTGAACCTTTTTTGATTTTGGCCGCTTCCATTAATTGTACTGCTGCCGGAGGTGTTTTTACAACAAAGTCGAAAGACTTGTCTTTATAAACAGTGATAACAACTGGTAATACTTTACCTTGTTTATCCTGAGTTCTAGCATTAAACTGCTTACAGAACTCCATAATGTTAACACCAGCAGCACCTAAAGCGGGTCCAACCGGCGGCGATGGATTCGCTGCGCCTCCCCTTACTTGTAATTTAACTACTTTACTAACTTCTTTTGCCATTTTAATAAATGTTTATAGTTGATGTATTTTAAAATTGGAAGCTAAAAAACACATCGGTATATATTTGTGTAACAATTATATTTTATCTACTTGCATATAGCTAAGCTCTAATGGAGTTTTACGTCCGAAGATCTTAACCATAACTTCTAATTTTCTCTTTTCCTCGTTTACTTTTTCTATAGTTCCATCGAAACCGTTAAATGGTCCGTCTACAACTTTCACCGTTTCACCTACTGTATAAGGAATTGCTATATTTTCGTCCTGAACTGCAAGTTCATCAACTTTACCTAGCATTCTATTCACCTCAGATTTTCTCATCGGTACAGGCTCACCTCCTTTGGTTTCACCTAAAAATCCTATAACTCCAGTAATTGCCTTGATTACGTGAGGAACCTCTCCAGATAGATTTGCTTCTACCATAATGTATCCTGGAAAATAAACTTTCTCTTTGTTTATCTTCTTTCCATTTCTAATCTGAATTACTTTCTCTGTAGGCACTAATACTTTGCTCACAAAATCAGAAAGACCTAAACGAGAAATTTCCGTCTCTATATAAGACTTTACCTTATTCTCTTGTCCTCCGATAGCTCTAACTACATACCATTTCATTACTGAATCAGTCATAATTAATTAGGTTTAAACATTGCGAAAAAATTATCTAATCCTGTTTGAAAAACCAAATCAATAGCAGCAACACCTAACGCAAATAATATGGTAAATACTGCAACCGTAACAGTGGTTTTCTGAGCATTCTCTCTAGAATACCACGTCATGTGATTATTTAGCTCTTCAAAAGAATCTTTGATATATTGTATAAATCCCATTTTATTATTTTGTTTTTGCACGGGTTGAGAGACTCGAACTCCCGACACCTGGTTTTGGAGACCAGTGCTCTACCAACTGAGCTAAACCCGTCTCTATTTATTCATAAAGGCGTCCCGATAAATCGGGACACCTTGTATAGTTAAATATTATTTTTAAAACTAATTGCTTAGTCTAAAATTTCAGTTACCTGACCTGCACCAACTGTTCTACCACCTTCACGGATCGCAAAACGTAAACCTAAGTTTAATGCAATTGGTTGGATTAAATCAACTGTAATAGTTAAGTTATCACCAGGCATTACCATTTCAACTCCATCAGGCAAGTTAATGTTTCCTGTTACGTCAGTTGTACGTACGTAGAACTGTGGACGGTAGTTGTTATGGAATGGAGTGTGACGTCCACCTTCTTCTTTCTTAAGAACGTATACCTCAGCTTTAAACTTAGCATGCGGAGTAATAGAACCTGGCTTACAGATTACCATTCCTCTTTTGATATCAGTTTTTTCAATACCTCTTAATAAGATACCTGCGTTATCTCCAGCCTCACCTCTATCTAAGATTTGACGGAACATTTCAATACCAGTAATAGTTGAAGCTAATTTCTCAGCTCCCATACCGATAATATCTACAGCGTCTCCTGTATTAGCGATACCAGTTTCAATTCTACCAGTAGCTACAGTACCACGACCAGTAATAGAGAATACATCTTCGATTGGCATTAAGAAGTCCTTATCAACTTCTCTTAATGGCTCTTCAATCCAGCTATCAACAGCTTCCATTAATTCCATTACAGTATCAACCCATTTTTGCTCACCGTTTAAAGCTCCTAAAGCAGAACCAGCGATTACAGGTCCGTTATCACCATCGTACTCATAGAAAGAAAGTAAATCTCTAATTTCCATGTCTACTAACTCTAATAACTCTTCATCATCAACCATATCAACTTTGTTCATAAAAACAACGATACGAGGAATTCCTACCTGACGTCCTAAAAGGATGTGCTCACGAGTTTGTGGCATTGGTCCATCAGTAGCAGCAACAACTAAAATTGCACCGTCCATTTGAGCAGCACCAGTTACCATGTTCTTTACGTAATCCGCGTGACCAGGACAGTCAACGTGTGCGTAATGACGATTTGCTGTTTGATACTCAACGTGAGATGTATTAATTGTAATACCTCTTTCTTTTTCTTCTGGAGCATTATCGATTTGATCGAAATCTTTAGCTTCAGACAAACCTGCGTCCGCCAAAACTTTTGTGATAGCTGCAGTTAATGTAGTCTTTCCGTGATCTACGTGTCCGATTGTACCAATGTTTAAGTGTGGTTTCGAACGGTCAAAATTTGCTTTTGCCATGATTAATTAATTTTAATTCTTAGTTAAATATATTTAGTGTCTAATTATAAACTTTTTTGAGCCAATGACGGGATTTGAACCCGTGACCTCATCCCTACCAAGGATGCGCTCTACCAACTGAGCTACATCGGCTTGGAAAAAAATTTGAGCGAGAGACCGGGTTCGAACCGGCGACATTCAGCTTGGAAGGCTGACGCTCTACCAACTGAGCTACTCTCGCAATTTGTAAATTCGTGGGGAGAGCAGGATTCGAACCTGCGAAGTTAAAAACAACGGAGTTACAGTCCGTCCTCGTTGGCCGCTTGAGTATCTCCCCTTAAATTTACTATTTTAATGAACTTCCTTTTGTTCTTTTAGAGCCGATGGAGGGACTCGAACCCACGACCTGCTGATTACAAATCAGCTGCTCTAGCCAGCTGAGCTACATCGGCGTTTTTCATAAAAAAACAGCCCGTTATTTCTAACGGACTGCAAATGTATAAAGTTTTTTTTATTTCTAAAACTTTTTGTTATCTTTTTTACAAGATTTATAAGGTTAATAAATCTCTTTGTTTTTCCTTTGATTTTTTTAGCTGTCTTTTTAACGATTCCGCTCCTAAACTAATTCCTTCTTCAAAAGACTTTGTTTGTTTTTTTACAATTAATTCAGAACCTGGCACATTCATTTTTATCTCAATAATTTTATTTTCTTTATCACTGGTATTTTCTACTTTTAGAAAAACCTCTGCATCCACAATCTTGTCATGAAACTTAACAAGAGCTTCCATTTTTTTTTCGATGAACTTCAGTAAATCTGAAGACGCATTAAAGTTGATTGATTGAGTATATACTTTCATAAATTATTTTTTTTATTGCTCCTAGGATGAGCTTGATTATACACCTTTTTTATTTTATCCAAGCTATTATGGGTATAGACTTGTGTTGAGGCTAAACTTGAATGTCCTAGTAATTCTTTAACCGAGTTTAAATCCGCTCCTCCATTTAACAAGTGTGTAGCAAAAGAGTGTCTCAATATATGGGGACTCTTTTTTACTTTAGAAGAAACGTTACTAAAGTACTTATTTATTATTCTATAAACAAGTGTTTCATATATTTTGTTTCCTTTATCGGTTACAAATAGGTGCTCCTTATTATGTGTAATCTCTTTCCTTAATTTGATATACCTATGAAGTGTTTCAATTACCGGTGTAATTAAAGGAACATATCGCTCTTTATTTCTTTTCCCCAATATTTTAATTGTTCCCTCTTCAAAATTAACAGCACTGATTGTGATAGATACCAATTCTATTCTTCTAATACCCGTTGAGTAAAACAGCTCAACAATCAACTTGTCACGAAGACTTGTAAAATCTCCTTCATCAAAACCTTTTAATACATTTGTGACTTCATCAACGGAAAAAGGAACCTGTACTTTCTTTTCTACTTTTAAAGCTTTATGCTTTACTAAAGGGTTCAATTCAATTTGTTTTGTCTTTTGTAAAAACTTATAGAAGGATTTTAGCGAACTTACTTTCCTATTAATACTATTGTTAGATATTCCTTGCGCTACTAATAAAACAATCCAACTTCGAATTTGACCATAGGCTACATTTTGTATATCTTCTTGATCAAACTCTACCTCACAAAAATCTTTAAAAGAAAGAAGGTCATTTTTATACGCCAGAATGGTATGGCTAGAATACTTCCTTTCTAAGGCCAGATACTCTAAAAAAGATTGAACGATCATGGTCGAATTGCATTTATTCAAAGTTAGCGAATTCATCTAAAACAAAGATCCCATATCATTATTGATATGGGATCTTCTTTATATCTTAAGAAAAAGTCTAACCAACCTCTTCTTGTGTTCTTAATCTTTGTACATAAGATGCTTTGATCTTTTGTGCTCTCTTTGCAACCGATGGCTTCGTGAAATGCTTTCTATTACGCAAGTTCTTCATGGTCTTTGTACGATCAAATTTTCTTTTGAAACGTTTCAAAGCTCTATCGATATTCTCTCCTTCTTTTACTGGAATAATTAACATATGTTGGCACCTCCTTTCAATGTCGTCTTTTTAAATTTGGACTGCAAAGATACAAGGTTTTTTTAATTGACAACTAATAACTTAAATATTTTTTAAGTGGCAGGTTTGTATTCTTTTTTGTCGATAATCATCTTAGCGATAATTTCCTTCAAGATCTCTGAAGTACCTCCACCAATGGGCCCCAATCTACTATCTCTGGATAAACGTGCCAATGGATATTCTTCCATATAGCCATATCCTCCTAACATTTGCAAGGCGTCATAGATTACTTGATCCGCTATTTTAGTAGAAATTAACTTAGACATACTAGCTTCCTTAACAACATACCCTCCATTTCCTAACCTTTTTGCCACAGAATAATTAAACTCCTTACACACCTCTACTTCACTTGCCATTTCAGCAATCTTATGTCTTAATGCCTGAAATTGATCTATACTTTTTCCAAAAGCCTCTCTTTCTGACATATATTGTAGTGCATACTCAATCGCATATTCTGCTCTTGCATGTGCATTGATTCCCATTAACAATCGTTCCAAAGCAAAATGTTGCATGATATAAGGAAAACCTTTCCCTTCTTCTCCCATTAAATTCTTCGCTGGCACAACCACATTATCAAAAGCAATTTCTCCAGTATCGGAAGCTCTCCATCCTAACTTATCTAACTTAGTAGCAGATATCCCTGGCGTATCTCTATCGATAACAAACATACTCATCCCTTTATGTTTCTCATCTGGATTTGTTTTGGCAGCAACTATTAGGTAATCAGAATACACCCCATTAGTAATAAATGTTTTCGATCCATTAATAATATAGGTGTCACCCTTTTTAACAGCAGTCGATCTCATTCCCGCAACATCCGATCCTCCGAAAGGTTCAGTAATACACAAACAGCCAATTTTATCACCATTAATACTTGGTGTCAAATATTCACGTTTTATATCATCATCTCCTTCTTTGTTTAAATGTGTCATAGCTAAATACACATGTGCCCACATAGCTGCAGCAAAACCTCCCGAGTTTATCTTCTGAAGTTCCTCCAGGAAGATCACCATATAAAAGATATCTAGATCTAACCCACCATAAGCTTCAGGGTAGCTAATTCCGAAATACCCCATTTCTCCAAACTTGGACCAAATGAATCTTTCAATATTTCCAGTTTGTTCCCACTTTTCGATATGTGGTACTACTTCCTTATGTAAAAAATCGCGAAAACTTTCTCTGAACGCTTCATGTTCCTCGGTAAAATACATACTTGCCATCTACTATTTGTTATTTATTTATTGAGCTAGCAAATATAAGACTATTCTATTGTATTTTTCTAAAGGAAACCCCTCTATATTTTTCAATTCTGCAATATCTTGAAGTTCTGCCACTTCGTCTCTCAATTCAAATATCTTCTTACAGAGTTCATAATCGATATACGGAATTGCCAGCACCTCTTTAAAAGATGCTGTGTTGACATTTATCTTTTTAATCAAAGGTTTTTCTTTTACCTTAAAAACAGCTAAGATTTTTTGAGCCGTTTCTTGTTTTAAATTCCAAACCTCAAATAATTGATCATTGTAGGTAAATCCCTGTAACTTATTCCTATACTTTAGTATTCGTTCAGATAACGTTTCCCCTACTCCATTAATAGATTGAAAATCATCAATAGTGGCTTCGTTTATATCTGTAGACGATATCACATAATCGGAAGCATGCGGCAAAATATCTTCCTTCTTAACAAATTGATGTTTTCCTTTTTCTAGTTCAGCCTGTCTTTTTACAACCCAATCTGGAAATTTAAAGTACGGCGCTATTTCTATTAACAACGAATCCGAAATTTTAGTAACTTGTTGAAATTCCTTTTTTGAGTTAACAAACTTTCCTATTTTTCGATAAGCCAACAATCGATCAATCTCTTTAATGGACATTCCTAATTGATATCCTTTATAATCGGTTATGTAATTGGGGTTGAAAGGGTACAGTTTAAACTTCTTTTTCTCTAATCGCAACTCATTTAAACTATCAAATTGTTTTTCAAAAAGTGCTAATTCTTTGGTATTTACGTCATAGGTATCTCCAGAAAAATCGATTGTAACATAAACTACCTGAAGCACGATAATGATTAGCAATAAACAAAAGATCCCATTTCGTTGGTTTTTATTATACCAGAAATGGGATCTTAATTTTTTCATTTTTCTTTTTCTTAGCAACCAATAAATATTCTTAAACTCAGCTAAAAGGTTAAGACTTGCTCGTCCTAATTGCCGTCATAAACTTTGACAACTCTTTCTTCACTTTAGGCGCTAATATCACAAGTCCAATCATATTAGGAACCATCATTGCAAAGATCATTGCATCTGAGAAACCAATTACGGAACCTAAACTAGCCGCTGCTCCTACAACAACAAATAAACAGAAAATAAGCTTGTACGTGTATTCCATTTTTTTAGTTCTACCAAATAAGTACGCCCATCCTTGGAAACCATAGTAAGACCAAGAAATCATAGTACTAAATGCAAATAACACTACTGCCACAGTAAGCACGTATGGGAACCATGAAATTGCAGATTCAAAAGCTCCTGAAGTTAATAGGATAGCTTGAGCATCATTCAACCCTGCATTTGCAGAAGTTACATTTCCTGTAATAACTAATACTAAAGCTGTCATTGTACAAACTACTACCGTATCAATAAATGGTTCTAATAAAGCAACCATTCCTTCTGAAGCTGCATATTTTGTTTTTACTGCTGAATGCGCAATTGACGCAGAACCAACTCCTGCTTCATTTGAGAATGCCGCACGTCTAAAACCTTGCACTAAAACTCCAATAGCTCCACCAGCAACTCCTTCTGGGCTAAATGCACCATTAAAAATCTGTGCAAATGCACTACCAATCATATCGTAATTAGCAATGATCACAAATAAAGACGCTGCTACATAAATAACTACCATAAATGGTACAATCTTGTCAGTTACTTTAGCTATTTTCTTAATACCTCCAATAATCACAATACCAACTAAAACAGCCATTACCAATCCGAACAACCATCCTTTACCGTGTATAAAAGATGCTTCTCCTCCTGTAATATTTTCAACTAATTGAAATGCTTGATTTACCTGGAACATGTTACCACCTCCAAAAGAACCTCCAATTACAAAAATTGCGAACAATGCAGCTAACACCTTTCCTAATCTTCCAAGTCCTTTAGATTTCAGTCCTTTTGTAAGATAATACATAGGGCCTCCGTACACAGTTCCATCCTCAGCAATATCTCTATATTTTACACCTAAAGTACATTCTACAAATTTTGATGCCATCCCTAAAAGACCGGCAACAATCATCCAAAATGTTGCACCAGCCCCACCAATAGAAACTGCAATTGCAACTCCAGCAATATTACCTAAACCAACGGTAGCAGAAAGAGCTGCTGTTAATGCCTGAAAGTGAGAAACCTCCCCTTCATGCCCTTCTACAGCAATTGTCTCAATAGCATCTCCTCCGGGTGTAGCATCACCTGCTCCAACCATAGATTCATGATGATCAATTTCATCGTACTTACCTCTTACAATATTAATGGAGGTAAAAAAACCTCTAAAGTTTATTAATTTAAAGTAGAAAGTAAAATAGGTTGCTCCTAAGATTAAAGGGAATAGCACCCAGTAAACTTTTACTCCACCTCCAAAATCAATTTGATAAAATATAAAATTCACAAACCATCCTGTTGCATTCCCAAAAGCTTGATCAATTTTTTGATCTAACCCTTTTTCCTGTGCAAATGTTAACATTGGAACTACTAAAAATAGTAGTGATAGAAGTTTTTTCTTCATGAGAAATAGTTGTTTTTTTAATTAGTGACTCGCAATATCATAAAAAAATGCCCTTCCAACAACTATTTACATGTTAAAAGTAACATTTAGATCAAGCTGTCCTTAAATCTTTGCAGGTCTTCTTGGAAACTTTTAGGATAAAATCCAAGTTCTCTATTTGTCTTGGATAAATCGAATCCTGTTTTTGGTGGTCGCTTTGCTACTTGGTTTAAAGTTGCTGTTGAAATTGGCTTCACCAAGTCTTTATTCAAATGAAATGCCTCAGCAATTTGAAGCACCATTTCATAGATACTTAATAAAGTGTTGCTCGAAATATTATAGACACCTTGTGCTTTTTTATCCATTGCTATCTTACAAGCCATTGCTAAATCTTCAACGTAGGTAGGCATTCGATATTGATCATCCACAATAGTAATCTCCTTACCACTTTCCAACGTATCTTTTACCCATAGCACAATGTTATTTCTAGACATGTTATTTACCAAACCATATACCAAAATCGTTCTTAAAACACTATAACTGGCATTTGACTTGGCTAATACTTGCTCCGACTTTAATTTAGACCATCCATAATAACTTAGCGGATTGGGAGTATCCGTTTCTTTATAATACCCCTTCTCTCCATCAAAAATAAAATCTGTGGAAATATGAATCAAATGAGCATTCGATTTAACAGATATTTCTGCAAGATTTTTAACAACATCCACATTTAATATAGTACATGCTTCTTTCTGACCTTCACAGGCATCTACATTGGTCATAGCAGCGGTATTTACGATAAAGTCAGGTGCAAACTTAATCACTATGTTTTGGAGTTGATCATGTTTTGTAATATCAATATCTATATAGGTGAAGTCAGTCCTATCTGTACGGTTTGCTCCCCTAGATACACCGAAAACTTCATATGCTCCGTTATCTTTTAGCAATAGGTTAATGAGTGTCTGACCTAAAAGACCGTTCGCCCCAGTTACAACTACTTTTTTCATTAAAAAAACTCTCTTAATTTATTGATTTGTTCTGGTCTACCTAACACAATTAAACTTGACCCAGCAAGTAACAACGTAGAAGCTTCAGGGTTAATCACATACTCTTTTTCGGGTGTTTTGTAGCCGATAACCGTACATCCAGTTTTCTTTCTTAAATCTAGATCAAGAATTGTTTTATGCACATATTTTTCTGGTAAGTCATCTATATCTATTTCCTTTAAATTAGTAGTTGTTTCTCCCGCAATCGTCAATCGATCTACAAAATCAATAACATCCGGAGTTACTACTAAGGAAGCCATATGATCACCTCCTAATTTATCTGGCATGATCACATTTTCTGCACCAGCTATCTTTAATTTATTATAAGAACTTTCAAGAGAGGCTCTACTAATAATAGTGCACTCATTATTTAATTGACTGGCACTTAATACCACAAACAAGTTGTCGGCATCGGAAGGTAAAGCGGTAATTAAATTTTTAGCTTTTTTAATGCCAGCTCTCATAAGAATTTCGTCGGTTGTTGCATCTCCCTGGATGCATAAAAATTCCTTACCTTCTATGGTATCAATAACCTTTTCTTCCTTTTCGATGATCACAAACTGCTCATTGTAACTCTTAAGTTTCAGCATTGCTTGTTTACCATTTCTTCCAAAGCCACAAATGATGGTATGATCGTGTAAATTCTCTATCGTTTTTTGCACCTTCTTTAATTTTAGTTGTTTAAATAATTGACCGCTGACTATGTATTCTGTAAAGGCCGAAACTGTATATCCAAAAATAACAATACTAGTGGTGATTAAAAATATGGTAAACATTTTTTCTCCATCGTTCAATGGTTGGATTTCTGAAAAACCAACCGTAGATATGGTGATGACAGTCATATACAATGCGTCGACGAAAGAATAGCCTGACAACCCCATATATCCAATAACTCCGATGGTAACCAACGAAACTAATAGCATAATTGCCTTCTGTAATTTGGATCTAAACAAGTTCATTATAAATCAAAAACGGAGTTTCTTTTGGTGTAGATCAAATCTTTTAGTTTCAGCAAAAACGCAAGCGTCAAATAAAATCCAAAAGACAACCCCACTGTGATGAATGAGATATAGATAAAAAACAGGCGAACATTTATAGTTCTCATACCCAATCTATCCGCAAACCTAGAAGATACATGGAATCCATTTCTCTCAAAAAAATGTCGTACCGAATCTACAAACTTCATACCTTGTTTTATAAAACTGCAAGTTAGCATTTTATCATGATTTTGCTCCCATGATTTTAACCAAAAATAAGATTGGATTGTGTAACTTTGCGTTTTTCCAATTTTTCCAATGCTAGAAGAACAAGATTATATTGAAGTTTTTGGAGCTAGAGCTCACAATTTAAAGAACATAGATGTTAAGATTCCAAGAGAGAAATTGGTAGTTATTACTGGTTTAAGCGGTAGTGGTAAATCTTCCTTGGCATTCGATACTATTTATGCAGAAGGGCAACGTCGTTATATAGAAACTTTTTCCGCCTATGCACGACAATTTTTGGGTGGATTAGAACGACCAGATGTAGACAAAATAGATGGTCTTTCTCCTGTAATTTCTATAGAGCAAAAAACAACCAATAAAAGCCCTCGTTCTACAGTAGGTACCATTACAGAAATTTATGACTTCTTACGATTACTTTATTCTAGAGCTGGTGATGCATATTCTTACAATACAGGTGAGAAAATGGTAAGCTATTC
Organism: Asprobacillus argus; assembly: GCF_032248395.1. Lineage (NCBI taxonomy): Bacteria > Pseudomonadati > Bacteroidota > Flavobacteriia > Flavobacteriales > Flavobacteriaceae > Asprobacillus > Asprobacillus argus. Next base: position 106,856 of record NZ_JAVTTO010000005.1, read on the forward strand.
TGATGAGCATATAAAGAACCTCATCTTAAACGATTTTAAAGATAAAAAGATCGCAGTTTTAGCTCCTCTGGTAAAATCTAGAAAAGGACATTATCGCGAGCTGTTCGAACAGATTGGAAAACAAGGCTTTGTTCGGGTAAGAGTGGATGGGGAAATTCGAGAAATCGAAAAAGGTATGCGATTGGATCGATATAAAACGCATGACATAGAGGTAGTTATTGATAGAGTTATTATTAATGATAATGCTGAAAAAAGACTTGAAGAAACTATTAAAACTGCTTTATATACTGGTAACAATATTTTAATGGTTATTGATCTGGATGCAAACGAACCTCGGTATTTTAGTAGAGAATTGATGTGTCCAACAACAGGAATCGCTTATCCAAATCCCGAACCCAATACATTTTCCTTTAATTCACCAAAAGGTGCATGCGCTAACTGTAATGGATTAGGTGTTACCAATGAAATAAATCCTTTAAAGGTAATTCCAGACAACTCCATCTCCATTAATAATGGTGGAATTGCTCCGCTAGGAGAGCAAAAAAATAGCTGGATCTTTAAACAACTTCAGCTAATTGCAGATAGATATAAGTTTAAACTAAATGATCCCGTAAAAACGATTCCTAAAGAAGCGATGGATATTATTTTAAACGGCGGGAATGAAAAGTTTACTGTCCAATCCAAAGCAGCTGGTGTAAGCAGAAATTATGAGATTGATTTTGAAGGGATCAACGCGTTCATTTCAAGTCAATATAAGAATAGTGAAAGCACTTCCATCAAAAGATGGGCAAAAGGTTTTATGGACGAAGTAGCATGCTCTGTATGTGAAGGAAAACGTCTAAAGAAAGAAAGCTTACACTTTAAGATAGTAGAGAAGAACATTTCTGAATTAGCTCAGTTTGACATTAACGAGTTGGCAGATTGGTTTCGAGAAATCGATCAAAAACTTACAGAAAAGCAGCGTACTATTGCTACTGAAATCTTGAAAGAAATCAGAACGAGGATTCAATTTTTGTTAGATGTTGGTTTGGATTATTTAACATTGGACAGAACCTCAAAGTCTCTGTCGGGTGGCGAAGCACAGCGTATCCGTTTGGCTACACAAATCGGTTCGCAATTGGTAGGCGTATTGTACATTTTGGATGAACCGAGTATTGGACTTCATCAAAGAGATAATCAAAAACTCATAGACTCACTGGTTAAATTAAGAGATATCGGAAACTCCGTATTAGTAGTTGAACATGATAAGGATATGATAGAGCATGCCGATTTTGTTTTGGACATAGGTCCTGGTGCAGGAAGACATGGTGGAGAAATTGTTAGTGAAGGTACTTTTGAAGACCTGAAAAGTCATAGTACACTAACTGCAGACTATTTAACAAACAAAAGAGAAATTGCAGTTCCAAAAAAGAGAAGAAAAGGAAATGGAAAGTCCATTAAAATCTCGGGAGCTTCCGGAAACAACTTAAAGAATGTATCAGTAACATTCCCATTGGGAAAAATGATATGTGTAACTGGAGTTTCAGGAAGTGGGAAGTCTACATTGATTAATGAAACATTATACCCCATACTAAATGCACATATTTATAGAGGTGTAAAAAAACCTATGCCTTATAAAAGTATAAAAGGGATTGAGCATATTGACAAAGTAATCGATATCGATCAGTCCCCTATAGGACGAACTCCTCGTTCTAATCCAGCAACATACACTGGAGTATTTAGTGAAATAAGAAGTTTATTTGCAAAAACTCCTGAGGCGGCTATTAGAGGATATAAACCTGGTCGTTTTTCTTTTAATGTAAAAGGAGGTAGATGTGAAACTTGTCAAGGTGGTGGTGTTCGGGTGATTGAAATGAACTTCTTACCAGACGTACATGTAGAATGTGAAACTTGTCAAGGGAAACGATTTAACAGAGAAACGCTAGAGATTAGATACAAGGGCAAATCTATTTCTGATATCCTAAACATGACTATTAACGATGCTGTTAACTTTTTCGAGAGCATTCCGAAAATTCACAGAAAGTTAAAGACTATTCAAGATGTTGGATTAGGGTATATCACCTTAGGTCAGCAATCAACTACCCTTTCTGGAGGTGAAGCGCAACGGATTAAACTGGCATCTGAGCTATCTAAAAGAGATACAGGAAATACTTTTTATATTTTAGATGAACCTACTACAGGTTTACATTTTGAAGATATTAGAGTATTAATGGAAGTCTTAAATAAATTAACCGACAAAGGAAATACCGTTCTGATTATAGAACATAATTTAGATGTGGTGAAATTAGCCGACTATATAATCGATATTGGTATGGAAGGTGGAAAAAAAGGCGGGCAAGTTTTATGTACAGGTACACCTGAGCAAGTTATTAAACATAAAACCAGTTATACCGCTAAATTTCTAAAAAAAGAACTAATTTAGCCTTTGCACTAAATTAAAAATTAACTATTAAAATTATAGCAGATTATGACGAATGACGACAGAAAAATTAGAGAAAAACTACAACAAAAGACATGGAATGAAATTAAAACAAATGACTCTTGGGCCATTTTTAAGATCATGTCAGAATTTGTTGATGGATATGAAAAATTAAGCAAAATAGGGCCTTGTGTTTCTATTTTCGGATCTGCAAGAACAAAACCAGAAGACCCGTATTATAAATTAGCAGAAGAAGTTGCATTTAAGTTAACTCAAAACGGGTATGGGGTAATCACCGGTGGTGGTCCAGGTATTATGGAAGCAGGGAACAAAGGTGCCCATAAAGGAAAAGGAACTTCAGTAGGCTTGAATATAGAATTACCTTTTGAACAACACGATAATCCATGGATAGACAGTGATAAAAATTTAGAATTTGATTACTTCTTTGTTCGTAAAGTTATGTTTGTAAAATACTCACAAGGGTTTATTGTAATGCCAGGAGGTTTTGGAACATTAGATGAACTATTTGAAGCAATTACATTAATTCAAACCAACAAAATTGGACGTTTCCCAATCGTCTTAGTAGGTAAGAGTTTTTGGAGCGGTTTGATTGACTGGATCAAAAACACCTTACTTGCGGAAGGTAACATTAGCGAAAAAGATCTTAAACTATTTAGAATTGTAGATACTGCTGATGAGGCTATAGAACACTTGAACAAATTCTATACTAAATATAGCTTGAAGCCGAACTTCTAATATATGTTTTTCTTGAGGAGATTACATAAAATAGGAGCTGTTGCTTTTTTATTCATATTTGTTCTTCATACACATGGACAGACACGAATAAAAACCATGTTCTATAATTTATTGAATTATTCCAATTCAGTGGTTAGTCAGAATAAAACGGTACATCTAAAAACAGTTTTGGATGATATTCAACCAGATCTGTTTATGGTATGTGAACTCATAAATGTTCAAGGTTCGGATTACCTTTATAATAATGCAGTTCTAGCGTCAAATCCAGATTTTGCCAAAGCAACATTTGAGATAAGTCAGTCAGCCGCATCAGGGCTGCAGCAGATGGTGTATTATAATTCTAAAAAATTGATCCTGGAGTCTAGCAATATCATCACTACAAATGTTAGAGATATTAATCAATACACCTTCAAAATAAATACGGTAGATGCAGATACTAATCCGATTAAAATAGAAGTATTTGTAACACATTTAAAGGCTTCGACCGGAAATACTAATAGACAACTTCGATTGAGTTCAGTCGATGAATTCGTAGGTGAACTTTTTAGCATGCCTACAGATAGTTATGTGTTATTCGCTGGTGATTTTAATCTATATACTAGTAATGAAGAAGCTTATGTTCGGCTAACTGATAATTCGAATCCTATTGTAATGATAGATCCTATCGATAGGCCGGCACAGCCCTTTCCAAATGACGGTACAGATTATTTCGATCCAGACCATTACAATATTAATTATTTCTGGAGGAGTAATGCCTTTGCCGATATACATACACAATCTACAAGAACTAGTAATACTGGACTCATAGATGATAGCGGTGCAACGGGAGGTTTAGACGATCGATTTGATTTCATTATGATGTCTGAGAATTTTAATACGAGTTCAAATCTATTTTATGTTAACAACAGTTATAAGGCTTATGGAAATAATGGTAATTGCTACAACTCATATATAAGCAATACTAACTGTAATGGTACCTACAGTCAAGCTATTCGAAATGCATTAATCGAATTTAGTGACCACCTACCAGTTATTATGGAAATCGAGACCCCTAGCAATACCTTAAGCCTTGCTAGTGTCGAAAATCCTATCTCTTTTATTGGCTCGAATGTTGTAGATGATTTTCTGGAAATTAACGTCGAACCATCTTTTAGCGTCCATAGAGTAAGTATCTATAACCAAATGGGACAACTATTACAGCGAGAGAGCCTACAAGATTTGAGCATTATTCGCTTAGATGTTAGTCATTTATCGAAAGGTGTATATTATATTAGGGCTGGAAACCAGTTAAAACCCATTAAATTCTTAAAGATCTAATTGAAGTCAATTTTTAAAATATCTTGCTTTTTACTTTTTTCCTTGGCTATGAAGGCTCAGGAGAACAAGATAAAAATGAAAGCTTCATTAGATGACAAGAATGCCATTTTAACCATTCAGCAAGACATTGTTTTCTATAACAAATCTGATCAAGCACTTAATGAAGTATATCTTCACAATTGGTCTAACAGCTATAAAAACAACAAAACAAAACTGTCGCAACGTTTTATAGAAGATTACAAGAAAACCCTGTACTTTGCAAAAGCAGAAGACCGAGGGTTTTCGGATATTTTAAACCTTTCTGTTAATTATGAAACTGCGGATTTCAAAGAATTAGATGATCAGATCGACATTATAAAGATCAATCTAAAAAAAGTGCTTCTTCCAAAAGATTCTGTTACGATAACAGCTTCATATACTGTCAAACTTCCGAACGCTAAGTTTACCGGATATGGAAAAAATGTAGAAGGATATCATTTACGCTTTTGGTATTTAACTCCTGCCGTTTTTCAGAATGGGTGGAATATTATGAGCAATCTAAACATTGACGATCTATATTCTGACATATCTGACTTTCAAATTGAAATAAGTATTCCCAATATCTATACTTTGGAAAGCAACCTTTATCAATATGACGAAATCAAAAAAGGAGAAAGAAAAGAGTATTTTCTAATTGGAAAGAAGAAGAAAGACATTATTTTAAGCATTGATAAAGCGGCAAAATTCAGTTCTTTCAAAACCGACCGTGTCCATGTGAAAACTGATATTACAAATACTAGTATTGCACAACCACTAGGAACATCCATTTTGAATAGAGAGCTTCTATTTATCGAAAAATATCTCGGAAAATATCCTCATAAAGAGTTGTTTATTGACAGAATCACACAAAGCAAAAATCCTATCTACGGCCTAAACCAATTACCTAACTTTTTACGCCCTTTTTCTGATGTTTTTAAATGGGACATGACCATGTTTAAAGCAATTACAAAAAAATATATAGAGAACACATTATTGCTTAATAACAGAACCGACTATTGGTTAGTAAATGGAATACAGTATTACTTAATGATGGAGTATGCAGAGAAATACTACCCAGAAGTGAACTTATTAGGAAATCTTTCTAAAGTATGGGGAGTACGAAGTTTCAATTTTGCCAAATTAAAATTCAACGATAAATATCCTTTTATCTATCAGTTCAGTTCGCGAAAATTTCTAGATCAGTCCTTAACCACACAAGCAGATTCTCTTTCAAATTTCAACAGAAAGATTGTTAATAAATATAAGGCTGGACTTGGATTGCGGTATCTCGAAGACTACCTAAACAAAGATATTATTCGAAATTCTATTCAAGAATTTTACCTGAAAAATAATCTTAAAATAACAAATAGCAAGTCGTTTGCAGATATTGTTAGGAGTAAAACTGAAAAGGATGTAAACTGGTTTTTCGGAGATTATATTACCACGAATAAAAAAATTGATTATACTATTAAAAAAACGATTATCGTAGGAGATTCTATTGATGTGACCATTAAAAATAAAAGAAATATTACCGCTCCGATTGCATTATACGGAATCAAAGACAAAAAAGTTGTTTTCAAAAAATGGCTTACCAATATTGATAGCACGAAAACAATTCGTATTGCAAAAGGGAACTTTGATCGATTATCATTGAATTTCGAAAATACGTATCCTGAACATAATACCATAGATAATTCTAAAAGTTTAAAAGGTGGGCTTTTTAATAAGCCTTTGAAACTTACATTTATTAAAGATGTTAATGATTCCTATTATAATCAATTGTTTTATCAACCAGATGTAAAGTATAATTTCTATGATGGAGTTTTACTAGGAATGAAGTTACATAATAAGCCAGTTTTAACTCGAAACTTGCAGTTCAGTTTTACACCATCTTACGGAACAAAGAGTAATTCACTAACAGGTACTTTTTACACAAGATATTACCAATACTTTGAAAAGACAAGCATCTACAGGATGACCTATTCCATAAGCGGAAGTAATTTACATTATGCTCCTGATTTGGCTTATAATTCATTTAACCAAAGCGTCAGTGTTGAGTTCAAAAGAAAAACACTAAGAGACGCTGGAGTGCGGGTATTATCAGCACGACTTTTTAATGTTGACAAAGAAGTAGCTCCCGGAGTTGTTAAAACCGACCAAGATAAGTATAGTATTTTTCGATTAAGTTACTTCTATAATAATCCAAACATTATTAGTGGTTTTAAATACAACCTTAGTACAGAAATAGGTAGTAAGTTCTCTAAAGCCATCGCAGAATTTCGTTTCAGAAGTTTAACTGATAGAAATACGCAACTCGATTTTCGACTATATGCAGGAGCTTTTCTTACCAATAACTCTGATGGCGATTATTTTAGTTTTGGTTTGGATAGGGCTAATGATTATTTGTTCCAATTGAATTATATAGGGAGATCTGAGAATTCAGGTATTTTTAGTCAGCAATTTATATTGGCAGAAGGTGGATTTAAATCCGTACTACCTACTCGCTTTGCTAATCAATTTATGCTTTCTTTTAATTCAAATATTGGATTATGGCGTTGGCTCGAAATATATAATGATGTTGCTTTTTTGAAAAATCGAGGCGATCAAGTGTACTTTGCTTATGAAAGTGGGATTAGACTTAATTTTGTACACAATATCTTCGAATTATATTTCCCATTATACTCAAATAATGGCTGGGAAGTAGGACAACATGCCTATCCTAAGAAGATTAGATTTGTGCTAACTGCAAACCCAAGAGCAATTTTTAACTTTTTTAGACGAGGTTTTTTATAGAATTCGTACTCTTTTGTCATTTTTCATCATTTTTATTGAATTATCCTCAGTAAAAAACTAAATTTTTAAATTTCATCTAAAAAAACTACCTTTGCCAAACACAAAATTCCTATTGATTATGTCGAACGCTACTACTACAAATACTACCGAACTTTCCTTTAATGACTTTAAGAATGAAGTTTTAAGAGATTATAAGATTGCACGTATTAGTAGAGAGTGTAGTTTATTAGGACGTAGAGAGGTTTTGACAGGTAAAGCAAAATTTGGAATTTTCGGGGACGGAAAAGAAGTTCCTCAGCTTGCGCTGGCAAAAGCATTTCAAAATGGTGACTTCAGATCTGGTTATTATAGAGATCAAACTTTTATGATGGCCATCGGGCAATTAGATGCTCAGCAGTTTTTTGCCGGACTATATGCACATACAGATGTTCAGATAGAACCTATGTCTGCAGGACGTCAAATGGGAGGTCATTTTGCTACGCACAGTTTGAATGAAGATGGTAGCTGGAAAAATTTAACTGATCAAAAAAATTCAAGTGCAGATATCTCTCCTACTGCTGGTCAAATGCCACGTTTATTAGGATTGGCACAGGCATCTAAGATCTTTAGAAATGTAAAAGGATTAGAGAATCATGCTAATTTCTCAGTAAATGGTAATGAAGTTGCTTGGGGTACTATAGGAAATGCAAGTACCAGTGAAGGATTATTCTTTGAAACCATCAACGCTGCCGGTGTATTACAAGTACCCATGGTAATGAGCGTTTGGGATGATGAATACGGTATTTCCGTACATGCTAAATATCAAACTACTAAGGAAAGTATCTCAGAAATCTTAAAAGGTTTTCAAAAAGAAAATGATACAAACGGATATGAGATCTTTGTAGTTAATGGGTGGGATTACGTACAACTGGTAGATGTGTACAACAAAGCTTCTAAAGTTGCCAGGGAGCAACACGTTCCAGTACTGATTCATGTAAAGGAGTTAACGCAACCACAAGGTCATTCCACTTCAGGATCTCACGAACGATATAAAAATGCAGATAGATTACAATGGGAACAAGAACACGATTGTATTGTAAAAATGCGTAAATGGATACTAGAATTTGAATTGGAAGATGGTGATGGAGGAAGCTTTAAATTTGTAGAATCTGAAGAAGAATTGATTGCTTTAGAAAAAGAAGCAAAGAAAGAAGTAAGTGTAGCCAAAAGAAATGCATGGAACGCATTCTCTAATGAGATTAAATCTGAAGTGGTTACCATTTCTGAACTATTAGAAAATATAGCTACCCAAAGTAGTAATGGAACATTTATTTCCAAGTTAAAGAACGATTTGAATGCCATTGCAGAACCTATTCGTAAAGACGTATTGGTGGCGGCTAGAAAAACGTTGCGATATATAAAAGATGAGAACTTTGCTGAGAAAATAGCATTACAAAACTTTATCGCATCTTATTTAAAAAGTGCAGAACATAAATACTCTTCTCACCTTTTAAGTGAAACGGAAGAAGGAGCTTTAAATGTTGTAGAAGTAGCTCCATCTTATGATAATACACCCGAATCAGTAGATGCGCGTGTAATCATGAGAGATAATTTTGATGCGCTTTTGAATAAATACCCTGAGGTTTTAGTTTTTGGTGAAGACGCAGGTCATATTGGAGATGTCAATCAAGGACTAGAAGGCTTACAAGAGAAATACGGAGATCTTAGAGTGTCTGACACTGGTATTAGAGAAGCAAGTATTTTAGGCCAAGGTATTGGAATGGCTATGCGGGGTCTAAGACCGATTGCAGAGATTCAATATTTAGACTATTTATTATATGCTTTGCAGATCATTAGTGATGATCTAGCCACTTTACGATACAGAACATTTGGCAAGCAAAAAGCGCCATTGATCATAAGAACGCGTGGACACCGTTTAGAAGGGATCTGGCATTCAGGTTCTCCTATGGGTGGAATCATTAATAATGTAAGAGGAATTCATGTATTGGTTCCTAGAAACATGACTAAAGCAGCAGGATTTTATAATACCTTATTACAATCAGATGATCCAGCTTTAATAGTGGAATGTTTAAATGGATATCGTTTAAAAGAAGATCTACCAACAAATCTTGGCGAATTTACGACACCTATTGGTGTAGTTGAAACCATTAAGGAAGGAAAAGATATCACGATAGTTTCTTATGGATCTACCTTACGATTAGTAGAAGAAGCTGCTAAAGACTTGGCACAAGTTGGCATCGACATCGAGATTGTAGACGCACAAAGTTTATTGCCTTTTGACATCAATCATGATACGGTAAAATCAGTAGCTAAAACAAATAGGCTATTGGTAGTCGACGAGGATGTTCCTGGAGGAGCTTCAGCCTACTTATTACAAGAGATTGTAGAAAAACAAAACGGATATCAGTACTTAGATAGCAAACCATCAACATTAAGTGCCAAAGCGCATAGACCTGCTTATGGTACAGATGGGGATTATTTCTCTAAGCCATCAACAGAAGATATCTTTGAGAAGGTGTACGAAATGATGCACGAAGCCGACCCTAATACATTTAAAAGCTTGTATTAAATATTAATAGCCCGCAAAAGAACTAATTTTCACAGCAAAGTTTCCAAACTACAGCTATTTCTAGCATTATAAAGCGTTCTTTTTTGGGCTATTTTTCTAATTATTTATATAATTCTTGAATTCATTTAAATTTTTGAGTTTGATATAATCAAGCTAGCCTTTTCATCAGCTATACCTATTTCAACCACACTTCCTGCATTAAAATTCAGAAAATCTGACTCAATTCCGTCGCTAAAAATTACACCTCTTGTTGGCATATTTGACTCTATTTTTAACGTCCTATTCTTAGTAATCAAACCATAACCTAAACTTCTTTCAGATGTTTTACTCGCAAATGGTTCTCTCACAACAAATACAAGTAAATCATCATCCCAATTCAACCTTTTATTGTATTCAGTTTTTTTGTTACTATATTGACCATTAATGTTATTGACCATATTAAAAACTGAGCTTAGCCATCCGGTAGACCCTGCGCCCGTCGATATAAGTACTCCACTAGAAGATTGTCTTTCCCTTTTCCCATTAAACTCAATATTGTATCTTGAAGACACATGAGAATCTGCACCTATATAAAAATCATTGAATGCCAACAATATTTGACCATCATTTAAAGCGGCTTTAGCCATAGTAATTTGACTAGTCTTATACTTCCCATTCAATACATTCTTTATTACCACACTTAAGTCTTCTGGGTTGTATTTTAATAATACACCATCATATCGTTCCGAATCAGGATTTACACCAATGATTGGCAAACCATTTATATACTTTGCTGTATTTGCAACTAACCCATCTTGTCCAATCACAAAAATTAAATCTTTCTCTGTAAAAATATAAGTTGGCAAAAATGAGCGATCGATGGTTTTATATTTCAAGCTTTTTGCAATAGAGTATTGAACCTTAGATAATGAATTATAAAATGTATCATTTTCAACTTCATAATATTCAAAATTCCCTCCTGACTTTTCAATATAAAACTTAGCTTGAGCTTTTGAATTAAACCTTTCGATTAATTGCTCAAGCCTAGTTTTATCTCTTATTATAATCGCTCTTTCAAATTTCATTCTCTATGATTTACTTTTAACTATAGAATCCAGTAATTCAGGAGAAATATTTAGATTGCCAATCTTATTTGCATTTTCAGCCAACTCTCTAAATGCTAAAGCGATATTGTTGCTTGGGTCGTTACCATTACTACTAATAGCCATTAGAGTTTTCCAATCTAACTCTTTATAAGGTTTTAAATTTGCATTTAGAACATATTCATTAACATCAGCTTCTTTCTTTTTATTGGTAACTTTAATATCAATAAGTTTTTTTCGTTTTTCTTCAAGTGAAATATTTGAAGCCATTTCCATTTCTTTAAGTTCCTGACCATTATTTTGCTTCACAACATCTGTCTCCATCTTTTTTTCAACAATCTGCTTTTGTTTTTCTTCTACCGCAATTTCAGTGTTCAATTCACTCTCTTTAATAATTCTTTCTTGTTCAACAGCAAAATTTCTACGTTCATAAATAGCTTGATCTGCTTCTTTTTGCAATGATTCTCTAGTTTGAGCTTCTAGTGCACGAGCCAATTCTGGATTTGGAGTTACTCCTAATACGTTTACACTTAAAATTTCTAACCCAAGCATTTCAACTGTTTTAGATTTTTGAATACTCGCAAAAATCTCTGCCTCAATTTCCTCTAATTGCCTTAATGCTTCTTTAAGTTTTAAGCGTTCCATTATCGAAGAACTAGCAGTTTGAGCTTCATTGATAATTCTTTGTTGAATTTTCTCATAATCGTTCTTCAAGTAATGTTTTTTCTTATTTACCGTAAAGTCTAGAGTTTCAGCCAGCTGTTTTGGATTCTGAATTTTATATGTTACTTGTCCTTGTAATGTAACTTCCTGATAATCCTTTGTTATTTCATTAAAAACAAATTGAAAATCATTACTTTGAACTGGTATTGAAACGATTGAAGAATTCGGAGAAAAATAAAAAAAAGATAAACCTCTACCTTCTTTTTTAACCCTTCCGTTTTTATAATGAATTACATAATTCATTGAATCGAACTTTATATAATTTACTCCTAGCATGACATTTAATTTAAAGATTATTAATTTGCGTAATTATGACACAAATATATGTTTTAATTAAATACTAGCAAAATTAATTTGCGTTTTTTTAACACAAACTAATTAAATATTTGATTTACAGTAAATTATATTTCAAATATTATTCCCTTCTCTTTTAAGTGAAAGTATCTTTCTTGATTAAACTTGAACAAATTTGCAGGCCTTCCAGACCCTTTTGATATCTTTTCTTCTAATTCATCTAGTACGTTTAAACTAATAATTTTTTTTCTGAAGTTCCTTCTATCAATTTTTCTTCCTAACAATGTAGTATACAACTTTTCTAAATCTGAAAAAGGGAATTTCTTATCAAGTAACTCGAAACCTATAGGTTCATAAGTAATTTTTCCTCTTAACCTTTGGGTCGCAACATTTAATATTTCTTTATGATCAAATGATAATTTTGGTAAATCATCAATATTAAACCATTGAACTTCCTCTGCATCAGTCGAAGCAGAAATTGAAAAAACATTAGGTCTTACTAGACCAAAATATGCTATTGACACTATCCTTCCTCTGGGATCTCTATCTGGCTTTCCAAATGTGTAGAGCTGCTCCAAATAACTAATCTTAATTCCTGTCTCTTCTTGTAGCTCTCTTTCTACTGCTTTCTTCAAAGATTCATTCTCTAAAATAAATCCACCGGGTATAGCCCATTTTCCCTTATATGGTTCATACTTCCTTTTAATCAATAGCACAGAGATAATGCCATCCTCATAACCAAATACAACAGCATCCACTGTTAATCTTATCTTTTGATTTCCCATATGTGTAATTTGTACACAAAAATAGCAATTTAATTTTTTAACAATTCCCTAAGTTTTTAATTTCTATAGATTTGATACCTTAGTTGTTTCAACAACTAACAATCATTTTCACATGAAGAGATTATTATTAGTAGCCTTGATCTGCTCAATGGCTATTCCCTCAGAAGCAACTGCACAAAGAAGGAAATCAAAAAGAAACAAAAAAAACCAAACAACTCAAACCAACAAACCCAAGCCTAAAAAGAAAAATGGGTATGCGAGTATCGTTAATAAAAATACGAAGACCGACAAAGGGTTGTTTGACGTGCACGAAACTAAAGGAAAATACTACTATGAGATTCCAGATAGTTTTCTAGGTACTGAAATGCTTTTAGTTACACGACTCAAAGAAATTCCTGGAGGATTGGGCGGCGGATATGTAAATGCCGGTTCCAAGGTAAACACACAAGTAGTCGTATGGGAAAAGTTTAAGAACAAACTATTACTGAAAGTACGTTCTTATAATGCAGTGGCCGATGATTCTCTACCTATTTATAAATCGGTAAAAGCGAATAATTTAGAGCCTATTATTTATGCCTTCCCTATAAAAACAGTCAACAAAGACTCTACTGCTACACTGGTAGATGTTACCAAATTCTTCTCTTCTGATGTGAAGGCTATTACAGGTATTCCTGCAAGTTTTAGAAGACGTTATAAGGTACGTAGATTAGATGCAAGTAGAAGCTTTATCAATTCGATAAAGAGTTATCCTAAAAACATTGAAGTAGTGCAGGATTTCACCTTTGACGCTGACACACCACCAAGCAACCGTAGTTCTAATACCATTACGGTACGTGTAAATCAATCGATGATCTTACTTCCCGAAAAGCCTATGATGCCAAGATTATTTGACGCAAGAGTAGGATATTTTACGGTAGGAACGGTAGATTATAACTCAGAAAAACTAAAAGCGGATAGCAAACGTTATATCCGTCGTTGGAGATTAGAACCAAAAGATCCTGCTGCCTATGCCAGAGGAGAATTAGTAGAACCCGTAAAACCTATTGTTTATTACTTAGATCCTGCTACTCCAGAAAAATTGAGAAAATATATTAAGCAAGGTGTGGATGACTGGCAAAAAGTTTTTGAGACTGCTGGATTCAAAAATGCCATCATGGCAAAATATCCACCTACGAAAGAAGAAGATCCTGAATTTAGCCCAGAAGACATTCGTTACTCCGTAATTCGTTATGTGGCAAGTACTACGCGAAACGCAGTAGGACCCAGTGTATCAGATCCTAGATCGGGAGAGATTATTGAAAGCGATATTATTTGGTATCACAATCATTTACGTTCTTATAGAAACCGATATTTGCTAGAAACAGGAGCAGCAAATCCATCAGCTAGAACCTTAGATACTCCGGATAAGGAGATTGGGGATATGATGCGTATGGTAATTGCTCATGAAGTAGGACATGCTTTAGGATTACCGCATAATATGGCAGCTAGTTATGCCTACCCTGTGGATTCTTTGCGTTCTGGGCCTTTTACGCAGAAATATGGTATTGCAGCAAGTATTATGGATTACGCTAGGTACAATTATATCGCTCAACCTGGAGATAAAGGGATTCGTTTTATTCGTCAGTTAGGACCTTATGACCACTACTCTATCAACTGGGGATACCGTGTGATTCCGAATGCTACAACTCCTGAGGATGAAGTAAAAACCTTAGATAAATGGATCGCTGCAAAAGCAGATGATCCAAAGTATCTTTTCGGAGTACAACGAAGAGGCGCTTTCGATCCAGCCTCGCAAACAGAAGGTATTGGAAATGATCAGGTAAAAGCAAGTACTTATGGAGTGAAGAATTTAAAATATGTTGCTCAAAACCTGTCAAAATGGACTTCGGATCAAACGAATAATTATGGTGACCTCAATGAACTATATGGAGAATTGTTAGGCGTATGGAGTCGCTATGCAGGTCACGTCACTGGCAATATAGGAGGTATCTATGAGCGCAATAAAAAACCTGAGCAAAATGGTGATGTATATGTGAACGTATCTAAAACAAAGCAAAAAGAGTCGATGAATTGGTTACAGAAAAACGTATTTACTACTCAGAAATGGTTAATGCCGAAAAATATTTTGAAAAACATCAATCACACGGGCTACGCACAACGTATGTTGCGACTACAAAACAGACAATTGTATAGTCTTTTAAGTGGAGGTAGATTGGAACGAATGATGAATGCTGAAACTACAGAAACCAATTATTATTCAGCTGTAGATATGGTTCGCGACCTAAGACGTGGCATCTTCTCGGAAACAGCAGGACAACGTAATGTAGATGTATTTAGGCGTAACCTTCAGAAATCTTTTATAGAAAGAATGGGCACATTAATGACTACAAGAGGCGCTCAAAATTCAGATCTAGTCTCTATTGTAAGAGGTGAATTGAATGTACTTAAGAGTCAACTGAGAACTGCAAGTAACCGAGCAGTAAATAGGATTACCAAATATCACTACAGAGATGGAGTTGCAAGAATTGACGCTATTTTAGATCCGAAAAAATAATTCATCTTTTAGCTAAAGTTATTTTACCTATTGCGCATTCTAAACAACGTTTAGAGGCGCAATAGTTGTTTTTAAGCTGCAATAAACCCTGACTTTCTAGAGCATTTTCTGGTTGAATAGTAAGTTCAGAAAACTTAGTTAAAATACGATTCTTTTCCGGTCGAATGCTGGAAATAAGAGTGATCATAGCCTCTACATTCAACTTTCCTAAACTTTTAAAGTAATGATATTTTATAGGTAAAATGGTGTTTATAACTAACAGATCTATAAACGATTTAGTGATCTTCTTAGCACTGAATGCACTCTTTTTACCAAAGGTAAAATGACATTTCCAATATGAATCAACATTAACATTAAACAAGTTATAATAATCTTCTATTGTTTCCGCTTTTAATATTAAAGAAAATAAATACCCATTTCCAGCATACAAACTTACGAGTTGCGCTATTCGAATAGTTGGAAAATTATGAGGTCGCATTCTAAAGAATTGTAACCGTCCTTTGTCTATTCCCCTCAGTTTATATTTATGACATAGATACCTATACTCCTCTTTTAACTTTACATAAAAGTCATCTTCTAGTTCATCTTCTAACAGTCCACCTTGACCGAATAATAATGCAGCTAGTTTAAATGGATCATGCACCTGCTTTCTTACAATTGACATTTCCATAGATTGCGCCATCATTAACATAGCATCCCCGTTCACACGAGACCCAAAGCCTCTTGCTAACATTTGAAAAAATACTGCCTCCCAATCATTTTTTGACCTATTCAGCAGCCCGTTTATAGTATCCAATTTTTGTTCAAGTCTTTCAAAATACAAACGTTCTAGCCAATTTTTTAACACAAACGATGGGGTTTTTTGGATGTGATTTTCGCATGGTATCCATCTCGAATCGGACTTATACAGCATGGTGTATTTCAAAAGTAATGCCTTAGATACAAAACTACTAAGTTCTAATGTTGGTAATGGCCTGTTGTCTTTCATATAAATATCTACATCGTGATTCCAAACGACATGCAGTATAATAGCGTCGTAATTCGAATCTTCTTCGTGTCTGTGATGATACCAATCAGATGCATTTATATGGATCTCTACATTCCCTACCCACTTCTGGTTATTAATTACTAGCTCGCTTTGCAAGAAATCGGGACCAGCGTTCGTATTATACTGGCCTGGTTTTACAATATAAATACGCTCTTTTTGTACGGTATATATTGTTGACGACGCATATAGACCATAACGCCATATATAATGGAGAAAATCTTCTTTCATAGTTTTTCTTTTCAAGATACAAAATTTCGAAAAACAGTATCTATATCACTATCAAAAATTATGATTATGAGAAATTAATAGCCGCTATAAATCATGTATTTTTGTAGAAAATAAGACAATATGAGTTCTATAGAAAGTTTACAATGGCGTTATGCCGTAAAGAAATTTGACAATACCAGATCTATTTCAGAAGATCAAATAGCCATCTTAAAGGAAGCTTTCAATTTAACTGCAACCTCATATGGTTTGCAACCTATAAAGTTAGTGATCATCAAAAATAAAGAGATCCAAAAAAGCCTTGTTGAGCATTCATGGAATCAGGAACAGGTTGCCCAAGCTTCTCACCTTCTGGTTATCTGTACTCAAAATATTGTTGATAAAGATTCTGTAGAGCACTATTTCAAAATGGTCAAAGAGATACGAAATACACCAGATGAAATCCTGGATCCATTTAAAAATTACTTATCAGACTCCATCTCCCAAAAAACAAAAGAAGAAATTAAAACCTGGGCAAAAAACCAGGCATATCTTGCATTAGGAAATCTATTGACTATTTGTGCATTAGAAAAGATAGACTCATGTCCGATGGAAGGATTTATTCCTGAAAAATACGATGAAACACTTAAACTTCAAGCTCAAAATTTAAGTGCTGCTCTAGTATTACCGGTTGGCTATAGAGCTGAGGATGACTTTATGAAAGATCTCAAAAAAGTGCGAAAAAGCATGAGTGAAATGGTGTTAGAAATACACTAGTTCTACCAAGAATTATATACCTTTGAGCTTCGTTAAAGTAAATCAAAAGTATTCATGAATTCAGACATTCGAAACCTAGAACCAAAAGCGCTTTGGAACCATTTTTCCGACCTTAATGCAGTACCTCGTCCTTCTAAAAAAGAAGAAAGAGTCATTCAGTTTATGGTAGATTTTGGTAAACAATTACAACTAGAAACTATGATAGATTCTGTTGGAAATGTGATCATTAAAAAACCTGCTTCTGCGGGAATGGAAGATCGAAAAACTATTGTCATGCAGAGCCATTTGGATATGGTACATCAAAAAAATTCGGATACTATTTTTGATTTCGATAACGAAGGAATAAAAATGCTTATTGACGGCGATTGGGTAAAAGCTGATGGTACCACTTTAGGAGCAGACAATGGTTTAGGCGTAGCGACCATCATGGCGATCTTGTCTTCAACAAATATTGAACATCCTGCAATTGAAGCTTTATTTACCATAGACGAAGAAACCGGAATGACCGGTGCTATGGGGTTAGAAGGTGGTATATTAGATGGTGAAATATTACTAAATCTGGACACTGAGGAAGATGATGAAATCGATATAGGTTGTGCAGGCGGCGTAGATGTAACGGCTACCCGAACATACGCTTTAAAAGATACTCCCGAGCAATCTATTGCATTCAAAATTTCGGTGACTGGTTTGAGTGGAGGGCATTCAGGAATGGATATTCACAAAGGTCTTGGGAATGCAAACAAGATTATGAATCGACTGTTGTATAACGGATTTGAACATTTTGGTTTGCGAATTACTGCTATTGATGGTGGTAGCTTGCGTAACGCTATTCCAAGAGAAAGCTTTGCCATTATTACCATTGATGAAATATCAAAAGAACCTTTTTTGTTTGAAATTGACGAACTCATTTCTACTATCAAAGAAGAGTTCTCAACTATTGAATCCAATCTCAGCATCGTTGTTGAGCCTACCAAATTACCCGAACATGTTATGGATCTTGGTGTTCAGGAAGGTCTTATAAAATCAATTTATGGGGCCTTAAACGGCGTTTACAAAATGAGTGCTGATATGGAAGACCTTGTGGAGACTTCTAATAATATTGCTCGAGTTATCGTAAAGGATGAAAACATTACTATTGGTTGTTTAACGCGATCTTCATCAGAATCATCAAAATATGACTTGGCAAATTCGCTACGTTCTACTTTTGAATTAGCTGGTTTTGACGTAGAACTTAGCGGTTCATATCCAGGTTGGCAACCTAATGTAGATTCAGAAATACTAGATGTTTTGTCTAACTTATATGAACAATTGCATGGAGAAAAGGCTCGCGTAGTTGCTTGCCATGCTGGGTTGGAATGTGGAATCTTAGGACAGAATTATCCAGAAATGGATATGATTTCATTTGGCCCTACCATCTTAGGAGCACATTCTCCAGATGAACGTGTAAGCATTTCATCAGTGGTGAAGTTCTGGAAATTCGTGGTAGAAATCCTCAAGAATGTTCCTAAGAAATCATAACATCGCTTTTGTTGTAGTAATTGTTTAAAAACTTCAATAAAACAAATCTAACATTCTGTTTTTCAGTGTTTTAAATTTTAACTTTTTTGTTAACATCTTTGGTTTTTAAAAACAGTAATTAATTGTAATTTTACTAGTTGAAAACGGTATTTCTTAATGGGTAAAATTATTGCAATTGCAAATCAAAAAGGTGGCGTAGGTAAAACAACTACTTCTGTAAATTTAGCAGCTTCGTTGGGTGTTTTAGAAAAGAAAGTATTGCTTATAGATGCCGATCCTCAAGCCAATGCTTCATCAGGCTTAGGTATTGATGTTCAAGAAGTTGAACATGGAACCTATCAAGTATTAGAACACACGGTTTCTGCGAAAAAAGCCATTCAGAAAACAACATCTCCTAATGTAGATATTATTCCTGCGCACATAGATTTAGTTGCAATAGAGATTGAACTAGTAGATAAAGAAGAGCGAGAGTATATGTTGAAACGTTCTTTAGAAAGTGTAAAAGGTGATTATGATTATATATTGATTGATTGTGCTCCTTCATTAGGCTTAATAACGTTAAATTCTTT
This sequence comes from Asprobacillus argus, assembly GCF_032248395.1. NCBI lineage: Bacteria > Pseudomonadati > Bacteroidota > Flavobacteriia > Flavobacteriales > Flavobacteriaceae > Asprobacillus > Asprobacillus argus. The sequence goes on from NZ_JAVTTO010000005.1 coordinate 126,282, forward strand.
GGTAGCTGCCGATTCGGTGATCATTCCTATCCAATGTGAGTATTTTGCCCTTGAAGGCCTAGGAAAGCTTCTGAATACTGTAAAAAGTGTACAAAAAATTCATAACCCAAATCTAGATATAGAAGGTCTTTTACTTACTATGTTCGATTCCAGATTAAGACTATCAAATCAGGTTGTAGATGAAGTACAGACACATTTTAGCACTATGGTTTTTGACACAATTATTAGAAGAAATACACGTTTAGGAGAGGCACCTAGTTATGGAGAAAGTATTATTGCCTATGATGCTACAAGTAAAGGTGCTGTAAATTACTTAAATTTGGCAAACGAACTCTTAAAAAAGAATTGAGATTATGGCTAAAGCCACGAAAAAACAAGCTTTAGGAAGAGGCTTATCAGCATTATTAAAGGACACAACAGATATCAACTCTGTTAGTGACAAAAATGCGGATAAGGTAGTGGGAAACATCATTGAAATTTCGTTGAATGAAATTGAAGTCAACCCATATCAGCCCAGAACATATTTCGATGAAGAGGCATTACGTGAATTGGCTTCCTCTATTAGAGAGCTAGGAGTAATTCAACCAATAACAGTAAGAAAGCTCAGCGGAAACTCTTTTCAATTAGTTTCTGGAGAACGCCGTTTTAGAGCGTCAAAACTTATTGGCAATACTTCTATTCCAGCATATATTAGGATTGCAAATGATCAAGAGATGCTAGAGATGGCATTGGTCGAAAACATTCAGCGCAAAAATCTAGATCCAATCGAAGTGGCTTTATCCTATCAAAGGTTGATCGATGAAATCAACTTGACTCAAGAAGAATTAAGTGTTCGTGTTGGTAAGAAAAGATCAACAGTTACAAATTACCTTCGATTGTTAAAGTTAGACCCTATTCTTCAAACGGGAATGCGAGATGGATTTATTTCTATGGGACATGGAAGGGCCATTATCAATGTAGAAAATAAAGAAGAGCAATTAAATATCTATGAGAAGATATTACAGGAAAAATTGTCGGTTAGACAAACCGAAGAACTTGTAAAAAACCTAAAGAGCGGTGGAACTTCTAGTAAACCAAAAAGAAAAGTTGTTCCTAAGTACATTAAAGACAGCATACAAGACATTAGTTCCTTTTTCGGCCACAAAGTGGATGTCAATGTGACCTCTAAAGGAAAAGGGAAATTAGTGATTCCATTTCATTCTGAAGAAGATTTTAATAGAATTAAAAACCTATTAAAATAAGTGTGTAAAGTTAGGATCATACTTGTTCTTTTGATATGTACCGTATCAATCAAAGCTTTTTCTCAAAAGGACTCTACGGCAGTTAAAGGCGTTAAGGTAAAAGGTAAAATCGAAGTCACCGATGACTTTTACAATCCTTTATCTCCATCCAAAGCTGCGTTTTATTCAGCTATTTTTCCTGGTATGGGGCAGATTTATAACAAAAAATACTGGAAAGCTCCAATTGTTTGGGGAGCCATGGGAACCAGCATTTACTTTTATCTTGATAATAATAGTGAGTACAAAAGATTTAGACGAGCTTTTAAACAGCGTAAGGCTGGCTTACAAGATGAATTTACCTTAGATGATGGTAGTCAATTGATTTCAGAAGATGGCTTGGTAAATGCGCAGAACATATTACGGCAGAATCGAGATCTTTCTTTATTAGCGACGATCGTATTATACACTTTACAAATAGTTGAAGCCAGTGTAAATGCGCACCTAATGCAATTTAACACCAACGATAATTTATCCTTTAAGCCGGTGATCATTCAAGACCCTTCTATGGTGTATGCACCTACGCTTGGGATGTCTTTTAAACTTACTTTTTAGATGAAAATTGCATTACTCGGTTACGGAAGAATGGGTAAAGAAATTGAAAAGATTGCTTTACAAAGAGGTCATGAAATTGTATTAAAGGTTTCTAAGGATTCTTCATATGATATTTGCAAAGCGGATGTAGCTATTGATTTTAGTATTCCAGATGCTGCCTATGGCAATATTTCAAATTGTATCAACAATAATATTCCTGTTATCTCTGGCACGACGGGTTGGTTGGATCATTATGACGCAATAGAAAAGTTATGTCTTGATAAAGAAGGAGCTTTTATTTACGCTTCAAATTTTAGTTTAGGAGTCAATATCTTTTTTGAGTTGAATAAGCAGCTGGCTACACTGATGAAGACAGTTGAAGGCTACAACACTTCAATTGAAGAAATTCATCACACAAAAAAATTAGACGCACCCAGTGGTACTGCTATTACACTTGCCGAAGGCATCATAGAAGATTCGGAAAAAACAGCATGGAAACTTGATGGCAAAGCATCTGAAAATACCATTCCGATTGCAGCAAAAAGAATTCCAGGTGTGCCCGGTACACACACCATATCGTACGATTCTGATATTGACAGTATCGAGATCAAACATACTGCTCATAATAGACAGGGGTTTGCCCTTGGAGCAGTAGTTGCAGCTGAATGGCTACAACATAGAAAAGGAGTTTTTACAATGAAAGATGTGTTAAACATTGGTTAAAGAATGTAACTTATTTGTTACTTTGCAGCCTAACATCGAATAGAATATAAATAGTTAGATATGACGTTTACAGAATGGTTACTTTTTTTCTTAGGAGTACAATTGATCCATTTTTTTGGAACCTGGAAATTATACCAAAGAGCGGGGAGAAAACCTTGGGAGGCTTTAATTCCCATTTATAACGGATTTGTATTGATGGAGATCATAAAGAGACCACGTTGGTGGATTCTTTTATTATTTATTCCTATTGTAAACCTTTTGATGTTCCCTATAATTTGGATCGAAACTGCGAGAAGTTTTGGTTTTTTAGAACGTAAATACACCATACTAACACTCATTACTTTTGGACTCTTTTCGTACTACATCAGTTATGGAACGGAAGCTCCATATAGAAAAGACAGAGCATTAGATCCAAGAACGCCTTTAGGAGAATGGGTAAGCTCTATTGCTTTTGCTATTATTGCCGCTACAATGGTGCATACGTATTTTATGCAGCCCTATACCATCCCTTCTTCTTCCTTAGAGAAAACACTATTGGTCGGAGATTACCTCTTTGTGAGTAAATTTCATTACGGAGCCAGGGTGCCTATGACCACAGTTGCCGCACCCATGTTGCACGATACACTTCCTATAATCAATAAAAAATCATATCTATATGAAGATGATATGGAGAAGCGGGACCAGGCATTAGTGAACAAACTGCAGTTACCGTATATGCGTTTACCTGGTTTCCAAAAAATAAAACGTAATGATATCGTTGTCTTTAGCTGGCCGGCAGATACTGTACATCAGTTCTTTAAAACTCCGGATAAAAGGATCAGAAAACCTATTGACAAAAGATCTAACTACGTAAAACGTTGTGTTGGGATTCCTGGAGATTCTTTATCTGTGATTGATGGGTTTGTTTATATTAATGGAAAACAAACGGTATTGCCAGATCGAGCAAAATTGCAGTTCTTTTATACAGTATATTCTAGCAAAGGGTTAAGTACAAGAGAGCTTAAATCATATACGCAGAAAGAATTTGGGAGAGAATATGTTGTAAATTTTACGAGTAACGAGCAAATTAAAGCGATTAGTCCTTATGGAGCTCTTGAAAGAATTGAAGGAAATAAGTTTAAACTCTCAACTAGCTATAAAGGTGTCCCTAGAGAAGTTATAACGGGATACAATATCGATATAACAGAACTGAAAATGAAAGTTAGGTTAGCGAACTTAACTACTAAGATAGCGGAAGAATTAAGAAAAAATCCTGCTGTGGATAGTGTGGTTAGAAATATAAAGCCAAAAGGTTCTTATAACGGTTTATTTCCCCAAGACAAAGATTATAAATGGTCCCAGAACAACTTTGGACCTATATATATTCCTGAAGCGGGAAAAACGGTCGCTCTTAATGCTAAAACCATTCCTTTTTATGAAAAGATTATTGGAGAATATGAACATAATGACCTATTAGTTGATGGTGAAAACATTTATATCAACGGATTAAAAACGGACTCTTATACGTTTAAACAGGACTATTACTGGATGATGGGAGATAATAGAGATAATTCTGAAGATTCAAGAACTTGGGGTTATGTTCCTTTTGATCATGTAGTAGGAAAACCTGTAATGGTATGGTTTAGCTGGGATACAGAGACAGGTTCCATTCGTTGGGATAGAATGTTTACGACCGTTGGAGGGAATGGCGAGTTGGTCTCTTATAGATACTTGGTTTTCGCGTTGATTCTATCGTACATCGGTTATAGCGTTTTTAGAAGTCGTCGCAAAAAGAAGGCATAATCATGTCTTTGTTTATACCAACATACTTCTCTCCTGTTTCACAGTATTCTGAGATCATAAAATCTAACACGATCACTTTTGAAGTTGAAGATAATTTTCAAAAGCAGACGTATCGGAATCGTTGTTATATTTATGGAGCAAATGGAAAACAGCTTTTAAACGTACCTGTTTCTCATCCACCTTCACATCAAAGAAAAAAAACAAAAGATACGCTAGTAAGTAATGAATCTGATTGGCAAAGACATCATTTCAAGTCAATACAAATTGCCTATAGATCTTCTCCATTCTTTGAATTCTACGAAGATGATCTTGCTAGAATATTTACCAAAAAGTACAACTACTTATTGGACCTTTCCATAGATACTTTTCTTTTCTTTAATGATGCCTTGGAATTAGAGAAAAAATATGAAAGAACGGTAGAATATCTGGTTGAATCACCTTTACAAGATTTCAGAAGACTTGCCTGCGTAAAACAAGAAAAGATGCATTCATTTAAACCATATATTCAGGTTTTTGATGAGAAACACGGCTTCATAGAAAATCTTTCTATGCTAGACCTTTTGTTTATGGAAGGCCCTAACAGTTTCAGTTATTTGTAAAAAATAACGTACCTTAGTAAGGATTTTATTCCCCTTAAATAGCAAATTACTCCTGAGAGTTTTTTAACATTTATGGAATTTATTACTGAATTTGTCTCAAATCTTTCGTCTCTTTCTGAGTCTTCAAAGAACAAGTTTTTAAAACTATTAACTTTGAACTCTTATGAGAAAGGTCATGTTATTGCCGAACTTGGAGAAGTCCCTACAAATTTCTATGTCCTAAAATCAGGTATTGTCAGGTCCTATATTACTAATGATAGAGGCAAGGAATTTATCAGAACTTTTTTTGTCCCTGTTTCTAGTACGGGTTCGTTCTCTGCGCTTGTATTAGAAAAACCTTCCAGACTTACTTATGATTGTTTAACGGATTGCGAGGTATATTCTGGTAACTTCAAAGCGTTCAAAAAATTAGCTGCTGAGAATATTGATATTAGCAATATGTATGCAGCTGTTCTAGAGCGTATATTTATGCGAATGGAGAAACGAATTTTTGAACTTTCTGTGTTAGATGCAACGAAGAGATATTTAAATTTAAAAAAAGAAATTCCGGATATAGATAATTTAATTCCTCAATATCACATTGCTTCTTATTTAAACATCACTCCTGTGCAATTGAGTAGAATTCGAAAGGATTTATATTCAAAAAAAGAAAAGCCTTAACATAGGTTAACAACCAACGGATTTATTTTAATTACTTTTGATATATAATATTTCCCCCAAGAATTATTAAATACCCATATAAAGACTTGTTATATTTGACAGGTCTTTTTTTGTTTATGGAAGTAGTAAAATTTAGTGTTCATTACGGTTTACATTTTGTCTTTCCCGCTATAATTGCCATTGTATTTTTTAAGGATCAATGGAAAAAGGCCTATGTAGTTATGCTGGTAACGATGTTGATAGATTTAGATCATCTTCTGGCCAATCCAATTTTCGATCCAGAAAGGTGTAGCATTAATTTTCATCCCTTGCATACATACTACATGTTTATTATTTATGTGGGCTTACTATTCTTTAAAAAAACACGTGTCGTTGGCATAGGACTGACTCTTCATTTAATAGCAGATTTTATCGATTGCCTTTTTTAAAGTGATTTAATTTCTTTAGTAGTTGATTTACGTCTTCAGATATTTTCAATTTCGAAACCACAAACAGGTATATAACTATAATCAATACGCTCTTTAAAACAATATTAATGATTGGATGAAAATGAAAATTCAAAAAATAGAAAATTGCATATAAAGTAGCTATTACAAAAATTAACACGAACGTTTTCGAAGTAAAAGGAAGCATATTAAATTTATGCTTTACGTACCAGATCTTTAGGGTATTAAAAAATAGAATCACGATCAATGTAGACAAGGCCGCTCCATTTATTCCGATAAGATCTATTAACCAATGATTTAAAAAATAAACCGAAAGGGCCATTGCAATACCGTAAGGCAATAAAATTTTGTAGTATTTTGAATTAGAAATGATAGCTCCATTACTCCCTAGAGACATAATATATAACTTCGCGAATGAAATCATTAAAACCACGAGCACTCCACCAGAATACTTTTCTGGAATCATTTTATACAACTCTATAATATTGAGATTTATCAATAGAAAAATTAAACCACTGATCAGTAAAAGGTTAATAGAACTTTTTTTGTACAAGCTGTTAACTTCGGTATTATTTCCTTCATTCAATGCCTTTGCCGTTAGCGGCTGTAAGATTTGAGCCATAGCCCTTCCAGGTGCTTCAATAACCGAACCTATATAAACTCCAACGCTGTAATAAGCAGTGTATTCAATAGCTTTTTTCGCGGGAATCATCACTTTGTCAATATCCAATAATATGGCTCCAGCGCTTCCTGCTAAAATAATATACCCTGAATATTTAAGGACTTCTATATAATTCTCAGGTACGGAAAAGGTAAATTTAGGCCTATATAGTTTCAGTGCATATATCATCATGATCAATGCTCGGATAAAGTATGCTCCTGTCAAGTAATAAATGAATTCAGGTTTACTAATTACATCGAAGAAAACCAAGAATAACAGCATCATGACTACAACCCTGTTATACAGTTCTTTTAAAACATTTCCGAAAACAGATTTTAAAAGTACTTTAGACCAAGCATAGAAAATTTCAAAATACGCAGTAGCTATAGCCACCAAGTAAATAATGTAGGTATAGTCTTTAATAATGGCATTTTCTTCTGACAAATAACTCGCTATCTCATGGTAAAACAGGTTCCCAAAAAAAGCAATAGGTATAGCAATTAGTAAAGGGATGAGGAGTGCTGCACTTAAAAATCGGTCTCGTTCTTTCTTAATTGTATAACTAGTATAAAACTTTACAATAGTGTATTGAATACCAAATGCCGTAAGCGGCATTAGAAGATTAGCTGTAGATAATAAATAGGTAACTAATCCGTAGTATTCTTCTTTTAAGAAACGTGTATATAGAAATAGCGCATTTATCCCACCAACCACAAAAGCAGTGTAAATAATGATCGTATTCCTGAAAGATTGTTTTAAAACTATTCCCAATCTAGTCTTGAATTAAAATTACGGATAATTCTCTGGTCAATTCTTTTCTATGATACTTTTCAATATTTGAGCTACTGACCGTTAAATCTCCTTTTTTAAATTTGTCATAATATTCCAATATAGTTCCTTTTAGTCCGGCGGCATCATCAAAATCAACCATAATTCCAGATGTAGTCTCGTTTACAATGTTAGCAGCATCACCATGAATAGGCCCTATACCTAAAATGGGGCGTCTCGCTTGCAAGTACTCAAATATTTTTCCAGTAATAATTCCTTTGGCGCTGGGCACGTTGTTAATAGCAAGCAACAGCAATTGAGATCTTTGCTGATATAACCTTGCGTCCTGATGATCCAAATATTCAATAAGGGCAATATTCTTTTCATTCAAACTAGCTAAATCTTTTTCGACTTCCGTCGCCACCTTTCCAATGAGTTGTACTTTAAGGTCTTTTTTGAAGTCAGCATTCTCATCACATATCTCTTTAAGGACAGACCATAAAATAGTAGGATTCCTGTCTGCATTCATCATTCCAATATGTGTAATGGTAAAAGACATATCTAACTCTTCATTTAATTCGGAAACTTTCGAATCATATCCGTTTGTAACTACATGAATTTCATCATTATATTTTTCAAAATTCTTTTTCATGGTTTCGCCAACTACAATTACAACATCAGATTTTGATACTACTTGCTCTTCCAACTCTATATGTTTTAGCTTTGATCTTTTGCTCAAAGGTAATTGATGGAAATAATCTATTTCTGTCCACGGGTCCCTAAAATCAGAAATCCATGTCATCCCTGTTCGTTCTTTAAGTTGCATAGCTATTAGATGCATACTATGAGGTGGGCCCGTACTTATTACAGCATCAATATCATTCTCTCTTACATACTGTTCTAAATATTTTACGGATGGTCTTATCCAGTACTTCCGTGCATCAGGTATAAAATAATTTGCTCGTATATATTGCAATAATTTTCCAATGGCACTAGGGTTTGGGTTTAAGAAACCACCACTCTGCTTTTTATTCTTTTTACCAAAAAAAGATAGTATTGAATTTGGTTCAAAAATAGGCTGTCTAATGACTTCAACTCCTTCAGGTATATCCGCAAGTAAGCTTGCATCCTCAATAACATATGCTGGGTTATCTACCGTATAAATGACTGGTTCTATATCAAAATCGCGAAGATACTTTACGAATTTCAACCAGCGTTGTACGCCAGATCCTCCAGCCGGAGGCCAATAATATGTAATAATTAATACTTTCAACGAGATAAATTGTTGTACAAAGTAAGAAGTTCTTTTGAGGTATGCTCCCAAGAAAATTCATTTTTTACAAATCTTTCTCCATTTTCTCCAAATTGCTTCCTCAGCTCTTCGCTATTGTAAAGCTCCATGATCTTGTCTGAAAAATCTTTAGCGTCTTTTTCTTTGTGCACCAGTCCTCCATTAATTCTGGAAATGAGTTTCTTTTGAGCAATGGCATCACTAACCAATACTGGTTTTCCAAAACTCATATATTGAAACAGTTTATTGGCATAGGCCACATCATGTTGTATATTTCTGTGCAAAGGTGAAATGCATACATCGCTAGCCTCAATATATGAAGGAAAAAGGGAAACATCCTGCCACCCTTCAAAATCTACAAAGCTTTCAAGTTGCAATTCCTTTACCTGTTGCCTCAAAATAGGATCGGTGGTGTTCTTCCCTACAATTACCAATTTAACATTAGGAATTTCTGTTCGAATAGTATCTATGCTCTCTATCGCAGTTTGTAACCCTCTGCGTACATGAGTATCTCCCAAATAAAGAATCACAAAGTTACTTTTATAGCGTTTTATGATATTTTCCTCAATAATAGCGTCTTCATAAAAAGATTTCCTGATCGTATTCGGAACCAGACTTATTTTTTCATTACTTATCTGCGTTCGCTTCACAACCTCATCCACAAACTCTTGAGACACGGTTACCACATGATCAACTTTAGCAATAAATTGCTCCTCTTTCTGTTTCCATTTTTTAGGTGATATTAAATACTTACCTGGGAACTTTTGAAGGTGAGGATATAACTTCATTACCTCTGGCATATTATCATGCAAATCTAATATGGCAGGTAGTTTATACTTTTTATTGGCCCACATTACGGCTTGTGCAATTCTTATGTCATGTATATGAATCGCCTGGACTTTATTCTTTGCTATGAAACGTCCAATTTTTTTCTTCATTATAGATGAATAAAAAGGAAATGTATACGCTAAAGCGGATAGTTTATACTCCCATTTATTAGAAAGAAATCGTCTAACTTTTATACCATTGATCTCCTCTTCTAACGGTTGATTTCCATAAGTCAAACAAAATAGGAATATCTCATGTCCTGCTTTAATTAAAGCTATGGCTTCATTTTCCACCCTAGGATCGGGAGGAAAATCTGAGTCCAAAATCATTCCGATTCTCACAAATTTCTATTTTTTACGTTCTGCATATACAGCATAATATCTAGGCGTGAATGTTCTTAGGATAGGTCTAAATCCAATAGTATTGATAGGACTTGTCCATTTAGTTGTTTCCTTAATCTTCCAACCTGATTTTTCTAGTAACCAATCAAATTGCCAATCTTCAAATTCATGATAATGTCGATCCCATTCATCTGTTTTACTTCTATAAGCCGTAGCAAACCATAATCTAAGTGGTATGGTCGCTACTAGTTTCGCACTACTAAATTCACGTAACACATTAAAAGGAGCAATTAAATGTTCAAATATCTCAAATGCTGTTACCGCATCCACTTTGTATTCTTTAACTATTTCTGGTAATACGTCCAAATCTTCGCCGCTTGTATTAAAAACAGTATAACCATGTTGTTCCATGATTTCCGTAAACGCATTGCGCGTTCCCAAGTCAAGAATTGTAGCCGGAGCCGGAACCACTTTTTGTAAAAATTCTAGTGTTTTGGAATACCTTCTTTGATGCGTCTTTGTCGCCATGATTATTCTTTTCTTTTACCCATAAAAAACCACCCAACAGGCACGAGCAATAGCAATCCGTAAGAAATCAAAGTAATTGTATTTCCTCTAGAAATTACGGAAGGTTCAAATTTAAAGGTTAAGACATGCTTTCCTTTGGGTATAACCATACCTCTAAGAACATAGTTAACTCTATAATGAGGTGCCAAGTTTCCATCTATATACGCATTCCAACCATCTTTATAATAGATTTCGGAGAACACTGCAAATTGTTCTTTTTCTGTATTCGACTCATATTCTAAGTCTGTTAACCCGTATTTGGTCAAGCTAATCGTGGCCGTAGAATCTTTTTGAATATTTGCATCAAAGTCGGTAGTAACCTTCCCATAATCACTCGCAGTAATAACGGCCGCGTATTTCGTTTGCAAGCTATCCAAAGCCTGGATCTCTTCATTGGCAGAATTTGCAATTTTAAGCTCATTAACAAACCACACATTTCCATTTGCATCTGGATTTACCTGAGCTTGCTCTCTACCTGAATTATCTGGTACAATAAAGTATTTCACATTCAACATATTAAATGCTTCCAAATTATTCTTAGCCATTTGAAAATCAAATAATTCTTGATATCGCCCAAGTTTCGCCGCATGATACCCTCCAATAGATTTGTGAAAATATGACGTTCTACCATCCTGTAACGGACTCGTGGTAAAGTTCGCAACACGATAGTGGCTTTTATCTTTTAATATTTGTAGATCTGCTGGAGACGCTACAAATGGTCTTTCAATTTTTCGAGCTGGTTTAAAATCATCTTTGTTCACATATCTTTTAGCTACCGAAACCAGATCAAATAAAATTAATATTCCTAATCCAAGAATCGCTTTTGTTTGATTCAATTTGTTCTTAACAAACATCCAAAGTAATCCGAATGACAATCCAATAAACAATACGGATTTCAAACTATCCATCAGTAGTACAGATTTTCGATCTGCAATAACTGCATCGATTACACCAGGATAACTCTTATAACTTGCATCTCTAATACCTTCAAAAGATGTAAACAAATGGGCATATGCAAAAGCTATTACAATCAACCCAACGACTATATATAGCGATTTTTTAAGAGCCTGTATCTTTTCTTCAGATGAAATTTTATCAGTAAACAATTCTTTCAGAGCTAAAATACCAAGTAACGGCACACATAATTCTGCAATTACCTGAATGGAAGATACAGCCCTAAACTTATTGTAAAGTGGTACATAATCTATAAATAGGTTTGTTAGAAATTCAAAATTCTTTCCCCAACTCATTAATATTGAAAAGATAGTTGCAGCTACCAACCAATACTTATACTTTCCTTTTACCAAAAAGATTCCCAAAAAGAATAGAAAAACAAGGATTGCTCCAATATAGGCGGGGGCTTCAATAATGGGTTGCTTTCCCCAATAGGTTAATACCTGCTCTACAAATCCATCAGCTTGTTTTGGCCCTGCCAATGATCTTACGGTTTCGTAAGTATTTGAGTTTTTTCCTAACTTTTCAACAGTTCCTCCCCCCATATATCGAGGGACCAATAAATTAAAAGTTTCTGCCTTTCCATAACTATACTCAGTAATATAGCTTCTATCTAAACCACTTCTTGCTGTTTTTTCTGTTCCGTCTGTGTTAATAGTTAATTCAGATTTACCTCGTGTACTATAATCAGCATATTGCTTCATTGATAGTAATCTAGTAGAATTAACACCTAGTCCTAACACCATGGCAAGGATAATTAATCCAGCTTGCTTTGCAAATACAGGCACTTCTTTTTTCTTAATCGCCTCAATAAGCTCAATAATTCCTAAAATGAGGATAGTAAATGCCATGTAATATGTCATCTGAGGATGGTTGGCATATATTTCTAAGGCGGTTGCCAAACCTGTAACCACGAAACCAAGCAAGTATTTCCGCTTAAACAACCAGATAACTCCTGCAATTACCATAGGCATGTACCCAATAGCATGTGCCTTTGCATTATGCCCAGCTCCAAAAATAATAATCAAATAGGTAGAAAAGCCAAAGGCCAATGCTCCCAATATGGACAGTTTCCAATGCGTGTTTAATGCTTGTAATAAGAGGAAGAATCCTAAAAAGTACAAGAACAAGTAATCAGCTGGTCTCGGTAAAAAGCGTATTGCTTTATCCAAATACCGCACAAAATCATTCGGGTAATACGCGCTTAACTGAAAAGCGGGCATGCCGCTAAAAGCACTTCCCGTCCAATAAGGCTCTGTTCCATTCTCGGCTCTAAAATCCTGTATTTCTTTCGCCATACCCGTAAACTGAGTAATATCTGACTGAGATATCTTATCCCCTTTTAAGACGGGATAAAAATAAATTAAGGAAATAGTAGTAAAAATTGCAAAAGCAATTAAATAAGGTGCTCCTTTTTTAAAATTCATGTTAGTCTAATTCTTCAAAATCGACATACTCGCCCACGGACGAATCACTTTGTTTCTGAGAATTGGGCTTTCTATCGATAACCGTTTCTCCTTCTTTTGCTTTTGCAGTATGTTGATGTTGACTGTTATATTGTTGTTGCGCCTTTTGCTGCATATTATTTACCGCTTTCTTTAAAAGTATAGGAGCAAATATTCTTGCCAAAAATTTAAGCAAGTAGTAAATAAATAATATGATAAGTATCGTTCTTAAAAAACCCATTAATTCCGCCTGTTGCATTTGTATTTCTAAATTAGAATCAAAAATAACAATTTGACCATAATTGTAGCGTTAACATAATACAAAAACTTTAAAACAATTAAAAAAGTATTTGCTAGGATTTGATGAATCGTTAATTTCAGCTATGTTTGTAAAACACTCTAAACCATTTTTTTCTTTGAAACTTCTATTTTCTACAAAACAAATTGCGCTGATAATCTTTCTATGCAGTATTGGATTTATAGATACCATGCATGCGCAATATACTGAAGTCATCAATTCTAATAGGCCTGGTTTTTCGGAAAGTCCCTATAGTGTTGGCACAGGAGTATACCAATTTGAGTCAAATTTCTTTTTTAGAAATACATCGATAGAACCAACTTTTTCTAGGCCTCAGTCATTTGGTGTTAATTTTGCTTTTAGGACTAGCTTCTTTTTTGAGCGATTAGAACTAAACCTTACTGGTAGTTATCAACGGGATAAAGTTGCTTTTAAAAATATTTTCACCTCTCATTATTTTGAATCAGGGTTTAGCGAGTTTACGGTTGGTGCAAAGTATTTAGTCTATCAGCAAGAGTATAAAGATAAAAGTAAAGAAATTCGAAGCTGGAAAAAGCGTAATGCTTTTGATTGGAAAAGAGCTATTCCTTCTGTAGCAGTTTATGCCGGAGTAAATCCTGATATGCTAAGTGAAGGGTATAAAATAGGTCAGTTTTCTCCTAAAGCTGGGATACTTCTTCAGAACGATTTCTCCGAGAGTTTTAATCTAATCACAAACGTGTTTTATGATAAGATCGGTACAGATTTTTCTGAACTTTCTTATATCATAACGGCTACCATTAGCTTAAGTGACAGATGGTCTACCTTTTTTGAAAACCAAGGAGCAAGTAACAAATTTGTATCTAAAGGAAATGTGGGAACTGGATTGGCTTTTTTATATAGCAAAGATTTACAATTTAATAGCTCACTTAGATTAATTACCGAAGGAAAAGCTACTGGTTTTTATGGTTCTTTCGGGATCTCTTACCGTCTGGATAGGCATAAGGACAAGTTAATTTCCGATGGAAATACTGACGAATTACCTGAAGGTAAAGAAACTAGATACGCTAAGAAGAACAGAAAAGGGTTCTTTGGAAGAATGTTTGGTAAGGTTACTGGCATCTTTAAGAAGAAAGACAAATCTAATAAAACGACAGGAAAAAAAGGTGAAAATGAGACTCGAAAAAAACCAAGAAGGGTTCGAAAAAAGAAAACAAAAGTAAAACCTGTTAAGAAAAAGAAAGATGACTCTAAAGAAGAAGATAATAATGAGTAAAATGATTATTTTTACCTTATGATTACATTACAAGAATGTCATACAAAAAAGGAAATGAAACAGTTCGTTACGTTTCCTTTTTCTATTTATAAGAATAGTAAATACTGGGTTCCTCCAATTATTAAAGATGAATTAGAAACTTTTGACAAAAAAGTAAATCCTGCTTTCGAAAATGCTGACGCGTATTTTTATGTGGCTCTTAGGGAAGGAAAAATTGTGGGTCGTATTGCGGCCATTATTAATCGTTACGAGGTAAATGAGCAGAAGATTAAGAAAATGCGCTTTGGTTGGTTTGATGTTATCGATGATATTGATGTAACAAAAGTGCTATTAGCTAAGGTTAAAGAAATTGGAAAAGAAAATAATCTTGAATATATGGAAGGCCCAGTTGGCTTTTCTAATTTGGATAAAGTTGGAGTATTAATTGACGGTTTTGATCATATTGGAACCATGATTACCTGGTATACACATCCTTATTATAAAGAGCATTTAGAGCAACTAGGGTTTGTAAAGGAGAAAGAATATTTAGAAAATAAATTTCAATTAACTAATGTAGATGCAGCTTATTATGAGCGAATCTCAAAATTAATCTGTAGAAGATTTCATTTAACTGCTCTAAGTTTTACAAAGACAAAAGACATTCTTCCATATGTCGATGAAATGTTTGACCTATTCAACAAAACGTATGCGACACTATCTTCATATGTGCCGATTTCGGATAGCCAAATAGCCTACTTTAAAAATAAATACATCAGTTTTATAAATCCTGAGTTCATCAAGTTTGTTATTGATGCAGATAATAAGTTAGTAGCTTTCGGTATTATGATGCCTTCTTTCTCGCTAGCGCTACAAAAAGCAAAGGGTAAGTTATTTCCATTTGGAATTTTCCATTTGTTAAAGGCAAGAAAGAACCCAAAAGTTGTCACGTCATATTTAATTGGTGTTGATCCACAATACCAAAACAAAGGAGTAACAGGTATTATATTTAGTGAATTTGCAAATGCTTTTAATAAAATTGGCGTAGAAACAATAGTTAGAACACCTGAATTAGAAGAAAATACTGCTATTCATCAATTATGGAAAAGTTTCGACCCGGTAACACATAAAAGAAGAAGAACTTATCGACTTAATATCTAATGCAATTATTTTATAATCCTAATATCGACGCTACCGTCTCTCAATTCGTATTTGACAAAATTGAGAGCAAACATGTTGTAAAAGTGCTTCGTAAAAAAGAAGGAGACACATTACACATTACCAATGGCAAGGGCCATCTATTTACATGTCAAATAATCATTGCAAGTGATAAAAAATGTGTTGCCTCTATAATTGCTTCCAAAGAAATGCCTCCCCATAGAGATTACGTACTTCATGTTGCCATTGCACCCACAAAAAACAACGATCGGATGGAATGGTTTCTAGAGAAGGCCACGGAAATAGGCATTGATGAGATTACTCCAATTATTTGTGACAATTCTGAAAGAAGGGTGGTAAAAATAGAACGTTTTCAAAAAATACTGCAATCAGCCATGAAACAGTCGCTTCAATTTCAATTACCGAAACTAAACGACCCTATGCTCCTTTCCGATTTTATGATGCAGAAACTTAAAGGAAGTACATATATCGCTCATTGCGAGGATGGAGAGAAGAAGGGAATCAAAGATCTGATCGGTTCAAAGCAAAATGTCACTATATTGATCGGTCCAGAAGGTGATTTTTCTTCTAAAGAAATTACTACAGCATTAGAGAAAGGTTATATTCCAATTAGTCTGGGGGAGACTAGATTGCGAACCGAAACAGCAGGTATTGTTGCAGTTCAAAATATTGCCTTTATTAATCAATAAAATAAGAATTCTTATATTGCTTTAAATTATAGCAAATGAATTCTAAGAGTCCTCTCTTTTTCTTACTGTTTTCCCTTTTTTTGATTTCGACACATACTAAAATGGTAGCTCAAGATGTTGCTATTTTAAAATATAATGGAGGTGGTGATTGGTATTCAAACCCAACAGCTGTTCCTAACTTAATACAATTCACCAACGAGAACTGTCATACAAAAATCAGCAAGGATCCTAAGACCGTGGCTGTAGGAGATATTGACATTTTTAGCTACCCAATTGTTTTTATGACCGGTCATGGGAATGTCTATTTTTCAGATGATGAAGCTAAAAACCTTAGGAACTATTTAATATCTGGAGGGTTTTTGCATATTTCTGATAACTATGGTTTAGATAAGTTTGTTAGAAAAGAATTGAAAAAAGTATTTCCAACATTACAATTGCAAGAGATTCCCGCAGACCACCCGATTTATAATCAAACATTTACCTTCAAAAATGGACTTCCTAAAATTCATGAGCATGATAAAAAGGTTCCACAAGGCTTTGGACTTTTTTATGAAGGACGATTGATTTGTTTTTATGATTATGAATCCGACCTAAGTGATGGATGGGAAGATTCATCTGTACATAATAATCCTAAAGAAATTCGTGAAAAAGCATTAAAAATGGGTGCAAACATTATAGAATATGCTTTTAAAAACTGATTCCCCGATCGACATTGATGCTATTAGAATTAATTTCAGTACCGATTCACTTTGGATACTAAATATAGCCCTAGCTGTTATTATGTTTGGTGTTGCATTGGGTATTACCTTAGATGATTTTAGAAGATTGATCAAGAAACCAAAGATCTTGCTTGTAGGTATTTTCTCTCAGTTCTTCATGCTTCCTTTTCTTACATTTTTAGCCATATTAGTGATAAAACCTCATCCTAGTTTTGCATTGGGAATGATGATGATCGCTGCCTGTCCTGGCGGAAATGTTTCCAATTTCTTTAGTAAATTGGGTAAAGGCAATGCTGCCTTATCTGTTAGCCTTACAGCTTTTGCTACACTTATCTGTATTGTTATGACTCCCTTCAACTTACAGTTTTGGGGCAGTTTATATGAACCAACAGATGCCATTCTAAAAACGGTAGAATTAGACCCTTTTGAGCTATTTAAACTGGTTTCTTTGATCTTAGGGATCCCATTAATTTTGGGCATGTTACTCAGGCATTACAAAGATGTCATGGCGCGTAAGATTGAAAAGATCCTAAAGCCTTTTTCTATGTTGGTATTTATTGTGTTAATAGCCATTGCGTTTTCTGAAAACGTAGACATCTTTACAGAGCATATACACCATGTGCTGTTCTTAGTAATCTTTCACAACATTTTTGCATTCCTTATAGGATTTTATATTGCGAAAGCTTTCGGATTAGAAAAAAAAGATGTTAAAACAATCTCCATGGAAACCGGCATTCAGAATGGCGGTTTGGGACTCCTATTGATCTTTGGATTCTTTGGTGGATTAGGCGGTATGGCATTGTTAGCTGCATTTTGGGGAGTCTGGGATATCTTCTCTGGAATGACTCTGGCTCTCTATTGGAGTCGCAGGGACAAAGATTAATGACACTGCATCGTAGTATTTACTAAATCTAAAACGGGTTCGGGAGAAACATAAGGAATTCCTAATCCTAGCCCTCTCAAGACAAATAGGACCCCCATACATACCACAACTACTGGAATTAGTTTTCTTATCTTTTTTCTCTGAATTCTATTTGTGAATTTCGCCATGTAAACAACCGATGTCATTAACGGAATGGTTCCTGCACCAAAAAGGGCCATATAAAATACCCCCTGAGTTACTGTAGACATCGTCAACGCTCCGAAAATTGCCATATAGACTAACCCACAAGGCAGTAATCCATTTAAAAAACCAATGGTTAAAAAAGTATTATTTCTCTTCTTTTTCAATTCTTGCCCCAATCTATTCTGCACCTTATGTGTAAATGCGAAAATAGGTTTGGTGATCGAAAATTTTTTAAATACAGAAGGCACCAATATAGACAGGATCATAATGGCTCCCACAACAATAGATAGCTGCTGTTGAAACCCAAAAAAGTAAAAACTCTTTCCTAGTAACCCGAACAGCATTCCCAATAGTCCATAAGAGATCAATCTACCTACATGATAACTTATTATCTGCCACAATTGTATCCATTTGTTCTTTCTATCTACAGGCAGCATAAAGGCAATAGGCCCACACATACCTACGCAGTGTAAGCTTCCAAACAACCCTAATATGAACCCTGACACTAACATCTAGTATACGATCTCTTCTTTAAACAAATATTTCTTTCCTGAATATTCACATTCTACAGTTATGTTCCAGCGACCACCCAATAAACTTTTGTCAGGCACGAGCAAATATTTATTGAGAAGTGAAATCGAAATTTCAAAATCCAATTGTTTATTAGATGGTCTATATAGGAACACTTTTCCTTTAACCTTGGTTGGTTCCAGCTCGGATGGAAACTCTATAACCAAGCCTTTTGTTGTTCGTTCTATTTTTAATACTTCTTTTAAATCCGCTGCATTTTCTGAGGCATCTATTTTCTCTTGATAGACTAATTCTTTTTGATAGTATTTTTCAGTTACTAAATCATGACTATAACTATCATCTGTACTCATTGTAATCACAAAATACATGATGAATCCTATAAATAACACGATGGTAATAACAATACCTGTTCCCCAATTTATCTTCATTTTTTCTATTTTTATCTGTAGGATCTAGGTCCTAAAAAATTAGTAATTGTTGTTTCAATAAGTTTATCGTTACTATACACACCTATTTTTAATCGAACTTTATCTTTCTTTAATGCCGACTGGTTAATCTCAATAAACAATGTACCCTCTGCAAAACCTTGTTTTGGGATTTCAAATCTAGTGTCGCTTACTAAAAGAATCGTCCCTTTATGTGAAAGCAATTTATAACGCACATTTTCAATCTCTTCTGTTGTTTTATTAATCACCTTATAGGTATACACATTGCTAATTATATTATTTTCCTTATGTTCATATAACTGCCCTGGTAATCGTAATATAGTTGCTTCTACATCATTTCGTAAGAATAGCATTCCAGTGAGCACTCCCATAAGAATTAATAATACCGCTGCGTACCCTTTCATTCTGGCTGTAAACTTGAAAGGGGTCTTTTTTTCTATGTTGTCAATACTTGCATATCGAATCAATCCTTTAGGTAATCCCACATTCTCCATCATATGATCGCATTCGTCTATACAAGCGGTACAGTTTACACATTCTAACTGCGTTCCGTTCCGAATATCAATACCCGTTGGACAGACATTAACGCATAATTTACAATCTATACAATCCCCTTTTCCAGAAGCTGGCCTATCCTCGTTCTTTTTAAATTTTGCTCTTCCTTGTTCCTTTTCTCCTCTCTTATAATCGTACGCAACTACCACAGATTGATTGTCCAACAACACCCCTTGTAGTCTTCCATATGGACACGCTATAATACACACCTGTTCTCTAAACCATGCAAATACAAAATAGAAGACTGCTGTAAAAATGGTTAGCGAGATCAACGTATTTAAGTTATCAAAAGGAGATCCTTGAATGTAACTCAATACTGTATCTCCTCCGATCAAATAAGCAAGAAAAACGTTGGCAATGATAAATGAGATAATAAAGAACAAGGTCCACTTTAGTAATCGCTTTTTTATTTTATCTGCATTCCATTTTTGCTTGTCTAGTCTAATCTGTTTCCCTCTATCTCCTTCTATCCAATACTCAATTCTTCTGAATACCATTTCTAAAAAGATCGTTTGAGGACAAAACCATCCACAAAATATGCGTCCGAATACCACGGTAAATAGGGTAATAAAAACTACACCGATGATCATAGAGATCACAAACAAGTGAAAGTCTTGTGGCCAGAATGGGAAACCAAACATATTGAAACGTCTTTCCAACACATTAAAGAGCAGGAATTGATTTCCATTGATCTTAATAAAAGGAGCTGATAATAAAAATGCAAGTAAAAAATAACTTAACCATTTTCGATAATCATAAAACCTTCCTTTTGGTTTTTTTGGATACACCCAAGACCGTTTTCCATCTTGAGTTATAGTCCCTATACTATCTCTAAAACTTTCGTTCTCAGGTGTTTCCATTACTAACTATTAAAACTTACTGTTCTTTTAATTCTCCTCCCAAATATCACCTTCTGCCTTCTTTGGTTTTGCAGGTGATGTTCCTTGTAAGGACAGTATATAACTTGCTACTTTTTCAATATCTTGGGGTTTTAAGGTTTTCTTCCAAGCTATCATTCCTTTTCCTGGCCTTCCTCCGTCCGATATAGTTTTAAACACATTTTGAATACCTCCACCTAAAATCCAATTCTTATCAGTCAGGTTAGGGCCAATACCTCCACCTCCATCGGCAGCATGACAACTAGCACAATTGAGTCTAAATACAGCATTACCTCTTTTTAAGGAACCTTGATCTGTACGAGCTTCTATTTTAGTAATATCAAATGCATCTGGAGTCGTTTCTTTATACTTCTTAAGCTCTAATTCAGCAGCAGCCACCTCTTTTCTATATTCTGTTTCTTGGTCATCTCCCCCCATGATCTCGTATTTCACCAAGTATATTGCCGCAAACAGAATTGTAGCATAAAACATATATACCCACCACGGCGGTAGTGTATTGTCCAATTCTCGAATACCATCATAATTATGATCCAATACAATTTCATCTTCCTCTTCAATGGCCTTAGATTTTGTCCATTTTTCCATCAGTTTCTTCCACCATGCATTACTTGGTTCAGGTTCAATACCGTCCTTTTCACGTTGTAATTCATCCGCTTTCTTTTGAGCGATCAAATTCACCATTTCTTTCATCACCACAACCAACACAAAGCCAATTAATGCCAACCAAACAAGCGGGTTTTCATAAATATCGAAAGGATCTTCATAGGTTGTAAAGGCTTTTGTAAGACCTATAAATGTGATCACTACAAATCCGATGTATCCAAATGATTGTATATACTTTTTCATGTTATAATGATTTAATATTATCTTCTAATGGTAAATTACTTACCTTTTGTATGTACTCTTTTTTTGCTGTAAACACCCACCAAAATAGGATGACAAAAAAAGTAAAGAATATGAGCAACGAGATCAGCGGGTATATTTCTATTCCAGTGATACTTTCCATGTGATTTTTTATAAACTTTAGCATCTTATTTCTGATTTTGGGTTACTAATTCTTTACTATCCTTCAGTTTAATATCAGTCCCTAATCGCTGTAGGTATGCAATCAGTGCAACTATTTCCCTGTCTCTCATATTCACAAAATCTTCTCCATTGTCTTGGGCATACTTTTTATCTGCTTCGTATGATGTTGCGAAATCTGGATCTGAATATAAATTCTGTTCAATCTTATTTCCTTGATCTGTCATACTTTGCTGCGCATTCGCTATTTCTTCATCTGTATAAGGAACTCCCAGAGTTACCATTGCCCTCATTTTAGCTTCTGTACTGCTCTTATCAAGCTTATTTCGTATCAACCATTTATACGCAGGCATAATGGATCCTGACGATGTACTTTGTGGGTCATACATATGATTAAAGTGCCAGTTATCTGAATACTTTTCTCCTATTCTGTGAAGATCGGGGCCCGTACGTTTACTACCCCATAAGAATGGATGATCGTATACAAATTCCCCAGCTTTAGAGTATTCACCATATCGCTCTACCTCACTTCTAAAAGGACGTATCATTTGTGAATGACAACCTACACAACCCTCTCTGATATACAAATCTCTACCCTCTAGCTCTAATGGAGTATACGGTTGTACACTTGTAATCGTCGGAATATTAGATTTTACCAATAGTGTAGGAACAATTTGTATAATCCCTCCGATTAAAATCGCTACTGTTGCATAAATAGTCAATTTAACAGGTTTTCTTTCTAACCAAGTATGGTACTTTTCTCCTTTTTGTCTGTATTTAGAAACTCGTTTTAAAGCAGGTGCTTCCGCTAACTCGTCTGTAACGTCAACTCCTGATTTTACAGTTTTAACCACATTGTAGAGCATGATGATTGCACCAAGGATAAATAAACTTCCTCCAATAGCTCTCATCCAATACATTGGTACGATCTCATTCACGGTTTCTAAGAAATTTCCGTACGTCAATGTTCCGTCCGGGCCAAATTGTTTCCACATAGATGCTTGTACAAATCCTGCGATGTACATCGGTAATGCATACATTACGATACCTAAAGTTCCTGTCCAAAAATGGATATTTGCCAATTTGGTTGAATATAATTTTGTTTTAAACATTCTAGGAATCAACCAATACAGCATTCCAAAAGTGAAAAACCCGTTCCATGCCAACGCTCCAACGTGTACGTGCGCAATAATCCAATCGCTAAAGTGGGCAATTGCATTCACATTCTTTAACGAAAGCATAGGGCCTTCAAAAGTTGCCATACCGTAACCGGTAATAGCCACCACCATAAATTTCAACACAGGGTCTGTTCTCACTTTATCCCAAGCACCTCTTAATGTTAATAATCCGTTGATCATACCTCCCCAGGAAGGTGCTATTAGCATAACAGAAAAGGCAACTCCTAAACTCTGCGCCCATCCAGGTAGGGATGTATACAAAAGGTGATGTGGTCCTGCCCAGATATAAATAAATATCAAAGACCAAAAGTGCACAATGGATAACTTATAAGAATATACGGGTCTGTTGGCTGCCTTAGGAACAAAATAATACATCAATCCTAAGAAAGGTGTCGTTAAGAAAAATGCTACTGCATTATGCCCATACCACCATTGCACCAGAGCATCTTGTACACCAGCATATACAGAATAGCTTTTTAACACTCCAACAGGTAGTTCTAAACTATTGAAGATATGCAATACAGCTACGGTTACAAAAGTTGCTAGGTAAAACCAAACTGCCACATACAAGTGTCTTTGTCTTCTTCTTAGTATGGTCCAGATCATGTTTACTCCAAAAGCAACCCATACTAAGGCAATGGCAATATCTATCGGCCATTCAAGCTCAGCATACTCTTTGGATGTAGTGTATCCTAACGGCAACGTAATCGCCGCTGCTACAATGATCAACTGCCATCCCCAGAAATTGAAATTGCTTAAAAAATTGCTAGCCATTCTTGTTTTTAGCAATCGCTGCAAGGAGTAATATACCCCAGCGAAAATAGCGTTTCCTACAAAGGCAAATATCACTGCATTGGTATGTAGTGGTCTTAATCTACCAAAACTTAACCATGAAATCCCGTCAGTAACATTGGGGAATAAAAACATGAAAGCCAATAGTAAACCAACACTAAAACCAACGATACCCCATAGTAGCGTTGCGTAAATGAATTTTTTTACGATCTTGTTGTCGTAATAAAATTGTTGCATCTCCATAATTAAATTATTTTGTATCTGTTAATGGTTAATTGTTTTCTTCTTTCACAATCTCATCATCAAACAACATGCGAACAGAAGGAGTATACGAGTCATCGTATTGTCCTCTTTTTACCGAAATGATAAATGCTATAAAAAAAATAATAGCTACCAGAATACTTAAAGAAAGTAGTAAGTAAATAACGCTCATATCTTGCCTGATAATTTCTATGTAAAATTACCTCTAGAGCATTCCTTAAAAAATGATATTTATCATGTTTCCAAAAAAAATGACCATTAAATGGTCATTGAAAAAAGCTGCGTTTTTGGTTTGCTTTTTTGAAGTCGTTTGTCAAACGCCATACAGACGTTCCTCACAAATGGCCTAGCTTCTTCATATAAGATTAATCGTTCTTTTTCAATTGTAATAAGACCGTCCTTTTCCATTTCTTGCAATAAAGAAAGGCTCTCTTCTATAGCTGGAATTCGTTCATGTTCACGTTCCCATGAAGTACAAAAACTACACATTATATTTAATATATGTTTCCTAATGACAAGATCTTCATCGGTGAGTATATGTCCTCTAAACACTGGAATTTCACCCAAATCTACAAGCTGCTTATATTCTTTAACTGTCTTTACATTTTGAGCAAATCCATACCAAGAGTCTGAGATAGCCGACATACCAAGACCAATCATCAGTTGCGTTTTATTCGACGAGTACCCCATAAAATTTCTATGTAGTGTTTTCTCTCGGTTCGCCTTATACAAACTATCCGTTTTCAATGCAAAATGATCCATGCCTATTTCGTGATACCCTAACTCAAAGAACATTTTTTTCCCTATTTCGTATAACTCCCTTTTCTCTTCATCTTTTGGAAGATCTTGCTCATTAAATCCTCTTTGACCAACACCCTTTACCCAGGGCACATGTGCATAGCTATAAAAAGAAATTCTATCTGGTTTTAACTCCTTTGTTTTTTGAATGGTATCTATAATATTTTTCTTCGTTTGAAAAGGTAATCCAAAAATCAGATCATGACTGATTGATGAATATCCAATTTCTCTTGCCCATTCCGTAACGTTCTGAACATTTTCATAGGGCTGTCGCCTGTGAATCGCTTTTTGAACGTTCTCATCATAATCCTGAACACCAAAACTTACTCTTGTAAAACCCAATTTATATAAAGTCTCTAAATGTTCTCTTGTTGTATTGTTAGGATGCCCTTCAAAACTATATTCTTTGTTAGGATGTTCAATAGCTCTGCCTATCAGCTCTTGCATCAAGTTTTTTAAATTTTCTTTGGAAAAAAACGTCGGAGTACCTCCTCCTAAATGAATTTCTTTAATAATAGGTTTCTCCTCCATTAGATTTGTATACAACATCCATTCTTTTAACAACGTTTCGATATACTCCTCTTCTACTTCATGCCTCTTTGTAATGTGTTTATGACACGCGCAAAACGTACATAAACTTTCACAAAAGGGTAAATGTATATATAAGCTGATCCCCTCTTTCTGATTACTCTCTTCAAAGGATTTTTTAAAAGTGGCAACCCATTTCTTTTTGCTGAATGTTTGATCTTCCCAAAACGGTACTGTGGGGTAACTAGTATATCTTGGTCCGGGTATATTGTATTTCTGAATCAATGACTTCATATCTTATAATGTTCCCAAGGCTAAATAAACCATATCCGTAAAAGTACTTTCGCGTTCTGCCGCTGTGGTTTTTTCTCCCGTTACTAAGCTATCAGAGATGGTGAGTATGGAAAGTGCATTTACATTATGCTTAGCCGCCGCTGTATAGATTCCTGCTGTTTCCATTTCTACACACAAAACTCCAAATTCCGCCCAGTGCTTATAATCATTAAAGTTATCTGTGTAGAACTCATCTGAACTTAGTACATTTCCTGCTTTAATGGAGATATTTCTTTTATCTGCCTCTTTCATAGCGCTTTTAAAAAGTCCAAAACTAGCGGTTGGCGCATAGCTTGCACCATGAAAGCGTTGCATGTTTATTCCCGATGTGGTTGACCCTGCCATTGCTAATACAATATCTCTAATTTTGACATCTTCTTGGTAAGATCCAGCCGAACCTACTCTAATTAAATTCTGAACCCCAAACTGTGTGATCAGTTCATTCGCATATATCAATGCAGATGGAATACCCATTCCCGTTCCCTGAACAGAAACACGCTTTCCTTGATATGTTCCCGTATATCCTAACATTCCTCGAACCTCATTGTAACAGAAAACATTATCCAGAAATGTGTCTGCAATCCATTTTGCTCTAAGCGGATCTCCCGGCAGTAATACGGTTTCTGCTATTTCCCCTTTCTTTGCTCCAATATGTATACTCATCTTAATATGAATTTTTATCTGAAAGCCCTGTAGTAACTAACAATACTCCAGAAGAAGTTCCTAACCTTTCAACTCCCATTTCGATATATTTTTTTGCTGTGTCTACATCTCTAATACCTCCAGCTGCTTTTATTTTTACATGATCTCCAACAGATTCTCGCATCAATTTTACATCTTCAAAAGTGGCTCCACCATCTCCAAAGCCTGTTGATGTTTTTATGTAATCTGCGCCAGCATTCTCTGATAGTTTCGAAACCAACTTAATTTCATCTTTTGACAACGCTGCATTTTCAAAAATCACTTTTAAGATCTTTTCTCCAATAGCCTGCTTTATCTCAAAAATTTCCTTTTCGACATATGCGTACTCTTTCCCTTTTAGATAGCCTATATTGATGACCATATCAATTTCATCCGCTCCATGTTCGATACAGTTCTTGGCTCCAAAAACTTTGGCTTCTGTAGTCATTGCTCCCAAAGGAAATCCAATAACTGCCGCTATTTTAACATTTGAGTCTTTTAGCTTTTCTTTTGCAAACTTCACATAACTACCGTTCACGCAAACGGCATAAAATTTATACTTGATGGCTTCATTACACAACTTTGAAATCTCTTCTTGCGTTGCTGCAGGCTTTAATAAAGTATGGTCTATATATTTATTGATCATCATTGTTTTTTATTTTTTTTCCTTCAATATTGGTTACAATAGTCGTAAAGATAACAACACTAATAGAACTTAAAGGCATTAATATAGCTGCAATAACAGGCTCTAATTGTCCGGTTACTGCAAAGTACAATCCTATACTATTGTAGCACAGTGATAATAAAAAACACTGTTTAATGATTTGAATAGAGCGATTTGACAGTTCTAGAAACTTTGGAATCAGAGAAAAACTTCGAGCATCTAAGATGGCATCAGAAGCTGGAGAAAACACATTGATGTTTTCTGACAATGAAATTCCCACATCACTTTGTGCAAGTGCTCCGGCATCGTTCAACCCATCTCCTACCATTAATACTGATTTGTTACCTTCTTGTAATTCTTTGATATAGTTTAGCTTGTCGTTTGGCTTCTGATTGAAAATTAGTGTCGTTGACTCTGGAACAAGCTGCTTTAATGTTTCCTTTTCACTTTCGTTATCTCCTGATAACACCGATAGTTTATAACTAGTACTCAAATTTGAAAATAGCTTTGCTACAGAGGTCCTATAGCTGTTCTTAATACTATAAACTCCTTTATATTTTTCATTGATACTTATGTGAACCTCTGTACGTAACGGATTGAATTGCTTTCTACCTATAACGAAACTAGAAGAACCAATTTTTATTTTTTCCCCATCAACAACACCTTGGATGCCCTTACCAACGACTTCCTCAAACTCATCTATTTCCTGACTTTTTTCAGTACTCAAATACGCATCTAATGCTCTACTCAACGGATGATTCGATTGTCTCATAACACTTTTAACCTTCGCACGTTCTTCTTGATCTAACAATGCACCCTCATATATAATCGTACTCTTTGTATTGGTAGTAATCGTTCCCGTTTTATCAAAAATTGCGGTATCTACAGCCGCCAAACGTTCAATCACATGAGCATTCTTCAGATAAAACTTCTGCCTTCCAAAAATTCGCAACATATTTCCTAAAGTAAACGGCGCGGCCAATGCAATAGCACAAGGGCAGGCGATAATCAGTACCGATGTAAACACATTTAAAGCTAAATTATAATCCTTGAATAGCCAGAATACTGTTGATATGGTAGCTATACTCAGCACAAATGCGGTGAAGTGTTTGCTAATTCGATCTGTCAAGGTTTTAAAAGAAGATTCTTTATCCTTTCTAAAAACATCGTTACTCCATAATTGTGTTAAATAACTTTGAGAAACCGTGGTTAGCACTTCCATTTCAATTGTGGTACGTAACTGTTTTCCTCCTGCAAATATTTTATCCCCTGATCTTTTACTCACAGGTTTTGATTCTCCGGTCACAAAACTGTAATCTATTTGTCCATTGCCATTGATCAATATTCCATCAACAGGTATTAACTCTTGATTTCTAATCAAAAGTCTGTCTCCCTTTTTTATATCGTAAATCTGTACATTTTCTTCTTTTCCATTTGTAATTCTGGTTACTGCAATTGGGAAGTACGATTTATAATCTCTCTCAAAAGATAGGTAGCTGTATGTTCTCTGTTGAAAAAACTTCCCTAGTAATAAAAAGAAAACAAGCCCAGTTAAGCTATCAAAAAAACCTGTTCCCAAATCCAATACGACTTCTACAACACTACGTAAGAAAAGTACTAGAATACCTAAAGCAATCGGAACATCAATATTAAGTATCTTAGATTTAATCCCCTTATAAGCCGAAATAAAATAGCTATCCGCAGCATAAAAAACGACGGGTAATGAAAAGATGAGCATTAGCCATCTAAAAATGAACTTATATTTGTCCAACCAATATTCAGACACTTCAAAATACTCAGGAAAAGATAAGAACATTACATTTCCAAAAGCAAATCCCGCTATTCCTAACTTATAATAAAGGCTTCTGTCTATTTGTTTTTTACCAGCATCATAGTCTTCTAAACTAATGTATGGTTCGTATCCAATACTATTAAGCAATAGCACCAATTCCTTTAAGGATAATTCGTTGGAATTAAATGTAATTCGTACCGTTTTCTTGGGAAAGTTTACCTGCGAGCTTGTTACAGATTTTTGAAGTTTATATAGATTCTCTAGAACCCATATACAGGAACTACAGTGTATATGCGGAATATATAAATTTACTACTTGAATACCTCCATCATCAAATTCTAATAGTTTTTCTACGACATCCTTATTATCAAGATAGTCGAATTTCCCTATCATTTCGTCCGGAATAGCACCTGGGTTATTCTGTAAATCGTAATAGCACGATAAGTCGTTTTCTGTGAAGATCTGATATACCGTTTTACACCCATTACAACAGAATGGTTTTTGATCTACTAAAATGGGATTCTTATCACAAGTATCTCCGCAATGAAAACATAATTTATTTTCCATTAAATATTTACTCTTTGCCTGGTACAAATTTCGGATACAAAATAGATTTAAAAGATGATAATTATCATCTTTTATGTATCTTTGAAATAGTCCACTAACACCTCATATATGAGCAAATGTGATCAATGTATTGTTCGTCAATTAAACTCGTTAAAAGAGCTTTCAAAAGACGAGTTAATTCGTATTTCAGAGTGTAAAACTTCTACCCTAATTAAAAGAGGTGATGTCCTTTTTGACGAAGGAGAGCATATTAATGGTGTTTTTTGTATCCGTGATGGTGTATGCAAAGTCTCTAAAATGAGTGCTAATGGCAAGGATCAGATTATTAAATTGATCAAAAAAGGAGATCTTATTGGAGAGAGAAGTTTAATTTCTAATGAGACTTCTAATCTAAAAGCGGTTGCTTTAAACGATATGGAAGTTTGCTTTATCCCTAAGGAAGAAATCATGAAAGATCTAAGGCAAAATTCTAATTTCACTATGAGTATTCTTAACGATCTGGCTGCTGCCCTAAAGCAATCAGATAATGTTGTGGTAGATATGGCTCAGAAGACAGTTAAACAACGTTTAGCAGAAACCTTACTACATTTAAACAAGAACTTTGACACAAAGGAAAATGGCGCTTTAGATATACAGCTTTCCCGAGAAGACCTTGCGAATATTATAGGTACAGCAACAGAATCTGCCATTCGATTATTATCTGGTTTTAAAAAAGAAAAACTTATTGATTTAAAAGGAAAAGAGATCTTTATTTTAGATATTGTAAAATTAAAGAACCTTTCAGAAGGTTTTTAATTGATCGAACTTGAAAACACTTTGGTATTATTCTTTTAGGATCTTAGTCAAAACGGCCTTATTCTTTTATATCAAAAGAATAAAAGTTGAAGGAAAGGAGCATATTCCTCAAAAAGGTGCTGTTCTTTTTACAGTAAATCATCCTAATGCGCTAATAGACCCTTTGTTGGTTGCTACAACTAACAGGAGAATGCAACACTTTTTAGTAAGGGCAGCTTCTTTTAAGAACCCTACAATTAAAAAACTACTCGCTACCTTAAACTTAATGCCAATCTATCGTATACGGGATGGAGTAAAGGAACTCGCGAAGAATGAAGCCATTTTTGATCAATGTTTTTCGATATTCAAAAAAGGGCAGGCTTTAATGATTTTCCCAGAAGGAAGCCATAACATCAAACGTACGATACGTCCTATTAGTAAAGGTTTTACAAGGATAGTCTTTGGTGCTATTGATAGGTATCCAGATCTCAAGATCACGATTATACCGGTAGGAATTACCTATCAAAATCCTTCCGAATATCCGACAAGTGTTTCTATAAAATACGGAACTCCAATTATTGCAAATGACCACTATGACATCAACAATATTCCTGCTGCTACTTTGAGCCTAAGAACTCAGGTTAGGGAACAATTAAAAAAAATGGTGGTACATATTCCGAATAATGAAAAATATCAAGACGTTCTAGATCAATTAAACAATGCTCATACCGATTATACTGAGGTTGCTAATGTAAACAGTATAATATCTGATGGCACTATCACTTCTAAAACGAAGAAATATCACTACTTTCTTCCTTTAAAAATATTGATTGTTCTAAATAGTCTGCTCCCCTGGTTGCTTTGGAAGCATATTGCTAAAAAAGTAGATGAAATTGAATTTGTGGATACTTTCCGATTTGGAATTAATGTAGTTACTTTCCCGCTATTCTATGGAATTCAAACTTGGATCGTATCGTTGCTTTTCGGATGGAAGATCGGATTAATATATCTTGGAACTTCGCTAGTTCTATTATTGATCTATACAAAGTTCGAATCTATTCCTCCAAAATCGATTCCTGAATAAGTCTCTGTATTTCGGTTCTGATATTTTCTTTTACTAAACCTCTATTTTCCATGGTTGGGTACACTCTATTAGATAAGAATACATAAACGACCTCACTCTCTGGATCTGCCCAGGTGTATGCTCCTGTAAATCCACTATGTCCAAAACTCTTGTCTGAAACACAACCACATGTAGCCTCTACTCTAGGATCTAATTGTGGTTTATCAAAACCTAATCCTCGACGCACTTTTTTATCTTCAAAGTAGCGTTTATTGAATTTATCAATAGTCGATGATCTTAGAAAACGCTGTCCCCCATAAAATCCTTTTTGCAAATACATTTGCATAATTTTCGCTACATCATTCGCATTGGAGAATAATCCTGCATGACCACTCACACCTCCCAACATGGCTGCCCCCATATCGTGGACATATCCATGAAGTAATTGGTTTCTATAGTATGTGTCTTTTTCGGTAGGAACAATTTCCTTTTTCGAAAACTTTTTCAACGGTAAAAAGGTGGTTCTATCGGCTCCCAAACCACTGTAGAACTCTTTATCTGTTAACTCATCTAAGCCTTTTCTATATTTTCTTTCAATAGCTTCTTTTAAGATATAGTACCCCAGATCGCTATACTTATACCCTGGTTTTTCTCTTTGCTCCGCTTCCTTTATATACTTGTAGATAGAATCTTTATAAGATTTACTCAAGTACAAATTCTCGGCTACCTCAATAGGAAATTTCTTTGACTTTTTGTTTCTATAGAACTGTTGTAGGTTTTTTCCAGTAATACTATCCTGAGTTAAGCGATAGAAAGGTATCCAAGCTTGTAATCGACCATAGTGTGATAGCAATTCCTTAACTGTTACGGTATCCTTATTAGATCTTTTAAATTTTGGTAGAATGTCACGAATGCTGGAGGAAAGCTTTATTTTTTTATCCTCTTCAGCCTTCATCACCATAGGTAAAGAAGCTAAAATCTTAGTCAAAGATGCAACATCATATAGATCAGAATTTTTTACAGTATCCTTCTGAGCATCCGTATGATACCCGAAACTCTTTTGATATACTACATTTCCTTTTCTGGCCACTAAGATCTGAAAACCAGGTGCCATTTTCTTGGTCAGTATCTCATTAGCCACAGAGTCAATTCTCGCTAATTTTTCTGATGATAATTGTACTGCTTCGGGAATTGAATATTGCAACCTATTCAAATTAGAAGTTGTAAATCCTGTTCCTTCGGCAAAATCTGACTTTATGGATACGGGTAGCTTTCCTTTAAACTGAGTTGCTCCAAACAAGGCTTGTGCAGAAATCTCTTGTGCAAGTCTACTATTTTGATAGGATACAACCACGCTTTCAATATTGGTAAAAGATTTTACATCCAGCAAACTATAAGGGCTTGCAAAAACATCAAGAATCACCTTCTTCTCTCGAGCAATTTCCTGCAACCATACTATTTCTTGATTGCTAAATTTATAGGATTTCCAAGGGTGTCTATTAGATTTATGAAATCCAACAATTACCAAATTATAAGGCTTCAATTTCTTCAATAATACATCTAGGTTTTGATCAGAAATGGTATCTACCTTCGTATAGTTTTGAAGCATATTTGCAAAGCTATTTCCTCGATCGTCTCCTAATCTCACATACGCTATCTTCTTTTCATCCAATTTTCGAATGGGAACAACATCACCTTCATTTTTCACTACAGTTAATGAAGCCTTTACCAGTTTTCTATGTAATACCTCGTCTTCAATCGTATTGAGTTCTTCTTGCAAATTTTCCAAAACAATGGGTTCGTACTTGTGCAATCCTACCCAATATTTGGCTCGTAATATTTTACGAACAGAAGTTTCTAATCTTTCTTGAGATAGTGCTCCAGTAAATAAGGCTTTCTTAATAAGTGCAACGGATCCTGGAACATCTTGCGGAATCAATAAGATATCATTTCCTGCTTTAATTGCTTCCAGATCTATTTCTGCAGAAGTCGCAAAATTAGTAGCTCCTTTCATGTTCAATCCATCCGTAAATATCAAACCTAAAAAACCCAGTTCTTCTTGCAATAAGCCTGTCACCACATTTTTGGACAATGAAGTGGGTAGTTCTCTATTTGGTTCTAACGAAGGAATACTCAGATGTGCGGTCATTACACTTGCTATTCCGGCATCAAAAACTCTTGGATATGGATATAGTTCAACGCTATCCAATCGTGCTTTGTCAAAATTCAATACGGGAAGTGCATAATGAGAATCCGTAGCGGTATCACCATGTCCAGGAAAATGCTTAGCATTTGCCATAACCCCTTCACTTTGCATTCCCTGCGTAAATGCAATAGCCTTTTCCGTAACATTGACTTTGTTTTCTCCAAAAGAGCGATTCCCTATTATCGGATTTGCTGGATTGATATTTACATCAACCACTGGTGCAAAATTGACATGAATTCCAAGTCGTTTACAATGCTTTCCTAAATGTTTCCCAAACTGCTCTATAAGGTTATTATCCTGAATAGCTCCTAAGGTCATGTTCCATGGAAAGCGATATGTGTTCTTTAATCGCATATCTAATCCCCATTCTCCATCAAAACCGATAAGTAACGGAACTTTAGACAGTGCTTGATATGTATTGGTAAGTGTTGCTTGTTTTTCTGGAGTTCCCTGCATAAAAATAAGATTTCCAACATGGTACTTGGTAATCATCTCCTTAATAAAATCCTCATGCTTTTCTTCTTTATTCGAATATGCCTGTATCATAAACAACTGGCCTATTTTCTCTTCCAACGACATGGTGTTTATAACACTATCTACCCAATGGGTTTGGGCTTTGTAATCTGCTGTATAAAGTGGATTTACATTTTGAGCAAATCCATTTAGGACTGCCCATGTTATTAGAAAAACAAAAATTTTATACCTCATTATCTACTCTCATTTTAAGCTAAAAAACGACGATGCCAACTTTGATTTGCCGGTACCTCCCATTTTGTTTCTAAATCTTCTTTTGTTGCTATCATGTTATTAAAAACAATCGTCTCTGCTGTAATCTTATTTGCTTTTGCATACTCCTTAAAAGCCGACATTTTCACAATATTTATATTATCTTGATCTTTAAACGAGATATTCATTTTATCCATCAAATCGACATTCAATTTTTGCTCCAAAGCTTGTACAAATCGAACAGAAGCATCAATAGAACATCCAGACACATCTGCGAAACTTTCATCTACTGCCAATACCAAAAACTGGTCATACTTTATAGTAAATGATCCCTTTAAATCATCTCCATGGCGCGTCCACTGCTCGACAAAGGTCTGTGCATTCTCCGAGATAAAATCTATCTCATCTCGCGTAAACATCCTTTCAGATTGATACACCCATACTCTAGCATTATTAGGTAAATTATTATATGTTATATACATTATCTTAAATTAAATTTTTGTTGCAACGCTTGCAATTTTTCTTCATCCGTCATTTTCTTTTTCGGAGTAACCATACGCTGTTTAATCTCACGCAATACTTTCTTCGTATACAATGGGAAGTCTGCATTTTGAATCCAGGCATTATAACCAGGGTTCTCTTTAAGTACTTCTTCTACAGTTCTACCTTTGTACTTTCCAAAAGAAAAAATCTCTTGATCTTGATCATTAAAGAGAATAAATCCAGCAAAATCTCCTCGTTTTCCATGTGTAGAGAATTCACTTAGCGCATCTACAGAGTTTTCAATATCTTCATATTTATCCAATTGAGCTTTTAAGATCTCATACGTCGCTTTAGTATCAGCTTCAGCAGAATGCGCATCATCTAAATCTTTTCCGCAATAGAACTTATAGCCTGCACTTAACGTACGTTGTTCTTTTTTGTGAAAGATAACTTGCACATCTATTGCTTTTCGATTATTCATATCAAAATCAATACCAACTCGTAAAAATTCTTCGGCTAACAGAGGAATATCAAATCGATTTGAGTTAAATCCAGCCAAATCAGCATCCGCGATCATTGTATTCACAACATCTGCTATCTCTTTAAATGTAGGTTCCGTAACCACCTTTTCATTAGTAATACCATGTACTGCAGTGGCATCTGCAGGAATTTCGATTTCCGGATTTACCAACCATGTTTTACTTTCCTGGGTTCCATTTGGAAATATCTTTAAAATGGATATTTCTACAATTCTATCGTTCGCAATATTAATACCTGTGGTTTCCAGATCAAAAAACACTATTGGTTTTGTGAGTTTCAACTCCATAAATTCATTCGTTTATATATACATTAAAAGTAAGAAAAATGTGTACAACTACTTCTAAAAATTACTCCAATTTTTAAAATAAAAACCCGAACTTGTACTCTCTTTAATTTGGTAAACATGAAAAAGCTTTTAGTACTTATTTTACTTGTTCTTGGAGTTGGATGTAGTACATCTCCGTCTAGAATTTTATTTAGTTCCAATGAAAGCGGGAACTCAGATATTTATATGATGCTCTTAGACGGTTCAGAAAAAGAAGCCATTGTACAGACTGATAAAGAAGAATGGGGTGCTGTATTTGCTACGCCGAACGTAATTCAATTCTTACGCCAAGATAGTACACGCATCAACCGTTATGAGTTTAATTTGATCACTAAAGATGAAAAAAAGATCGATCAACCCAAGGAGTGCATTCTAGATGACAAAAATATAGTGTTTTCTGGATATGGTATAGAAGCATATACTTGTGCTGGAGATATATTTATAAAGGATAGAGATGCAAGCATTGGTAAAAACTACACCAAAGATCTTGACGGTACTTCTAACTATCTGGCATGGTCTTTTGACAACAGTGCCATTATCTTTACTAATAATGCCACTGGAAATAATGAAGTGTACTCAATGAATATAAGAACACGCGAGCTAAAAAATCTTACAAATAACCCTGCCAATGATGAACGTGGTGAATTATCGCCTGATGGAAGGTTATTAGTTTTTAGTTCGAACAGAAAAGATCCTTCGGATCCTGACCTTTATATTTTGCATCTAGAGACCAATGAAATCAAGAACATAACCAATAGCAAAGGATACGACCTAATTGGTAGGTGGTCTAAAGATGGATTCTCTATTGTATATGGAAGTAATCGAAGTGGAAACTGGGAAATTTATAGGTACGATATCCTAAATGGACTGTCTACACAATTGACAAACAATAGTGCTTTTAATGGCGATCCCAGAGTACGGTAACCTATGAAGAAAGTTAAGTATACTGTTACGAGTCTTCTTTTCCTTTCGTTATTGGTGATAGGGTGCAGGCAAGTACAACAAAAGCAAAAATCAAATATGGAAGATACATCAATGAATGCAATGACAATTATTAAAGAACTAGGCTTACTTGAACATCCTGAAGGAGGTTACTTTAAGGAAACCTATAGAAGTACAGGTGAAATATCCAATGTAGAATTGGGTCAAAAGTACAAGGGAGATCGAAATTACTCAACGGGGATCTATTTTTTGCTGACTTCAGAAAAGTTTTCAGCATTTCATAAGATCAACCAAGATGAAATGTGGCATTTCTATAAAGGTGCTCCTCTATTATTACACATGATCAGCAAAGAAGGCGAATATACTTCGGTGATCATAGGGAACGATTTTGATAAAGGTGAAGTTCCTCAATATGTAGTAAAAGGTGGTGATTGGTTTGCTGCCGAAGTGATTGGTGACAATACCTATACCTTAGTGGGCTGTACAGTGGCTCCTGGATTTGATTTTGCCGATTTTGTATTGCCAGAACGGAAAGAGTTGGCCAAACAATTTCCACAACATCAAGAAATTATAACGAAACTAACACATCATTAAATGAAAATATTAATTGTAGGTGGAAACGGGACCATTGGAAAAGTGGTAGCAAATCATTTTAAAAATGATCATGAAGTGCTTATTGCCGGAAGAACATCTGGCGACGTCACTGTAAACATTGCTGAGAGCTCCTCAATAACAGCCATGTTTGAAAAGACTGGAAAATTAGATGCTATTATTTGTATAGCTGGTGAAGCTAAATGGGCGCCGTTTCAAGAACTCTCTGAAGAAGATTATTATATCGGTTTAAAGAGTAAATTGATGGGTCAAGTAAACCTAGTACGGATTGGTCAGAAATACCTAAATGAAGGTGGTTCTATAACTTTGACTACCGGAATTCTTGCAGATGACCCTGTGATTAAGACAGCGAGTGCTTCGATGGTTAATGGTGGAATTCACAGTTTTGCACAAGCTGCTTCTTTAGAAATTGAAAACGGAATTCGACTCAATGTTGTTTCATCGGGAATGGTTGAAGATGCCTATGAAAAATACAAAAGTTATTTTCCAGGTCATAACCCAATTCCCATGTCTAAAGTAATCAACGGATATGCTAGAAGCGTGTTAGGAAAAGGAAATGGTGAGATTATCCGTATATATTCTTAAAGCAATAAGATAAATCATGAGGAAAATTACTAAAGTATTTCTTTTCATAATAGTCTCTAGTTTCCTTATTAGTTGTAATACGACAACCGAACAAGAAAGTATCACATTATCAAAAAAGTTGCTTTCGACGAAACTATTAAATAGTGAGCGTATCAAAGAAAAGTTTGGCAGTTATGACATTGATGTTTTAAGTCATACAAACAAAGTACGTATTTCTAATTTATATAGTTTTGA
Source organism: Asprobacillus argus (assembly GCF_032248395.1). Classification (NCBI taxonomy): domain Bacteria; kingdom Pseudomonadati; phylum Bacteroidota; class Flavobacteriia; order Flavobacteriales; family Flavobacteriaceae; genus Asprobacillus; species Asprobacillus argus. Next base: position 163,878 of record NZ_JAVTTO010000005.1, read on the forward strand.
AGAAGGGACTAAGGTAACGAGAACCTTTGCCGTTGTTAATTATCCAGAGCAGATAGATTCGAGTTATGCAGCCATACATTCAAAAGTTATAAAGGGTGCATCGATTGGAAGGATCTTCAAAAAAAATAGATGGAGCATTGTCAAAGTGCCTCTATATAAAGGAACCATTCCTACAAAGTTAAAGGAGTTTTCCTATGTATACGATCTAATGTCAATTCAAAAAAATGCATTGGCCTTTTATATGTATGATTTTCACATACAAAAAGATGGTAACGACTATAAATACGCTACGATCACGGAAATCTACCACCCTCAGTATATAAATACCAAGACATTAGAACTATTGTATAAGGAACAACAAATCCCTATCAAAAAAACGCCTCAGGTTAATCAAATATTGAATATTGTTTACGCGAAAATGCAATCCAAGTAAAGCTTAAGTTACTAGTATGCCTAAAAAAGGAAAAGCAAAAAATACAGTCAATAAAGCAAAGCACTCCAAGTTGATGGCTCAAAAGGTTTCTAAGGTGCAGCAACAAAAAGTCAAGAACAAGGAACGACTAAAAGCCATTATCAGAAAATCCAACGAAAACAAAAAATAGACAGACTTGTCTGTTTTTAAAAAATAATTGTATCTTTGCATCATGAAACATTCAGAAATCAAAGATCATATTATTAAAACTGCCTCACATCTATTCTACCATAAGGGATATAATTTGACCGGGATTAATGAAATCATTTCTGAAGCTGGTATTGCTAAAGCGACATTGTATAATCATTTTAAATCTAAAGAAGATATTTGTCTTGCCTACTTACAGTATAAGAATTCTGCATTCTTAACTAAAATAAAAGAGGTTTGTGCTTCGAAGAAAAAAGGTATTGGTCAAGTATTAGCGGTATTTGATTTTTTAGAAGCCTTTTTTAAAGATAAAGATTTTAATGGATGCTGGTGTATTAATACTATTTCGGAGTTGCCCAAAGAGAATCAACGGATTCGGTCCGAAATCCAACAGCAGAAAAATAGTCTTATCAACTTTCTAACTGAGCTAGTAGGACAGAATCTGCCAGATCATAGTACATTGGAACAACAAAAACTGGCAAAGCAGATTTACTTATTGTATGAAGGTGCTGTTGCAGAGAGTCATTTGCATCAAAATGATTGGCCAATTACCTCTGCCAGAGAATTATGTAACTCCATTATTAATTAAAAAAATTTGTTTAACTAAAGACAGACTTGTCTGTCTATTTTAAAATAACTATATGAATCAATTCAAGAACAAAGTAGCCATTATTATTGGTGGAACAAGTGGCATTGGAAAATCCACTTCAGAACAATTACTCGCTCAGGGAGCAGTCGTACACATTGTAGGAAGAAATACTGATAAGGTTCAGGATCAGGATAACTTAAGAAAGCACACCGTGGATATTTCCAACAGCAGTCAACTAAAGGATTTCTTAAAAGCTATTGACGCATTGGATCGCGTAGACTATTTAGTTAATGCTTCGGGTATATTTGGACCTAAACCATTCTTGGATCATACTATTTCAGATTATGATGCTTATCTAAACCTTAATCGTGGGTTCTTTTTCATTACACAGGCAGCAGCAAAGAAAATGAAAGAACACGGAGGAGGTGCTATTGTTAGTGTTGGATCCATGTGGGCAAAACAAGCTGTAAAAGCTACGCCGTCATCGGCCTACTCTATGCAAAAGGCAGGTTTACACTCGCTTACGCAACACGTAGCCATGGAACTGGCTGAAGATAATATTAGAGTCAATGCTGTTTCTCCCGCTGTGGTAAGTACACCTGTATATCATGGAGTTTTTGGAGGTAAAGAAGAAGCAGAAAAAGCATTGGAAGGATTCCACGGCTTCCACCCTATTGGAAGGAACGGAACTCCTGAAGATATAGCGAACAGTATTATTTTTCTGTTATCCGACAAAGCTTCCTGGATTACCGGAACCATTTTGGACATTGATGGTGGAGTCATGGCAGGGAGAAATTAATTATAGATAAAAATGAAAACTTGAAAAAAAGTCAGGTTTTCATTTTTATATAAACTATTTATCGTAATATTGCAATATAATAATTAATATGGGGCTAACGAAGTCAGAAATATTTACAGAGGAGCAAAACAACTTGGCAGCTATTGCTAAAGTGTTAGGGCATCCTGCGCGAATTGCTATTCTTCAACATTTGATGAAGATACAATCTTGCATCTGCGGAGATCTGGTTAATGTGATAGGCTTAGCGCAACCCACGATATCGCAACATTTAAAAGAGTTAAAAAAAATAAACATCATTCAAGGAGATATAGAAGGAACTAGTGTTTGCTACTGCATTAACAAAGAAGAATGGAAAAACATTCAACACAGTCTAACCGCGTTTCTAGATCTTTCTGTATATAAAAATTGTTGTTGAAAAAAATTTATATTTATTAATCGTAATATTACAATAAAATGAAGTTATCAGAAATTAAACAACACTTGTCGAACTTAGAGACCATTGCTTTTGAATTACCAGATGGTTCTTTAGTTCCCAATCATTTTCACGTTACCGAAGTAGGGCAAATCACCAAAAACTTTATCGATTGTGGGGGAACTATAAGAAAGGAAGAAGTCATTAACTTTCAGCTGTGGGACGCAAATGATTACGATCATCGACTACATCCGGAAAAGTTGGTGCATATTATTAATCTATCTGAAAAAGTATTGGGATTGAATGACCTAGATATTGAAGTAGAATATCAAGGCACTACCATTGGAAAATTCGGACTGGATTTTAATGGAAAGAACTTTTTATTAACCTCTACCAATACTGCTTGCCTGGCTCAAGAAGCATGTGGTATCCCAGAAGTAAAAACGCAAACAGCTTGCGCACCAAATTCAGGTTGTTGTTAACAAAATCAAATATCCAAGTACTCATGTTTTTAGCAATAAGAGAAACAATCTCCAGCCTTAATACAAACACCATAACACAAGAAAGGAAACAAATTTTAAACCCGCTTACGGAATTTATTCAGAACAAGATTGACAATGACGAGGTTATAAATATCAACTTTATATGTACGCATAATTCTAGGAGAAGTCATTTGTCTCAAATCTGGATGAAAACGTTGGCGGACCACAGGGGTATCCCAAATGTGTATTGCTATTCTGGTGGAACAGAAGCAACAGCGATGGCATCAGGAGTATTAACCACACTAAAAAATCAAGGTTTTGACATCCAAGCTATTTCAGATGAATCAAACACGGTGTATGCGGTGAAGTACGGAAAAAATGCGCAACCCATCATTGGTTTTTCTAAGAGATATGATGATCCTTTTAACCCAGAAGATAGCTTTGCAGCTATTATGACCTGCTCTCAAGCCGATGGCGGTTGTCCGTTTATTGCTGGAGCAGAAAAAAGAATTCCGATTACCTTTGAGGACCCAAAGCTATTCGACGGAACAGATCAAGAAAAAGAAAAATATCAAGAGCGAAGTATACAGATCGCTACGGAAATACTATATGTTCTTCAACAAGTAAAAACATAAAAAAATCCCGAGCACATGCTCGGGATTTTTATCTTTATAAGATACAGGATTAAGTATCAATAGATCCTAAAACTCGCTTCATAAAAGCATTTAATGCTTCCTTTTTAGGAGTCCCATCCTTGACCATTTTATTTACTTCAATGGCCCCATACATATTAGAGATCAATTCTCCAATAACATCTAATTCTTCATCTTTTAATGAGGGAACTTCTGTTAAAGCCTCTAAAGTTTCGATCGTTTCTATAACATAGTCCTGATCGTTTTCTTCGATAAAATTTGTCAAATGTTTTATTACTGGCAATTTCATACTAGTTGATTTGATCTACTAACTCTTTTAAAACATCAAACTTGTTCGTTTGTACCTGATTTTGAAATGTTCCATTCGAAAAAGTAGCGAATGTAGGCAAATTATCTACTGTAGCTAATTTTCTGCTTTCAGGAAATTTTTCTGCATCTGCCATCACAAACACCATTCCATCATTTTCACCAGCCAGCTTTTTAAACTTTGGCTTCATGATTCTACAGTTACCGCACCAGGTAGCAGAATATTGTACAACTACTTTATCATTGCTAGCAACGATCTCTGATAAATTATCTTGACTTAATTCTTGTATCATTATTAACTATTTAGAATATGCTTAGTGAACTGCTAAATATTCAGCTGTACCTTTAGCATTTGGTGCCAATGCAGTTTTTCCTTCTTCCCAGTTTGCTGGGCATACTTCTCCATGAGATTGTACGTGTGCATATGCATCAATTAAACGTAAGAACTCATTTACATTTCTTCCTACTGGCATATGGTTCACACCTTCATGGAAAACCGTTCCCTCTTCGTCAATTAAGTAAGTAGCTCTATAAGTTACATTATCACCTTCTACCTGCACTGTTCCAGTTGCCTCATCATAGATTTCATTGGTGATATCTAAAATACCAAGGATGCTAGATAAGTTTCTATTGCTATCTGCTAAAATCGGGTAGGTAACTCCTTCGATCCCTCCATTATCTTTAGCTGTGCTTAACCACGCAAAGTGAACTTCAGGAGTATCACAAGAAGCTCCGATTACCACTGTATTTCTTTTTTCAAATTCTGCGATGGTAGCTTGAAAAGCATGTAATTCAGTTGGACAAACAAATGTGAAATCTTTTGGGTACCAGAATAACAATACTTTTTTCTTACTATTTACCGCTTCTTCTAAGACGTTCATTTTAAATGTGTCTCCCATTTCATTCATTGCATCTACTGCGATGTTTGGAAATTTTTTACCTACTAGTGTAGCCATTTTTTCGTTTATTTTTATTGATTAATATTTCGCTTCATTTTTGCGTTGCAAATATATCTATGCAATGGTTCATAAATTGAAAAACCATCATTTTTTTTCTTGATTTTACTATAGTTTTTTCAAATAGTAAATAGTCTTTCTTTATACGTTATAAATCAAGATTCTATACCATAAAAAATTCTTTCAGCAAAAGCGATCAAATAACCTATATATTCATAGTTTTAACTTATAATGAAATAAAAAATATAGATAAAAATTATTCATAATTTATTGTAAATTTGGGAGTATCATAATTTAATAATTAATAGAACATGGAAAATCACGGATCTAACCAAGGAAAATGTCCTTTTATGAGCGGAGAGCTTAGCAAAGGTGCCGGAGGCGGAACATCAAACCGCGACTGGTGGCCAAACGAATTGAAATTAAACATTTTGCGTCAAAATGCATCAAAATCTAATCCAATGGGTGACGATTTTAATTATGCAAAGGCATTCAGTAGTGTCAATTATGATGCACTAAAAAAGGATGTCATTGACTTGATGACTAATTCTCAAGATTGGTGGCCAGCCGATTATGGGCACTACGGACCTTTTATGATTCGCATGGCTTGGCACAGTGCCGGAACCTACCGTGTTGGAGATGGACGTGGAGGCGCTGGTTCAGGTACACATCGCTTTGCTCCTTTAAATAGCTGGCCAGATAATGGTAACCTTGATAAAGCTCGTTTATTACTATGGCCTGTAAAAAAGAAATATGGTAATAAGATCTCCTGGGCAGATCTTATGATACTAGCAGGAAATTGCGCCTTAGAATCTATGGGGTTCAAAACCTTTGGTTTCGCTGGTGGTCGTGAGGATGTATGGGAACCAGAACAAGATATTTATTGGGGGTCAGAAACTGGATGGTTAGATAATGATGATAGATATGATACAAGTGATGGAGATTTAGAAGGTCACCTCGGTGCTGTTCATATGGGATTGATCTATGTAAATCCTGAAGGACCTAATGGAGAACCAGATCCATTAAAATCTGCTCACGATATTAAAATCACATTTGGAAGAATGGCCATGGATGATGAAGAAACAGTTGCTTTAGTTGCGGGCGGACATACTTTTGGAAAGGCACATGGAGCTGCTGATCCAGACAAATATGTGGGTGTAGAACCTCATGGTGCTCCTATAGAGCAGATGAGTATGGGCTGGAAAAACACCTATCAAAGCGGTGTTTTAGATGATGCCATTACTAGTGGATTGGAAGGCGCATGGACACCGAATCCTACCAGATGGGATGATGAGTATTTTGACGTTCTATTAAATTATGATTGGGAATTAACTAAAAGTCCTGCTGGAGCGCACCAATGGACACCTACTGAAGCGTCTAAAGCTAAACGAGCTCCGAAAGCAGGAAATGCGAACGAATCGCAAGCATTGATGATGTCTACCGCAGATATGGCACTAAAAATGGATCCGACTTATTTAGAGGTCTCGAAACGCTTTCACGAAGATCATAATGCGTTTGCAGATGCGTTTGCAAGAGCATGGTATAAACTAACGCATAGGGATATGGGGCCGATACATCGCTATCTAGGTCCAGAAGTTCCTCAGGAAGAATTAATCTGGCAAGATCCTATTCCAACCGTAAATTATAGTTTAAGCGATAGTGACATAGCTACCTTAAAAAATAGTATTGCTGCTTCTGGTTTAACCATTTCTCAGCTGGTATCCACTGCATGGGCTTCTGCTTCTACCTTTAGAGGTTCAGACATGCGCGGTGGAGCCAATGGAGGAAGAATTCGTTTGGAGCCTCAAAGAAATTGGGAGGTAAATAACCCAAGTGAATTACACAAAGTACTTACCGTATATGAAGGAATTCAAAATGATTTCAGCGGGGAAGTTTCTATGGCAGACCTTATCGTGCTAGGAGGAAATGTTGGTATTGAGCAGGGAGCTCAAAATGCAGGACATTACGTGACAGTTCCATTTACACAAGGACGAGGAGATGCCTCTCAAGAACAAACTGATATAGAATCATTCAACTACTTAAAACCTTTGGCTGATGGATTTAGAAATTATGTACACCCAAAGGTAAAAGCTGTGGCTGAAGACCTATTGGTAGATAGAGCAAATTTGCTAACACTTTCTATTCCAGAAATGACTGCTTTAGTAGGCGGATTGAGAGTATTAGGAACAAATTACGATGGTTCTAACCATGGTGTATTTACAGATAATGTTGGAAGTTTATCTAATGATTTCTTTGTAAATGTATTGGATCTTGGTACAACCTGGAGTGCAACTTCAGACGACCAAACCTTATTTGAAGGACGCGATCGTATAACGGGAGCGCTAAAACATACTGGAACACGTGCCGATCTGATCTTCGGATCGAATACGGAGCTAAGAGCAGTTTGTGAAGTATATGGTGCCAATGATGGGGAACAAAGATTTGTGAATGACTTTGTGGCTGCATGGACCAAAGTGATGAACCTGGATCGTTATGATCTGGATTAGATCAAAATAGACGAAATAAAAAAGGCGATCCATAAATGGATCGCCTTTTTTATTTATCAAATGGATTACTTACTTGCAAACAGTTTTACATCGTTTTCTGAGACTTCTTGTTCCCCTAAAATGATCAATCGCTCTACAACATTTCGTAATTCCCGAATATTACCCGTCCAGTCATATTTTTGTAATAGATCAATCGCTGATTTAGAAAATGATTTCTTCGCCATTCCTTGTTCTCCTGCTATTTTCCCTGCAAAGTAGTTAATCAATAATGGAATATCATCCCGTCTATCATTCAATGCAGGCACCTGAATTAGAATAACTGCTAATCTATGGTATAGATCTTCTCTAAATCTTCCTTCTGAAATTTCCTTTTTAAGATCCTTGTTGGTTGCCGCAATCACTCGAACATTTACCTTAATGTCTTTATCGCTTCCTACTCTAGATATTCTGTTTTCTTGTAAAGCTCTGAGCACTTTTGCTTGGGCGGATAAACTCATATCTCCTATTTCGTCTAGAAAAATAGTTCCTCCATTTGCTGCTTCAAACTTTCCTGCCCTATCTTTATTGGCACCCGTAAAACTTCCTTTTACATGACCAAATAGTTCGCTCTCTATCAATTCTGATGGAATCGCCGCACAATTTACCTCTATCATTGGAGATTTAGCACGTTCTGATTTTTCATGCAGCCAATGAGCCACCAATTCTTTTCCAGTCCCGTTAGGTCCCGTGATCAAAACTCGTGCATCTGTTGCTGCAACTTTTTCTATGATGTCTTTGATATGAGTGATCTCCTTACTCTTACCAATCATTTCATAGTTCTTACTTACTTTTTTCTTTAAACGCTTATTCTCAACAACCAGTACCTTTCTATCTAACGCATTTCGAACCGTATTTAACAAACGATTCAGATCTGGTGGTTTAGAAATATAATCATAAGCTCCTAAGCGCATCGTGTTTACCGCTGTATCCAGATCACCATGCCCAGAGATCATTACAAACGGTGTTTCTGGCTTTATCTTCTTTGCTTTTTCTAACACCTCTACTCCATCCATTTTTGGCATCTTGATATCGCATAATACCAAATCAAAGTCAGTATCCTTGATCATTTCTATACCTCGTAAGCCATCCTCTGCCTCTTCTACTTGATATGCATCGTTTTCTTCCGAAATAATCTTCGTTAACACTCTGCGGATTGCAGCTTCATCTTCTATAATTAGTATTTTACTCATTCTTGATTTTTAGGGTTGAATATATGAACATCTCTTTGCGGAAATGGAATTCTAATCTCATGTTCTCTAAACGCTTTTTCTATGGCAAAGCGTATATCGCTCTTAATCTTATTTCTGGTAAAACTATCTCTGATTACAAAAAGAAGTTTAAAACGCATAGAACTTTCGGCAAATTCCCAAAATAAGACGTCTGGTTTTTTCGCTTTAGTGATCATAGGGTGCTCTTCCGCAATCTTTAGTAAGATCTCTTTTACTTTTTCCACATCTGTTCCATATGCGACACCAACCTCAACAGACTCTGTTGTTACATTTCCATTCTGAGTCCAATTATACAAGCTATGCGTCATGAACTTGTGGTTCGGAATAATCAACACGCGATCATCAATCGTAACCGCCCTTGAAGTACGCAACTTTATTTCAAAAATACGCCCCACTTTACCATCAACTTCCACAATATCATCTACCTGTAGCGATCTGTCAACCAAAATGAATATCCCAGAAATAATATCTTGAAATAAGGTTTGTAGCCCTAAACCAATACCTACTAATAACGCAGCAGATCCAGCCAGTAAAACACTCATTTTTATTCCTGAAGACTCCAGTGCCACAATCAGCACCAACGTATAAATGAAGTACTTTATAAAAGAAAAAACGGATCTAAACTTTCCTTTGTTCTGTTCATCTAATTTACTATTTACTATTTTACGCACTAGTTTTAATAACCAGTTTGTAAGCAGCATAATAAAAATGATAATCAGAATGGTTCTTACATCTAGATGTATATTTTCACCTATCTTGAAAGAATAGTCTAAAAACTCATTTAGTTTTTTCAAGTCCTAGTATTTTAACCACTTATACAAATCTTTATAGGTAGGTTTCTTTCCGTACATTAAGATTCCAACTCTGTAGATCTTTGCAGCAAACCATACCATGAATGTAAAGGTAAGCAATAATAATGCCATTGAAATCGCTAATTCATACCACGAAACTCCGAACGGAACTCTCATAAGCATTACTATCGGTGATGTAAATGGAATATATGAGAATATGGTTGAAATAGGTCCATGTGGATCATTGATCACAGTAGCAAAACCAACATATACACCTAATATTAAAGGTAGCATAATTGGCAACATAAATTGCTGTGTATCTGTTTCATTATCTACAGCAGCACCAACCGCCGCAAATAAAGAACTGTATAACATAAATCCTCCTAAGAAATAGAAAATGAATAGTACAAATAGTTTCAATAAAGGTAGTCGTAAGATCTCCTGAATGATCAATTCCATTTTTCCTCCTGAGGCTTGTTTCATAGTCTCTAGTTGTTCTGCCGATTGCATTTCGCTCATATCGACACCAAAAACAGCAGACGCAACAATAGATATTATCAGCAATAATACTCCCCAAATAAAGAATTGTAATAATCCGGCAGAAGCATTTCCTATAATCTTACCAAGCATTAACTGAAATGGTTTCACAGAAGACACGATGATCTCAATAATTCTACTAGTTTTTTCTTCAATAACACTTCGCATTACGGAAGTTCCATAGATCATCACAAACATCATTAATAAATATCCTGCAATGGCTCCGACTCCTATCTTTAATCCGTTATTTAATTTTGAAGATTCTTCTCCAGAGAAATTAATCATTTTAATTTCAGCCGATATTCTAGAAGCCTTTATTTTCTCAAGATCCATTCCGAAATTGGTCAATTTCACATTACGCAACTTACGCTCAATTTTGCCTTCAATATTATCCATAATAGACAATCCTGGTGTCTCTTTAGAGTAGTACTCTATAGAACCAGCCAACACCTCTAAACTATCGATCTTAGGAATAAATAATACACCATCAAATTCACCATCCTCTACTTTCTTCTTAGAAGACTCTATCCCTTGATCTGTATAATCTATATACTTGACAGTCTTTGTACTTTTAAAACTGTCATCAGAAAATAATTGTGAATTATCTACATATATAATGTTCTTAACCTTTTCATCATTTTTCTTCATTAAGAAAAAGACCAATGCTCCCATTCCCACCATGATTAGTGGACTTAAGAAGGTCATCATGATGAATGATTTATTTTTTACTTTCGCGTTAAATTCTCTTTTAACAATTAACTTTAGCTTTCCCATGATCTTAACTGTTTTTACCTATTGCTTGAATAAAAATATCATTTGCATTAGGGATCAATTCCACAAAATGCTGCACCTGTCCCTTACCAGACAAATACCCTAATAAATCGTTGGCCGAATTTCCTTCTGTCAGTTTAACATTCAAACACAACTCATCACTTAATAGCTTAAAATCAGCTGGAGATACATCAAACTTTTCTCTTAAAGTAGCTTCTACTTCCTTCGCGTTATCTGTATCCAATCCAACCTGAAAAGTATTGGTTCTAAACTCCCTCTTAATATCAATTAATCTACCATCCAAAATCTTATTTGACTTATCAATTAAAGCAATATCATCACAAAGCTCCTCAACGGATTCCATTCTGTGTGTAGAAAATATAATAGTAGCGCCTTCGTCTCTTAATTGTAAGATCTCATTTGCTATCAATTGTGCATTAATAGGATCAAAACCAGAAAACGGTTCATCAAAAATCAATAACTTAGGTTGATGCATAACCGTTACAATAAACTGGACTTTTTGAGCCATCCCCTTGGAAAGCTCTTCTATTTTCTTACCCCACCAGGCAGAGATATCAAACTTCTCAAACCAGTACTTTAACCTTTTTTTTGCCTCAGCTTTACTCAAGCCTTTTAATTGCGCTAAATACAATGCCTGCTCTCCTACTTTCATACTTTTGTACAAACCTCTTTCTTCAGGTAAATAACCTATATCTTCTATATGTTTAGGCTGTAAAGCTTCTCCATCTAGGACAATAGATCCACTATCTGGCAATGTGATTTGGTTAATAATACGAATAAGCGAGGTTTTTCCTGCTCCATTTGGACCTAGCAGTCCAAAAACACTTCCCTTGGGTATTTGAAGTGATACATTGTTTAATGCAGTAAAGTCTCCATACTTCTTTACTACATTATTAATTTCTAATAAATTCCCCATATAGTTTAGTTGATTTTTAATTCGTTCTTCAAGCGTAACAAACTTACTGTTTTAACATTAGTATTCATAATAAAAATTTGTTACAGATTTTCAGGCATTAATTACTCTTTTCTAGATAAACTCTTAAGAAATTATTAAAAAATACTATGCATGCATAATTTTTTTACTTATTTATTATGCACGCATAATAAATTTTTATATCTTTGATGCAATGGACAAAAACAAATCAATTGATCATCAATTAAGAGCGACATGGCAAGCGGTAGCAAAACTCTACAATGAGCAAGCTGCCAAGCATGATAGCACGATGGCCACCGCCTTTGTATTGCTTAATATTGATTATGAAAACGGTACTCCTTCTACTGCTTTAGGGCCACTTATGGGTATGGAGCCCACAAGTCTTTCCAGGATTTTGAAGAGTATGGAAGATAAGGGGGCTATCCGAAGAGAGAAGAACCCAGAAGATGGTAGAAGCGTAATTATCAAACTCACAGATTATGGAAAAGAGATGCGAGAGGTATCTAAAGAATCTGTGATCGTTTTTAATACTAAAATTAGAGAACATATAACTGATGAAGAAATGGAAGCATTCTTCAAAGTAACCTCTACTATAAACAAACTTATAGCTGACAAAATGATTTATCAGGACGATAAAATCGATAAAAAAGCTGTGTAAACAAATCAAAACAAATGACTAGAAGAATTAAAAAAGTAGCAATTATTGGCTCCGGTATTATGGGAAGCGGTATTGCTTGTCACTTTGCTAACATTGGTGTAGAAGTTCTTTTATTGGATATTGTTCCAAGAGAGCTAAATGATAAAGAGAAAGCAAAGGGATTAACTTTAGAAGACAAGGTAGTTCGGAACCGTTTAGTTAATGATGCATTAACTGCTTCGTTAAAATCAAAACCATCTCCTATTTATAATATAAAATTTGCCAATAGGATCACTACAGGTAATATAGATGATGATCTTCATATGATCAAAGATGTTGATTGGGTGATGGAAGTAGTTGTAGAACGATTGGATATTAAAAAACAAGTTTTTGAGAAAATAGAAAAATATAGAACACCTGGAACATTGATTACATCGAATACTTCAGGGATTCCAATCAAATTTATGAATGAAGGAAGAAGCGAAGACTTTCAGCAACATTTTGCGGTAACACACTTCTTTAACCCACCTCGATATTTAAAACTTTTTGAAGTGGTACCTGGTCCAAAGTGCAAACAGGATGTGGTTGATTTTTTAATGGTGTATGGCGATAAGTTTCTAGGAAAAACTTCGGTGCTTGCTAAAGACACTCCTGCATTTATTGGAAATAGAATTGGAATATTTGGCATCATGAGTTTATTCCATGTTGTAAAAGAAATGGGACTGACCATTGAAGAAGTAGACAAATTAACGGGACCAGTTATCGGTAGACCAAAGTCGGCCACTTTTAGAACTATAGATGTAGTAGGGTTAGATACCTTGGTACATACAGCTAATGGTGTAAAAGACAATTGCCCGAATGATGAAATGAGAGATCAATTTGTGATTCCTGATTTTGTCAATACCATGATGGAAAATAAATGGTTGGGAAGTAAAACGAAGCAAGGGTTTTATAAGAAAGTTGTCAATGATGGAAAAAAGGAAATTCTTTCTTTAGATCTAAACACTTTGGAGTATCGTACCAAGCAACGCGCCAAGTTTGCAACATTAGAATTGACCAAAACAATAGACAATGTAATTGATCGCTTTAAAGTATTGGTAGGCGGAAAAGATAAAGCTGGAGAATTCTATAGAAAAAGCTTTGCAGCGATGTTTGCCTATGTTCAAAATAGAATTCCTGAAATTTCGGATGAACTATACCGAATTGACGATGCGTTAAAAGCAGGATTTGGTTGGGAACATGGTCCTTTCGAAATCTGGGATGCTATCGGTGTAGAAAAAGGAATTGAAATGATGAAAGCTGAAGGAAAAGAACCTGCAGCTTGGGTGTTGGAAATGTTGGAAAAAGGGTCTAACTCGTTTTATTCAGTGAAAGAAGGCGCAACGCATTATTATGATATTCCTTCAAAAACACAAACAAAGAAACCTGGACAAGATGCATTTATCATCTTAGATAATATTAGAGAGTCGAAAGCAGTCTTCAAAAATTCTGGAGTTGTGGTCGAAGATCTCGGAGATGGAATTTTAAATGTAGAGTTCCAATCAAAAATGAATACAATTGGTGGGGATGTATTAGCTGGCTTGAATAAAGCCATCGATATGGCAGAAAAAGATTACCAGGGACTTGTCGTTGGTAATCAAGCTGCCAACTTCTCTGTAGGTGCCAATATCGGTATGATCTTTATGATGGCTGTAGAACAGGAATATGACGAATTGAACATGGCGATCAAATATTTTCAAGATACCATGATGCGCATGCGTTATTCATCGATTCCAACAGTTGCTGCCCCTCATGGGATGGCTTTAGGTGGAGGATGTGAATTATCTATGCATGCAGACAAAGTAGTAGCCGCAGCTGAAACCTATATTGGGTTGGTCGAATTTGGTGTTGGTGTAATTCCCGGTGGTGGTGGATCTAAGGAGTTCGCTTTAAGATCCGCAGACTCATTTAGAAAAGGAGATGTAGAATTAAATGTATTGCAAGAGAATTTTCTAACTATTGGTATGGCCAAAGTAGCAACTTCTGCTTATGAGGCTTTTGATCTGGGCATTTTACAAAAAGGAAAAGATGTTGTGGTTGTAAATAAAGATCGTCAGATAGCACAAGCTAAAAAACATGCGCTGTTGATGGCAGAAGCTGGATATACGCAACCTCCTGCAAGAAAAGACATTAAGGTTCTTGGTAAACAAGCTTTAGGAATGTTCTTGGTAGGTACGGACGCTATGGAAGCAAGTCACTATATCTCAGAACACGATAAGAAGATCGCTAATAAATTGGCCTATGTTATGGCAGGTGGAGATTTATCCGAACCTACCAAAGTTACCGAACAGTATCTCTTAGATATTGAACGTGAAGCGTTTTTAAGTTTAACTACGGAACGTAAAACTTTAGAGCGTATACAACACATGTTAAAAACTGGTAAACCTTTACGCAACTAAAAGTCGCGTAAGTATTGAGATATTAGCACTAAGTAGTTAGAAAATGCACAAAGTAGAAAATTTAAAGATGTGGCAGAAGTCAATTAAGTTGACAAAAGCTGTGTATACTTTAATTTCTGATGTATCTCCTGATGAAAAGTATGGTTTAAAATCTCAAATAAAAAGAAGTGCAGTTTCTATTCCTTCTAATATTGCCGAAGGAGCAGGAAGAAATTCTCAGAAAGAATTCCAACACTTTTTAAGTATTGCAAACGGTTCATCTTATGAATTACAAACGCAATTAATATTATTAGTCGAATTAAACTTAGTTGATAAAAACAAAGTACAACCAGTAATTGAGTTGTGTATTGAAATTCAGAAAATGAATTACTCATTTCAGAAAACATTAAAACCTCAATACTAAAGCCTCAATACTCAATACTACAAAAAATATGAAGACAGCATATATAGTAAAAGGATATAGAACAGCAGTAGGAAAAGCTCCAAAAGGATTATTCCGTTTTAAAAGAACAGATGAATTGGCAGCTGAAACCATTCAACATATGATGAAGGAACTTCCGCAACTGGATGTAAAACGAATTGATGATGTTATAGTAGGAAATGCTATGCCAGAAGGTTCTCAAGGTTTAAATATGGCTCGCTTAATCTCTTTAATGGGATTGAATAGTGTAGATGTCCCCGGCGTTACCGTAAATAGATTTTGCTCATCAGGATTAGAAACCATTGCCATGGCAGCAGCCAAAATTCAGGCTGGAATGGCCGAGTGTATTATTGCAGGTGGAGCAGAAAGCATGAGTGCAGTTCCAATGACCGGGTATAAAACAGAATTGAATTATGACCTTGTAAACTCAGGGCATGAAGACTATTACTGGGGAATGGGAAATACAGCAGAAGCTGTTGCCAATCAGTTTAAAGTATCTAGAGAAGATCAAGATGAATTTGCATATCATTCTCATATGAAAGCGCTAAAAGCGCAAGCTGAAAATCGTTTTCAGGATCAGATTGCTCCCATTACGGTAAATCAAACGTATTTAGATGCAAACGGAAAGAAAGCAACAAAAAGCTATACGGTTACTAAAGATGAAGGCCCGAGAGCTGGAACGAGCACAGCTGTATTAAATAAATTACGCCCAGTATTTGCTGCTGGTGGAAGTGTGACAGCTGGAAATTCATCCCAAATGAGTGATGGAGCTGCCTTTGTTATGGTCATGAGTGAGGATATGGTGAAGGAATTAAATTTAGAACCTATCGCTCGCCTGGTGAACTACGCTGCTGCTGGTGTAGAACCAAGGATTATGGGAATTGGACCAGTTGCAGCCATTCCAAAAGCGTTAAAACAAGCAGGATTAAAACAAGACGATATTGATTTGATTGAACTAAATGAGGCTTTTGCTTCTCAATCATTAGCTGTAATGCGCGAGTTAGATCTAAATCAAGATATCGTAAATGTAAATGGAGGCGCAATAGCATTAGGGCATCCTTTAGGATGTACTGGAGCAAAATTATCTGTTCAGCTCTTCGATGAGATGCGTAGACGTGAACTAAAAAATAAATATGGTATGGTTACTATGTGTGTTGGAACAGGACAAGGAGCAGCAGGCATTTTTGAATTTCTCAATTAAATTCTAAATGTGAAATTTTAAATGTTTGATTGTCATGAAAAAAGAAAATATAGTTCTGGATAAAAGTTTTGAATTTGCACTCATTATTATTGATTTATTCAGAAGATTAAAAGAGGAAAAAGAATTTATCATTTCTAAACAATTGTTAAGAAGTGGAACAAGTATCGGGGCTAATATACAAGAAGCAACAGCTGCTTTTTCAAGAAAAGATTTTGTACATAAAATGTCAATATCATCAAAGGAAGCTAGAGAAACTAGATATTGGTTACGGTTATTGGATAAATCAAAATTAACAAGTATAGATGTTGGTCAGCACTTAGAAAAAGTTGAGAATTTAATTAAAATACTCACCAAGATTGTAAAGACATCTCAAGAAAACAAATAGTAATTCAAAATTTAGATTTTAGAATTAAAAATTAAAGAACATGGAAACAATGAACAAAGAAATTTTACGCGGAGGACAATTCTTGGTAAAAGAATCAAATTGTGAGGATATATTTACTCCAGAAGATTTTTCTGAGGAGCAACAAATGATGAAGGAAGCGGTAAAGGAGTTTAACGATCGTGAGATTATTCCACATAAAGAACGCTTCGAAAAGAAAGATTATGCTTTAACAGAAGAAGTAATGAAGAAAGCTGGAGAGCTAGGTTTCTTAGGTGTTTCAGTTCCTGAAGAATATGGAGGTTTAGGAATGGGATTTGTTTCTACCATGTTAGTTTGTGAGTATATCTCTAGTGGTACTGGGTCTTTTAGTACTGCCTTTGGGGCGCATACTGGAATAGGAACCATGCCTATTACTTTATACGGAAATGAAGAACAAAAGAAAAAGTATGTGCCAAAATTAGCTTCTGGCGAATGGATGGGTGCTTATTGTTTGACAGAACCAACGGCTGGGTCAGATGCTAATTCTGGAAAGACGACAGCAACGCTTACCGAAGATGGGAAATCATATAAGATCAATGGTCAAAAAATGTGGATTTCCAATGCTGGTTTTTGTGATATAATGATTGTATTTGCAAGAATTGAGGACGACAAGAACATTACTGGATTCATCATTGAAAATGATTCGAATAATGGAATCACTATGGGTGAAGAAGAGCATAAACTAGGAATTAGAGCATCTTCTACACGTCAGGTTTTCTTTAGCGAGACCCTTGTACCTGTAGAGAATATGTTATCTGTAAGAGGTGGTGGATTTAAAATTGCCATGAATGCGTTAAATGTAGGACGTATTAAATTGGCTGGAGCTTGTTTAGACTCTCAAAGAAGAGTATTAAATCATGCTGTTAACTATGCTAATGAACGTAAACAGTTTAAAACACCTATTTCCGATTTTGGTGCAATCAAATACAAGTTGGCAGAAATGGCGACAAGTGCCTATGCAGGAGAGTCTGCTTCTTATAGAGCGGCAAAAAATATTGAAGATAGGATTAACTTACGAATGGCTGATGGAAATTCGCATCAGGAAGCTGAGCTAAAAGGTGTAGAAGAATATGCCATTGAATGTTCTATCTTAAAAGTAGCAGTTTCTGAAGACGTACAAAATTGTGCTGACGAAGGAATTCAAATTTTTGGTGGTATGGGGTTCTCAGAGGAAACACCTATGGAATCTGCTTGGAGAGATGCTCGTATTGCTAGAATCTATGAAGGCACAAATGAGATAAACAGAATCCTTTCCGTAGGAATGCTGCTTAAAAAAGCCATGAAAGGACATGTAGATTTATTAAACCCTGCGATGAAAGTTGCAGATGAATTGATGGGTATCCCTTCTTTTGATATGCCAGACTATTCAGAATTGTTTTCTGAAGAAAAAGACATGATCGATAAATTAAAGAAGGTCTTTTTAATGGTTGCAGGTTCTGCAGTGCAGAAATTTGGGCCTGAGTTAGAAGATCATCAACAATTATTAATGGCAGCGGCAGATATCTTGATCGAGATCTATATGGCGGAGTCTACCATTTTAAGAACTGAGAAAAATGCCAAACGTTTTGGTGAAGAGGCGCAAGAGGGGCAAATTGCCATGGCAAGATTATACCTATACAATGCAGTAGACATTATCAATAAAAAAGGAAAAGAAGGTATTGTTTCTTTTGCTGAAGGCGATGAGCAGCGTATGATGTTAATGGGATTAAAGCGTTTTACCAAATATGCAAATCAACCTAATGTGGTTGCACTGCGTAATGTGATAGCTGAAAAAGTAAAAGCAGAAAATAAGTACTGCTTCTAGATGATATATAAAATTTTCTTCAACTTAATAGGTTTTAGAATTTAGTTGTTTGTTTAAAAACCGTCATTTATTTGACGGTTTTTTTTTTGATTTCATTTTAAGGTGTATTTTTATGCGCTATAAAACGTAACTCAAGTTTTTCGTTGTCCATATGAAACAACTAAATCCATCTATAAAACATCATATTGCTATTGGAGTTCTTCTTTGTCTTTGGAGTTTCCTGTTTGCTTTTTTTGTTCGACCTTTTGAACATGGCACCATGGATTTGCAAGTTTGGATTCGCGTAAGTGTTGGTTTCAGTTTAGCTTCGTTATTTTCATATATAGTGGTCGCTATCTATCAAAAAATAGTATATCAGAAAATAGTCAAATGGAACAACGCTCTTGAAGTAAGTACGTATATTCTATTTTACCTTTTATATACGATCATTACATATACCTACTACAAAAGTGATATCATTCGGGGTAATTATGAGTTTTCTCAATTTTTTACTGATATTATTATCAATATTGCCTTGGTAGTAACTCCAATCATTTTCTTGTTAAGAAGGTATGCCATCAAATTGATTCCTAAAAAAGAAGAGTTTGTTACTATTAAAGGAGACAATAAAATGGACTTCTTAAAAATTAAAAAAGACGAATTGATCTGTGTTTCAAACTCACAGAACTATGTTGAGATTTTCTTCTTGGATAATGATCAACTCAAAACAAAACTGATTCGTAGTTCCTTGAAAAAAATCCAATATGAATTTGACTTTCTTATTCAAATTCACCGTTCGCATTTAATCAATCCATCACACTTTAAATCGTGGAAAGATTCAGTCACCATTTCTCTTACTCAAATTGAACTTCCAGTTTCGAAAAACTATAAAAACAGGTTACTTTCATTATA
Organism: Asprobacillus argus; assembly: GCF_032248395.1. Lineage (NCBI taxonomy): Bacteria > Pseudomonadati > Bacteroidota > Flavobacteriia > Flavobacteriales > Flavobacteriaceae > Asprobacillus > Asprobacillus argus. The sequence continues at coordinate 183,339 of NZ_JAVTTO010000005.1, forward strand.
AATTTCATACCTGAAATCGGCTATTTTATACCACAAACTATCAATTGCACCCAAAAAGATAGTCTTTATACCTTGATCACATAATTGTAATTAAGTGTATTGATTTGATCTTATGTTTGGTCTCATCAATATAAAACTTAATCTCATGAAAAAGCTTGCTTGGATCGTTTTTGGAGCCTTATCTATACTTATTAGCTTCTATCCTTTTACCTATTATTTAGCAGACGAACCTGTTGCATTATTATTATCAAAATCAGCAGAATTGTTAAGCAGTAATGTGTACAATATTTTCTTTTATACACACATTACCTTTGGAGGAATTGCCTTACTAATTGGCTGGTTACAATTCAGTAAAAAATTGAGAAGAAAATACATGAACCTTCATAGATGGATTGGAAAAATCTATGTAGTCGCTGTTTTATTAAGTGGTCCGGCTGGATTCTACATTGCTTTCCATGCCACAGGAGGGCTTTCTCCGATATTGGGATTCTCCATAGGCGCTCTTATTTGGGTACTTCTTACAACGCTGGGTTATACTACTATAAGAAAAGGGAATGTAGAAGCTCACAAAAAATGGATGATGTACAGTTATGCTGGAACTTTTGGCGCTGTGACTTTACGTCTTTGGTTACCCATCCTGATCCTTATTTTTGGAAACTTCACGGAAGCTTACCAAGTAGTAGCCTGGCTAAGCTGGGTTCCAAACCTGATTGTTGTCTATCTGATTCTAAACAAGAAAGAAGTTCTTATTTCTCTCTATAGAAAGCTTCATATTAAAAAAGTCATTATCACAACAACTGTTTTGGCTGGAATAACATTCCTCCTTTCTTTCGCCAGTCCACAAACTTGGTTTTATCAAGCACCCAGTTTTAAAGGAAATCCTTTAGAAAAAGTGACTTCTTTAAATGGCTCCAGTTTTACTCAAGATAAGCTAAATGAGGTAGCGCAGTATCTCAAAGAAGAGTCTGAAACCACCAGTATGATGGTACTTGAAAATGGTAAAATTGTTTTTGAATATGGAGATGTTTCTGAGATCAGTTATCTCGCTTCTGCTCGCAAGAGTATTTTAAGTATGCTGTATGGGAAATATGTAGACAATGGTATGATTGATCTACAAGAAACAATTGGCAGTATAGGTCTTGATGAGGACGATGGATTATTACCTATAGAAAAACAGGCCACTGTAGAACATTTAATCACGGCGAGATCAGGGGTCTTTCATCCTGCTGCCAATGGAGGTGCTGATCTAAATAATATTAAAGAAAGAGGAAGTAAAAAGCCTGGCGAATATTTTGTGTATAACAATTGGGACTTTAACGCTGCGGGCTATATTTTGGAGAAGAAATCTGGCAATAGTGTATATCAAGAACTAGAACAGCAATTAGCAATTCCGTTAGGGTTTGAAGATTGGAATATTGAAAATCAATCGACATCAGTAAATGAAAAAAAATCGCGATACCCTGCACATCATATGCATCTTTCCACTCGAGATTTGGCTAAAATTGGACAACTGATGCTACAAGAAGGTTCTTGGAAAGGTAAACAGTTGATCTCTAAAAAATGGATTCAAAAAACGACCACTACAGTGACACCCATAGATACTGTAAATGCAAGATATGGAATAGATCCATCAACTCCCATGCAAAGAGCATATAGCTATATGTGGTGGCCATTTGAGCGATTTTACGATAATCCCGACTTTGACGGAGCTTATACAGCATCTGGTGCCTTCGGACATTTTATTACGATCATTCCCAAACGAAATGTTGTCATTGTACACAAAACCACAAGAGATCTTTTAACCTTAGCCGGATTCTCTAATAGAAAAAACACTCCAAAATGGCGTTACTGGTGGATCCTTAGAAATTTAATGTTGAATAGAAAAAGTATTTCCGAATTAGCAGAAGAAAAATCTGCAACTGAAATTATAGAATTCATCAAGACTGAGTACAATAATAAAGATTCCGAATATGCCATTTCTGAACGCCTTATTAATGAATATGGTTTAAAATTAGCAGAAGAATTGAAGCATGAAGACGCTATTAAATTCTACGAATTGAACCTAATTCTATATCCTAGTCATGGTTATTTTACACATCGAATCTATAAGTATTATGGACAAAGCCTTATGGCATTAGGGAGAAATACTGAAGCATTAGCAGCTTTTGAGAAAGCTTTAGAGTTCGACCCGGGAAACAGAATGGTATCTGGGATACTATCGAAGTTAAAATACTAGATATAAACGGTTGCAAATCATTATCCATATAATTATGAGAATTAAGAAAGAAGCGGTTCTTTTTTTATTGGTACTCAGTATCCAATTTAGTGCCGCTTTTTGTTCTTGTCGCAATTATAATCCTCAAAAAAAAACTCTCGAGACCAAATATTTTGAGAGGAATCATTCATTAATCACAAATAAAATTTTAATTAACACACATTATGAAAAGAACAAAACTCGCTAGAAGAATAATTTTTATCCTTTTTGCTATTATCGCGCTAACCACATTTACTTTTTGCTCTAGTCCACAAGACTGGTTCTATAAAGGCCCAGCTTTTAAGGGAACTGCCTTTGAGAAAAAGCAAAATTTACAAAACACAGGATATACAAAAGACAGTCTAAAAAAATTTACTAAATACTTAAGAAAGAGCTATCATACCACAAGTATGTTGGTCTTGCAAGGTGGAAAAGTCATTTATGAATACGGAAATACATCTAAAATCAATTACCTAGCTTCTTGTAGGAAAAGTATACTTGCCATGTTGTATGGAAAATACGTAGAAAATGGCACCATTGATCTAAACGAAACTATAGGTAGTATAGGCATTGATGAAGATGATGGATTATTACCCATAGAAAAGCAGGCTACTGTTGATCATATTATCACTGCCCGTTCTGGCGTATTTCATATTCCTTCCAATGGTGGTTACGATATAAATAATATAAAGAAAAGAGGGAGTGTTCAGCCTGGCGAATACTTCGTGTACAATAACTGGGACTTTAATGTTGGAGGATATATTCTTGAAAAAAAATCTGGCCATACTATATATGAAGAAATTGAAGAGCAATTGGCTATCCCTTTAGGTTTTCAAGATTGGCACATTAAAAATCAAAAGAAATCAAAGAAGAATGAAAAGTCCAGATATCAAGCTTTCCACATCTATATTTCTACTAGAGATATGGCTAAAATTGGACAACTTATGTTGAATAAAGGGCGATGGGATGGCAAGCAATTGATCTCAAAAGAATGGATTGAAAAAATTACGTCAACCATAACACCGCTCGATGTAGTAAATCAGCGATATGGATTAACGGAAGAATCTCCAGTACAACTGTCTTATGGGTATATGTGGTGGCTTTTCGAACAGTTTTACGACAACCCTGATTTTGAAGGTGCATATACTGCTACTGGTTGGGGAGGTCAGTTTATTACGGTGATTCCAAAACTGAATATGGTAATTGCTCATAAAACCAGAGTAGATTTACTAACTATTTTTGGCTGGGCCAATCATAATGTTTCTGATCCTGAGTATTATTCTATGCTGAACGAATTTATTGCCATAAAAAAATAAAAAAAGAGGTTGCCATTGGCAGCCTCTTTTTTTTATTTTAATCTACGCTTTTTTATTATTTCGATCGAATAATCACATCTCCGTGAAAATTCTTAAATAAGATTTCTGCGCCTCCTCCATTTATAGAGCCTGTCACCCATTTTTCAACCTTCACTCTATATGCATTTCCTCTACTCGATTCTCCTTTGGTAATTTTAGCTTTAGAAGGTTTTGTTTTTAAATCGAAGTCTGTATATACTTCTCCTCTATCTGACTTGATCTTTATATCAGCTTTGATCGTCTTTGGAAACGTAACATCTATATCACCATTCAAATTACTAAAAGCCATCGCAACTCCTGGTGTCACTTTTGCAAAGCTTATGGTTATTCCTCCATTTAGAGTATCGGCGCTTACCGATCCACTTATTTCTTTCAAAGTTATCTTTCCATTCTTATTGCTAACATCCATCACGCCATTTACATTTTCAACATAAATATCCCCATTATTGATCGTAGATATTTTTAAAGAAAAATTACGTGGTACTTGAATTTCAAAATCGGTGGTAATTTGAACTGGTGTCGATATTCTAACAACGTTATCATACTCAGTAGCCGTAAACTCCAAAGAATTATTCGATATTCTCTTTAAACCTGTTTTGCTTTTTTTGTTTCCATGATAATTGTAATGATCATTCGTTTTTCTTCTGGTCCCTTTCACAATCACTTCTTTACCAGAATACCCTTTTACACTAATCGAACCATTAATGATTCCCATTTTTAAAAGTCCTGTTTTCGCTGGGTTGGACAATGGAACTTTTATAGTTTCTTGAGCTGTTACATTTACAGTAAGTAAGAACAGCATACTTATAATTACTACTTTTATATTCTTTGTGTTCATGATTTTATTTTTTTACGATTGCGTCTCCGTTTAATTGATTAAAGTGTAAATGCACACTTCCCTTTCCTATTTTAAAATGTCTATTTGAGTTTACTTTATACTTTGTTCCTTTATTTCTTCGCTCCTTTAATTTATTGATTTTTGGTACAGCTTTTTCTACATCAAAATTGGTATAAAATCCACCATTCATAGTTTTATAACTGATCGTGGCATCTAAGCCATCTTTAAACTTAATATTGATATCTCCATTTATAGAACTATACCAACTTTCTTCTGTAGGATTATTAGCATAACTAATATTGATGTCCTTGTTAATTGCATCCACATCTGTTTTTCCCGACACATTCTTAAGATCAATAGCGCCATTAATGTTACGAACGATCAACAATTTTCCATGCACATTCTCTACCATTATGTTTCCATTGTTCACAGCTTTTACATCGATACTTGTGTTCTTTGGTATTTTTATCTTAAAATCTAACCGATACTTATACATTCGTTTAGACCTATGCTTATAATTTCTACGATAATTATAACTAAACTCTCTATGATCAAAACTTCCTGTCTTTAGATTAAAGTGAGAATAAGGAGAGTCCAAGTACACATAAATAGCATTGTCTTTTTTTGCTGATTTGATTCCAATTTCTTCCTTTCCTAATGCTAGATCCTTTTGTTCATCGGCTTGAATAGTTTTAATTACCTCTACTTGAACGGTGCTTCCGTTATACCCTACCACATCGATAGATCCATATACATTATCCACTACCAGGATATTTTCAGCTGAATTTGTTTCAAATTTTAGTTCTTTCCGAATCGTTTCGGTGCTTTTTAACTTTTTATCTTTCTGATATCGCTGCGCTGATACTGTGACCGCACAAGCGAGCATTATTATTGTTATTAATTTTAAAAATTTCATAATTCTGGGTTTTGATGCCTGCCTTCCGCAGGCAGGAATGACTTATTTATCTCTGTAAAAAGCGACCTAGGATTTGCCATTTACATCAACCTTATTTACATTCGGAATCAAATAATACTTTGTATACTTTCTTCCATTTTTTGTTTCGCGTTTGTATTTACATCTTTTTCCTTGATCAATTCTTTTAACGGTTTTACAGCCTTTTTTTCTTGTAAAACTACCATGAGGTCTGCTAGTTCTATTTGCACCAAAGGTGAACTCTGATGAATAATAGAAGACACTAAACCTTCTCGTACTAAAGGAATATCCGTATAGTTCTTTAGCGCTTCGATAGCCGACAATCGAACATTTACATTATCATCATTATTCAAAGTAGAAAACAATGCTTTTATAATAGTTTCTGTAACCGTATTTAACTTTCCAACTTCATTTACGGCTTGCAGTCTTTTATTTGCCGAAGGCTGATCTAATAAAGTTAATACCAATTCAGATCTTACTTTTTCGGTTTCTTTCTTCGCAATTTCAACAGAATCTTTGGCTGAACTATTTCCAATATTCAACCCATTCCCAATAAAAAAGCCGGCTACTAAAATTGCTAAGGTGTATGCCAATTGCTTTGGAAAGTTTCCAAAAAGCAACGTTTCAATACTCTTAAAAACCGATTCTTTTTGTGTTCTTTTTTCCTGCGCATTTAACATGGTATAAAACTTAACATCCATTGCCGATGTTGGTGTTGGAATTTCTTCTTCGGCCCCTGCCCAAAATACTTTTGAAGCTTCAAACTCTTCTTGATGTTGAGAGTTTTCACTTAAAAATTGCTCAAACTCTATATGCTTCTCCTCAGTTAAATTCCCTGATAAATAATCTACAATTACTTCTTTAAATTCTGTATACTCCATATCTATCTCTTTTCTAATGTTAGAAAAATTCCTTTTAAATCGTTCAATGCTCTATGTACTTTTAATCTAGCATTTCCTTCTGTACAACCTATGATCTCTCCTACTTCTCTATATTTTAATTCTTTAAACTTGCTTAGCACAATCAACTCTTTCTTGTCAGGCGGTAATAATGCTAAGGCCTTCCTTAACATAATTGTATCTTCTCGTTCGATGATCGCGCCCTGCACATCGTCTCCTCCACTAATAGCATACCCCACATCATCAATATCTCTATGCATATACTTTTTACTTTTTTTAAAGCTATCATAGCTCGCATTCCTCGCTATTTGAAATAACCATACTACAAATTTGCTCTCCTCTGTATAGGTATGTTTGTATTTCAATATCTTCATAAAAACATTCTGCACAAGGTCTTCGCTTAATCCAGCATCTTTGTTCATTTGATAAAAGAATCCAAAGAGTCTTTTTTTATAGCGCTCGTATAGCAATCCCAACTTCTGGGTTTCTCCTGCTTTTACACTTAGCATTAATGAATTGTCCGATAGTGTATCCAATATTATATTGTTGGTTGGTTAGATTTGAACAGATATACTGTAACATTTTAAAAACGTTACAAATTAGTTCTTTTATTTTTTAATTAGCGCTAACATTTTCCTTGCATTGCCATTTGTACCTCCTAATTCTATAGCTTTCTTATAATTTACAAGCGCTTTTTTATTCTGATAATCTCTATAATAGGATTCCCCTAAACTATCAAATGCATTTGCCGAACTTGGAAACTGTTGCGTATTAAATGTAAACACTTGAATTGCTTTCTCAATCCTTTTCTGATTTATCAATTGATAGCCTACATCGTTTACAAGGTTTTCAAAATTTAATTGTGCATACTCCTCTTTATTCTTCAAATGTACATACACGGTTTCAAATGCATTGATATCATCTTCTACACTTACTTGCAAAAGAGTTTCAAAAGCTTTATTTGCGACGTTCACAATATCACTATTAATAATACTGGCAATATGATCGATTATATTTTCTATGTTATAATAATTTCCTAAACCGTTGGATAGAAAAATGATACTCAGATTATCGTCGGGAAAGATCCTATACGCTGTAACGAGTGACCCTGAAAAGCCATAAGAATCATGCCTGTTAACAATATGTTTATCCCAACCATAGACAAATCTCTTATTCGACGCCGTATATGAAAACACCTCCCACATCTCGTCTAATGTTTCTTTATTGATTAATTCACCTGATTTTAACTTCTTATCCCAATCAATAAAAGCATTTATGGTAATATTCAATCCATTGGCCGCAAACATATATCTTCCTTTTAAAGAAGAGTGATCTATTTGTATAGTACCAGTTTCAAATGGAAAATAAGGAGTTACTCTGTTAGGCACAATTTCTTTAGAATTAGATGAAAAGAATATTTCTTCGTTTGCTCCGTCGAACTGATTCTTAATAATAAAATCTTCGAGCGATTCACCAGAAACCTTTTCAATGATCAATTGTAACAACCAAAAATTTGTCTGATTGTATGCATATTTTTCTCCTGGATCAAAGAGCTTCTCTTTACTAAAAACCAGTTCTTTTGCTTCTTTCTCTGTAAGTTTCTCCATCCTATTATAAGGAGCCATATCCGGTATCCCAGAAGAATGAGTTAGTAAATGTTTTATTTTAATGGTGTTCCAGGAAAGAGGTAAATCTGGTACATATTTTCCTATCGCATCTTCCAAGGATAATTTCTCTTTTTCAATCAATTGAAAAACGGCAACGGCAACGATCGGTTTTGTTAGCGAATACACCCTAAAAATAGACTGATCTAGTACAGAGCTGTTGTGTTCAATATTAGCCTTTCCAAATGTTTCTTTATACAGGACTTCTTCATCTTTAATAATCGCAAGAGAAACACCAGGTATTTCATGTCTTTTTTGAAGATGTTTGATGTAGCTATCAATTTTTTCTTTTTGCTTGTTGCTTAAAGGGACCGGCGAAACTTTGCCACAGGATGATGCTATAATACAAAGTAGCAGATATCCAAAAAAACGGGCCTTTGTTGGTGTAAATGTTCTCATTGTTTGTGTTTTAACAAACAGGTTAACAGTGCTTATCCAAAAGTGTTACAAAAAAAAAGAGATTGCTTTCGCAATCTCTTTATATATTATGTTAAGAATTCTTTATACTAAAGCTCCTAAGTAACGTTCCGCATCTAGCGCTGCCATGCAACCCGTTCCTGCTGCGGTAACCGCTTGTCTATATTCTTTATCCTGTACATCTCCAGCAGCGAATACTCCAGGTACATTTGTTTTTGTAGACTTTCCTTCAGTAATCAAGTATCCAGTTTCGTCCATATCTAAAACACCTTTAAAAAGATTCGTATTTGGTGTATGTCCAATAGCAACAAATACACCAGTTACTGGAATCTCTTTTTTATCACCAGTTTGATTATTAAATACTCTTACGCCTTCTACTACTTGTTCTCCAAGTACCTCATCAATCTCCGTATTGAATAACACTTCAATGTTCTCAGTCCTATTTACACGATGCTGCATTGCTTTTGAAGCTCTCATGTAGTCTTTACGTACCAATATGGTTACTTTCTTACAGATATTTGCTAAATAAGTAGCTTCTTCAGCAGCTGTATCTCCAGCTCCTACAACCACTACATCTTGATTCTTATAAAAGAAACCATCACAGGTTGCACAAGCCGAAACTCCTCCTCCAATTAATCTTTGTTCGCTTTCAATTCCCAGATATTTAGCTGTAGCACCGGTTGAAATAACAATCGTTTCAGCTTCAAGTTCTTTAGATCCATCAACAACCACTTTATGTATTCCTCCTACCTCTTTAGAAAGATCCACACTAGTAACCATTCCAAATCGTACCTCAGTACCAAAACGTTCAGCTTGTTTCTTTAGATCTTCCATCATGGCAGTTCCATCTGTACCATTTGCATATCCTGGAAAGTTATCTACTTCTGTAGTAGTCGTTAACTGTCCTCCCATTTGCATCCCAGTATACATTACTGGTTTCATATCTGCTCTTGCTGCGTAAATAGCAGCCGTATAACCTGCTGGTCCTGAGCCAATAATTAAGCACTTTATTCTTTCAATTGTGTCTGACATTATACTCTAAATTTTTACGAATACAAATGTAATTTTTTTTGATGTGTTCTGCGTTGATATCGGATATATTTTAACAATTAAATAATAGAGAAATCTAATTCAAAAACTGTAAGGCTTTCTGCAACTGATTTGAACTACTTTCCAGATTTTAATCGTACAATCCCCACATGTTCGACTCCCACATAGATATAACCGTCATTGCCTTGTTCAATAGCCCTAACTCTTCCTATGCCATTTAATAGTCTTTCTTCTTTGATTACCTTTCCATTCTTTAATATACAACGAGTAACATATCCAAATTTTAAAGAACCAACTAAAAGGTCTCCTTTCATTTTCGGATATTTATTACTATTTACAAAAGCCATTCCGCTAGGGGCTATTGATGGAGTCCAATGGTGTAATGGATCTTCCATTCCTTTGATGGATGTCTTATTCGTAAATTTTGACCCACTATAATTGATACCAAAACTCGCTTTTGGCCAACCATAATTCTTACCCGCTTTTATGATATTGATTTCATCCCCTCCTCTTGGACCATGTTCATGCGTCCAAATTTCGCCAGTAAAAGGATTTAGTTCCATTCCTTGTGGATTTCTATGACCATAACTGTACACCGCCTTTTTAGCGCCAGAAATAGCAACAAAGGGATTATCTTTTGGAATACGACCATCATCATGCAATCGATAGATCTTTCCTCCATCTCTAGAGAGGTCTTGTGGGTTTACATCTCTGTTCCCTCTATCTCCAATACTAAAGTACAGATAGCCTTCTTTATCAAAGGCAATTCTGGACCCAAAATGTTGACCCGCACGCGTATTGGGCGTCCCTTTATATAGCAATTTCTTTTGTGATAACATACCGTCTTTAAATACCGCTCTCATCAAAGCAGTATTACCACCTCCTCCTCCCGCTGATGAGACATATGTAAAATAAATGTAGTTGTTCTTCTCAAAATTTGGATGCAATTCTATGTCCATTAGACCTCCTTGCCCTTGTGTTTTCATTCTGGGTAGTCCATTAACCACCGTTTTCTTACCATTTTTAAAATGAACGATTCTCCCATGTTTTTCCGTAATTAGCATAGAATTATCTGGTAAAAAAGTGAACCCCCAAGGAATTCTCAATCCAGAAACTATTACTTCATAGTCATTTTCTTTTACTCTATTTTGACTTACAAAGGATGTCCCTATAAATAAGATACATAAGGTTCCTGTAAAAAGAAGTTTGCGCTGTTTTTTCATAAAAATGACATTAAATAGATTTCATTTCTGTTATAAAGTTCTATTATAAACTGTACATATCCAAATTTAATACTTGTAGTTTAAAAAATGGACATACAATTCAATACATAATCTTATCATTTCACTACATTTTCTTTTGACTAACTCGTATTTAATACTAGCTTCGATGCACTACTAAAAACTTACCACAATGAAAAAAATAATAATTGTTTTGTTACTGTTAAACACAACCAGTCTATTTGCTCAATCTGAAAAGGATAAAAATAAGGTTAGAAGAGCCTGTTTAAACTATATAGATGGCTTCTATGAAGGAGATACGTTAAAAATAATCAATAGCATTTCCCCGTCGTTATATAAGTTCGGTTATTGGAAAAACAAGAAAACAGGAAAGTATCGTGCAGATGGAAAGATGACCTTTCAACAAGCTTTAAACTATTCTAAAGGTGTACTTAAAACAAAGAAATTTGCTCCAAAAAGTGCTCCTAGAAAGGTAGAGATTTTGGACATCTCAAACCATATCGCTTCCACTAAAATAACTGCTTGGTGGGGAGTAGATTATATGCTTCTAGCGAGAGAAGGTGATAAATGGATGATACGACAGGTTCTTTGGGAAGGTCCATTAGACAAAAAGAAAAAAAAGAAGTAAAATTTGTACACCAACCTCTGGGTTAATTCTTCATTTAAAATATTGTGTAATCTTTTCGTTAAATAAAAAGATTATAGTAAATTTGCAGTCCGATTTTATCGGGGTGTAGCGTAGCCCGGTCATCGCGCCTCGTTTGGGACGAGGAGGTCGCAGGTTCGAATCCTGCCACCCCGACAAAAGCCAGCAATTTTTGCTGGCTTTTTCTTGTTAAAAATTGTATCTCTAAATGTATTTTAACCACCAGTAATTTTTCCTTGATTTATAATTATTATACCACCTACATAAAAAGTAAAAGAAAATAACAATAGCCACCCAAACTACATAAAGTCTTAATAACGAAGGTTGATAATATTCAGGCCAATTCTTCGGTCCTCCAGAGTTTGCCAAATCAAACCATGCTCCTTCAGTAATTCTAAAATAGAGCATCGAAGAAAAATGGATTACAGGGAAATGTAATATGTAAAAGAAAAAAGGTACTCTTCCAAAAACTTTTAAAAAGTCAAACAGTTTTGTTTTCCATTTCTCAAACAGGATAAGCAAAAGGAAGGAAGGTCCTAATGTCATTAGCAAGAAAAGTAAAGAAGGAGGGTATTTTTGTGTGTTTAGAAAGTCCATAAATGTAAACAATCCGCTTTTTTGAGTTTCCCATGCTCCCGTATCTCCGTATATATTACTTAACCTTAGCACAGTAAATAGAAGGATGGATCCTATACCCAGCCACCAAAGCCATTTTATTCGCTTTTCAGAACTCCAGGTCATGACTTGACCAAATACGAATCCAGCTGCCATAACACCTATCCATGGTAGTATGGGGTACACAACATACATTCCAAAACTATTATCTGAAACAAAAGGAATCCAACCTTGCTCATGAAAGATCTTCCAAAACCAATCAAAGCTTCCCAAATCATTTGGCGTAATTGAATTTAGCAAGTTGTGCCCAAATATGATCAACATTGAAACGATCAATAACATTTTATTCGAAAGTCTAATTAACAACGCCATGGCAATCATGGCAACACCAATAGCCCATATCACCTGTAAAAAGAATCCCCAACTATTCCAGATCATTTTCCAACTCCAGGCCCAATTGATAATAATCACCTCCACAAGGATCAACCATAAACCTCTTTTTACCAAAAAAAGGCTTACCTGGTTTTTATCTTTCACTTTTTGCAAATACAAATAGATCGATGTACCCGCTAAGAATACAAAAACAGGAGCACAAAAGTGCGTAATGAATCTAGTGAAAAAATAGCCCGAACTTGTTTCTGCAATGTTTTCAGGAGCAAAAGGTTCTAGGGCCCACATATCTCGGATATGATCGACAGCCATCAGGATAATGACCAAACCTCGTAAGATATCAATTGATGATATTCTTTTTCTTGTACTTTTTAAAGCGATAGTTGATTCCATATGTTTTGGTTGTATTCCATAAATGTAAGAGATGCAGCGCATTATAAATCTTAATTTTAACTTAAAATTATGAGAAGGCACTTTTCAGAACTTCTATGCGTCCCGATGTAATCACTTATGTATATGTCTTTTTTTATCATCTTAAAGTTATAAAAATTTAACATTAGTTTTGTTTAACCATATGATTGATTTCGTTAAACGTTTCGTATCTTTATAGTGTAATATTTAAACATCATGGCAACAAAGAAAAGCACTTCGAAAAATGACATCATTTCATGGTATATGGAACATGTTTTAGAAAAGAGTCAACAACCAGCATCTGTATTTAGTTTTGCAAAAGAGAATGACTTTCCTGAGTCTGATTTTTACAAGTACTTTGCGTCATTTGAAGCGCTAGAAAAAGGCGTTTTTAAAGCATTTTTTGATAACACCATTTCAGTTTTAGATACGTCAGAAGAGTATCAAAACTTCGATGCAAGAAACAAGTTATTGATGTTCTATTTTACTTTTTTCGAAAACTTAACTGCAAACAGGAGTTATGTTGTGCATGTACTTGGAAGTAAGAAAGACTTAAGGTCTTTAAAAGCTTTATCTGAGCTCAGAAAAAGTTATGTTCATTACATAAATCACCTTCCGATAGAGACAGTTGAATTAAAGCAAGAACAACTAGAAAAGATTCAAAAGAAGAGTATGCAAGAGTCAGCATGGATCCAATTACTCATAACACTTAAATTTTGGTTAGATGATATTTCTCCTTCATTTGAGAAAACAGACATTTTTATCGAAAAGTCTATCAATACAGGTTTTGATATTATAGATGTGGCTCCTTTAAAAAGCATCATCGATCTTGGGAAATTCTTATTCAAAGAAAAAGTTCAACTGTAATACACGACCATGAAAACTATAGACAAAATACCTACATCTAAAATTCAAAGAGCCTCTAAACTTGTGCAAACCGGCGCCAAAGTTGGTGTAAACTATTTAAAGTACTACGGAAATAGAATTACAAAGACCGAAGAAGACGCAAAAGAACAGTTAAACCTAGATAATGCAGAAGATATTTATGACGGACTAAAACAACTCAAAGGAAGTGCTTTAAAAGTTGCTCAGATGCTAAGTATGGAAAAGAGCATCTTACCACAAGCCTACGTAGAAAAATTCTCTTTAGCTCAGTTTTCGGTACCACCATTGTCTCCGCCATTAGTATTGAAAACATTTAAAAAGTACTTTGGGAAACATCCTAGTGAAATGTTCGATACTTTTAATGTGACATCAGTCAATGCAGCAAGTATTGGACAAGTTCATAAAGCTGAAAAATACGGCAAAGAATTAGCCGTTAAAATTCAATACCCTGGAGTAGCAGAAAGTATTGCTTCTGACTTGGCTCTTGTAAAACCAATAGCTATTAAAATGTTTAATATTAGAGGGAAAGATTCTGATAAATATTTTAAAGAAATCGAAGAAAAGCTGGTCGAAGAAACGAACTATATTTTGGAGGTAGCACAAAGTCAGGAAATTGTGGATAAATGTGCACATATTCCAAACCTTCGCTTTCCCAAATATTACCCTGAACTGTCCTCTGATAGAATTATCACCATGGATTGGATGAAAGGAGAGCACCTTTCAGAATTTACGAATCACAATACCAACCAAAAGCTGTCTAACAAATTAGGACAAGCGCTATGGGATTTTTATATGCATCAAATTCATAACCTGAAAAAAGTGCATGCCGATCCTCATCCTGGTAATTTCTTAATTTCAAAGGAAGGAGAACTAATAGCACTGGATTTTGGATGTATGAAAACAATTCCAAATAGTTTTTACATTCCATATTTTGAACTCGCCTCTAAAGAAAACCTAAAGGACCCAGAGTTTTTCTCAAAGAAATTGTATGAACTTGAAATCCTAAGAGAGGATGACACACCAGAAGAGATTACATTTTTTACAAATATGTTTCACGAATTGCTAAGCCTATTTACACAACCATTTAATACTGAAACTTTCGATTTCTCTGACCCAGTATTTTTTAACCAAATAGCCGAGTTGGGAGAACGATATAGTAAGAATACTGAGTTGCGTAAAATGAATGGCAATAGAGGATCTAAACATTTTATCTATATCAACAGGACCTTTTTTGGATTGTATAATTTGATGTTTGATCTAAAAGCAAAAGATGTTAAAATTAAAAACTTTAACAAATATTAAGTAACATCTCGCAACGTTAAGCTACTAATAGATAGGTTGCTAGCAACCTGTAAATGCATTTTTGATTAAATTGTAATGTTTTGTTAATTTTTGTTTAATCTTTTTGTTTTATTGTTAAACATTTTATATATTTGAGTATGAAGTCTTTAAGGAAATTGCTTTTATTTCGACTATAATAAACGGAAATACCATAAAGATAACTTATAGGATTATAAAAAATAAATAATACTATACCACTCTATTTCGAAAAATAATCAGTGCTTTGCATTAAGATTGGAGTACTTAAAGACAGCACTAAAAAAAGACAACATGAGTATAGATACTGTAGTACCTCAAAAAAAACGTAGTATAGAAGCGAGAATTGAAAGATTTTCGATAGATGAAATAGGAGACGATCATTTATATACCGGATTAGAAACACCCATGAAGGTGGACGCTTTTGATACTTCTGACGAAGAAAAAAAGAAAAAAATAGCCTTTCACTTTGCAAAAATCATGGATGTAATGGGCTTAGATTTAACAGATGATTCCCTACAAGGAACACCAGAAAGGGTAGCCAAGATGTATATTGAAGAAATATTTTCTGGTTTAAACCCTAATAATAAGCCTAAAGTTGCGTTATTTGACAACAAATACCAATACAATCAGATGTTGGTAGAAAAAAATATAACGTTTTACTCGAATTGTGAACATCATTTTGTTCCAATTATTGGTAAAGCACATGTGGCGTATGTATCTTCAGGAAAAGTCATTGGGCTTTCTAAATTAAATAGAATAGTTCAGTATTTTGCCAAGAGACCACAAGTTCAGGAGCGGTTGACCAACCAAATTGCAAATGAACTAAAAACAATATTAGATACAGAAAATGTGGCAGTTATTATAGATGCTAAACATTTATGTGTATCTTCCAGAGGAATTAAAGATGATACATCATCTACAGTTACCTCTTATTATGGTGGTATTTTCAACACACCATCTAAGATTAATGAATTGTTAAATCATATAAATAATTAGTATATGGATATTATAGAAAAAGCTTTAGAATTTGAGAACAGAAAGCACAAGTTTGTTACAACTAGTGACCGTATCTTAGCTTCAAGAGAAGTTAAAGGATTGATTCTTTCTTTAAACGAAATCTATAAGGAAACAAAAGATGCTGACCTTATGGATATTATGAAGAGACTTACTGTTATTAAGCAAAAAATAGAAAAAAGACTGAAGGGTAGACCTACAGCGGCTTAGAAATAAGTTACATTCAAAATACATCAATTAGCGCAGATTGCTGTGCTAATTGATTCTTTTAAATAGAAGTATCTATTTAGCAATAGTTCCCTCAACATTTTATTACAGCACTCATTTAAGTAATACACTATGTCTTCTATTTACGAAATACCTATTAACACCCTACAAGGAAAACCAATACACTTATCAGATTTTAAAGGCAAAAACATGCTTTTTGTAAATGTCGCCTCAAAATGTGGATTTACTCCGCAATATAAAGGGCTCCAGGAACTTCATAATTTTTATAAAGACTCATTGGTACTGATTGGCGTGCCTTGTAACCAATTTGGCAAACAAGAACCAGGAAATGCCAACGAGATACAAAATTTCTGTGAAATCAATTACGGTGTTACCTTTCTAATGACTGAAAAAATAGAGGTAAAAGGTAAAGATCAGCACCCTCTTTATGCTTGGCTGACTTCAAAGTCCGAAAATGGTAGAAAAAGCTCTTCTGTAAAATGGAACTTTCAAAAATACCTTATAGGAAAAGAAGGAGAGTTTATAGATTATTTTTACTCTATGACAAATCCAACAAGTAAAAAAATCACCAAGCACTTAATTTAGTCCATGAAAAAATTCACGCTCCTACTTCTATTTTTGCTTATTAATTTTGGTGGGTTGGCTTTGGGTAGTTGGCTAATGAATAACGGCCCTGAAACATCATGGTATCAAGATTTAAGTAAAGCCCCGTGGACACCTCCGGGGTGGGTTTTTGGTGCGGCCTGGACGACCATTATGCTCTGTTTTTCAATATATCTGTCCGAATTATTTAAAAATCATTATTCTTTAACTGCTTTACGTTTTTTTATTGCGCAAGTGATTTTAAACGTTGGCTGGAATTATGTCTTTTTTAATCAGTACGAAATCGCTGGCGGACTTATTGTTATTATACTTTTAACATCATTGATCTTTTATTTCTTTTTCACATTTAAAAAAGATGTTAAGAACTATAGCTATCTACTACTTCCATACATGATCTGGTTGTGTATAGCAACCTCTTTAAATCTATACATTCTAATTCATAACTAATCATGAAAATTTACAGGTTGCACAAAAAACAAAATCTTCCCATAACTCTAGATCAAGCATGGGAGTTTTTATCAGATCCTAAGAATCTAAAAACCATCACTCCAGATTATATGAGTTTTGATATTTTATCAGGCATTGATCGCCCTATGTACGCAGGACAAATCATTCAATATATTGTTACGCCTGTACTAGGTATCAAAACCAAGTGGGTTACGGAGATAACTCATATAGTAGATAAACATTACTTTGTAGATGAACAACGTTTTGGCCCCTATGCACTATGGCACCATAAACACTTTATAAAAGAGATTGATAGGGGCGTAGAAATGGAAGACATAATAGATTACAAAGTTCCTTTTGGAATACTTGGAAGACTGGTTCATCCAATTTTAGTAAAACCTAAATTGAAGGAAATATTTGCATATAGACAGAAAAAACTCGTTGAACTATTTGGGGAATATAAATAACACTATGGAAAACGTTGTTGTTTTTTGGTTTCGCAGAGACTTGAGATTAGATGATAATACAGCTTTATTCCATGCATTAAACTCTGGAATACCTGTATTACCCATCTTCATTTTTGATCCAGATATTCTATCTAAGCTACCAAAAGATGACGCACGTGTAACTTTTATTTATGAGACATTAGATCAATTAAATAGAACTCTTAAAAAGCAAGGTAAAGCTATTGCTATATACCATGGTACCCCTTTGAAAATTTTTAACGAGATTTTAAAAGAACATGATGTTTCTGCAATTTACACGAACCATGATTACGAGCCTTACGCTAAAGAAAGAGATAATAGTATTCGAGAATTCTCTCGATCTAGATCTATTAATTTTCACTCTTTCAAAGATCAAGTAATTTTTGAAAAAAACGAGGTAGTAAAACCTAATGGCACTCCTTATGTTGTGTACACGCCTTATTCAAAAAAATGGCTCGAGAAATATCAGATGACGACTCCTAAAACTAACACATCTGCCAACATGATCGAGCATTTTCTTACTTCCAAAGACAATCCTCAAGTATCATTACAAGATCTTGGTTTTACACCCTCGAAAGTAAAAGTAGCATCTTTTCATTTAGATTCTCTTTTGATAGATGAATATGAAGCAACTCGAAATTTCCCAGCCTTAGATCAAACTTCTAAATTAGGGACACATCTGCGTTTTGGAACCGTAAGTATTCGAAGAATTGTCGCTAAAGCGGCTAAACAATATAATAGCACTTTCTTAAAAGAACTGATTTGGAGGGAGTTTTTTATGCAAATACTTTGGCACTTTCCGCAGACAACAGACACCTGTTTTAGACCAAAATACGAACGACTAGAATGGAGGAATAACGAAGAAGAGTTCAAAAAATGGTGCGAAGGAATGACTGGTTATCCTTTGGTAGATGCAGGAATGCGTCAATTAAATCAGACCGGTTTTATGCACAACAGGGTTCGGATGCTAGTAGGGAGTTTTCTCTGTAAACATTTGTTGATTGATTGGCGTTGGGGGGAAGCATATTTTGCCGAGAAACTACATGATTACGAAATGGCCAGCAATGTTGGAAATTGGCAATGGGTAGCTGGATGTGGCGTGGATGCCGCTCCTTATTTTAGAATTTTTAACCCGACTACGCACATTCAAAAGTTCGATAAAAACCTGGTCTATATAAAAAAATGGGTGCCAGAATTCCAAGAATTTACCTATCCCCCTCCAATGGTAGAACATACATTTGCCAGAGAGCGTTGTTTAAAAATGTATAAAGAAGCTTTGTCTTAAAATCTTTGCAATTTAAAACAGGTCGATTATATTTGTCTCACCAATTCGGGATGTAGCTTAGTCCGGTTAAAGTGCTGGTCTGGGGGACCAGAGATCGGAGGTTCGAATCCTCTCATCCCGACAACCTAAAGCCATGAAGTTCTCGTAGAAAGTTTACTTTCTTAAGAGAGCTTTTTTAGTTTTAGTTAAATTAAAGCCTTGCTTTAATTTGCAACGTACTTATGGAGGATCATGAAATAATTCTCTCATTTCGACAAAAAAACATCTTTTTTGCTTCTTTTTTTTATTCTAAAATTTATATTTGCACGGTCAAAAGCCGATGTAGCTCAGCTGGCTAGAGCAGCTGATTTGTAATCAGCAGGTCGTGGGTTCGAGTCCCTCCATCGGCTCTTTAAAGCTCCTTTATATAAAGGAGCTTTCTTTTATCCATAGAATCCCCTTTATTTTTGCTAAATTTGTATCCACTTATTCGTCAAATTAATTACTCAACGCATGCTTATAATTGGAATAGCTGGAGGTACTGGAAGCGGGAAAACCACCGTAGTAAATCAAATTATTAATGAATTACCTGCAGATGAAGTTTGTGTGCTCTCACAGGACTCCTATTACAAAGCTACTAATGATCTTAGTTACGAAGAACGAACCCGGATCAATTTTGACCACCCAAGAGCAATCGATTTCGATCTGATCATTCAACATTTAAAAGATTTAAAAGATGATAAGGTAATTGACCAGCCGATCTATTCTTTCGTTACGCATAACAGAACTAAGGATACTATTTCTACGCACCCAAGAAAAGTGGTCATTGTGGAAGGTATTTTAATTTTTAATAGCGAGGAGTTGCGTAATTTATTTGACATTAAAATATTTGTACATGCCGATGCTGATGAACGATTGATTAGAAGGGTACGCCGAGATATTTCAGAAAGAGGTAGAGATATTGATGAAGTTTTAAATAGATATCAAGATACTTTAAAACCTATGCATCAACAATTTATTGAACCTACAAAGAATTTTGCCGATATTATCATTCCTAACGACAGGTATAATACGGTAGCCATAGATATCGTTAGAACAGTAATCAACGAGAGGTTATAATATGACTCTAAAACAAATAAAGAAACATATCGTTTTTAAGATCCTTACGAATAAGTATGTCTTAATATTGATCATTTTCTTTGTTTGGATGTTCTTCTTTGACGAGAATTATTATTTAAATAAAGAGTTCGACAAAGAGATCAAAGATTTAGAGAACATCAATGCCTTTTACACAAATAAAACACAAAAGAACAATAAAGAGATCAACAGTCTTAAAGACAGCTCTCAACTAGAAAAATTTGCTCGAGAGCAGTATTTATTGAAAAGAAAGAACGAAGACGTTTATATCATAGAACCTGATACTATTAAAAAGTAATGAGCCATTATTTATTTGAAGAATTTTCGCCTGTTTCGCCCGCTGCTTGGAAACAAAAGATTCAAGTTGACCTAAAAGGCTTGGATTATAATGAAACTTTATTGCATACATCAAGCGAAGGTATTGTTATCAAACCTTTCTATACCAGCGAAGATCGATCAGACTCAAAAATAACGGTCCCTCAAAAAGGGTTTAACATCTGTCAGTCTATTTTTATTGATGATGAACACATAGCAAACACCTTGGCTAAAGATGCTCTAAAAAGGGGCGCCAATGCTATTCAGTTTATCGCAAATCGAAAATTTGATTACAAGCAAGTACTTCAAAATATTGAGATCGAAAACACGTTGATCTATTTCAAACTTCAATTTTTAGATACATCTTTTATCGTTGAACTTTCTGAGCATAGTACATCTAACAACATTTATTTTCAACTAGATATTGTTGGGAATCTAGCAAGAACTGGTAATTGGTATACGAACTTACAGGAAGATTTCTCTAAACTTGAAGAAGTAGTACAAAAAGTTGACAATGCTATCATGGTAGACCTTAGTTTGTACCAAAATGCCGGAGCAAACATTGTTCAGCAACTTGCTTATACATTGGCACATGCCAACGAGTACCTTAATAAATTTTCAGAAGTATCTGCACGCAATATACATTTCACATTTTCAGTTGGAAGTAACTATTTCTTTGAAATAGCAAAGATAAGAGCATTTCGCCTTCTTTGGGATTCCTTGGTTTCCGCATATGGAATTTCGAATGTAACACCACATATTTTTACGCAACCCAGTATTCGAAATAAAACATTATACGATTATAATGTAAATATGCTGAGAACGACGAGTGAATCTATGAGTGCTATTCTAGGAAGCTCTGATACAGTGTCTAATATAACTTATGACGCTTTGTATCACAAATCAAATGAGTTTGGAGAACGTATTTCTAGAAATCAATTATTGATTTTACAACAAGAAAGTTATTTGGCTGAGGCACAAGATTTTGCTGAAGGAGCTTATTATATTGAAAAGATAACGAGTCAGTTAGCTGAAAAATCATTAGATTTACTAAAGAAGATAGAAAAAAAAGGAGGCTTTTTGAAACTCCTGAAAGAAGGTACTATTCAAAAAAAGATCAATGAAAGTGCCAATAAAGAACAAGAAAAATTCAATTCAAAAGAAATAGTCTTATTAGGATCGAATGTATTGCCTAATGATAAGGATAGTATGAAAGATGATTTAGAAATCTATCCATTTTTGAAAAAGAAACACATAAAAACGCTAATCTCCCCCATATTAATTAAGCGTCTTTCTGAATCTTATGAGTCAGAACGACTTAACTTAGAAAATAATAGGATAGATGAACCGAAGCCCGAGAAAAATTGAAAAGTTAAAGAGAGAACAAAAATCTAAAAAAGCAGCCATCAAGAAATTACGGAAAAGAAGATTTAATGATTTGTTTATAATTATTATGCCACTCCTCATTTTGGTAGTGGTTTTAGAAAATTATATTATTGGTTTCTTTTCAAGTAGTAAAACATTTATTTATTTTTTTGTTGCTTGTCTTATAATTATAGTGGGAATATATTTATTGATCATAAAATTGAAGATCGATAAAATTCAAAAACGAGTAGATATTATAAGTGAAGATTTATATAAACTGATGAAGTTAGATTCGAAGAAAAAGATATGACGCGAAAAAGCATAGACCATATAACACTTAAAAAGCAAAAAACCTCTTCAAAAAAGTTTAAGCATGAGGATTTTGTTGCTGGAATTGCGCCAAACCTTCGTGGTCCCTACTCAACCATGTATGTGAGGAGACCATGGACTATCAGACAATATGCGGGATTTTCGACCGCAGAGGAGAGCAACGCTTTTTATCGCAGAAATTTGGCTGCCGGTCAAAAAGGACTGTCTGTTGCTTTTGATCTGGCAACGCATAGAGGTTATGATTCCGATCATGAACGAGTACAAGGTGATGTAGGTAAAGCGGGGGTTGCCATTGATTCAGTAGAAGATATGAAAATTCTATTTGATCAGATTCCCTTAGATAAGATGTCCGTGTCTATGACTATGAATGGCGCAGTATTACCAATTCTGGCCTTTTATATAGTAGCAGCGGAAGAACAAGGCGTTCGTCAAGAACAACTCTCGGGTACGATTCAAAATGATATACTAAAGGAGTTTATGGTGCGAAACACGTATATCTATCCTCCAACTCCTTCAATGAAAATTATTGCTGACATCTTTAAGTTTACCAGTAATCATATGCCTAAGTTCAACTCTATTTCTATCTCTGGGTATCACATGCAAGAAGCTGGAGCCACTCCTGAGATCGAACTAGCATATACACTAGCCGACGGTTTAGAGTATATTAAAAAAGGACTAGAAGCGGGAATGGACATCGATAGTTTTGCACCACGTTTATCATTCTTTTGGGCCATTGGTATGGATCATTTTAAAGAGATCGCAAAACTGAGAGCAGGAAGAATGTTATGGGCAAAATTAGTACGCCAGTTTAATCCAAAGAATCAAAAATCTTTAGCCTTAAGAACACACTGTCAAACCAGTGGATGGAGTTTAACGGAGCAAGATCCGTTTAACAATGTAGCAAGAACAACCATAGAAGCTATGGCTGCTGTATTTGGCGGCACGCAGAGTTTGCACACAAATGCCCTAGACGAAGCCATTGCCTTGCCAACAGATTTTTCTGCTAGAATTGCGCGTAACACACAAATTTACTTGCAGCAAGAAACACATATTACCAAAACAGTAGATCCATGGGCCGGTAGTTACCATGTAGAACAACTTACCGAAGATATTACAAACAAAGCTTGGGAACTGATTCAAGAAGTAGAAGAGTTGGGTGGTATGACCAAAGCCATTGAAAAAGGCATTCCAAAAATGCGGATCGAAGAAGCAGCAGCTAAAAAGCAGGCAAAGATCGATAGTGGACAAGATGTAATTGTTGGTGTTAATAAATATCAATTAGCGCAAGAAGATCGATTGCATATTTTGGAGGTGGATAATGAAGCCGTTAGAATTAGTCAAGTAGAAAGGTTGCACCATGTAAAATCAAAAAGAAATGCTGCACGCGTTGTTCAATCTTTACAAGATCTGACGGATTGTGCAAAGTCAGGTGAAGGAAATTTATTAGATTTGGCGGTAAGAGCGGCAAGAGAAAGAGCTACGTTGGGTGAAATTTCAGATGCACTTGAAACCATATTTGGAAGGCATAAAGCTGTTCATAAAACCATTTCCGGAGTGTATAGTAAAGAAATAAAAGACGATAAATTATTTAAAGAGGCTACTGAGTTAGCAGATAAATTTGCTGAATTAGAAGGAAGAAGGCCTCGTATTATGATTGCAAAACTAGGACAAGATGGTCACGATAGAGGTGCTAAAGTAGTAGCTACCGGGTATGCTGACCTTGGTTTTGATGTTGATATTGGACCTCTTTTCCAAACTCCGAAAGAAGCTGCAAAACAAGCTATAGAGAACGATGTTCATATTTTAGGAATCTCTTCTTTGGCAGCAGGCCATAAAACATTAGTACCTCAAGTAATGGCAGAACTGAAAAGCTATGGTCGTGAAGACATCATGGTTATTGTTGGGGGTGTTATTCCTGCACAAGACTATCAATTTTTATTTGACGCAGGAGCCGTGGGTGTGTTTGGACCGGGGACTAAGATTGCTCAGGCAGCTATTGACATGATTACAATTTTAATTGATTCTGTAGTAGATTCTTAGTATCTTTTCAGCAAGAAACTGACAATCACATGAATAAAAGACTTACACTCGTTGTATTGATTCTTTTTGTCACCTCATTTTCATATGGACAAAAAGGACTTTCAAAAAACAAAAAAGCACTATTAACATCTATACAAAAGCATCAGACTGCACTTATTAAAATTAGTGATGAAATCTGGAGTTTGGCGGAAACCGCTTTTGAAGAAACACAGTCTTCGGAAATACTAGCAAGTTATGCGGAAAAACAAGGTTTTAAAGTAGAACGAGGTGTTGCCGAAATGCCTACTGCATTTGTTGCTACATATGGATCTGGTTCACCTGTAATAAGTATTTTAGGCGAATTTGATGCCTTACCAGGAATTTCTCAAAAAGCACAACCCACCAAGAATCCTTTAATAGAAGGGGGAAACGGCCATGGCTGTGGCCATAACTTATTTGGCGCTGGAAGTCTAGGAGCGGCGGTTGCTATCAAAGAATTGATTCAATCTGGAAAGATCAAAGGAACTGTGAAGTTCTTTGGCACACCATCTGAAGAAAAATTCTTTGGAAAAATATGGATGGTAAATGCAGGGCTATGGGACGACGTTGATGTCAATATCAGCTGGCATCCATCAGCAAAAACAGAAGCAGATGTGCAAAGTTCATTAGCTCTAATTGATTTTAAAGTTGAATTCTACGGTCAAGCAGCACATGCAGCTGCCGACCCATGGAATGGAAGAAGTGCTTCAGACGCTCTTGAGCTATATACTTCAGGAATCAATTATTATAGAGAGCATGTAAAGCCGACAGTACGTATGCATTATCACATTCAAGATGGCGGACAAGTAGTTAATGTTGTACCTGATTATGCTCGTCTTTGGGTTAGAGTAAGAGACACCAAACGATCTGGAATGATGCCAGTATATGAGCGTGTGAAAGAAATGGCAAAGGGAGCTGCGATTATGGCAAATGTTGATTATAAAGTATCCTTGATTTCAGGAATTTATGAAGTATTAGTAAATCGAGAAGGAGGAAAAATCATGCAGCAGAATTTAGAGTTACTAGGGCCCATTCAATATACTAATGAGGAAATTGCTTTCGGAAAAAAGATACAAGAAGTAACCAATAAGGAACAGGTAGGTATGGATATTACCATTAAACCGCTACAAGAAACCAGAGAAAACCCTGGAGGAGGGTCTACAGATGTTGGCGATGTAAGTTGGAACGTTGCTAATATTAACCTTGTAGTAACCACAGCTCCAAAGGATACGCCATGGCATTCGTGGGCTGTAGTTGCGTGTGGCGGAATGAGCATCGGTCATAAAGGTATGTTGCATGCATCTAAAGCTATGTCTATGACCATGTTGGATCTCTTTGAAAATCCGGACCTAGTACAAAAAGTAAAAGCAGAATATAAGAAGCGTAAAGGTAGTACTGTTTACAAAGCGATCATTCCAGAGGGACCACCTCCAATCCCATCTCAAAAAAAGTAAAAAATTCAACCCTCATCACACTCCTTGTAATGAGGGTTTTTTACATCTAAAAAATACTTTTCTTTAGCGTTTAATGCGTAAATTTGCGATACTTTTTAATTCCACTTTTTTCAGATGAAAAAAATCTTAGATACACTCTACTCTACTCGTTTAATGGCCGTTCTATTTTTTGTATTTGCAATAGCCATGGGAATAGCTACTTTTATAGAAAATGATTACGGAACGCAAACATCCAAAGCACTGGTATACAACACCTGGTGGTTTGAAGCGATCATGGTTTTCTTTGTAATTAACTTCTTTGGAAATATTTTTAGATACCGTTTACATAAAAAGGAAAAATGGCCTGTATTGATGTTTCATTTATCCTTTATTTTCATCCTTTTAGGTGCTGGGGTTACTAGATATATTGGTTACGAGGGCATCATGCTGATCAATGAGGGAGAAACAACTAATAAATTCCTCTCAGAAACAACGTATTTAAACGTGGTTGTTGATGACAATAAGCAACAAAAAATATATTTTCCTAAGGTATTACTATCTGCCTGGGGAAAGAATACCTGGAGCTATAACAGCGAATTTAAGGGAAAAGACTTTTCGATAAAATTAAGAGAATACATTCCTTGGGCAAAAGAAGAATTTGTCGAAGATGAAAATGGCATTGAACACCTTTTTGTAGTGGAGTCTTCTAGTGGTAGTCGACATGAGCATTATATCGAAAAAGGTACCATTCAGAATATTCATGGAATTTTGGTAGGGTACGACGTTCCAAATAACAACGCAAACATAAATATTAAAAGTGTAAATGATACGCTAAGAATACTCACCAAAAATGATGGTGATTTTCAAATAATGGCTACGCAGCAAAAGGGCATTGTAAAAAAAGATAGTCTACAGGCATTCAACCTAAGAGCCTTGTACAAGGTTGCTGGATTACCATTCGTTGTGCCACAACCTCCAGTAAAAGGGGCCAAACAAACGGTTAGGGGACCAAAAGACAATAAGAAATTTGATCAACTGGTTTTAGATGTAACTGTGGGCGGCGAAACAAAATCTATTGATGTCGTAGGAGGTAAATTCAATTCAGAAGGAACCAAAGAACTTACTGTTGGAAACCTAAATTTTAGAATGTTATACGGCTCAAGAATTTTAGAAACTCCTTTTAACGTGAAATTAAATGATTTTCAATTAGAGAAATATCCAGGGTCAGAAAGCGCTGCTTCCTATGCCAGTGAAGTTACTGTTATTGACCCTAAAGAAACATTTGATTATCGTATCTATATGAATCATATTTTGGATCATAAAGGATATAAATTTTTCCAGTCCAGTTATGATTTATCTGGTCCGGTAGAACAGACGCATTTATCGGTAAATCACGATTTTTGGGGCACGTTGATCACCTATATTGGGTATTCGTTCCTATATTTTGGATTGATTTGCATTTTCTTTGCCAAGCATACACGTTTTGATTTCCTTAAAAAGAACTTGGTGAAAATTAGAAAGAAAAAGGCCGCACTATCTTTAATTACCTTCCTTACTCTGGGAGGTTTAGTTTCTGCTCAGGAACACAACAGTCATACAACACACACGATGACCGAGCAACAGATAGACTCTATTCTAGAGGCAAATATTGTTGATCTAGAGCATGCTGAAGCTTTTAATAAACTTGTGGTTCAGGATGTGGGAGGTCGTATGAAACCACTGCATACTTTTTCATCAGAACTCTTGCGTAAGGTAAGCAAGTCGGAAACTTTTAAAGGTATGGAACCTAGTCAGGTGGTGCTTTCCATTTTAGAAAACCCAAAATTTTGGTTCGAAGTTCCTATTATTTATCTGGAAAGAGGGAATACGCAGGTACGAGAAATTTTAGGTATCGATAAAGATGCACAATATGCGCGTTTATCCGATTTTTTCACTCCGACGGGAGCTTCTAAAATAGGTCCTTATGTAGAAGAGGCCCAAAAGGAAAAGATTCAAAGTAAATTTCAAAAAGACGTGATCAAAATCGATAGACGTGTCGGTTTATTATATCAAGCTATCGGAGGAAGTATCTTTAGGTTCTATCCTGTTCCAGGTGATGAAAACAACACTTGGGTTTCTAGACTAGAAGCACCCAGAGCCAATATTACTGGGAAAGATTCTGTTTTTGTTAGAGATGCTTTCCCAATTTACCAACGTATTTTGTATAATGCCAAACGAACTAAAGATTATAGTAGTGCCAATGAAACACTCGGTTATTTAATAGGTTTTCAAAAAAAATATGGCGCAGCAGTATATCCTTCTGAAGAAAAGATTGACCTCGAAATTCGATACAACAAAGCAAGGATTTTTGTGCAATTGTCTAAGTACTATGGATTAGTAAGTGTGTTCTTGATCATCTTTGTGATCATGCAAATATTCTTTGATAAAAAAGCCCTGAACTATTTAATCAAAGGGCTTATTGGAATTATTGTGCTATTGTTCGCATTGCATATAGCCGGTTTAGGCAGTAGATGGTATATTAGTGGAAACGCCCCGTGGAGTAATGCGTATGAATCTATTATTTATGTAGCATTTGCAGTGATGCTTTTCGGTTTGTATGTAGGAAGGAAATCGGCGTTAACCATTGGCGCTGCAGCGTTCTTAACAGCTACGATCCTCGCATTTGCCCATCAAAACTGGTTAGACCCTGAAATTGCGAACCTACAACCTGTGTTAAATTCATGGTGGTTATTAGTGCACGTATCTATTATTGTGGCAAGCTACGGGCCTTTTGCATTAGCCATGATCTTAGGTATTGTATCTCTATTATTAATGATCTTTACTACAGCAAAGAACAAACAAAAGATGGACCTAAATATTAAAGAGTTAACCATTATTAACGAGATGGCTATGACCATTGGCTTAGTGATGTTAACCATTGGAAACTTTCTTGGTGGTATGTGGGCTAATGAAAGTTGGGGTAGATATTGGGGTTGGGACCCAAAAGAAACATGGGCGCTGATTTCTATCATGATCTATGCTTTTGTGCTACACATGCGTTTAGTCTCTGGTTTAAGAGGTAAGTATACCTATAACCTTTGGTCTATAATTGCATTTGCTTCTATCATGATGACCTATTTTGGCGTAAACTTCTATCTGTCTGGATTACATTCGTATGCAAGTGGAGATAAAGTGATTACACCTAATTCTGTATTTTACTCTATTGGATTTGTGCTCATCTTAGGAGTTTTTGCATGGTTTAAGCATAAAAAATATTATAAAAATTAAGAGAAAAGCGTACTTTTGTACTCCCTAAACCACTTCTATATATAAAGTGGTCTGAATTAAAAATTTACATATGTTTCATAAAAATATAAAATTAGTTTTAGCAGTATTAATATTCGCTTGGTCTGTATACGAATTCTATCAGGGCAATATTATGAACGGAATCTCTATCTTATTATTAGCTGGGATTTTTGTTTTGCTATACTTTAAAAACGAATTTATTCTACTTGCCTTTTTACAATTGAGAAAGCAAAATTTTGCTGGCGCTCAAAAATGGTTAGGATATATTAAAAACCCTACCGCTGCACTTACAAGAAAACAAGAAGGTTATTATAATTACTTGCATGGGATCATGTTAAGTCAAACCAACATAACACAAGCGGAAAAATATTTACGTAAAGCTGTTCGTTTAGGCTTAGCAATGAATCATGATCTTGCTATGGCTAAATTACAGCTCGCAGGAATTGCCATGACCAAAAGACGTAAGCGTGAGGCAACCAACTTAATGGCGGAAGCTAAGAAGTTAGACAAACACGGAATGTTGAAAGAGCAGATGCAAATGATGAAGCAGCAAATGAAACGAATCTAAATATGTTTTATTTAAGACATTACAAAACCGTTATATTTTTTAAAAGTATAGCGGTTTTTTAATATATATCTCCAATAATTGAAATAACACCTACCACTAGCAGTATCAGAATTCCCAAATATAAATACAATCTGCCCATAGGATCACCTTTCACCAAAGCTTCTTCTTCCATGTCGCTTTTTCTAACCGCATAAAACCCTACTAATGACAGCAGTATCATTAGGATTCCTGTAAGCATTATTTAATCCTAGTAATGGTAAGGTCAGGGTTGTATTGTAGTATAAATAACCCGTTATTATCAGAAGTGGCAAAGAGTTTTTTACTAAACTCAAATTTACTCTCCAAACGATATGAAATACCCTCCTTAAAAGTGTCTTTTAAATTATTTCCAGAGGCCAATCGCATTAATATATCATATGTTATGTCGAAGCCTTTGGTTGCATAATACGACGGAAAGGCATTATTCTTTTCCTCATATTGCTTGTTAAATACCTGAGCTGCGACTGATGTATCATCTACATAAATATCAGAAGTATAGGTAAATCCTAGTTTTGCCAACTTATCATTATCTATCTTATCATAGGTATTGGATTTGTCACAAGCAAATATTTTAATCACCGTATCTTCTGGTAAGACCTGCATTTCAGGTTCGTCCTTTTTCTTTTTTAGATTATCCTTTCTATCACCATCCTCTTCTTCATCTTCTTCTGTTGGTAAGCTGATCAAGCTATTGATCGCATCCGAAGCAATGGCGCTCTTGTCCGTCGCTAAAATCACCCAGTTTCCTACTTCCGCTTTTAAGGAATTAATAATATAATCTTTACGAATAAAGCCATTTGCAGCATGAATAATCTTTGCTTCGCCGATGGAATCATTCCGTAACAAAAACGATCTAATCTGGTTAGCATTTCTTCTTGAAATTGCTGTACTATCTCCAATGATTAAAATATTCTCGTTCGTATATGAAGTATCTATGTGCTTTAACAACACTTCTTGATGTACCGACTTGTCGGCATATGTTTTTATCAGCTTAGACGAAGAAAAGTCTTTTTGGCTTCTTGAATAGACTGGAAATACAACTTCGGTGCGCACTCTATTCGCAAGAATTGCTGCTTCATCAGAGTATAACGGCCCTATGATAACGTCATTATCATCCAGATCATTATCATTTAAGATCTCTCGTATCTTCGAATTCTTTTTTCCCGTGTCGAACAAAGACACATCGATAGTAACACCTTGACTTCTAAGAGAGTCGATAGCCACCTCAGCTCCTAAGTAAAAATCAGTAGTAATATTTGCTAGTCGATTAGTGGCAAAAATATCCTGTGCTTCTATAGTGTCAAATTCCACTGCTCTAAAAGGAAGTAAAATGGCCAACCTTAATGCAGCCCCGATTTGCACAGTATCTTGATAAAAGATTACCTCATCTTCATCTGTAACAGGTTTGATCTTGATGATCATGCCCAATTTCAGTCCTTCAGAAAGTTCGGGATTCAACTCTTTTAAAGAGTTTTCTGAAACATTATAATATCGTGTTAAGTTATAATAGGTATCTCCTTTTTTAACTGTGTGCAGTACAAATTGTTTCTTAAGTTCCTCAAGGTTTACCTTCAAAGAATCAATCTCCACAGGATCACTAACTCCAATAGTATCTTTTTTTACAGGAATTGTAGTAAAATCTTTATTTGGTATAATAATTACGGTATTAGGTCGTGGCCTTCTACTTACATCAGGATTTAAACGCAATAAATCTTTTGTTTTCATATCCAGTCGCTTAGCGATTACCTTCATGGTCTCGCCTTTCTTTACCGTATATGAAATATATTTTTTTTGCTGCCCACAAGATGTTGCGATGCATAAAATAAAAAAGACTACAAAGAGTTTAAATCTTCTCATAAATTATTCCCATTCAATTGTTGCTGGTGGTTTAGAGCTAATGTCATATACAACTCTATTTACACCTTTCACTTTATTTATAATATTGTTCGACGTTTTCTGTAAAAACTCATAAGGTAAATTCACCCAATCAGCCGTCATTCCATCTGTACTTTCTACCGCACGTAAAGCTACTACTTTTTCATAAGTTCTTTCGTCTCCCATTACTCCTACCGAGTTTACTGGTAGTAACATTGCTCCAGCCTGCCATACTTTATTGTACAATCCGTGTTCTTTCAATCCATCAATAAAGATCGCATCTACCTCTTGCAATATTCGTACTTTCTCTTCATCTACATCACCTAAGATTCTGATTGCCAATCCAGGACCTGGGAAAGGGTGTCTTCCTAACAGCTCTTTATCAATTCCCATAGATGCTCCTACTCTTCTTACTTCATCTTTAAAGATCATGCGCAACGGCTCCACAATCTTTAACTTCATAAAATCTGGTAATCCACCTACGTTGTGATGGCTTTTGATTTTTGCCGAAGGTCCTCCGTTAACAGATACAGATTCAATGACATCAGGATAAATGGTTCCTTGCGCTAGCCATGTCACATTTTCAATCTTATGGGCTTCATCATCGAACACTTCGATAAACGCATTTCCAATCGCTTTACGTTTCTTTTCTGGGTCTTTCTCACCAGCTAAGGCTTTCATAAATCGTGCCGAAGCATCTACTCCTTTTACGTTCAATCCCATTCCCTCATACTGCTTCAATACACTTTCGAATTCATTCTTTCGAAGTAATCCATTATTTACAAAGATGCAATACAAGTTTTTCCCGATGGCTTTGTTTAATAAAACAGCAGCTACACTCGAATCTACTCCTCCTGATAAACCTAAAACGACTTTATCGTCTCCTAATTGTGCTTTTAAGTTGGCTACCGTAGTTTCTGCAAAAGAATTTGGTGTCCAGGTTTGTGCTACTCCTGCAATCTTAACTAAAAAATTCTCCAATATTTGTTTTCCATCTGTCGAATGATATACTTCAGGGTGGAACTGAATCGCGTATGTTTCTTCTCCTTCTATTTTATAAGCTGCATTTTCTACATCGTTGGTGCTTGCCAAATGAACAGCATTTTCTGGTAATTCCTTAATTGTATCGGAATGACTCATCCAAACTTGACTTCCAACAGATACTCCTTCAAAAAAACGCTCTCCGTCTTTTATAAAGGACAAATTCGCTCTTCCATATTCTCTAGTATTAGATGGCGCTACTTTACCTCCTGAAAAATGCGCTAAATATTGTGCTCCATAGCAAACACCCAATAGCGGCTTTTTTCCTCTGATCATTGAAAGATCGGGGTGTGGTGCATCGTCCGACCTAACAGAGAATGGGCTCCCTGAGAGAATCACGGCTTTAAAATTGTCAATATTCGTTGGTAATTTGTAATAAGGATGAATTTCACAGTAGATGTTTAATTCCCTTACTCTTCTCGCAATTAACTGGGTATATTGCGATCCAAAATCTAAAATAAGTACGTTGTGTTGTTGCATGTGCAAAAATAGTACTTCAATTTAAATTTGAAACATTTGTAAACAGAAATTTTACAGCTTTTTAATATCTATACACTACAGCATTTATATTCATTCCAGCGCCCACAGATGCTAAGATGATCACATCTCCTTTTTCTACCTTTTGATCTGTGATTTTGTTCTTTAAAACTAAATCTAATAGTGTAGGTACCGTGGCAACAGAACTATTTCCTAGTTTATGAATACTCATGGGCATGATTCCCTCAGGGATCGGTTTCTTGTATAGTCTGAAAAAACGCTTGATAATTGCTTCGTCCATTTTCTCATTTGCTTGATGGATAAACACTTTTTTTACCTCATCAATCGAAATACCACTTTTGTCTAATGCTGCTTTCATTGCATCCGGGACATTATTTAAGGCAAACTCATATATTTTACGCCCGTGCATTTTTATATAGCGTACATCTGGATCTTCATTCTTGTCAAAAGAGTTTCCAAAAAACAAATGGTAGGCTTCCTCTTTTGCAAATGTTTGTGTTGCATGACTTATAATTCCCGAATCTGTCCCTTCTTTTAATTCAACAATACAGGCCCCAGCTCCATCACTATAGATCATAGAATCACGATCGTGTTTATCCAGCACTCTAGAAAGCGTTTCTGCTCCAATTACTAATGCCTTTTTTGCCATTCCAGATCGTATAAATGCATTGGCTTGAATAACACCCTCTACCCAACCTGGGCAACCAAATAAGATGTCATATGCCACACAATTAGGATTTTCAATTCCCAATCTATACTTAACACGTGTTGCCAAACTTGGTAAGATATCACTTTGAATTGCAGCGCTTTTTACATCTCCAAAATTATGTGCTAGAATAATATAGTCTAGTTCTTCCGGGTCAATTCCTGCATCTTCAATGGCCTTTAAAGCGGCAAAATAACCTAAATCCGAGGTATTGTATTCTGTCTTAGCATATCGCCTTTCTTCAATACCAGTAATAGACTTGAATTTCTCAATAATAACCTCATTGTCATGTGTAAAATCCGTTCCGTCCGAATTCAAGAAACGATGGTCTCTAAATTTTCCGTTCTCTTTTCTTATTTCAGGGATATAAGTTCCTGTTCCCGTGATAACTGATGAAAACATAATCTTTTTATTTAGTTAAGCTAGTTAACGACAAATGAACAAGTTTTCATACATCTATCCTACCCTTTCTGGGAGATTTTTCAAATTTTTATGGATTTATTAAAATTTTTAACTTTTACTAAGAATTCAAGGGAATTTTCTTAAAAAGATAAGAATATGATAATCTATAAATAAGAGGCATCAAATGAAAAGGGAAGTAACGAAACAACAGATTCAGTTTTTACAATTTTGCCTGTTTCTCCCATGAAAATAATCTCCATAGGTTCTTTTTGATTTACCTCATATTCCAACATGGTCTGTCGGCAAGCACCACACGGTCCTACTGGCTTATCTACTTTTGTATTTTGGGAAGTTGCAGTGATTGCTATTTTTTTTATTTTCACTCCAGGATAGCTCGCACCAGCTCGCCAGATAACCACTCTTTCTGCGCACATTCCAGATGGATATGCTGCATTCTCCTGATTGCTTCCTAAAATTACTTGATCGTTTTCTAACAATAATGCAGCTCCTACTCTAAATTTAGAGTATGGAGCGTACGAATTATGTGTTGCTTTTAATGCTTCAGCTAGTAAACCTCTATCTTCTTCTGAAAGTTCTGAAAGGTTTTCATAGACAACTGCTGAAGTAGATATGTTAATTTTCTTCATGTAATCAATGTCAAGAAAACTAAGGTACTAATAATCTTCATATATCTCTCCTAAATCGAAAGATAATGAGAAACGTAGTGAGTTCTCTAATGGGTTATTTACATCAGAAGAATTGATTAAGTAAGATAGGTCGATATTTAAAGCATTTGTTTTGAAACCTGCTCCTAATGTAAAATATTGACGATTTCCTTTTAACTCGCTCTCATGAAAATATCCTGCTCTTAATGCAAAGGCATTGTTATATAAGTATTCTGCTCCTAAAGCATATGTAAACTCCTTTAATTCTTCACTTAATCCTCCTGGTGCATCACCAAATGATTGGAAAATACCAGCTACCCAACCTACATTATCATCCTTACCATCGATAATAGCTCCTGTGTTATCTCTTGTTGGCGGTGTTGGTACTAATAATTTTGTAAATTCAAGATTTACCCCAATTACATTATAGTCATCTAAGATAAAATCGAATCCACCTCCAAATTTCAAGTTTGTCGGAATAAAATCTTCTTCTCCAGGCACATAAGAAACCTTAGGGCCAATATTGGCAATATTAAAACCTATCCTATATCGACCGTTAAACGTTCCATAATTTTCTTCTTCGGATTGATAATACCCAGAAACGTCTACTCCAAAGGAGTTGATCGGTTGTAAGTTCGATGTAGTTCCTGTAAAGGCAAGGTTTGATCTAAAATATCTAAGGCTAACTCCCATTGAAAAAGTTTCACTCAATTTTAAAGCGTACGTTCCCGATAAGGCAAATTCATTTGGATTAATGGTACCTGTAGGATTTCCCACATTATCCGTAAGATCTACTTGACCTAAAGAGAAGTATCTAAACTCTGCTCCCCAGGCAGAAGTCTCACTAAATCGGTTAATATAAGATGCTCCTCCAATAAAGATATCATCCGTAAGGTTACGCAACCATGGCGAGTAATTTACTCCTATTTGTATTTGTCTTGAGCTAAATGCTATTTTGGAAGGATTATGGAATAATGAATTTGCATCTGCAGACGTAGATACTCCAACATCACCCATACCACCTGCTCTCGCATCTGGCACAATTAATAAAAAGGGGGTTGCCGTTGTTATTCCATTTGTTGTTTGTGCATTTGCCTTTGACAAAAACATAACACACACTACAAGGTAAAATCCTAGTTTTCTCATACTTAATTCGTTCAGTTGGTTTTACAAATATCTAATAATTATTGAAGTATTACTAATTTTTCATATTTCTCAGCAATCAAATTACTTGTGGTTGACTTTACAATTAATTTGTATACGTATACTCCTTTTCCTATTTTATTTCCGAAATCGTCTAGACCATTCCAGGTTATATTTCTTGATAAATTCCCTGTTGTTTGTACACTTCTATTGATCGTTTTAATCAATTTACCAGAAACGGTAAATACTTGAACTTGCACTTCTAAGGGTTCATTTGGCTTGTTATGATTAAACCAAAATTCTGTGTAATTTACAAAAGGATTTGGATAATTTAATACATTCTCCAAATTTAAAATTGCATCACTCACCACCACAAAGTTCAACGTAGCTTCAGATGAATTATTGTAAGTATCCCATGCTTTTAATTTTAGAGTATGTGGCCCTACTTCTAAATTTCGAAGCTTATAGGTAACTCTACCTTTTGTAAAATCATTAAGCTCTGTTTCATAAAAGTCATTCAGTACGATCGGATTGGCTTCATCTCCATCTAGAATCGCAACAATATCATGATCTACAGCTGTTACTGAGGTGTTGATACCACTTTCATCTGACAGCACGGCTATTAAATTCGGTGATGTATTCGTATTTCCCCCATCAATAAACGATTCATCGTTCATGAACAATTTGATCTCTGGTCCTACATCATCTACGGGAGCATTTTCGTTGATTCCACCAACTACTACATCTAAATTATAACCTGCCTTATCTATAGCCTGATTCGTTGCATAAAAACTTAATTTCCCTTTTCCATACGCTATTCGCACATCTTTAGGGACTATAAAATCAAAGCTGAATGCTCCGTTCTCTACTGTAGCTTTTCCTGTAAATAATTTACTTTCCTGAGAGTCAAATGTCATGAATACTCCAAAGCCATCATTATCTAAAGTGGTTTTATCAATAGGTTTGTCATAAACTGTCGTTGACAAGGTTCCATTAAAATCGGTTAGTATTTGATTTGCATTATCTGTAACGACTCCTTCAAAACTTACTCTTGAAAGTGCTTTCAGAGTATCTAAAGACTGCGTCACATCTATACCGTTCATTCTGGTTATACGCACATTAGGTTCAGGAATAGCCAATCGCATAGCAGGGTCACCTAAGTAATAAATAAAGAACTTTTGAAA
The DNA here is from genome assembly GCF_032248395.1 of Asprobacillus argus. Taxonomy (NCBI): domain Bacteria; kingdom Pseudomonadati; phylum Bacteroidota; class Flavobacteriia; order Flavobacteriales; family Flavobacteriaceae; genus Asprobacillus; species Asprobacillus argus. Next base: position 220,343 of record NZ_JAVTTO010000005.1, read on the forward strand.
GTTTGAAAATTCATTTTTTGCTTTCGATAAAGATTCGGCTATAGTGAGGTCTTGATCTTCAAATTCTAACAATATTCGAATCAGGTCTTCATTGAAGTTCTGTCCGACGCTTATAAATACTTCTCTTGTCGTGGTAATCATACTCACCGCCCCACCTTGGGTGTTTTTAAACGTTAATTCACCTGCAGTTTCTCTATTAGGATTGTCAAATCGTGTAAACTCGCACGTAATCGTAATTAAAAGTGGGAGCGTATTTTCATTAAAAAATGATTGTATTTGTGGTCTTTCTAGAATTCTTTCACTGGCAAAGCCATCTTCCCCTCCATGCCCAAAATAGTCCAATACCAACGTTCCTCTTTCAATACTATTTGTTATCGCGTTGTTTACATCTGGATATCGCTCTCCTCCAGATGAGTTTTGTTGTGTAAAAGCATCTGCATAGATCTTGTTTACATTAAAAACAGGTTTATTTCTTTTAATGGAATCAGCAATGCGTTCCACTCCAGTTTGAATAGGTATATCTGATGTTTCATCAATATCATCGGAAAGTAATGTAATTACATTTCTCCAGTTACCTAAGGATTGTTCTGCGTAATAGCTTAAGATCTTATCTACAATTTCCTTCGCTTCTTGAATTGTAGATACAGGTATCCTACCCGTAGCAACATCAACAGTATGAGCACTAACCATTCCTCCCTCTACTGGATCCAACATTGCAAAGTAGTCATCAGATACATACGAATTTGCTAAATTGAAACTTTCGACCGACTCATACACCGGAACAATATTGTTATTACTGATTAACCTATCTTTATAATCATAGGAACTATCTCCAAAAAAACAGACATATTTCAATTTTTTATCAGCAGTTGTATTTGTCGTATAGATTCTTCTGATAAGGTCCCGTATTCCCGTGATATCTTTTGACCCTGAAGAGAATTCATTATAAATCTCATCCACTATCACCACTTTCGTGGTATAATTTGAGTTCGTCTGATGATAGTCCGCCAACCTTTGAGCCTCCCCAGAAAGTTCTGCGCTGGTAATAATTAGGTAATTAATATCTTGTAGAGCATGCAAATTCTGATTCGTTACCAATCCATTTGTTAAAGCTTCGGGAGTATAAAAATCAGATTGATTTACTACGATATATTCTTTAAGTGTACCTCCACTTTCCTTAAACACAAAATCGGTTCCAGTGGACTGATTTGCAACGCTGCTTGGGTTTATAGGATCGGTAACGTCCCAAAGTTGAAAAATGTTTGACGCATTATTTATTTGGTATTCTACAATATCCGTGGTATTGGCAGCGTCAAAACTTCTAAATGAAAATTGACTCTGATCCACCGTTAAATTTTTCTTTCCTTTAACTTCAATATAATCCAAATATGCTTTTGCTGAAGGATTCCCCCCATTATTGTAACGAATTGTGACAGATATATTCTCGGTATTCGTCGTAAGTGTGGCAGTTCTATCGGATGCATAAGCTAATGTAAGACCAGAAGGATTAACAGCCGTGTACGTAAGTGTATATAGGTTTTGTCCATTGACCGTTACATCCATAGACGATGTTAATGATGATATAGCTACTCCCCTTACTTTAACAGATATACTCTGTGTTATATCAAGTCCATTAAATGGTATTACAAATGTCCGTTCATTTTCAATACTAAAATCCTCACCAAACCATTGTCTTCCCGCAGCAAATAAGTTGACTTCTTCTTTTTCGTAAAAAGTATAATCATCGAAGGTATTAATTTGTAATGCTGCAGTTCCTGTAATCGGAGTTGCTCCAGAGATCCTTTTTCCATCCTGATTATCGACTTTTATAAAGTAGTACGCTTTATCTGAATATATGTTTTGTCTATGGGTTGCAGTATTAGTTCCAGGATTCACTAACCAATCGTGTGGACCCTTCGCATAAAAAAGAATAAAATCATTATTATTGAAAACTCCATCATCTTCACCTTCTATATATATAGCATTCTCTTGCAGATCTTCATACCTAAAATCACTATTTACTTCTGGCAATAAGTTTCCTCCGTTACCATATATATGTATTTTTTTGGGATTTAAATTATTTGTTGAAACACCTATTTGCCGTAATAAATTCGCATCAATTCTAAATACTCCTGTTGTATCAACCGAAAATTTATACCACGTACCATCAGATAGAACAGCATCGGAGTTTTGAGAATACCCTATAAATGACCCTGTGAGGCAAATAAAAATCAGTAGTTTTTCCTTCATAATACTTACCCAAATAACGGAAATAAAAAATAAATATTTTAATCTCTTGGCTTTTAAATTATACTAAAAATTAAAAGTATACGTTAAATTATTATTCAACGAAAATTGATGTTTATAAAAAACTCAAATGACGTTGCATAATTTCAATTTTGTTGTAAATTGCAAAGCTGAATCAAAACCCTAACGTTTTAGATAAAATATGAGAAACTTAGTAAAAGTTACAATTTTTTCAACTGCAGTTATCCTGATGACTAGCTGTAATTTTAAAAGTAAAAGTAAATCGTCCTTAACTGGGTGGAATTTCAATGATCCGAAGTATGGAAATTTCTTGAATGGAGATTCTTTTAAGGGACAAAAAACTCCAGAAGGAATGGTGGCTGTAGAAGGTGGTACTTTTACAATGGGACAGGTACAAGATGATGTAATGTTTGATTGGAATACAACACCTAAGCAAATGCACATTCGTTCATTTTATATGGATGAAACTGAAGTTACAAATGAAGAGTATCATTTATACTTACAGGTTACAAAACAAGTATTTCCGCCAGAAGACGAAAAATACAAGCACATATACAATGCAGCATTACCAGATACATTGGTGTGGAGAAAGAGTTTAGGTAATACTGATCTATTAATAGAGAATTACTTGAGACACCCAGCATATAAAGATTACCCGGTAGTTGGTGTTAGTTGGTTACAAGCTGTACAATATTGTAAGTGGAGAACCAACGCAGTAAACATGAAAACTTTAATAGATAAAGGGATCATGAGTAATGTACTTGCAGCGGATACTATTCGTAATTTCTTTGATACAGATGTATATCTAGAAAATCCTTATGCTTTATTTGAAGGTGATTCTGCAGCATACAAAAAAGGACTTCCAGTAAAGAAAATTCGTAAGAAAGGGGAGCCTAAGCCTGTAAAAGGTTCTTTCACAGGAAGACATGTTACTTCTTCTGACGGTGTATTAACACAGAAATTTAGATTACCAACGGAAGCTGAGTGGGAATATGCGGCAAAAGCAGTTGTTGAGAATAGAGAATATAATACCGTTAGAGGTAGAAAAAAATATGCTTGGAATGGCAAATATACTAGAGACAAGTCTCAGAGATATAAAGGAGATCAATTAGCAAACTTTAAGCAAGGTAATGGAGATTATAGTGGTGTTGCTGGCTGGAGTTCTGATGGTTCGGATATTCCAATTAGAGTAAAATCGTATCCTCCAAATGCATTTGGTTTATATGATATGTCTGGAAACGTATCCGAGTGGGTATCTGATGTATATAGACAAATTATAGATACAGAGGCAAATGATTTCAACTATTTTAGAGGAAACTATTATACTAAGAAATTAATTGATAAAGACGGAAAAGTAGTATTTGTGGGTGGTGAAGGTGCTCCTCAAGTTGCTTATGACACTTTGCCTAATGGCAAGATTGTTCCAAAAGAATTACCAGGTACTATTAAGTACATACCAATTACAAAGGAAGAAGCTTATTTCAGCGGTGACTATAGTAAAGCCGATAACTTAGGTAAAAATGATGGAGATTCAAATTCATCTAGAATTTATGATCTCGATGAAGATGATAGAACGGCAACTAAATCCAGAATGTATAACTCACCTCTTAAACCAACAGTTGAAAGAGATACATTAACAGGTAGAATGGTTAAAAAGTATGACGACGCAAAACGTTTCACTTTGATTAGTGATCAGTCAAGAGTTTATAAAGGTGGTGCTTGGAGTGATAGAGAATATTGGCTAGATCCTGCTCAAAGAAGATTTATGTTAGAGTATATGACCACGTATGATATTGGTTTTAGATGTGCAACAGATATTGTTGGTCCATTGGCTTACAAAAAGAGAAGAGCTAGAAACCCTGCAAGATAACATTCATTTCGAATTACAATAGAGCCTCATTGCTATAAACAATGAGGTTTTTTTATATTTATTAAATGAAAATAGAACAACTATATAACCTATATAAGAAGCATTATCAAGTAGATACAGATACACGAAAAATAAGGCCTAATAGTATCTATTTTGCCCTTAAGGGAAAGAACTTTAATGGCAATGCATTTGCTAAAGAGGCTATTAAAAAAGGGGCTTCTTATTGTATTGTTGATGAACAAGAATATGCGAATGACGAGAATATTATACTGGTCGAGGATGTATTGACTACATTGCAAGAGTTAGCAAAATACCATCGTAATCAATTCACATTCCCCGTATTAGCATTAACGGGTAGTAACGGTAAAACCACCTCCAAAGAACTAATAAATTGTGTTTTGAGCAAAAAATTTAAAACAGGTGCTACTTTTGGAAACCTCAACAATCATATAGGTGTTCCTTTGACCCTCTTATCATTCGACGCTAGCACAGAATTTGGTATTGTTGAAATGGGAGCAAATCACCTTAACGAGATAGCTTTTCTTAGCAATATTGCCAAACCAGATTTTGGGTATATCACAAACTTTGGTAAAGCACATCTTGAGGGGTTTGGAAGTGTAGAAGGCGTTATAAAAGGAAAATCTGAGCTTTATCAATTTATAGGAAACAACAAAAAGAAAGTTTTTGTCAATCCTAACGATAAAAAGCAGCTAAACTTAACAAAATATCTGGACACTATATTTTTTGACAAAACTATAGTTTTAAAAAGTGCAACCCCTTTTCTTACTATTGCTTTTGAGAATATTGAGATTCAGAGTAACCTTATTGGCGATTATAATTTTGACAATATAGCTTGTGCGATAACCATTGGGAACTATTTCGGAGTAAAAACTCTTGATATAAAAGAGGCTATTGCGTCCTATGTTCCCACAAATAATAGGTCTCAAATCATAGAAACTACTCAAAACAAAATTATTTTGGATGCTTATAATGCAAATCCTACGAGTGTCGAAGCGGCTTTAAAAAGTTTTTCTAACCTGGAGGACACTCATAAAGTTGTCGTTTTAGGTGATATGTTTGAGCTGGGTCAAGAAGCGGCAACAGAGCATCAAAAAATCGCTGACATGGCATCTTCCCTTGATCTTGATCTGTTGTTCTTTGTGGGTGAAAATTTTGAAAAAATAAAAGGCAATTACGTCACTTTCAATACTATTGAAGATCTAAAAGATTATTTAGCAGCATTAGAGATTAGCGGTGCGATAATCCTTATAAAAGGTTCTAGAGGTATGGCATTAGAGCGCCTTTTAACTATTATTAATTGATATGATTTCTATGAAATTCCAACAAGTTGTCTATGGGTCTTTGTATGATATCGGTTATCTTTAGCCCATTCTTCTTTGCTATTTTTTCCAGAATGTCTCTAAAATAAAAAGCTATGGATCCTATAAAATAAATAGGCGTCCCTTCGATTGGGTTAAAAGGAAGTATTCGAAACTTAAAGAACTCTTGAAATCCTTTTTTGATTATTTTCTTGATATACTTATCGTCCTTAAACTCGAACATGAACTTTGCAAAAGATGCTAAATACATATTAGGGTTGGGCTGTCTATAAAGGTTAAATTTAATATAATCGGCATCGAGGTTGAATTGACTATTAAACTCTTGAGAAATTCTCTTAGGCATTTTATTATAGTAAAAATCTCGTATAAGCTGTTTGCCAAAATGATTACCACTTGCTTCGTCCATGAGACTATAACCTAATGACGCTACTTTCATGTGCATCTTTTCACCGTCAAAATAACAGCTATTAGACCCAGTTCCTAAAATACAAACAATAGCAGGTTCTTTACCCGAAGCTGCATACACCGCAGCTAACATATCTTCAGAAATGGTGATAGCAGCATTTGTAAAAATTGTACTCATTACATCATTTAGAATAGCAACAGGTTTGGGAGTACCACACCCCGCACCGTAAAAATGAATCTGTTCAACCTCATCTTTAATATTAATCAATTGGAACATATTAACGATCCTATTGGTCAATTCTTCTTTAGCAACTACAGCTGGGTTCAACCCTAACGTCCGCACTCTAAAAATCTCCTTTTTATCAGAATCTAGTGCAATCCAATCTGCTTTTGTTGACCCTCCATCAGCTATTAATATCATTGTGTTTTTTTAATGTTAAGCCAAATATATCATAACAATTTAGGATATACAATAAATTAAATTTTCTCAATCGTTTTCGTATAAAAATATTTTAAAATAATTAAAAAATGTATGTTTGTATAAATTAATGAATTGTGATTTTTAAGAAAAAAAAACAGCCCATTATAGATTTATTTGACGACAACTTTGTCGATATACACTCTCATCTACTTCCTGGCATAGACGATGGTGCAAAAAGTATTAACAACTCAATTGAGTTAATACAGAAAATGCATTCCTTCGGGATTAAAAATTTCATTACTACACCTCACGTTCTGGGCGATTTATACCCTAACTCCACAGAAACTATAAAAGAAAAACTCTTAATTATACAGAAGGAACTGGCTAATAGAGGAATGAATGATGTTGCAATAAGAGCATCTGCTGAGTATATGATGGATGAACAATTTTCGGACAGATTAGAAGCCGGTGATATTCTTCCTTTAAAGGACAATCTTATTCTTGTCGAAATGTCCTACTTTAACGCTCCTTTGAATTTATATGATATATTATTCGAAATACAATTAAAAGGCTATAAACCTATTTTGGCACATCCTGAACGTTATAACTTCTATCATCAAGAATTTGCCAATTATTACAAACTCAAAAAAGCAGGGTGCTTATTTCAGCTTAATATATTATCTCTAACGGATCATTACGGAAAAGGTGTGAGGAAGATCAGTGAAAAATTGTTAAACCTAGGTATGTATGATTTTGTTGGAACTGACACGCATCATATAGGGCATCTGATTTTACTAGAAAAAATAAATAATAGCAAGGCAGACAGGGCCAAGCTTCTTGAGTTGTTTAATAAAAATAATTTCTTTATTTAAGCGTGTTATCTTCAATAATCTTTGCTAATTCTTTTGCTAATACTTTGTGAGCTGCATGATTCCAATGCCCTCTTTTATTAGTTACATTCCAATAATTTGGATCAAAAACATTCTTAGTTTGCAATTTTAATGTTTCACCAAGGTCGTAATACTTGAAACCCTTATTCTTTAAAGCTCCTGTAAAGGATTGTGGAAGCGCTATACTATCTCTATTAATAAATATTGCCTTACTGGGATCTATAAAATCCAAAATCCCTATAGATCTCTTTACTTGTTTCAGTTCATCACTTGTTAAACTATTCGTTTCTTGACTAGCCTTTTTTGGGTCACGCTGACCAAATTTACCAAACAATAACCCCATATAATCATTTTTCAAGCGCTTCCGAGCGATATTGGTCATATTCAATAAAGCAGAGTTTTGAATTGCTTTTTTAGATATCATGAATGCTCTTAGCTCCTCTTTGTTATAATTTACATCTATTATTGGGGAACCACTAATCGTATCGATCATTAACTTAGGTAAGAGAGGATCATTATTTTTTGCTGTTAAGTCTTCTAGAGAAATAAAATAAAATATCTTGTCTGGATTAAAATTCTCTACATATACTTTTTGATATATATACATATCGGGAAAAACAAATCCACTGCGACCCATATTTAATATCTCATACTTTCTATCATCTAAATCATTATTAAGTAAGTCTTCAGCCAATTTTCCAAAATAGTCCCTGCTAAACACTTGTAATGATTCTACAAATGAATCTCCAACTAGAGCAATTCTGACTAAATTATCCCTTTTTTTAATTTCTACAGAATTACCTAGAAAACCATGCTCATTATAACTTACAACACCAAAACCTTCATTAAAATAAACAAAATCCATATTCTTTCTCTTCGCTCTACCTAATTCATCAACAAACTCGGTAGATGAAACCTGGCCTAAATTTGAAGACCTCACAAAGAACTCACATACCAACAAAACCAGTACGGAACTAATTATAAAATATATAGTTTCTTTAAAAAATCTCATTGCTAGAATTGAAAATAAATAAACGGTAATGGATCTACTTGGACCATATAAATAACTGATACTACAAATAACGCAAATAGAATTCCCAACTTAATTCCATTCGATCTTATATCTAATATAAATGTATGTTTTTGTGTTCGGTATTCAACAGTATCTAAAAACAATGTCATGAGTGTATATGCGAGAACAATTGATAAAAACAACATCGAATTATCACTACTTTCCCAAAAAGCCATTTTTCTAAAAAACACCTTAACAGTAGCAAAATCAGTAGCTCTGAAGAACAACCAAGTTAAAAGCACCAACAAATACGTTCCAAAAATATTTAAAACATCTTTAACACTAAATTTTTTCAAATTAACACTTTGCACTTTCCTTCCCTTGAGCATCAGCTTATGAACAATTAAATAAAGTCCGTGCAGTCCTCCCCATATAACAAAATTCCAACTCGCACCATGCCATAATCCGCCTAATAGCATTGTAAGCATTAAATTACGATACATTTTTGTCTTCCCATTTCTATTACCTCCCAAAGAAAAGTATAAATAGTCCTTTAACCAAGAAGAGAGCGAGATATGCCATCTTCTCCAAAATTCAGTAATACTTGTAGATAAATAGGGTTGCTCAAAATTCTTCATTAATTCTATACCCAGTAGTTTTGCTGTTCCTCGAGCTATTTTGCTATACCCAGAAAAATCTGCATAAATTTGTATTGAGAATAAAAAAAGTGCCGCTAAAACCTCACCTGAACTGTAGGTTTCAATATTTCCAAATATATGATCCACGTATCTACCCGATGTATCACCTATCATAACCTTCCTGAACAATCCCATAACTATGAGCACGACTCCTTCCTTCATTTGCAAAAGGTTAATCTTACCTTTATTCTTTGACAGTTGAGGTAGTAAACTAGCTGCCCTTTCTATCGGACCCGCCACTAATTGCGGAAAGAAAGAGACAAACAATGCAAAATCGACAAAATTATCAGTTGGCTTTAATTTTCTTCTATATACATCTATGGTATAAGATAATGTTTGAAAGGTATAAAAAGATATACCTACTGGTAACAATATGTTTAAATGTAGAAAATCTAATTCGACTCCTAGGTCAGAAGATAACGACTGAAAACTATCAATAAAAAAATTAAAATATTTGAAAAAGAATAAGATTCCGAGGTTAGCAAAAAGACTAATCCCTAAAAAGAATCTTCTCTTTTTCTCAACATTGCTAGTAGCTAATGCCTTGGCTACAAAAAAATCTATTATGGTAGAAATTAGAAGTAACGAGCAAAATCTCCAGTCCCAATAGCCATAGAAAAAGTAACTGGCCAATACTAGAAAAATATGCTTTATTCTTTTGTTTGGAAGTGCATAATACAATGGCACTACCACACCTAGAAAAATGAAAAATATAATCGAGTTAAATAGCATTAGTATTTCTAATGTATGGGTAAAAGGTTACTTAAATATTTTCTTATACCATGGTTTTTCTTTTTCCGAAAGATCTCCATAACCATAACCATAACCATAACCATAACCATAGCCATAGCCTCCATAACCATAACCTCTTTTCGCGTTGGTATCGTTCAACACAATGGCCATGTTTGGCAGCCTTTTATTCGCATAAAGATCGTTAGGCACGGCCAGTAATCTTTTATCTAAATAATTTGCTCTAACTACATATAAGAAAGAATCTGAATATTTAGCTATCAGCAGCGTATCGGTAACTAGGTTCACTGGCGCAGTATCAACAACAATCACGTCATATTGCTTCTTCAACTCCGTAAACAATGCATCTACTCTATCCGACAATAATAGTTCTGCAGGATTCGGTGGAACAACTCCTGAAGAAATGATATCTAAGCCTTCTATCTGAGGTATTGTAAATTTCAATTCGTCTAAGGATAGATCGTTATTAGTAATATAGTTAGTTACACCTTTTCTATTTGGTATCTCTAAATACTCTGTAATCTTCGGAGCTCTTAAATCCATACCTAGGAGCAATACTTTTTTCCCTGAAAGAGCTAATCCAGAAGCCAAGTTAATTGAGACAAAAGATTTACCTTCTCCACTAGTTGTAGAAGTAATAAATATAGACTTGCAGCTATTAGTATTATTTGCAAGCATAAAATCCAAGTTCGTTCTTATAAGCCTGAATGCTTCCGCAGTACTTGTTCTTATATTCGTTCCGATAACAATTTTCTCCTTACTTAATGAGTTTGGAATATCTCCAATGAACGGTACTTTTAATTGCTCCTCTATATCCCTTCTTGAATGTATTTTAGTATCTATCAAATTAAATATGTAGATCGCTAGCACAGGAAGTAAAAATCCTAGTAAAAAAGATGCAAAATAAATGAAGTTTTTATTAGGTGATACAGGGCTATTGGTACCATATGCCAAGTCTATAATCTTCGCATTCGGGACAGCAACAGCCAAGGAAATATCAGCTTCTTCCCTTTTCTTTAACAAGTAAGAATATAGCTCTGCTATAATTTTTTGCTGCCTAATAATATCAATGATTTTCCTTTCCGCTCTGGGGATAGCCTTTATCTTTCCAAGCATCTTGTTTTTTTCACTCTCCAGCTGGCTTTTAGAAAGTGTTAATGACCCTTGATAATTTAATAGACCTTCTTTTAACCCTGAGCCTATTTGAGAGATTTGATATTCTATATTTTGAATCACTGGGTTTTTACTTGTTGCCGTTTCCAGTAATTTCTTTCTTCTTAAAACTAAAGTATTATAATCACTGATAGAAGTATTAATCGGTTCGCTCTCTATCATGATCGCAGGAATAATTTTAAATTTATCTTCTGAAGATGCTAAATTCTGATTAATTGAATTTATCATTCCTATTTTCCCATCAATCTCCGATATCTTTTTATCAGTTTCAGCTATATTTTCTAAAAATAATTGAGACTCTACACTTATGTTGGTAAAATTATTATCCAGTTTAAAATCCTCTATATCATCATCCACAGAAGACAGGTCTTTTGTTATTTTTGTTAGCCTTATTCCAATAAATTCTTTTGTTTTTTTTGCTACTTCATTCTTATCATTTATAGCATCTTGATTATACTGAAAAACCAGATCGTTTAAAAAATCTACCGCTCTTTGCTTGACTCTATCTCTTAAACTAATTCTAAGTACACTGGCATTCTTACTTACCGGAGAAATTCCAACTCTAGCCCTATAGCGATCAATAACTCTATCTATTCGACTTAAACTAATAAGTACCTCACTGTATTTTGACAGGTCATTCTTATCAATAACAAACCTTCCGAAACTACTTTCAATAGTGTCTCCAAAATTATACTGTCTAAAGTTCTGTTTCAGGTTATCATACAATCTATATTCAGTATTTGATACAATCGAAACGACAAAGGATGTGTCTGTTGCATAAAAGTTTTCATCTTTATCCAAAAAAGTAACAAAAACAGGTGATTTTTTATATACGTCCTGCTTTTTTATTCTTCCTTCAGACAAAAAATTAACATTTAGATCTAATTTTTTTATTACTTCGGATACGATTTGTCTAGACTTGATTACTTCAACTTCATTATCTATCCTTTTATTAGAACTACTTAAAATTCCAATATCCTTGAAAGCTGCTAACTCTTCCGACAGACCATTTTTTCTCTCATTCTTTATCATAATTACAGTCGTTGCACTATACTCAGGATGTGTATATCGCAGATATAAATATCCTAAAACCGTAAAAACAATAACACTTAGAAAGATCCATTTCCAATGAACTAAGTACTTCTCAATTTCTGATCGTAAACTTATATGGTTTTCGTTAAATTCGTTATAAGCTTGTTCTTGATTAGTTTTCATCATAATTATCTAGAAAGAATTGCCAATAATGATATTAAAATTGAGCCTATAGAGACAAATAGACCTGTATTCTGATTGTAAGATGCAGATTGCATTTTTGCCTTATTTGGTTTCACATACACCAAGTCGTTCTGCTGTAAATAATATACTGGAGAAGAAAAGACTTCATTGGATAAGAGATTAACATTATATATCTTTTTTACCCCTCCTTCTTCTCTTGTGACCTTTATGGAGTCCCTAACTCCAGATATATTTAAGTCTCCTGCTAACCCAATTGCTTCCATAATACTGATTCTCTCATTAGGAACGTTATATACTCCAGGTCTAATAACATCTCCCAGCACAGTAATCTTAAAATTTGTGATTCTTATATTAACACTAGGATCTTTTACATATTCAGGATCTAGCTTATCTTTTATTAAGGATATACCTTGCTCTTTAGTTAATCCCCCTATTTTAATATTTCCCAAAATAGGTAATACTATCTCTCCCTTACTATCTATCAGATACAGCTGTTGTTGAGGTGTTCCTATTGGGTTATTTGTAGTATTCGAAAAAGCAACAGCAGATAAATTAAACGGTTTAACTGCTTCATCATCTTTCGCGCTGATTATAATTTCTAATAAATCATCTGCTTTAAAAGTTGTTTTATAATTATTTGACACATTTTCTTGATCAATGGCACCATTCTGAAAATAGACAATCTTCTTCTTTGACACGCATGATGACAAAAAAAATAATACCAAAACAACAGAAATGTAATTAGAGCAAGTTCTTATCATGTTATATATTTTTGTGCGAAAATACAATTTTTATTTATTCTTTGAATTAATTAATATTCTAATTATGCATGGACTTACAAGGGGTTTACAAACCAAACACATCATAAAAGACATTTGTCCAAAACAGCGCTAACACGATATAATTCGCTATCAGTTAAATTTGAAGAGGACGGTAAGCAAAATCCTCTTTTAAACAAATCATCGGCGAATCCATTTCCATAGTAAATGGGATCTTCTAAAAATGGTTGTTTGTGCAAAGGGAACCATAAATTTCTATACTCTATGTTTTCCAATTGGAACAGTTCAATAATATTGGATTTTACTCTTTCAAAATCTTTTCCGACTATTGTCACGCAACTTAACCAAAAGTTTGAAAAAAAGTCATTTCCAGTCTCTTGTTGCAGTTTAAACACATCTTTGTTTAAAGTTTTTTGATAATAAGTATTGTTCTTTCTTCTTTGCTCCACCCTTTTTTCAAGGGTGCGAAACTGCGCAACCCCCATAGCCCCAAGAATATTACTCATTCTGTAGTTATATCCTATATCAACATGCTTATTGGAATTATCCAAATCTTTTGCTTGAGATGCATACATAATGGCATTTTTTTGTTCTCTTTCATTATTACAAATCAGCATGCCTCCTGAAGACGTTGTTATTATCTTATTCCCGTTAAAAGAATAAATACCCAAATGACCTAGCGTTCCACACTTTTGTTTCTTGTATGATGAACCCAGTGCTTCAGCAGCATCCTCTATAACAGGTATATTATACCTTTTTGAAATCTCTAAAAGTTTGTTCCATTTAGCGGGCATTCCATATGAGTCTACAACGACAATTGCTTTAGGTCTTTTCCCTTTCTTAATCCTATCAATTAAAGCTTCTTCAAGAAAATCAGGGCACATGTTCCATGTGTCTTCTTCACTATCTATAAATACAGGAACCGCCTTAAGGTATAAAATTGGATTCACAGTAGCGGCAAATGAAGAAGTTTGACACAATACCTCATCTCCCTCCGAAACTCCTATTAAAATTAAGGCCATATGCAATGCCGACGTTCCTGAATTCAGTGCTACTGTTCGCTTGTTAGCTCCGATGTATTTTTCCATCAAAGATTCAAACTCATCAATAAAATGCCCCTTAGTGGTAATCCAATTGGTAGTAATCGCTTTTTTGATGTACAATTCTTCTTCCCCATTCATATGAGGCTTACTTATATAAATCCTATCCTCCATAAAAAATAGTTTTAAGCATATACCCAATATCTTTTCCTAAACTATACTCTCTAATATATCTCTTATTTATCTCCACCTTTTTTTTCCATAAGAATGCCTGATCTATATGTAACGAGGCGTCCTTTAACATATTTTCTTCATTTCTGTATTCTAATGATGCTGGGCCAGTTATTCCAGGTTTAACAGATAAAATTATACGATCCTCTCCTTTCAATTTATCAGCATATCCTTTAATATCTGGTCTAGGCCCCACAAAGCTCATATCTCCTCTAAGAACATTAAGCAGTTGTGGTAATTCATCCAGTTTACGTTTACGTAAAAATGTGCCAACGGTACTGGCTTTACCACCCTTGATAGTAAAAGTTCTTAATTTAAAAATATTAAAGGGTTTTGAATGTATTCCGATTCGTTCCTGAACAAAAATCCCAGAAGATCTTGTATCTATGGCTGCAATAATTACTAACACAAGGATCGGTATGATTAATAAAAAAATGAGCAATAGACTTAAGAAAAAATCTAGTACTCTTTTAATAATTTTCTGGTTTTTAGACAAAGGAATATATTAATTACTTCTAGCTCCCTTTATAAAAACATTCTTAAGTGATAAGTATAAATATCTCAAATCAGTCTTTACCGGAGATTTTTGATATGCCTTTAAATAACGCATCTCAGAATCCATTATTTCATCCATAGTTTTTGGAAGGTCCGCGTAAAACGGTGGAATAAACCCAGGTTTCACCTTTACTCTTTCTTCCTGTAATTCTGTAGAATAAAGACCAAAAAAGTGAGGACTTAATGGTCGCACTCCGACAAGTTTCATATCTCCTTTTAAGATATTTACTATCATTGGAATCTCATCAATCCAAAACTTCCTAAAAATTCTTCCTTCAGGAGAAATTCTAAAGTCATCCTTTATTTTACCCCCTTCTTGAAGCTTGTTTTTACTGTAAATATACTCCTGTAAATACTCCGAAAAAGGATGCATTGTTCGAAGTTTGTAAACATTAAATCTTTTATTATTCTTTCCTATTCTATTCAGTCTAATAATTGGCCCGTATGAAGGATCATTATCAAATACTGGTTCCTCAACCTTCTTTGCAATAAAATATTGTGAATTCTCAATAGTTTTTTCGTCAACAATTTCAAAACCACAAGAATATAACCTTCCATAAGTCTCAGCTCTAGATAATACCCTACCCTTTCCCTTGGTCAAGTAAAAGTATATTTTTTTCGTCAAGCCTAGTTTGGGGAATACTCTTGTAAAAAGCGTATCAAAAAAGTATATAAAATAATTAATAACGGGCGGATACTTCTCCAATAAAGCTCTTCTTCTGTTCGGATACGTTTCTACAGTACCAAAAAACAATCCTGAATTAGGCAATCTAGAATTAATAGATTCGAAAAACTTATTTATATATCTAGCATCGTTAATTTTCTTCAAATTAATTATGTTAGAGACACTATTCTCTTCCAATTTATCTATATTAAATCTAGTTGCAGTAGATGTAATAAAAGTTTGCTTTTGAGCTATATCAAAATTCTTATTGATAAATGCTAAAACTTCCTTATTATTAATTTCATTCAAGATAAGCTTCTCAATTTCCTTCTTATCACTGGGGTGTGACCTGAGAACTTTGAGTAAAGGCTCTTCCTTTTTCTTTACATACGGGAGTTTGGTAAGTAGTTTTTTCTCCATTTTTTTTCTTTGTTTCTTGCAATTCAATCATAACTTTGAAACAAATATATTAAAAATTACTAAAGGAAGTACGATTTTACTTTTACTTAAAGATATTAAATAGTTCAATTAACCTAAACTTATAAGATGTATAACCT
The DNA here is from genome assembly GCF_032248395.1 of Asprobacillus argus. Classification (NCBI taxonomy): domain Bacteria; kingdom Pseudomonadati; phylum Bacteroidota; class Flavobacteriia; order Flavobacteriales; family Flavobacteriaceae; genus Asprobacillus; species Asprobacillus argus. The sequence continues at coordinate 236,232 of NZ_JAVTTO010000005.1, forward strand.
CCAAGTTTTCAATCAAATAAATAGAAAATACCAAGTGACAATCCTGGTAAAATATCACTATTACCTTGATAAATATCCCACCCTGATATAGCAGAAAGATCTATTGTCAGATTAAAGTTCTTAGTTACGGAAATACTATTTATCAATCCTAAAACAGAATAGATATTGGAGCGGTCGTAATCATGATTGTAAAAATAGCCTCCTCCGATATGCCCTATTAATTTATATTTTCTTTCTTTCTTTGTTTTGGAAAATAAATTCCTTATATCGATAAGAGCTTCTCCAAAATAAAAATCATAATATCGCCTTCTTTCGTGGCTTATTGTGTTGAAATATCTTCCTTGGTAACCTACTCTTGCTCCAAAAGTAGGACTGATCCACCTTCCAAAAGACACCCTCTGAAGTGCCGAATAATTTGAGTCCACAAAATCTTCGCTTTTAATTCCCGACATTTGTATTCCTAGATCAATACTAGCAAACCATCGGGCATTAAACTTCTCAACATCAATCTCCTGAGAGTTTACGATAGCAATACTTCCTAGAAAAAGAAATAATAAAAAGCGCTTCAATATAAAGGGTTTCATCTAAATTATTATTAAAATAGTCTTTTCATTTTATTTACTTCTGAAATTGTATCTCTAAAATCTAGGCCTATAATTTCTAAATACCACTTAAGCGAATTGTATCTAGGCCTATTCTCTTCATAGACCAAATTCAATGCATCTTCTCTTGTTAACATACCCTCTCTAACCTGATTACTTCTAAAGGTATCATTTTCACTAAAACCAGCGACCAATGTATATACGTAATTATAAAAGCTTGCTGTACCATCACCTATTCTCCATGTTGAGTTTGTATCAATAGAAGTTTCCCATTTGTAATCGTTGATAATAATATCTTCTATCGTTTTTTCGTCCCATTGCATATAATCAAACAAATGGTAATAGTCTTTCTTAGGAGCAACATAGCGAGAGGCAAACGACCCTAAGGAGTCCAACATGGACTGATTAAAATACCCTGGGCTCTTAATTAGATTTTTCCCGACAAATCCAAACAGTTTTAGCTGATTTTTTACTGATAATGAATAGATTTTGTCTTTCTCAAATTGAGGTGCCAATCCTCCAAATCCAGTTTTAAAGTCTGTATTTTCTAAATGATTAATCCCCCAAATATTCAATTTTATTCCGGTTTGCTTCTTTACTTTATCTGCATAATAAAAGAAGAACTTATCTCCCGCCATAAATAGTGGAATCATTCCAAGATCCGGTTTCTTTAACCAAGCTTTTATGTTCTTTCTAATATTGGCTCTTTTCCAATGTATATCTGCGGCCACAATAATATTCTCTACTCCCAATTCTCCACAAATTCTGGCAATATTTCTCCTTGCTAGATCAGTTACCATTCCCCAGTCATACGTAAATGCAATAGGATTCAAGCCAAGCTCTTTTTTAATAATATGCATTACATACATACTATCTCTACCACCGCTAAATGGCACCAGACAATCTGGCGAACCATCTTTACTTCTATAAGGTTCTACCAAAGCTTTCAATTCATCTAATGGCCTTGCTTGGTTCTTTTTCTTATAATTCTTACAATAGTTACATTCTCCTTTTTCGTCAAACTCTATAAACGGAAATGTTTCCGGCAATATGCAGGTTGTGCATCTTTTCAATTTCTTGATCTCATCCATTGGATAAATAAGCATTTCCTGGTCTTTTGCTGCTTCAGAGCTTAAATGAATGCTATTGAGATCTAAAACCGTAGATATTTGCTTCTTTCGAGACTTTTCGCCATGAACATGTATACTCCTCTTATTGCCCAAGTATTCTGTATCTCCTTTACTATCATTAATTTCAGAAAAGAGCTTCTTTTCAAACTTGAACGAGTTTAGGTCAACAGTAAAAATTTGATTTGCTTTAAGTTGAAATAATTCAAATTCTCCTATCTTACTTTCAATCTGTAGTTTTTTCAACAACCCATTAAGCATTGCTCTTTCCGAAGCGAAAAACACAATATCTTTATTATTATGAAGCACATATAAGGAGCCATTGTTTGTTGTTAAAACAAACTTTTCTATATCAGCAAAGGTCATGGCTAAAGAAGCTGTTCCGAACACCTTATTTACCGTTTTACAAACAGAGCTTTCTAGCGAAAATCCCTTGTTCAATTCGTTTCTGATTAATGATGGCAATACCTCTGTATCAATTTCATCTGCTCTAACTAATTCTGGATGTTCTTCCCACAACTCATCAACATTGACTACAATTCCATTATGAATACAAATAATATCATTTTTTATAACAGGTTGATTATTGGCATCCTCCAATTGAGTTCCATTGGTAACTAATCTAGCATGACCAAAAGCCAATTTATAATTGTCATTGTTCTTCTTACTGAATATATTCTTAAGGTTTTCCTCTACTCTATCTCTTTTAAGAAGTTCATTAGCAGGAATTGGGCCTTTCACTATTTCAAAACTATTTTTATCGTGATTTATAGTACATAAACCTGATGAATCTTTGCCTCGTGTTTCTGAAAGTTTTGCTAAAGCCTTTAAAGATTTAGTTAAAAATCTATTATCGTAGTGAGATTCTTTCTTAGTTATTACTCCAAATATTCCACACATATTAATACTACTAGTTAGTTCGAAAATAGTTTTGCGCAAATAAACTCAGCCGCCCTTCCTTTTCCAAAAATCGAAGGAAATTTTACTTTCTTATCTGCCGCAAAGGTATTATAAGTTTCTAGAATCTTATCATAATTTGCCGAAACTAATTTTGCCATACCAGTTTCTAAAATTTCTATCCATTCTGTTTCTGGTCTAAGAATAACACAAGGCTTATTAAAAAAATAAGCTTCCTTCTGTACTCCACCAGAATCAGTGATTACCATCTTAGCATTTTTCTCGAGGGCAATCATGTCTAAAAATGAAACCGGAGGTATCAATAGCAGCCCTTCATGCTCAATCACTTTTTTACAAAAATCCTCATCGGCTAATTCTTGTAATTTATTCTTAGTTCTTGGATGTAAAGGCAATACTACTTTCCTTTCCTTCGCTATTTCCATTAAGGCTTTAAATATAGCGGTAAGACTCTCTTCATGATCAGTATTGTGATCTCTGTGAATTGTAGCCAATACAAATGCATCAGAAACAAGATTATGATCTTCTAAAATAGTAGATCTGCTACTGGCCATCTGGGCAAAGTGCAAAGAGTTGTCATACATTATATCTCCGCAATGAAAAATTCCTGGATTATCTGGAGTAAAGGTTTTTTCATTCTCCTCACTAAAACCCTCTCTTACAAGATTATCATAGCCTGTTCTCGTTGGAGAAAACAAAAATGTGGAAAGATGGTCACAAACTATTCGGTTTATCTCTTCTGGCATTCTTCGGTTAAATGACCTAAGACCTGCTTCAATATGCACAATAGGAATATTTAATTTAGATGCGGCTGTTGCACCAGCTAAGGTAGAATTAGTATCTCCATATAGTAAAACATAGTCAGGCTGTTCTTTTAGAACTATTTCTTCAATACCTTCAATCATTCTTGCTGTTTGTACTCCATGGGAGCCAGATCCTACATTGAGATTATAGTCCGGTCTTGGAATATTCAACTCGGTAAAAAATACCTCAGACATATTGGAATCATAGTGTTGCCCGGTATGAACTATAATTTCTTTAATTCTATCTACATAATTGTTCGCGATTTCCCTGCTAATCGCAGCAGCTTTAATAATTTGTGGCCTAGCACCTATAATAGTCACTACTTTCATATTCTCTTTCTTTTTGTAATAGTCTATAAGAACTCTATTTAAAGATTTTATATTTTACAATAATTCGTTTAACAACATTCTTAGATTTGATCAGGATTTTATTGAAAAAATACTTTACGCCAGGATCGAAAAAAGTATCGGGATGCGCATTGATCATTATCTTATTTGGTAATTTGTTAGTCTGGAGCATTTCCATTAAATGTGCAGTACCTTCAATAGGAATATCAAACTTTGTTTTAACCTTATCTCGCACACTAACACTAGTATTGTTCCATCCCCAACCGTTATCAGAAATATAGAAAACTTCATCATAATCTATATCAAAGCTGGTCGCTCCTATAATTCCAAAATCTTTATAATCATACTTTTCCCAAATCTTTTTGTTATCCCATTTGGACATTGGGCTTCCATGCATACAAATAGTTTCTGCTTTGGCAAATTTCCTTATCATCTTCAAGCCGTTCTCAAAGTGTTTTATGGCTTTGTCATAATTCCCTTTCACCAATGTAAGATCTTCATAATGATATGCCACTTCATGACCTAAATCATGTACCTCTTGTATTACATCTTCCTTATATACTGATGAAATAATTCTAAAATAATACGTAGATTTTACCCCTATTTCATGTTCCATTCTAGCCATTTTAAGCGTGTTAGATGGATATCTATCTACGTCATGTCTAAGAATTAAAACCTTGTCAGGTACATTTTCATTGGTTAGATAATCATGTACTGTGGTAATGGCATATCCATTACTTAAAAAAGTCTGTAACAACTCAATAAAAGAATCATAACTAAATTCCTTACTTTTCATAATTATCCAATATTTTGTACATTATATTCATTAGCTCTTCTTGAGCGATTTTGCTTCTATCTACTTGGTTTGATTTTTCACTTGCATTCTGTACATAATCATAAATCTCCTCAACATCCCTAGATTTGAACTCCCAACCTTTATCCTGCATTATCTTATCAACTGTCAAAAAAACCTTTCCTGGGAAAAAACTAACTGATGGTTTTCCTAAAAGTGCAGCTTCCCTTGCAAAAGTCCCCGCCCCCGTTAACATGGCATCTGTATAATTACAAACATCTAGGCCATTTAATGGTTTTTCGGGAATAAAAATATTATCATACCCATCTGCATAACTCTTTTCTTCAGGATATCTTGGAAGAAAAAGAATATTATATCCTTTAAATTTTTCAAATAAATCAATTACAATGGTTTCTGAATCTAAAGGTACATATGATGCTTTTAAATTTTCAGGACGTATCGTGATAAAATCTTTAAATGGTAAGATATCTAGGAAGTTAGGATCAGGCACATAATCCGCTATATAAATATCTTCTTTGAAGCCATCAAACTTATTAATTTGACTCGTCTTTATTCTATATTTTTCTTCTAACTTACTAGAGTCAAAATAAGATGGAAAAATAAAATCAGTGCCAAATTTATACGCCGGCACCTTAAAAGAAATATCATTATCGCTAAAAACTATCGCAGGTTTTCTTCTTAATTTGCTTATGGTGGCTGTAGTGTTACCACCTAAAGAAAAACTTATATCGAATTTGGGGACCTTAATAAGTAGTGTTATGATTCTAGAAACTAGACCTATTACTTTTTTTATCCTATTTTTCCCTTTATGAGTACCAATAACCATCGTTTCTATGCCATAATGTTTCAACATAGGGACAGTCTCAAAAACATCTCTGGAAGTCAATATTAGTTCGTGGTCCTTTTCAAGTCTTTTTATGATCGGTAACAATACATTTACATGCGGTGTATTGTCAAAATCAATCCAGATCTTCATGTGCTTCTTCTTTTTTAAAATACTTTATGACCTTGGCTGGTGTTCCTACGGCTACGCAATAGGGAGGTATATCTTTTGTTACTACAGAACCTGCGCCAACAACAGCTCCTTCTCCAACAGTAACACCTGGCATTATTATGGCTCCTATACCTATATGAGCCCCATCCTTTATTTCTACTTTACCAGATTTAAACGGACAGTCCATAGCATACATTCCTGGTTTATACTTGGATAAATCTCTTTGATGTGTAAGAATCATAACCCCTTGAGTAATGGCCACTCCCTTACCTATAGTTACTAATGATGGCTCAGTGTCATCAATAACAACGTATCTCGAAATATGTCCTTTTTTTCCAACCTTAACACCTCGTAGTTTGTGAAGAAATACCGTAATGTGGTAAGGAAAAGTAAAAAATGCAATATTCTGCAGTGTTTTACTCCAGATCCCGAAAAGGATTGATTTAAGTGTTCTTTTATGTACTATCGACATCTTTTATTTTCTTTTTTTTATCAATTTAGCAGGTACGCCGCCATATACTCCATACTCTTCAGTATCTTTCGTGACAACGGCGCTAGATGCAATAATACAACCTTTTTTTATATGAACACCTGGCATTACAACAACTCTCGCTCCAATCCAAACATCATCTTCTATGATAGATTGTTGCATCACCTCTGTACCTTGTCTTTCCATGGGAATATCGGTAGAGTCATGTCTATGCGACATTCCTAAAAAAATGGTCTCTCTAGCCACCATTACATGATTTCCAATCTTAACATTGCTTAACCTCGTTTGCTCATTAATCCGGCAGAAATTACCAATTTCAATGTTCTTGCCACTTCCTATATATACATTTCTCATAACGCGACAATTATTACCGATTCGAATTACTCTTCTCAGCGTAAAAACTCTAAATCTATTGAAGAATTTACCCATTGGAAAAGAAATGTTAGGCAATTTACTAGCGATTGCATAGTATATCATGAGAAACAGTTTTTTCATAATAAGGTGTTCTTTTGGTTCCAATTATAAAAATTAATCCATTTCCAGATTTCGTTTCCAACATTAATCTCTCCCTTTAAATGTCTGTTATACTGTTCTTCAGCAATCTTGTAGTTGATCATATCAGAGTTAACTATCATATTTGAATTCAATATATCTTTGACATAAGATACAAATCTCTCTTCTCTAAACCAATTATCTGCTGGAGTGGCAAATCCTATTTTCTCTCTACGGTCAATAATACTTTTAGGAATTATAGATGAAAATTGTTCTCGCAATACAGCTTTGGTAATTCCTTTGTTCAATTTTGATGAGTTCTTCATCCCAATAGCACCTTCTACTACTCGATGATCTAAAAACGGAACTCTTGACTCTAAAGAAAATCGCATTGAGTTCGTATCTTCCCATTTTAATAAATGTTCTAGTTTATATTCAAAATGATTTATTAAGGAGTCAATTAAACTATTAGAGCCATACATTAAATCATTAAACGAAGATTCGTTTCGAAGGCTTTCTTCAAAACCACTTCTTAAATACCCTTTCTTACTTTGCATCGCCTTTCTTCTTAACGAGCTTGGTAGCATAAAGTACACAAAGTACTTAAGATGATTATTTGTCTTGTGATATTTCTTATAGATGGCAGATTCCTTTATGAATGTCAACCATTTTATGTTTCTAAATAATTCTTTAAGGTAAAATCCATAGAAGTAATCATATCCTGCCAAATACTCGTCTGCTCCTTGTCCATCTAATAAAACAGTAACTTTTCCTTGTACCGATTGCATCACTTTATACTGTGCATATATCGCTGGCGTGGAAAAAGGCTCTGAATGTGAATGGATTAAATCTTCCAAGTCATCCATAAAACTGTTAGCATCGGGAAACACAAAATTCATATTCTTTAATCTTCCCTGAAACTCATCTATGAATGGTTTCTCATTTTCCCTAGAAGTTGTATTATATACGGAGGAAAACGTATGAACATCTGAAATTCCAAATTCCTTATCCAATATAGAAACTAATGCAGATGAATCCAGTCCTCCACTTAGGCAAGCTCCTACAGGAACGTCACTTCGAAGTCTTAAAGAGACTGATGAGACTAGCATATCTCTAAACTCTTCCCCATTACTAAACGGTTTGTCAATATTATCTCTTAAGTTATACCATCTTTCAACGACTAGTCTACCGTTACTAAACTTAAAAGTATGACCATGAGGAACCTTCTTTATATTATTAAAAAAAGTGGTATCATCGTAATCAGTTCTATTGTATACAAAGTAATTATATATCGCGTTATCGTTAATCTTAGACTTCGCTACGTTTGGAAACTCTAATAAAGAATCTATCTCGGAAGCAAACGCAACTTTCTCACTATCTTCGAGATAATATAAAGGCTTAATACCAAAACGATCTCTAGCTCCAAACACATCGCCTGTTTCGTTATCTAAAATTGCAAAAGCAAACATTCCATTTAGCTTGTCCAGAAAGCTTTCACCGTACTCCGTATACAACGCCAATAAAACCTCTGTATCTGAATTAGAATTAAAAACATGTCCTTTTTTTAATAGTTCTTGCCTTAATTCAATATAATTATAAATCTCGCCATTAAAAACTATGGTAAATCTACCATGGACACTTGTCATTGGTTGATGTCCCGCTTTAGAAAGGTCAAGTATTGCAAGTCTAACAAAGCCCAATCCAACATTGTTAACACAATGAATCCCATTATCATCTGGTCCTCGATGATTCATTTTTCTTACAGTAGGCTTCAATAACTCTTCTGTAACTTTTGCTGAACTGTCCTTATATATTATTCCACAAATACCACACATATCACGTTTTGAGTATGCTTTTATAAATATTAATTATTCTTTTCGCAATGATATCTCTATCTAAATCTAATACTTTACTCCTACCATCTGTTCTTTTACCAAATGATAGTGCTTCTTCTATTTTTCTTGCAATTTTAACCTCATCTCTTTCAATAATATAACAACCTTTTGTATTGTCAATAACATCTTCTACATCACCCACATTAACAGTCACAATTGGAACATTACATGCCATTGCTTCTTTAATAACATTTGGGGAACCTTCCCACAAACTGGTTAGAAGAACAACATCGGCACTATTATAATAATACCCTACTTTTTCATGTGGTATGTTCTTTAAAAAGTGTAATTCATAATCAACTCCATCAATCAAATTAATTGCTTTTTCAGCCAAACAAAAATTCTTTTCTGGTCTGTCAGGATTTGAACCAAACAAAATATGTTTCTTTTCCCCACCCCATCCTGAAACAGGTATAACTTCTTCCTTTGTCATAGGAATAAATCTATTCAAATCTATCCCGTTAGGGATAACCTCTGTTTTTATGCCATAAGATTTTTTTGCTAATCCTTTCGATTTAACAATTACTCTCTTCCAAGAAAAAATATAGAATAATAGGTTTATATACTTAAAGTGTCTTTTTTCTAAAACGTCATTTCCCATGAGGGAAACGACAATATTCTTAGCCTTGCTAAGGGAAGCTAAAAAACCAGACATTGCGTAATGGGCATGTACTATATCGTAATGTTTTTCTCGAAGGACTTTATTAAGTTTCGGGATGGTTCTTAGGTATCCCTTTATTCCCTTTTCTTCTACAGCAAAAAAATCAACCTCAACACCATTTTCTCTCAAAGAGTAACCTTGATTCTTAACGGTCGATGTTATACCAGAAGTAGAAGTTCCACTACTTACGAAAAGTACTCTCATGAAAAAAACATTTCTTTTTGTTTACCAAGCTTCCTAATAACAAGAAATACAAAACATTCATAATATTAGAATGGACAAAAGTTTTAGTGTATAATAAATAATCGTAAGCTATCAATAAGGTGACTACAATAATTGCTAACCAAAGTACTCCTTGAATACTCTTTTTTCGCTTTTCTATCTTAAGCCTTCTTCTTGCCAAAAACAGCATACTTAAATAATAAAACAACAGAAAAAATGCCCCAACATAGCCTATTGACGGCAAATATACCATAATTCCTGTAAAATGACTCATTAAATATACTCCGTATCTGTACGTAATATCATCATCGTTAGATCTATCCACAAAAATGTCAGGTCCATCGCCTATTAAGTTAGTTTTTAAGCTTTTGGTCTTAAAACTTGCAATCATAGCTTCTCCTCCTCCTACTCTACCTACACCATAATCTATATCATCGAACCTACTACCCGTATTATAACTTGTCGCATAATCCATAATATGCTGCAAATCAAATCTTCCCCAAAATTTATAGTCAGGATTCAAACTAGGTAAAGCTCTTCCTCCTAAATAAACCAACAAGGGCCCAGATAAAACAAGTATGATCATGGATTTAAGTATTGAGGTTACCTTTCTGTTCGAATAGTTAAACTGATATAAAAGGTGAATGCCGAAAAGAACAACCGGAAGAATAAACCAAAAAGCTCTTTTATCTCCAACGAAAGCCATAAAAACATATCCCAATATTAGCGCCAAATATATTTTTTTTCTTTTGTAAAGAAACAGTGCATATAAGACTGAGATAAAAGTGAGGGGTACCATAGTGCTATAAGCTCCTCCTGAAAGGGAAAATGTACCAATATAATCTTCAGAAACACCTACTGTTAAATATTTCATGACACTGGCAATGGGTTGAATAGCAACTAGGATAAAAAGAAGTTGCGTTAACTTTTTAACTTCATCTTTTCTAAGACGAATATTTGAAATTGCCAAGAAAAACAGGTAGCCGTTCAGAGTATTTCTATAAAATGAGAAACTTTTAAAAATACTAGAAGCGTTAAAAACAGTAGATAAGAAAACTACAACAGAAAAACCGATAAAAATTACATGAACACTTCTATACGGAATATTAAAATTATTATTGTTCTTCATAAGAGCTATAGCAAATATGATATAGATAATAAGATCAATGGCACTTTTGTATAAAGTAGATGGGATTCCTACTATTGAAAAAACCCCTTGAAAGAAAAGTAATATAAGTAATGCTTTAAGTAAATTATACATCTTATTCTTTCTTAATTATATCTAAAATATATTCTGCTCTCTTATTCCAAGTATACTTGGCAAGAACTTCTTGTCGAGCTTTACTCGAAATTTGATCAGGGTTTGTATTTATTGCTTTTTGCAAACCTTCTTTCATGCTATTGTAACAATTGGTGTTAATTAATATAGAGTTGCCATCATTCAAAACCTCTTTTATGGTTGGATATGCATGGGCTATAATTAACCTTTCAGAAGCCATATACTCAAAAACTTTTAACGGAGAACAATAATTGATTGTTTTTACTTTATTAGACCAAAATGCCAAAAGTATATCCGAAGCATATAAATATAAAGGAATTTGTTTATGCTCAACAACTCCTATAAATTCTATATTACTCGCATGTAATCCTTTTGCTAGTTCTTTCAATTCTGGGATTTCTACATTTGGACCTCCAATTACTATTATGTCTACTTCAGGATAATCACTCGCTAGTTTTACAATGTTATGAATTCCTCTATCCTTATACAAACTACCTGCATACGTAACTCTTTTTCTTTTCGAATCTTTTATCTGAAGTAATTTTAAGGCTTCTTCTTTTTTAATTACATCCTTAAACATATTATCATCAATGCCATCATGATAATAGTCAAGCTTCTTGTGCTTAAAATTAAAAAATCGATCCCAATACTTATTCAGCTCTCCACTAATACTAAAAAACAACAAAAAATTATCCTTTTTTATCAGTCTCTTTAGAAAGAATTTAAAAATAATGTCTGCATATTTTCTTGAAAACAAATTGTTGTTATGTGATTCATATATGTAGTTATATCCATGTTGTTGTATTGGAAACACCAAGGTAAACTGCCTTACAAAAACCAAGCCTTCTAACTTATTCTTATTTAAGTACCTATTAAGAGCAAAGCTATATTTGATACTGGACGGTAATTTGTGATTTACATCAAAAAACTTCAATGTTACCCTAGGATCCAACTCAATAGAAGGTTCAGACTTGCTTTTAGGTAAAATCAATACAACTTTAGCTCCATTTTCAACAAATGCTTTACACATATTGAGTACTTGAATTAAATTCGCCTTTCTCGAATCTAACGAGCTTGTATGGATATATGTAATTTTATCTTTCATACTTTCTTCCAATTCTACTTTTTATCGAATCCATTCTATTCTTATCATTAAAATCTGAGACTATTTTTTCTCTAGCATTTCTTGCAAGCTCAAATCTTAATTTTTCATCAGTTAAAAGTCCAATAATTTCTTTAGCAAAAGCGTTTGAGTTTTGCTTAGCTATAATACCGTCTTTACCGTGTGCTATAATCTTCTCGACGTCTTCTACATCTGAAACAATTGCAGGCACTCCTCTTTCCATTGCTTCTAAAAGACTAAAATTTAAATATACAAGGTCCGCAGGTAATACAAATACAGAAGCCTGCTCGTAATGCTCCTTAGAATCTTTAGTCCATTCTAAGAGTGTGACGTATTTCTCATAACCCTTCTTAATTTTGGATTTGTATTTGTCAAGTTCTTTTTGAGATCTTGCTCCTATCAATACAAAATTTACATCCTTTACTTCAGCTACCACTTTAGGTATGGCATCTATAACAATATCCAATCTTCTCCAATCTTTAAAACCGTTTAAGAATAAAACTTTCTTTTCATCTCTTTCAAGATTACAGTCTAAAAAAACTTTCACTTTATTACTATCAAATACAATTTTAGATTTATCCTTTATTATGTTATTCAGAATTTCCAACATGTACGTTTCTCTATAGTATATCCATTCTACCATATTAAGTATTTTTTCTAGAAAATACTTCTTCATATTGGACATATTAGAATGATAATAATACAATTCTCCTCGTAAAACAGCAATGGTCATCGTATTATTAAATTTTAAAAGAACGGATTGATACCATTGTCTAAAACCCCTACCTTCAAAGTAAATCTCGCAATACTTTGGATTCTCTTTCAATATCAAAAACCCGAATTGCAGCAAATCGAAAACTATGTTTCTCTTTGATTTAATAATAGGGTACCCTGAATTAGGAGATTTATTCAGCTCAAAACTATAGAAGAATATGCTATATTCATTTTTCAATTGGTCTGCCCTTACAACCGTCTTTCGAATAACATGTTCCAGCCCCACAAATAAAGCAGTGTTTTTATTTGAACCCTTCTTCAACCTAATACATAACAAAATAGCTAGAAAAATTGTTGCGAAGAATGGCAGTAATAAAATGTTGAAAATCAACATCCCCCACTTAAAAACCCTTCGTTTAATTTTACTTAACATACATCCATCTTTTTAAAATTAATAACTTACGAATATATGATTCAACTTTTTGTAATGCTTTTGACTTTGAAGATAATCTCTTGAATACTTCGTCATCATTTTTATTCATAGCATTGAAATAAATATTGAACAAAAAGTACGTAACGGTAAAACATATGGCATATAAAACTAGTTTAAAAATAGAATCAATATCTCTAGCTATATAATAAAATGTTACTGTTGGTATTATAAAGACAACACTATAGTTCCAAAATCCCTTAAAATTATAAGGCAACTTAAAAGATCGGTTTAGTAGTATATAGATAAATAAGTTCCTCAAAAAATCACCAATTACTGTTGCTGTAACAACACCTATTAACCCGTAGTATTTCATACCTAGAATACCTCCAATAATACTAAAAATAATTACAGATTTTGACAATAAAGACAAATCCATGCGCTCTTTTAGCACCATTACCAAAGTGGTTGGGTACGCCAAAGAAACTATTACATTACTCAGTAACATTACTACTATCAGCATATATGCTTCTATATATTCAACTTTATATACTAGCACAATTAGTTGCTCTCCAAATACTATAAAAAGTAATAAAGGAAATGTGTAAATCGGCAAAAGTAGTTTTACAAACAAATTAAACAACACTTTAAACTCTTTATCATCTTCATTTACGTTAGTAAACTTTTGAATAAAAATCGGCCTAATTACAGATAACACTTCTTTTATAGGAAGGATTTTAAATACGTACTCGAATTGTTTAAAAGCAAATGAATAAAGTCCTAAAAAATATGTGTTTGCCATGGCTCCTATAATAAAATAATCCGAAGCTTTTCCTACAATACCAGCACCAATCTCGTTAAGTAATGAAAACAAACCATACCTTTTGATTCTATTTCGATCGAAAGCCAATCGTTTTCCAGTATGCTCTGCATTTAATTTTTTCGTGTAACTAATAAAAACGATAAACTCGCAAATAAAAATAAAGGCCAGAACAATCATTTCTATTCTAATCAAAAGCTCTACGGTCAAGACATCTAAAAAATAAATATACAGGAACGATCTTATAATGGTGGCAAACATATTTATTATAGAAGCTTTCTTATGTAACAATAATGCTTTTGTCGCTACATCTATAATGCTTTTTAAGAAATAGAGCACCACAATAAATATAAACTCTAGAAAGTAACCTTCTAACCCTTTCATATCGAATACAGATATGAACGCCTCTTTCCAAAATATAAGGAAAGCTAAAAAAACTAAAAAGACAGATAATGAAAGAAAGTAACTGTAATTGATAAGTTTTTTAATTCTAAAATGGTCTTTTGAAGCTAAGAATTCAGGTAAATACCTATTTAACACAGAATTAATCCCTCCTAAACTGAACATACTGATAATTAACACAGTGTTCATAATAAAATTAAACTCTCCATACAAAGAAACATCTAATTCTACAATCACAAAAATATTAACTATTAACGCAATGGTTTGAGTAATTATTTTAGTAAGATAGACCCAAAAAGTATTCTTTAAGAATATTTCACCATAACCTTTAGCCATCACAATTTATTTGAAAGGATGGTTAGCTAGCTCTTTTTTTGCAAAAGGATGATACTCTCCCTTTAAACCTATTGGGTTAGTATTTCGAATATTATGAACAATCTCTATGGCCTGTCTTGCTTCATTTAAACCATATCCTTTTCCATCAAGGATATCCTCATAAACTCGAGTATGCAAATCAGTAAAACCTCCGCTAAATTCTAGCTCTTCACCTTCTATAGTTATAGATCTATAAGTTCTTTGTCCCTTTTCTTTAATTGCCTCAGGTAAAACATCATAGTTAATAGACAAGAACCATCTAACCCTAGCTCTTTCAAATTCTAAGTATCCAGCTGCCCTATCATGTGTATGTACGTGTACAATATTGGCTTTTACCTTTCCAAAAATGAAGGATAACATATCATAAAAATGAACACCAATGTTCGTGGCAATGCCTCCTGATTTAGCCACATCGCCTTTCCAGGATGTATAATACCAATTTCCTCTAGAGGTTAAATACGTTAAATCAACATCAAATATTTTGTCTTTTGGCGCTGCGTCAATTTTTTTCTTTAAATCTATAATACTCTGATGTAATCTTAATTGTAAGATATTATAAACTTTCTTTCCAGATTCTGCCTCCATTTTCTGCAGGGCGTCTAAATTCCATGGATTCAAAACAAGAGGTTTTTCACAAATAGCGTCTGCTCCCCTTCTTAGCGCCATTCTTATATGAGAATCGTGCAAGTAATTTGGCGTACAAATACTTACATAATCGAGTTGAACTCCTTTGTCATATTTTAACTTCTCAATGTGTCTGTCAAAACGTTCAGTTTCAACAAAAAAATCGGCGTCTGGGAAATAACTATCCATAATACCAACACTATCAAATTTATCGAGTGCTGCTAAAAGGTTATTATCTGTATCTTTTATCGCCTTTAAATGCCTTGGAGCTATATATCCTGAAGCTCCTATTAATGCAAAGTTTTTCATATTGGTTTAATTGATTCCACAAAAATCCAAGACAATTTTGTCTTTATCGATTTCTAAATTTTTAAATTCGTCATGAGCAACTAAGAATACTATAATATCAGCTTTTTCAACTGCTTCACGATAATCATTTAACTTGAAAACGGAATGTTCTTTGATGTTAGGTTCTACAATATAGTAATTTTCATCATTTGCATCTTGCAATACTTTTTGAACTATATATTTTGCCGGAGATTCTCTAAGATCATCAATATTTGGCTTAAACGCCAACCCCATTAATGCTACACTGGGTTTAAAACCTTTTCTAAGCTGGAAATCCAATTTTGCGTTTTTCACTTTCTCGGCGCACCAAAACGATTTATAATTATTGACCTCTCTAGCTGTTCCAATAATTTTTGATTCCATCGGGTAGTCTGCCACAATGAAATATGGATCAACGGCAATACAATGTCCTCCTACTCCACAGCCTGGTTGTAAAATATTTACTCTAGGATGCTTATTCGCTAAATTAATCAATTCCCAAACATTAATATCAGCTTTATCGCAAATTAAAGATAACTCATTGGCAAAAGCAATCTGAACATCTCTAGAAGAGTTTTCAACCAACTTACACATTTCTGCTGTTCTTGCATTGGTTGCGTGCAATTCTCCTTTTACATATTTACTATAAAAATCAATCGCTTTAGTAGTAGATTCTTCATCTATACCTCCAATTACCCTATCATTATGGACTAATTCATACATAACATTTCCGGGAAGTACTCGTTCTGGGCAATATGCCATAAAGATTTGATCCTTTAAATCTGGTCTCTCCTGATAAATTAACTGTTGCATTTTTTCTGTGGTACCAATAGGAGAAGTTGATTCAATTATATAAAGATCACCCTCTTTCAACAACGGAATAATTCCCTTCGTAGCAGCCTGAACAAAGGAAATATCCGGCTCATGGTTTCCTTTAAAAGGTGTTGGCACAACGATCAGGTAAACATTGGCAGAAACTGGTTGAGTTGATGCTCTGAAATACCCTCCTTTTACAGCGTTAGCCACTACACCATCCAGTTCTGGCTCAACTATATGTATCTTTCCTTCATTAATAGTGTCCACAACCCTCTGGTTTATGTCAACACCATGAACATAGGTTTTATGTTGAGCTATCAAAGCAGAGGTAGGTAAACCAATATACCCTAAACCAATTGTAACAACTTCTGGATTCATTTACAGTTCTTTAATAAATTCTATTATTTTTTTACACGCTTTTCCATCGCCATAAGGGTTATGCAGCCTAGACATTTCATCAAATCTTTCATTATCTGAAAGTAAGTCTAGTGTTTCTTTCACAATGAGTTCTTGGTTTGTACCAACCAAGACCACCGTACCAGCATCGACGGCTTCTGGTCTCTCAGTAGTATCTCGCAATACTAATACAGGTTTCCCTAAACTTGGAGCCTCTTCTTGCACTCCTCCGCTATCAGTAATTATTAACTTGGAACGGTTCATTAACCAGATAAAATCCTGATAAGCCAATGGTTTAATCAACAATACATTTGATAAATTCTTCAATATTCGATTAACTGGCTCCTGCACTTTCGGATTTAAATGTACAGGATAAACAATTAAGCGCTCTAAATTATCTTCTGCGATCTTTTTTAAAGCACCACAAATCCTTTCAAAACCTTCACCATGATTCTCTCTTCTGTGACCCGTTACAAGAATCAACTCCCTATTTTTTAGTGTAATATTTATTTCCTTAATAAAATTGCTCGGTTCTTTATTCACCTTATCAACACTTTGTAATAAAGCGTCAATCACCGTGTTTCCTGTAACCAATATGGTATCTTCATCTATATTTTCCTTCAGCAAATTCTCTTTAGACCTTGTGGTTGGGGCAAAATGATAGTCACATATCCTACCAGCAACTTGTCTATTAATCTCTTCTGGGAATGGAGACCATTTGTTGTAGGTACGTAAACCGGCTTCTATGTGACAAACTTTAGCTCCACTATAAAAGGCTGCGATGCTCGCCGCCATGGTGGTCGTAGTATCTCCATGAACATAAACAAAATCCGGATTAAATTCCTCAAGTATAGGTTTTAAGCTAACAATTATTGTAGCAGTTAAATCATACAAGTTTTGTCCAGGTTTCATCAGATTAAGATCAAAATCTGGTTTGATTTCAAAAAAATCAAGAACTTGATCTAGCATTTCTCTATGTTGAGCTGTAACGCAAACTTTCGTTTCAAAGTCCTCAGAATGCTTTTGAAATTCCTTCACCAATGGAGCCATTTTAATAGCTTCAGGTCTTGTGCCAAAAATAATCAGGTTTTTTTTCATCTAATTCTTTCCAATTTGATAATATTCAAAACCCTTATCTTTTAATTCAAAGGAACCGTATTGATTGCGGCCGTCAAAAATTACAGGATTTAAAAGTTCTTTTTTAATCTTGTCAAAATCAGGAGATCTAAACTCTTTCCATTCGGTCAATAAAATTAAAGCTTGTACGTTGGTTAAAACTTCATATTTTGATTTACAGATCAATACATTCTCTTTATTATTGATATAAAAATTAACCGACTCTTGCGAAACTTTTGGATCATATGCTTTTATCTTTGCTCCACGAGAAATTAATTCATTAATCATAAAAATGGATGGTGCCTCCCTCATATCGTTAGTTCCTGGCTTAAACGTTAAGCCCCAAATACCAAAAACCTTTCCAGATAAGTCTTCGCCAAATCTTGATGTTATCTTTTGCAAAAAATATACTTTCTGATATTGGTTTATTCGAGAAACAGAATCTAATAATTTGGGTATATATCCGGCTTCTTTTGCAACTTTTTGAATGGCACTTATATCTTTAGGAAAACACGTACCTCCATAACCAACACCAGGATATATGAAATCATACCCAATTCTTTTATCTGAACCTATTCCTAGTCTTACTTGATTAATATCTGCATCAAGTTTTTCACATATAATAGCCATTTCATTAATAAAAGAAATTTTTGTGGCTAACATGGCATTGGCTGCATATTTTGTCATTTCAGCAGATCGAATGTCCATTTCCAAATACCTTTGATGCGTACGGAAAAATGGCGAGTATAATTCCTTCATTTTTTTTGAAGCATATTCGCTGTCCGATCCTATAATAACCCTATCAGGTTTCATGAAATCTGTGATCGCGGATCCTTCTTTTAAGAACTCAGGATTAGAAACAATATCAAAATCAACAATAGACTCTCTAAGCTTCAATTCTTTGGCCACTATCTCCTTTAAACGATATGCAGTCCCTACTGGTACAGTTGATTTATTAACGATCACCAACCTGGCAGTCATACTTTTTCCAATTTCTTTAGCTACTGAGAAAACAGATTGAAGATCAGCGGCCCCATCTTCCTTCATAGGGGTACCTACTGCTATAAAGACAATGGAAGCATCTTTAATGGATTCTTCTATAGATGTAGAAAAGTATATATTCTTTTGGCTTCTATTTTTCTTAATTATAGCCTCTAAACCAGGTTCATATATAGGGATTATTCCCTTCTTTAACTTACCTATTTTATCACTATCAACATCTACACAAACAACTGTATTCCCCATTTCAGAAAAACAAGCTCCTGAAACCAATCCAACATAACCCGTACCAATTACAACTATTTTCATTGCTAACCGCTTCCTATTATTTGTAGAGAATAATATTTATAATTGTGCATCTACACCACTATCTAAAACTCCTTTCACATCATATATGACACCATTATCAATTAGGAAGTCACACCAATCAACATTTAAAAATTCTTTATGCGCAACAGTCAGCACTATGGCATCATATTTAAACTCGGGAACTTGAGTCAACGATTCCAATTTATACTCGTGCATAACCTCATCAGGGTTAGCCCAAGGGTCGTAAATCGTTACACTGGTACCATACTCCTTTAAAGAACTTACCACATCCACCGCCTTAGTATTTCTAACATCTGGGCAATTCTCTTTAAAAGTAATTCCAAGTACCAGTATTTTGGCGTTTTTTATTCTGATATCCTTTTTTATCATCAACTTTATCACTTCAGAAGCGACGTAATCTCCCATACTATCATTCATTCTCCTCCCTGCCAAAATAATCTCAGGGTTGTATCCAAATTCCTGAGCCTTTTGTGCCAAATAATAAGGATCTACACCTATACAGTGTCCACCTACCAGGCCTGGCTTGAACGGTAAAAAATTCCATTTTGTTCCTGCCGCAGACAATACATCATGCGTATTGATATTCATCAAATTGAATATTTTAGCCAATTCATTCACGAATGCAATATTGATATCTCGTTGGGAGTTTTCAATAACTTTAGCAGCTTCAGCTACTTTAATGGTTGGAGCCAAATGCGTACCTGCTGTAATTACAGATCTGTATAGCGCATCTACTTTTTCTCCAATGTCAGGAGTGGACCCTGAGGTCACTTTTAAAATTTTCTCTACAGTATGCTCTTTGTCTCCGGGGTTTATTCTTTCTGGAGAATATCCGGCATAAAAATCTATATTGTACTCAAGGCCAGAGACCTTTTCTAAAACAGGAATACAATCCTCTTCAGTAGCACCAGGATATACAGTCGATTCGTATATCACAACATTTCCTTCTTCCAACACTTTCCCTACTGTTTCACTAGCTTTTATTAACGGAGTCAGAATAGGTCTATTATTCTTGTCCACAGGAGTTGGCACTGTAATAATATAATAGTTACAATCTTTAATATCTTCAAGTGAGGTAGAACAATACAGTCCTATTTCTTCGCTTGTATCTTCAACCAAAACAGATTGCAGCACCTCATTTTCCACCTCCAATGTACTATCTACACCAGACATAAGTTCAGAAACTCTTTCTTCATTAATGTCAAATCCTACAACCGAATACTTAGTGGCAAAAAGCCTTGCTAACGGCAATCCAACATATCCTAGTCCAATTATTGCTATTTTTTCTTTATTCATTATAATCATAAATTTTCCCAATACCATTTCACTGCTTCCTTTAGCCCTTTCTGCAATGAAAACTCGGGTTGGTAGTTTAATAATTCTTTCGCTTTGTCAATACTTGCATGAGAATGCGGAATATCCCCTGCCCTATTTGGTCCATGCTTAACTTCTATATTAGCTATGTTACCATCAAAACTAGTAAGATACTTTTTTAAATACCCAACTAAATCGTTTAGAGTATTCCTATCCCCATAAGCAACATTATATACAGTATTAACAGCCTCTTTATTTTCTGAAATAAGTGCTAGCAGGTTCGCCTGAACAACATTATCTATATAAGTAAAATCTCTAGAATAATTACCATCACCATTGATTACTGGAGACTCGCCATTCATTAATTGACTAACAAATTTAGGGATTACAGCTGCATAGGCACCATCTGGATCTTGCTTACGTCCAAAGACATTGAAATACCGCAAACCTATTGTATCTATACCATATGTTTTTGCAAACACATCAGCATACAATTCGTTTACATACTTCGTAACCGCATATGGCGATAAAGGTTTCCCTATTTTATCTTCTACTTTAGGTAGAGACTCTGAATCTCCATAAGTAGAAGAGCTTGCGGCATATACAAATCTCCTAACATTGTTTTCACTTGAAGCCTTTAGCATATTTAAAAAACCGCTCACATTGACCTCATTAGAAGTGATTGGATCTTTAATAGAGCGAGGAACTGAGCCTAAAGCTGCTTGATGTAATACATAATCAACATCGTAGGTCGCTTTTAGGCAATCTTCAATATTTCTAATATCACCAACTATTAAGTCAAAGTTTTCGTCAGGTATTAAATCAGAAATATTTTCCTTTTTCCCAGTGGCGAAATTATCGAGACAAATTACTTTGTTGCCCAAGTTTAATAATGCCTCACATAGATTAGATCCAATAAACCCCGCACCCCCGGTAACCAGAATTTTTTTCTTAGTTAAGTTTATTTTCATTTGATAAAAAGATTTATTCTTTTCAAGGCACGAAAATACAAAATTCTTAACGATAACCTTGAAAAAATAAAAAAGCTTCACAAATTTGTGAAGCTTTTTGAAAGTGGGCGCGAAGGGATTCGAACCCCTGACCCCTTGGGTGTAAACCAAGTGCTCTGAACCAACTGAGCTACGCGCCCTTGCATGATTGCGGATGCAAATATATAACCGTTTTTAATTTTACCAAAGAAAAAAACAACTTTATTTTAAATAACTTCAGCCACAACAAACGTGCTTCCTCCAATATAAAGAAGGTCGCTTTCTACTGCTTTATTTAAAGCTGCTTCATACGCTTCCTTAACTGATTCATAATCACTTCCTAATAAGTTATATCCTTCTGATTTTTTTCGAAGCTCCCTTTGATCTAATCCTCTTGGTATATCGGGTTTACAAAAATAATAGGTAGCTCCTTTTGGAAAAAAACGAAGCACACTATCAAGTTTCTTATCATTCACCATTCCTAAAACTATATGCAAATTATCAAAATCTTCCTGTCCCAACTGTTTAACAACATACTGTAATCCTTCACTATTATGAGCAGTATCGCAGATCACCTTTGGTCTTTGCTGGAGTATTTGCCATCTCCCTTTTAATTTTGTGTTTTGAGCAACCTTTTTTAAGCCTTCTTCAATATGGTCTTCAGAAATAGTAAAGCCCTGTACACGTTTTAAAGTAGCAACGGCTGTTTTAAGATTTTTGGATTGGCATGCCCCTAATAAGTCCGTCGAGTAATCAAAATCATAATCAGAGGCAACATCTATTTTAGCATTTACACTATCCGCTTTTCTTTTGAAAACTGGCATTACTTCTTCTTGCTCCTCTCCTATAACAACAGGAGTATTTTCTTTTATGATTCCAGCCTTTTCATAAGCTATCTCGGGTAATGTTTCTCCCAAAAATTGTGTATGATCATACCCAATATTCGTGATAACCGAAACTTCTGGAGCTATGATATTGGTCGAATCTAACCTACCTCCTAAACCAACTTCTATAATAGCTATATCCACCGATTCTTTAGCAAAATAACTAAACGCCATTCCTACGGTCATTTCAAAAAAAGACAACCCTTGTTGTTCTAAGAAACTCTTGTAATCATTAATAAAATCTACCACATAATCTCTGGGCACTTCTACTCCATTAATTCTAATCCGCTCCGTGAAATTCTTTAAATGAGGGGATGTGTATAAACCCACGTTATAACCAGCCTCTTGTAAAATACTGGCCATCATATGAGAGGTAGATCCTTTCCCGTTAGTACCTCCAACATGTATGGATTTGAACTGTCTTTCTGGAAAACCAAGCTCTTTAGAAAAAGCCAAAATATTTGTGAGATCTTTTTTAAATGCAGCAACGCCCTGTCTCTGATACATTGGCAGTTGCGAAAACATCCAATCTAAGGTATCTTGATAGTTCATTATTCTGTTAGTGAAAACTTATAAATTATCGTTCCTCTTTGTTTTATCGGTGCATTGTTGTCTGCATTCCATTTAGTCTTTAAAGCTGCTTCTCTAGCAGGTTTCAAGAGGCATTCAGCCGAATTTGTAGTTCCTTTCACTCCTGCAATAGCCTTTATCACTCTACCAGATTTATCAACTTCAATACTCACGACAACAATACCTTCTTCTTCACAATTCGGTTTTCTAATTGGTTTTGAAGTAGCATTTCTTCCTGCTAAATTATAGTTTTTATCGCCATCCGGGCCTCCTTGATTTCCATAATATTTAGAAGAAGACGGATCGCCATTTTTCTTTCCCTTCAGTCCTGGGTTTCTATCATCCCCTTCTCCCTTTGGTTTTCCATCAGATTTATCTCCATTTAATAGATTCTTCAGAGCATCTGTTGTCGCTTTTGAGGGCTTTTTAGGTTTCGGTTTTGGTTTCTCAATCGGCTTGTCTTTTTTTACTTCTTTCTTGGGTGTTTCTTTTTTCTTCTTTTTAGGTTTTTCTACTACAGGAGCTTCTTTATTATCCTGAGTAATCACCTTTTCTTCTACAACTTGCTTTGGAGTTTCTTTTACTTCTTTTGGAGGTGTCTCAACAGCTTTTTTTGGAGTGGTTTTTACTTTTTTAATTACATCTGGTTTTCCTTGACCAACATTTGAATTTCCAAAATTTATGGCGAGACCATATTCTTCTGGTGGATCTAAATATCGCATCCCAAAATTAAAAATCGCAATAATCAACAACAACATAATACTGGTTGTAATCACTGCGGATTTTCTTTTATGTTTTGTCTCAAATACTCGCATTATTTCCCTCCTTTTACAGCAAGAATCATTTTAAGTTTATTCTTATTCGCAATATCAATCACTTTCATTACTTTCTTATAAGGTACATTTTGATCACCTCTAATAACTACTGTTTTACTTTTATCTGTTCCTACTCTCTTTAGTATTTCAAGTTCTAAGTTTCGCTCAGAAACTCTTGCTTTATCAATATAAAAATTTGACTTACTTGTAACCGTAACTGCCACGGATGACTTATTTTCAGTTTTCCCTCCTGCCTTAGGCAACAAAACATCTATTGCACTTACCGTAACCAATGTCGAAGTTAGCATAAAAAAAATCAATAGTAAAAAAACAATATCCGTCATTGACGACATATTGAAATTTGGATTTACTTTATTTCTTCCTCTAATATTCATTATACTGGTTCGTTTAACAGGTCTAAAAATTCGGTAGATTTTGCTTCCATTTGATAAACAACTTTATCTGTTCTCACCACTATATGATTATAAGTAATGTAAGCAATGATACCTACGATTAATCCAGCTACTGTTGTTGTCATCGCTGTATACAAACCATCAGATAACATTTTAATATCTATCTGACCTCCTGAGTTAGCTATTTCATGTATAGCAACAATCATTCCAATTACAGTTCCTAAAAATCCAATCATTGGAGCCGCGCCCGCAATCGTTGCCAGTACGCTTACATTTTTTTCCAGTTGATATATTTCAAGTTTTCCTGCATTTTCAATTGCAGTATTAATATCTTCAAGGGGTTTTCCTATTCGAGAAATACCCTTCCCTATTAATCGAGCAGTGGGAGAGTTAGTGCTTTTACATAATGCGTCTGCCGACTCTAGTTTTCCATTGGAAACATAATCTTTTATTTGATTC
Source organism: Asprobacillus argus (assembly GCF_032248395.1). NCBI lineage: Bacteria > Pseudomonadati > Bacteroidota > Flavobacteriia > Flavobacteriales > Flavobacteriaceae > Asprobacillus > Asprobacillus argus. The sequence continues at coordinate 260,790 of NZ_JAVTTO010000005.1, forward strand.
ATAAAGTTCTTATCAACCTTAGCTGCAGACTTGATTGCGAAAAATCGTTCAAAGTAGATATATAAAGCTATTGTAAGCAATAAGAAAAGAATGCTGATAATAATCAACCCTCCCATACCACTTTCCATAATTAACTTATAGATAGATAATGTTTTTTCTTCAGATAGATTCTCTACAATTTCTTTGCTCTCTTGAATAAATAATAACATTCTGGATTTTTAAAAGTTCTTTAATAGTAACGACTGAATAGTTTATAAATTGTTTCAAAAAAAACCCGAGAAAATCTCGGGTGTATATTTTAGAAAAGTGTTCGGGTGACCATAAAGGCCCCTGAACCTACTATAAAGCCAACTGCTGCTAGCCACGCTATCTTCTTCAAATACCAAAAGAAATCTATTTTTTCCATACCCATAGCTACAACTCCTGCCGCAGATCCGATAATTAGCATACTTCCTCCTGTTCCTGCAGAATAAGCAATAAAGTGCCATAATTCATTATCAATAGGTTCTGAGAACATTCCTAAACTTGCAGCGACCAATGGTACATTGTCAATTACTGCCGATCCAACACCTAATAACATGATTACTAGATCTGAAACACCTGTTCCGTGAAGCTCAGTTCCCATCATTGGTACCGATTCTTTTAAGCCATCAGCAAAATTGAATAGAATTCCTAATGATTCTAAAGCAGCTACAGCCATTAATATTCCTAAAAAGAATAAGATACTAGGCATCTCTATTTTAGATAATGAACTATGAACAGGACTGTGATAAGCATGCTCCTTTGATTCGTCCATAGAAGTGAAATCCGTTAGTGAGAATTTTGTTCTACTGAAAATTTCTGCAAATGTCGCAACAATTGCCAATGACAACATCATTCCTACATAAGGTGGTAAATGCGTTAATGTTTTAAAAATTGGCACAAATACAATCGCTGCTAATCCTAAGTATAGCATTACAGAACTGTACTTCCCAGGCTTTCTTTCCTCTGTTTCACCATCAGCTTCAATCTCTCCCTGAAAAGCCGGTAAAAACGTTGCAATAAAGGTAGGGACAACCATACATAATAGAGATGGTATTAATAGGTACTCTATAAGTCTAAGCGTTGTTACTTTCTTTCCTATCCATAACATAGTGGTGGTTACGTCTCCAATAGGTGACCAAGCTCCTCCCGCATTCGCCGCTATAATAATCAAACCAGCAAACCATATTCTCTCTTCTCTCTTTTTTACTATTTTCTGTAGTATCGATATCAAGACAATTGTAGCAGTAAGATTATCGATAATAGCCGATAGTATGAACGCCAGAATAGCGAATATCCATAATATCTTCTTCTTACTATGCGTTTTTACATAGGTCTTAATGGTAGAAAAGCCATCAAAATAATCAATGATTTCTACAATGGTCATCGCTCCTAATAAAAACACTAAGATTTCAGCTGTTTTCCCTAAATGATGTAATAATGTTTCTTCTACTAAGTGAGTTTTTGCTTCATGGGTTTTAGCTGCAAACCCATCAACTAAGGCATGATTACTTGAATCAAACCAATTGGAAAATGAATCAATTCCTAAAGCCACTATAGCCCAACAAACAGCCATCATGGCTAATGCAGGTATTAATTTATCAAGCTTTAAATTGTGCTCCAGTGTAATGGCTAAATACCCTAGGACAAATACGATAATAATTGCTGATTCCATACGTAAAAGTTTATATTAGTTGTTTTAATGCTATCTCAAATGCAGTCTCACTTATTTTGTTTTTTGACGCATTCTTTTTAAAAGTATCTTGTAAGGCATTTTTAATGGTGTTGGAGGTATCTTCAAATATGGCATCATCAGACATTTCTACTCTTCTTTCCATAAAATATGCAAAAACCCTTGCCATACCACAGTTTGATATAAAATCGGGTATCAAACTAACCTTTTTATCGATATCCTCCATAATGGGTCCAAAAAAGATTTCTTGATCGGCAAAAGGTACATTTGCTCCTGAAGAAATAACCTCTAGTCCCGATTCTATCATTGGGTTTATTTGCTCTTGTGTAATTAATCTAGACGCGGCACATGGCGCAAATATTTCGGTCTGCACATTCCATATTCTTTCATTGATTTCTTCAAAAGAAATCATATTCTCTGCAACTAAGGTATTACCATTCTTGTTTAAGAATAGTTCTTTAATCTCATCAAATGAAAACCCTTCTTCATTGATTATACCACCAACCCGGTCAATAATACCGACTACTTTAGCCCCCATTTGAGCTAAATAGAAAGCAGCAGCTGATCCTACGTTTCCAAATCCCTGAACAACAGCTCTTTTACCCACAACAGAACCTCCATAAATGGAATAATAATGTTTGATGGATTCTGCTACTCCAAAACCTGTAATCATATCAGCTACCGTATATTTTTTAAACACATCTGGTGAGTATTTTTCACTTTCAATCGCTTTAATGACACCATGTCTTAACTGGCCAATCCTATTTATTTTATCGGCCTCGGTTGGCTTAAAATGCCCATTAAAAACACCTTCTTGAGGATGCCATACTCCACTGTTTTCAGTAATCGGAATTACTTCATGAATCTCATCAACATTTAAATCACCTCCTGTTCCATAGTAACTTTTCAACAAGGGCGATACCGCCTGATACCAGCGTTCCAAAACGCCCTTTTTCCTTGGGTCATGTGGGTCAAAATTTATTCCAGATTTTGCACCTCCTATAGCCGGTCCTGAAACCGTAAATTTGACTTCCATGGTCTTGGCTAAGGACATTACTTCGTATTTATCCAGTCCTTTTCTCATTCTGGTCCCACCTCCTGCAGCACCACCTCTTAAAGAGTTTATAACAGTCCAACCTTCTGCCTCCGTTTCTGAATCTTTCCAATTAAAGACAATCTCTGGTTGCTTATTTTCGTACTTTTTAAGTAGTTCTTTCATTAAATAATTGTTTAGTTTTTGTGCCAGATTATAGGCACAGATAAAACAGTACCAAAATAAAAAAAATAAAGTACGTATTACGTATTATTTGGATTAAATATTACACCAGATGAATGATTTTTTTTAGCCCCAGTAACACTTTTTAAACAGTTCACTTTCCCCTCCATTCTAAGCAAACCGAGAAAAGCAAAAATAAGCGCTTCCTTATAATTGATTATTTCTGCCAATGGCTTCTCAAACTGCTGACCTGTATAATGAGTAACTCTCTTCATTAAAAAAGTGTTAAACGCTCCTCCTCCTGTTACTAATATTGAAGATTTTGATTTTAGCACGACACTCAGTTGAATCGCGATGTGTTCTACATAGGTACTCAAAATATCTTGAACTGATATTTTGTAACTATCAATTAACGGAAATATATTTTCCAAAACCCATTCATAACCGAGTGATCTTGGCGGTTCCAATTTGTAAAAATTCAAGTCATTCAATACCTGTAGCAATTCGTTGTATACTTGACCACTTGAAGCTACTCTTCCCGATTCATCGTAAGCCAAGCCTATTTTTTTTGAATAATGATTCAGCACAATATTTACTGGGCAAATATCAAAAGCTATTCGTTCCTTATTCTGATCAAAAGAAACATTGGCAAAGCCTCCCAAATTCAAACAGGCTCCATAATTCGAGAATAGAAATTTGTCTCCAATAGGAACCAACGGAGCTCCTTGACCTCCAAGTAAAACGTCTTGTGTTCTGAAATCACAAACTACACGCGTATTTGTAACGTTCGAAATTTCCTGACCGCTCCCAATTTGCAGTGTTAGTCCTTTTGCTGGTTCATGAAAAATGGTATGTCCGTGTGAGGCGATAAAGTCGACATCCGAAATTTCATAACTCTTTATAAACTCATTTACCGTATTTCCTATGTACTGTGCAAAATCACGGTCCAAGTTCTTAAGGTCCTCTTTCGTTTTATGGATCCCATTCTTCAGTTTTTGATATATCTGATCGGTATATTCGAAGGTATGGCATGCAATAATTTTGTAATCTTTTGAATCTCTTTTATTGAACTTCACATATACCGCGTCTAAACCATCTAGTGATGTCCCAGACATTAATCCTATTATCGATGTTGAATCATCATGCATATCCGTAAAAATATAAAAAGTATATTGAAAATATGCTAGTAAAAAAGTATCTTTGAGGACTTTTTTTACGAATTTAATAATTAACCGTATAATGGATTTTAATCTTACCGAAGAACATTTAATGATTAGGGATGCAGCAAGAGACTTTGCACAAACTGAATTGTTACCTGGAGTTATAGAAAGAGACGAAAAACAAAGCTTCCCTAATGAGCTTGTAAAAAAAATGGGGGATCTTGGATTTATGGGTATCATGGTTGACCCAAAATATGGAGGTAGTGGTATGGATGCTATTTCATATGTATTGATTATGGAAGAGCTTTCAAAGATAGATGCTTCAGCCTCAGTAATGGTTTCTGTAAACAATTCATTAGTATGTTATGGTATCGAAGCTTTTGGTACCGAAGAACAAAAACAAAAATATTTGACAAAACTTGCTACCGGCGAATTTATTGGAGCATTTTGTCTAAGCGAACCAGAGGCAGGTAGTGATGCGACATCGCAAAAAACAACTGCCATAGATATGGGAGATCACTATGTACTAAATGGGACGAAGAATTGGATTACCAATGGAGGTAGATCTGATGTGTATCTAGTAATTGCTCAAACTGATCGTGAAAAAGGGCATAAAGGAATCAACGCTTTTATTGTGGAAAAAGGAATGCCTGGTTTTGATATAGGTCCAAAAGAGGATAAATTAGGAATTCGCGGAAGCGACACGCACACCTTGCAATTTAATGATGTAAAGGTTCCTAAGGAAAATAGAATAGGAGAAGATGGATTTGGATTTAAATTTGCAATGAAAACTTTATCTGGAGGTAGAATTGGTATAGCATCACAAGCATTAGGTATTGCATCTGGCGCATATGAATTAGCGTTAAAATACTCTAAAGAGCGTAAAGCTTTTGGTACGGAGATCTGTAACCATCAGGCTATTGCATTTAAATTGGCTGATATGTACACAGAAATTGAAGCGGCTCGACACCTTGTGATGAAAGCGGCTTGGGACAAAGACCAAGGAAGCAATTATGATCTTTCTAGTGCTATGGCCAAACTATATGCATCTAAAGTGGCAATGGAACATACTGTGGAAGCTGTGCAAATTCATGGAGGAAATGGTTTCGTAAAAGAATACCATGTAGAGCGTTTAATGAGAGACGCTAAGATTACTCAAATTTATGAAGGTACTTCAGAAATTCAGAAAATTGTTATTTCTAGAAGTTTGATCAGAGGGTAATTAACTTTTGATAAAAAAAATCGAAAAGCTCATCATTATGGTGAGCTTTTTTTTATGATAGAAACTCCACATTATATAGGTGTAATCCTGATCCTGGAGCAATATTGGCTAAAGTATCTTTCCTATCTATTTTCTCAATAAGAGATTCTTCAATATCATTTAAGGATAAATTTCCTCTTCCCAATTCCACCAAGGCCCCCATCATCAATCGAATTTGATATCTTAAAAAACCTTTCCCACACACTTTAAGTACAAAACTTTCCTCAGGAAAGAAATTTGCCGTCAGGATATTATTTTCTACTATTTCACAACTATCAATAGTTCGCATAAGAACAGTGTCTTTAGAAGGTTTTGTGCAGTACAGTCCAAAATAATGCGTTCCTGAGAATAATTGTGCTCCCTTTTTCATTTCTTCTACATTTAGCCTACCAAAATCTATTAAAAAAGGTGCTGCATACGGATGATTTTTTCCTGCTGTCGAAAAATAGTAGTGATACTCCTTTATCTTGGGGCTTTGTATAATATTAAACTCTTCATCGGAAATTTCCTCAATGCTGAGCGCTCGAATATCTGCAGGAGAGTTTTTATTAAATGAACTCAGAAATGAAGCATTATCAACTGGTTCGTCTATAAACAATCGAAACGGGTAATCTGTTGAAGATACCTTGGCATCTGTTCTTCCTACTCCAACACTTTTACATCGGATTCCCTTAAATACAAACTTCAACGTTTTATCTAAAATAAAATGTACTGTCTTTAGATTTGGTTGTTTTTGCCAACCATGCAATCTGAAACCTAGATATTGAATTCGAACTAAATACGAATGCTTATAATTCATGCAATAAAAGTAGCTTATATTCTATAAAACAAAAAACCTCATTCTATTAAAAGAATGAGGTTTAAAAAGAAAGGCAGCGACCTACTCTCCCACATAAATGCAGTACCATCGGCGCTATTGGGCTTAACTTCTCTGTTCGGGATGGGAAGAGGTGAGC
>NZ_JAVTTO010000006.1:0-56234 GCF_032248395.1 Asprobacillus argus
TAGAGGATCTAATCACTTATCTTTTGTAGGTGTGCCAATCCCTTATAACGATGAAAGAATGCAATTTGAAATTCCGTTAGATGAAATTCAAAACAATCCTTTCGTTAACGATCAAAATAATTAGTCATCAATAATAATTAATCACCATGCTTATCGATTATAAGCATGGTGATTATCTTATCAACAAAATCCAAATTAAGATGAAAAAAATTACATTATTATTATTTGCATTCGTTGCAATGATTTCTTTAAATAGCTGTGAAGATAATGTTGACCCAACAGGTGTCAACTATGTTACGTTTGAATCAGCAACCTATAACTTCGGTGTAGATATCGGATCCTCTAATACAAGAGAGATTAAGGTATATACGGCAAACATAACTGGTTCTGCTAGAACTTTTACAGTAAATGTTGTTGCCGCTGGTACTTCTGCAGACCCTGCGTCTTATGTAGTTCCTACAACCGTAAGTGTTCCTGCAAATTCTAACGTTGGTTCGCTAAGTATAACTATTTCTGATATCAATATTGGTTCGGCTGGACAAACAATTGAGTTAGCTTTCGGAGCTGAGTCAGGTTTATTCCCAGGTGCAAATATTGTTTTAAATGTTGCACAAGTATGTCCTTGGAACGATGTTTCTGTAAAACTTACTTTTGACCAATGGCCAGAAGAAGCTTCATACGTATTATCGGATGGTACAAATGTAGTAGACTCTACAACAGCTGGAGCTTTTGCTACTGCTCCTGATAATTCAGATTGGACAAAAGCTTACTGTTTAGCAGATGGTACATATACTTTTACTATCAATGATGCTTATGGAGATGGTGGTACAACAGTTGATGTTACAACTGCAAATGGACAATATTCTATTAGTCCTACTTCGTACACATCTACAGCTAATGTAATGTTTACAGTACCTTAGTAGGTAATACCTTTTTAAAAAAACAAATAGATTGCCTTGTGCAATCTATTTGTTTTTTATATTATACATAACTATACTATGGAGAACAATACGCAAACAACAATTTTTGGTCTAAGGGCTATTATCGAGGCTATAGAAAGTGGTAGCACTATAAACAAAGTATATCTACAAAAAGGCCTGCGTGGAGATATTTTTTATCAGCTAGACAAGCTTATTAAAATAAATAAGATTACCACTAGCATGGTTCCTGTTGAAAAATTAGATAGGCTCTCTAAAAATAAAAATCATCAAGGAGCGGTTGCTCAAATTTCTCCTATAGAATTCCATGATTTAGAAAAATTGATTGAGGAAACAACTAATCAAAACACAATTCCTTTGTTTCTCCTTTTGGATCAAATATCCGACGTTCGAAACTTTGGAGCCATTATAAGAACAGCTGAATGTACTGGGGTACATGGTATTATAATTCAGCAAAATGGTAGTGCTCCCGTTAATGCAGAAACTATTAAAACTTCTGCTGGTGCTGCATTTAAGGTACCAATATGTAAAGTGAATCATATTAAAGATGCGCTATTTCTATTACAAGCAGAAGGCATTAAAACGGTAGCCGCTACAGAGAAAACAGAAGATTCTGTATACGACATAGATTTGAACCAGCCATTAGCCATTATCATGGGGTCTGAACACAGAGGTATAAATCCATCAGTATTAAAAATGGTTGATTATAAAGCTAAACTGCCTTTATTAGGAGCTATCGAATCTTTAAACGTGTCTGTTGCTTGTGGTGTATTACTGTACGAATCTGTAAGGCAACGTCTGTAGGGTTTTCTTAATTACCCTCTTCTACTCCATTATCTATTAGCTGACCATTTTCATCAAACAAAAGATCAAAATCAGTTTGTGAAAATTCGAACTCTTCTTTAACCATTCCAACTTTCCTGTAGATTAATGCTAGAACAACCCCCATAATAAAACCAGATAAGTGACCTTCCCATGACATTCCTTCTTTAATTGGCAGTACATACCACACCATACTTCCATATAAAAAAATGACTATCAATGACACTGCTATCAATCGGTAATGCCTTCGGATAATTCCACTAAAAAAAATAAAACTAAATAATAGGTATACAATTCCGCTTGCCCCAATATGATACGCATCCCTCGCAATTATCCATGTCAATAATCCAGAAAAAAGACCTCCTAATACCAATACTTTAATAGCTGCTTCCTTATAAAAACTAAATAAGGCCGTCATAAGCACCAATATAGGGATTGAATTATTAAATAGGTGTGACGTGTCACTATGAATGAAATGTGTGAACAACACGCCTCTAAGGCCTTTAAATGTTCTTGGAAATACTCCAAATTTGTTAAAATTCCATCCAAAATTAATTTCTATCCAATATACGACCCAAATAACGATCACAAATAAGATTGGAATTCTAAAAGCACTTAAATTGATTTTTTGAGGTAATTGACGCTCCATATTACAATATTACCAAAAATGTATCCATTCTTAAATTACTGAAGTTCTGTCATAAATCTTTATTATTTTTACCTAATGAATGAACCTTTGGCAGAAAGAATTAGACCAAAAAGTCTTGACGACTATATTAGTCAGCAACATTTAGTTGGTAAAACAGGTATATTAACCAATCATATTAAGAGGGGGATTATTCCTTCTTTAATTCTTTGGGGCCCTCCAGGCATTGGCAAAACAACATTAGCAAATATCATTGCCAATGAATCCGAAAGACCATTTTATACTTTAAGTGCTATTAGTTCGGGAGTAAAGGATGTACGTGAAGTAATAGACAAAGCAAAAAAGAGTGCCGGTTTATTCACGACTAAAAACCCAATCCTATTCATTGACGAAATTCACCGTTTCAGTAAATCACAACAAGATTCTCTATTAGGCGCAGTAGAGAAAGGTTGGGTAACATTAATAGGTGCCACCACAGAAAACCCAAGCTTTGAGGTTATTCCAGCATTACTATCCAGATGCCAGGTCTATATTTTAAATTCATTCGACAAGAATGATCTCATTGCGCTATTGCAAAGAGCAATAGATAAAGATGATATTATTTCTGAAAGAGAGATTGTCCTGGAAGAAACGGATGCACTTATGCAGGTATCAGGAGGAGATGCTAGGAAATTACTAAACATCTTTGAATTGTTGGTAAATTCGAGTGATGACCCTGTTAAAATAACGAATAGTTACGTTTTAGAGAAAGTTCAAAAGAACACCGCGAGATATGATAAAACTGGAGAACAGCACTACGATATTATTTCTGCATTCATAAAATCCATTCGCGGAAGTGATCCCAATGCTGCTGTATATTGGTTAGCGCGAATGATTGAAGGCGGTGAGGATGTTAAGTTCATTGCTAGAAGACTTGTAATTCTAGCATCCGAAGATATAGGAAATGCCAACCCAACGGCTTTGATATTGGCTAACAACACTTTTCAAGCAGTTTCAATCATTGGAAATCCCGAATCTAGGATCATACTAAGCCAATGTGCTGTTTATTTAGCTTCTTCTCCAAAAAGCAATGCTTCCTACAAAGCTATTGGTAAAGCACAAGCTTTGGTGAAAGAAACGGGGGATCTGTCCGTACCTCTGCACCTACGAAATGCTCCTACAAAACTAATGAAGGACCTTGAATATGGCAAAAACTACAAATATTCTCACGATTTCGAAAATAACTTCGCAGCGCAGGAATACTTACCAGATACAATTTCAAATACGAAACTTTATGATCCTGGGAAAAACTCAAGAGAAAACAATTTTAGGACTTTTCTAAGGAATCTTTGGAAGAAAAAGTATAATTACTAAAATACGATTACGTATTTTTTCTTGACAAGTTCATTACTTGTATTGTAGAACTCGGCCACCCAGTAATTTCCTTCTTTATACATTGTTCCGTTCTTACCTTTAATAATAAAAACGTTGTCAGTCTTTGTTTTCAATATTTGATACACGCCCATTGATTTTGAATCAACTAGATCAAATCCGTTTTTTATGGGCTTAGCAGTAAGTCTTGGCAACTTCGCAATATCGTCCATAACTACAACGGTGGTTTTCGGTTTTACTTCTGTCTTTTCTTTTTTCGGTGTTTCGATTCTTTTTTCAGGATGATCGTTAGAAGGCTGATACAAGTAATTTAGCGCCATGATTGGTTTAAAAGCATTCCTTAAAACCTCTCTATATGCTTTTGTGTACTTTTTCTCCTTAGTCCCAAACACATCGGTTTTAAAAACAACGTTATTTCTACAATCCAAAAGCTCTATATATATTTTGGTCGCCAAAAAGGCAGATTTTCTAAGAATATTTGCCGTCAGCGCCAAACACCTGTCTTTTGAAAGATCTTTTGGTAAAACCTCATTGCTCAAATAAGCTTTAAACCCACTTTTTTCAAACAAAAACTTTGACAATGAGCTTGTTTGATATTGATCTGGTTCATTTAGAAAATCAAGTTTAACCGGAACTATTACATATTTAAACGAATTAACACTAGGTTTTTCTTGCGATTGAACTAAAAAACCTACAAAAAGTGCAAATACAAATAGTATTTTTTTCATCTTGTTGTATTTATTGATATCACTATAAAGATAATTAAATATATCCATTCTAATCAAAGACCATGTTGACTCCAAAAGAAACAGAGGTAGATTTTGAACGAGCTATTTCAGTTAACCCAAGAATATTATCAACCATTCCAAATATATTGACATTAAACAACTCTCCTACAAAACCAAAACCAAAATTCTTACTTGAAAAATCATTTATAGTGTGGGTAAACTTTGTATGGAACTTCTCGGTAATAGTAGCTTCAAAAAAACTAGTTAAAGCAAATTGTTGTCCCAAAGGTCTAAAAACAGAGTGTAACTGCACGCCTATCGCATTATAGTAATATCCTTTCTTAGTATCAGCATAACACACCTTAGATCTTCTTTCTCCAAAACTATATTTCAAGGCTGCATTTAATTTGGCCGGCCTCCAAGAGATGTATGAGTTTTGATTTTCACCATTGGGTACTTGTTCTTCAAAAGCTATATCCAATTCATTCCAATAATCGGTATTATTACCATCATATTGAAAGTTTACTCCGTCAAAAACAAAATCTCCCTTAGCAGTAAAGTTTTTAATGCTTTTAGAATGTTTGATAAAACCAACATCTAGAAGACTACCAGAAAGTTCTAATTGAGGGTTTATATGATACGTAAAACCAATATCGAAACCAAAACCTAAGTTTCCACTTAAAAAAGTCTTTGTATAAAGACTTGAAGGATTATCAAGGGTTTCGTCATTTTCTACAATACCAGAAGATCTAACATTCACGTCCACTCCACTGAGGTATTGTCTTAATAAATTGGTGTCGTGCTCGATGGTGGTGAACGTTCCAGAATTATTCTTCGTTTCTGCATTTAAACTAGAAGAATATATCTTTACCCTAGCTCCTATATTTAGTCGTTCATCCACTTTTCTTGAAATACCCGCGTGCAATACTCCAAGTATATCCGCTTTAAATGCTAGTTCAGAAACAGAAAAAGGTCTATTTAAAAAAGGCTCATTTCCTTGATTGATAAGTGTAGCAATATCCTTAGGGAAATAAAAGATAAAATCTAATTCCTGATAAAATCCAAAACTCAAATAGGTCTTATCATCATACCTAAAACCTCCATTTAGTACATCAATTGATGTATTCAAATGAATATAATCATCCTTATCTAACTTATCTATGGCTCTATTAACTTTTGTACTAAAATCTATACCGTCACTTAAAAATAAATCTCCTAAAACTAGATTTGTGGAACTCAAATTCACCGAAAATCCTGACAAAAAAGGGATCCCAACATGATATCTGTAATTGGTTTCAGCACCAGGGTTTAGTAGTAATGTTTGAGGAGTTTCTGCAAAACCATAAAGTAATTTTTGCTGCGCTAACGTTATACTTGAGATCATCAAAAGTATATAAAAAACTATTCTTTTAATAATCATACTATGTGCTAACGTAAAATGTTCCTGCTGATTTAAAACTTAAATTCTGGATCACTGTTGGGCTTAGTGGTGTTGTACTGGTAGACATTTCCACACTAACCCTAATCTTTCTGGTTCTTAGAAAATCTTGATTATTAGCAATAAGTATAGTCTCTATAGGTGGCACCAATAATTGATTAGGTTGGGCTGTGAAATTTATGATTGGATGCGTTGGGTTATTATTCGCGTCTAAAAATTCGATGGAAAAAGAAAAAGTTCTATTGTCAAATTGATTGTTAACTTCGAAATTTAGCGCTACCCTCTGTAAGTTATCTCTAACAAAGGAGTTGTCTAGGTATGTAAAATCGGTAATATCAGAAACCGTGGTAACATCTGTATTTGTAGTAGGGTCGATAAAATTACTTTGATTGAGGTCAAAAGAAATAATCGGTGAATTATACACCGGCGAGGCAGAATATTCAATTTGGTCAAAATCCAAATTATCTACACATGAGTACAACGTGCTCAATGAAAAAATCGAGAGTAAATACCATTTCAATATATTTGTTTTCATCGTAAGGTTCAATAAAAAAGTTTTAAAGATACTTCATTATTTCATTTAACGATGTAACCGAGATTAAATTATCAAGTTTCACTTTTTCTTCGTCAAAATTACAGTGAATAACAGAAAAATTACAATTTAAAGCTCCCTGAATGTCTGCTTCCAAGTTATCTCCGATCATTAATGAGTTTTCTGATTTTGCATTTGCTTTCTCAAGGGCATATTTAAACACCTTAGGATTAGGCTTCTTCACTCCTACCGATTCAGACGTAATTATTTCATTGAAATACGATAAAATCCCCGATTTTTCCATTTTTACGGTTTGCACCTCCTCGAACCCATTTGTAATAATATGTAGTACATACTTGTCTTGCAAATACTCGAGTAGCTCAAAAGTTCCTTCAAATAAATGATTAAAACTAGGCAAATGCTCAATATATTTTTCCGACAGTAGGTTAATAAGATCATCTGAAGCATTGTAGTTTAATTTTTCAAATGTTTCATTCAATCTGCCATACCTCAGTTTTTCTTTAGAAACTCTTTCTTCTCTATATAATTTCCAATAGTTAGCATTAATTGGCTTGTAAATGTCAATAAATGACTCGAAACTTACGTTCACAGAATACTCATGTAAAATTTTTTTAAATGTCAAAGCTGAGTTTTTTTCAAAATCCCATAATGTGTGGTCTAAATCAAAGAATACATGCTGTATATGTTTCATTTCAGTTATATTTGATAAAAAAGTATTGATTTCAAAAATACATAAAAAGCCCATATCTATTTTTGTGAAGAACATTTTAATAATGTTCCGAGGAACAGTGATTTCGCAAATCGTTGCTATTCTAGGGTCATTGTATTTAGCAAAATTATATGGAGCAAATGCGTATGGTATTTTTGGTGTATTTATAAGCATTACCAGTATTTTTTCGATTATTAACACATTGCAACTAGAAAAGAATGTTGTTACAGCGAAAACCATTGACAAAAGCAAGAATTGGTACGCCTTTTTAACGTTTAGCTCTCCATTAGTCGCTGGTTTGTTTCTTCTTGTTTTTTATGGATTGTACAAGGCAGATCTTCTCCAAAATATTGACACTAATGTTGTTCTTTGGTCCTTTCTTGGAAGCGTTTTTGTCGCTCTTTTCGTTGTAAACGAAAGCTTCTTTATATACCGAAAGAAATTCAAACTGCTATCTAACAGCAAAGTGTTACTCACCTTTATTAATGTGGCGCTACAGGTAATACTTTTTTATAAATATCAATTTTATGGCTTAATATATGGTTATGTTATCTCACAATGTATCATTGTCTTATACTTTTACGTAAACAACATAAAATTTGTAGGTTTTCCTGTCCAAAATGATATAAAAAATGACCTAAAGGCTAACAATACAATTATTAAATTTTTACTCCCTGGCAATGCTATAAATGCATTTGCTATCCATTTAATGCCAATTTTCATAGCTGCTTTTTTCAGCGAAGAACAAGCGGGAGTCTACTTTTTCGTGACAAAATTACTCACAGCTCCGCTGTTTTTAATCTCATCTTCAGTATCTCAGGTATATTTTCAAAAAGCATCTGAATTGTATCATTCTAAAAGGACTGATATACTTAAAATGACTAAAAAAATTGTGAAAGGGAATCTATTAATTATGCTTTTTATTTTGCTTCTTATAAACACGGTTGCTATGTACTTTTTGGAATGGTACCTTGATCCGGAATGGGAGAATATTAGATTTTTTACGCTTATTTTGTCATTTCTAATTTTAGCAAGAACTTCGTTTAATCCTATTAGTAGTTTAATGATCATACTGAATAAAAATCATATAAGCCTTTGGTTCAATATTTATTTGTTTTTAGTAAATATTATTGCCATTTACGTAGGGTATGTATATGCGGATATAACAATAGCTGTTTCGATTCTTTCTCTCTTTGGAGGAGTTGGCTATTTGGTTTTGTTGTTGTATTTTTTGAAGCTATTAAAGAACCTAGAGAATGTTTAATAAGTTAGATTTCTTCTTCTTTGGATGGATTATAAATCTATTCTACCCAGAATACTACCGTCCAAAATATGGATATCAACGTTACTACATATTGTTTTTCCATTACTTAATACCACAAAAGCTATTCCGATTAAATCCAAAAGTCAAGTGGCCTGTTCACCACACATCAAAGGTAATCGCTCCAGATAATATTACGAAAGGAGTGCTCTGCGATCCAGGTGACAATCTTAATAATTACATTCAGGCAAATAATGGGATTTCTTTTGGCAATAATATTGAGTTAGGGCCAGGGGTTTCTATTATTTCTGCAAACCACGATTCGGAAAATTTAAGCAACCATTTAAAAGCAAAACCAATTTCCATTGGAAATAATGTTTGGATTGGTGCCAATTCAACCATCCTTCCCGAAGTTACGATCGGAGACAATGTGACTATTGGTGCTAATTCTGTTGTAACTAAAGATATTCCATCAAACAGCATTGCTGTAGGGAACCCTTGTAATGTAGTTAAGTCAAAAAAGACGTATAGCGAAGATTTAAGTACTATTATTTTTAACAGAAAGTTATCAAAAAAGCATCAGGAGTACATAAACTCACTTTCTAAATAACTTAATCAAGACTGGAAGTTTGTTTTGTTTAAGAAAAGAATAATTCGATTCATTCGCTCCAAAACTCTTGAAATAGTCCGCTACCGTTTGTATTGACGATCCTCCGAAATTAAAAGAAGTGTATGTTTCTTGATATTTAGAAATTGCCCGATCTATCAAAAAAGTATTGGCGCCGTTCTTGCGATTCCTTAAATCTGTGGATGACACTAAAATAGTTGCTGTTTTGTTATATAAAAGAAAAAAAGCAGAAGCAACTAAACATTCATTCTCATCGTAAATTGACAGAACCTCACCCACCTTTTGACGTATACATTTCTCTATCAAAGATGATAGGTTCTGATAATCCTTCTCTTCAATATTTTGGTCGCGCTTGCCGATATTGTTCTTAAATAATGTAACTAGGTTTTCAGATGTATCCTGCCAAACCTCTCTAAGTCCAAATTTATTCGCTTTTACTAAATCTTTCTTTCTGTCTTTTCTATATCTTAAAAATACATCATCATACCCTTCAGCAATTGATATCCATTGCATTTTTCTGATAACACTCTGATCATTGATCTTTTCTATTCCATTATCCGTATTCAATCGTAGTTCTACAAACTTAAAACACCTCAACAGTGATTCAAGAAAAGGCTTCGTTTCAATTTTTTCGAGAGAAAATACTCCGAGTTCTAAAACCCATAATGGAGGGTATACATATTTGATAGTATATTTTTTATTCCAGGGAATGGGCATTACAGCTTGGTAATCATCCAATATAAGTGCTCCCCAAGTATCACAAGCAATATCCAAATACCATGAATATCCAAAAACTCTGCTTTGCAACGATTTTTCAATACAGTGATTGTACTTAACTACATCTAATTCTTCTCTATTTATAAACGAGATCATACTACGAATTTGCAGTTTTTAACATAGTTTCATATACTCTTTGCCAGCCTTTCCAACGCTTATAACCGCTTAAACTTTCATTGTGGAATAAGGTTATGAAAGATCCATTAACGGCCTTTACTTCATTTTGTATATCTCTAATTCTACCCAATGACTGTTTAGGGGTCAGCCCTAAATAATCATTTAGCGTAGTATCCATTAACGCAAACGGGTATATCTTTAAAGGGGTTTGAATTTCAAAATCTAAATCGTAAAAATAAAAAGGCGTACAGGTACTTGCTCTAAATCCAACATCACTTGCATATCCCATAGAATAATCCTCATAAATCTCTAGGTCAATTAAATTCTGATACGTTTCGGGTAAACTGAATCTTAAAAAATGTTGTCGAGATTTAGATGTAGGAATATTGGTGATGCTCTCTAATCTCTCCTTCTCTTTTTTTAACATTTTACTATCCTTCATGGTAAAATATGACGGATGAAGACCTACTTGAACATAATCTACAATATGTTTTATAAGTAGTCTAAACTTTCTTTTCGATGCTGAAACATTGGTGTCAAAAGTAGTATAGTCTCCCACTAAAAAGAAAAAGATCGTTTCCATTTTGTACTCTTCACTCAAAGACAATAACTTTTCGAAAGTATTATTTGGGTCTTTTTTGATATTTGTTAACACAGCAAACCTGTCCCAAAAACTACCCAGTTGAAATTTTATAAAATCATTTATAAATCCGCCAGAAGACCTTACAAAGCTTTTATATTTGTAGGCGTATGCGTTATCAATATCAATGGTAGATGTATATGTGCATTCTCTATCGGGAAACACATAATCTGGAAATTTCTCTTGTAATTTCTCTCTTAATTTAAAAGCCCAAATATCTATTACTGGTTTATCTAAGAAACGAAACTTAAACGCTAGACTTTGTTCTGCAGTAAATCGTTCATGAACATCCTTAACATGAGGTAAGTATTCTTCGTATCTAGAAATCAAATAAAAACTTGCAGCAAAAATATCATATGGTATCACAGATTTAGCGCCAGCATTAAAAAAGCATGGAACATCATCCCATTTTTGTACACTAATATCAAGATCGTTAACTCCCTGTTCAAAAAGGAGATCGTTACTTCTAATAAAAAACTCCTTTCCTAAAGGGAGCTTTGTATAACTCAGCTTTGGGCCATTGAATGCCACAAATTCCTCCACTTTGCTTGCAAAATCAACTTCGACATTCAATATTCTTGTAAATATATGCTTACATATATACTTCACTCTAGGTGTAATTTTATGGGAATAAATTAATATCAATTGAAGTTATGGTTTATAGTTTGCCTTCATCGGCAAAACTAAAATAAGATTTTTGAGTAATAATCAAATGATCTAATAATTTTATGTCTAATGTCTTTGCCGCCATGTTGATTTTATCCGTCACATCTATATCTGAAAGACTCGGTTTCAATTTTCCAGAAGGATGATTGTGACATATTATTATGGCCACACACATCGTTTCTATTGCCTTTTTTAATAATATCCGGACATCTACAATCGTAGCTGTCAACCCTCCCTTACTTATTTGATCTTTGGCTATAACCACGTTAGAATTATTAACGTATAAGACCCAAAACTCTTCATGATCTAGCTCTCCTATAATGGGTTGCATCAATACAAATGCGTCTTTACTACTTCTTATTTTGGGTTTTAAATACTCCTGTTCAAACTGCCTTCTCTTTCCTAGTTCCAGAGCCGTGATAATACTTATTGCCTTAACCTCTCCTATACCCTTAAACCGTGTTAGCGCTTCAATAGATAATTTTGCCAGACTGTTCAAATTATTATCAACAAAAGCCAAAATTCGTTTCGATACATCAACGGCACTTTCACTCTTATTTCCTGATCCTATAAGGATGGCTATGAGCTCTGCATCCGACAATGTAGCTTTGCCTTTAGCAATCAACTTCTCCCTAGGGCGATCATCTAACGCCCATGATTTGATGGTTAACTTTTTCATATTTCAATTTTTTCTAAAGTTACAGTTATCCTTTGGATTTTCGAAATAAGAGTACATTTTTGTTTTAACACCGACAAGTTTATATCTTTGCTCTTTATACTGATTCTTTTTATATGAAGATTATAATAGCTGGGGCGGGCGATGTTGGATTTCATTTAGCTAAATTACTTTCTTACGAATCTCAAGATACTTATATCATAGATTTTGATGGAGAAAAGCTAAATTATATTAATAATCATTTAGACGTAATTACAAAAAAAGGTGATGCTACTTCCATTAGCCTTTTAAAAGATATTGGTATTGAATCTGCAGATTTACTTCTAGCGGTTACCGAATCTCAAAATACAAATTTCACTGTTTCTGTAATAGGGAAGTCTTTGGGGGCTAAAAAAACAATTGCAAGAATTGACAATCCTGAATTTTTAGAGAATGAGGAGATCGACTTTAAGGATTTTGGTGTAGACTTTATGATATCTCCCGAAGAACTTGCAGCGAAAGAAATAAAGATGCTCCTAAATCAATCTTCTTTTAATGATACAGTTGCTTTCGAAAATGGTTTGTTTAATATCATGGGAATTACATTAGGGTATAAATCTCCTTTATTAGACCTAACAGTTAAAGAAGCACGTGATAAATTCTACAATGTAGATTTTATGACTATCGCTATAAAAAGAGAGGGGATTTCTCAAACAATTATCCCCAGAGGTGATACTACATATAAACTAAATGATCAGGTGTATTTTTCCATTCCAAATTATAGCTTGGATGATATTTATCCCATTGTAGGGAAAAAACAGATTAACATTAAAAATGTTATGATTTTAGGAGGAAGTAGTATTGGTTCTAAAACAGCAAGAAACCTTTGTAAAGAAAACTTCAAAGTAAAGTTGATTGAAAAGAGTAAGGAAAAATCTCTGGTACTAGCAGAAGAACTGAACAATACACTGCTCATAAATGGTGATGGAAGAGATATTGAGTTACTCGAAGAAGAAAATATCCGAGAGATGGATGCCTTTATAGCGGTTACAGGAGATTCTGAAACGAATATCATGTCTTGTTTGGTTGCCAAATCTAAAGGAGTTAAAAAGACGGTAGCCTTGGTAGAAAACATGGACTATATCAATATCTCTCAAACGATTGGTATTAATACGCTTATCAACAAAAAACTAATTGCTGCTAGTAATATTTTTAGGCACATTAGAAAAGGAGAAATCCTGGCATTGGCTAACTTACATAATATTGATGCCGAAGTTTTTGAGTTCGAAGTACAGGCAAACGCTGTGGTTACTAAAAAACTAATAAAGGACCTTAAATTTCCAAGGGAAGCTGTATTTGGAGGGATTATAAGGGATGAAAAAGCACTAATAGTTCACGGTGAGTTTCAGATTCAATCTGGCGACAAGGTTATTGTATTTTGTCTTCCAGAAGCTATTGGTTCTATAGAAGACCTATTCAATTAAAATGAACAACCTGAATTTTAAAATCATATATAGGTTTCTTGGGCTTACAGCAGTTCTAAATGGACTGTTTATGTTTATTGCTTCACCTTTCAGTTTTTACAATAATGAGCCTGAAGGTTGGAGTATTTTAAATGCTGGTATTGTTACCATATTTGCTGGACTCCTACTCTATTTTTTTAATAAGCCTAAAAGTACAAACATTCAAAAAAAAGAGGGATATCTCATTGTTACCTTAGGTTGGCTTACACTGTCAGTTACAGGAATGTTACCGTACTTGTTTACGGGAAGTATTCCTAATGTAACCAATGCTTTTTTTGAAACCTTATCGGGGTATTCTACCACTGGGTCTTCCATATTAACAGATATAGAAGCTATGCCAAAAGGAATCCTGTTTTGGCGAAGTGCTACACATTGGATTGGTGGTATGGGGATCATTGTTTTAACCATTGCGATTCTTCCACTACTAGGAATTGGAGGTATGCAGCTATTTATGGCCGAAGCTCCTGGACCATCAGCAGATAAACTGCACCCAAGAATTACAGATACCGCAAAACGATTATGGTTGATCTATGTAATACTTACTTTCGCTGAGTTCTTTTTATTAAAGGTAGCTGGTATGACGTGGTTTGATGCTATCAACCATGCAATGGCTACTGTAAGTACTGGTGGGTTCTCAACAAAAAACGCGAGTATCGCTTTTTATAATGACATTCCACTTATTCAGTATATCATTATCTTTTTCATGTTGGTTGCAGGGACCAATTTTGTACTTACCTATTTTGCGTTGAAAGGTAAAATTCAAAAAGTATTTAAAAGTGAAGAGTTTAAATATTATTTATTTGGAATTATAAGTGTTTCTGCCATTGTTACAATTATCATTCTTTTCTTTCAAGATGAAAGTCTACAATCCAGTATCGAACACCCTATGGTCTATGGTGCTTCCGAAAGTGCTGTTAGACATGCGCTGTTCCAGGTTACCTCAATTATAACCACAACGGGGTTTGTTACGGCCGATTTTACGATGTGGAGCTTTTTTGCAACAGGCATTTTCTTTGCGCTATTTTTTGTGGGCGGATCAGCAGGTTCTACTTCCGGAGGTATTAAAATAGTACGTCATATTGTGATGCTAAAGAGTAGCTTTTTAGAATTTAAAAAAGCATTACACCCTAATGCCATCATCCCAATTCGATATGATCGGAAAGCTGTAAATCAAACTATTGTATTTAATATTATTTCCTTTTTTATTATTTACATGCTCATCTTTATCATTTCTTCGGTAATTCTCACTTTTTTCGGTTTAGATTTTGTTTCCGCATTGGGAGCAGCTGCTTCCTCCCTTGGAAATATTGGACCCGCTATAGGAAGTGTGAGTCCAGTAGATAATTTTGCCCATTTAAGCGATGGCGCTAAATGGTTTTGTTCCTTTTTAATGTTGATTGGGAGATTAGAACTGTTTACTGTACTTATTTTGTTAACTCCTTTCTTCTGGAGGAAAAATTAACAAAAGACTCTCTTAGGTTATTTTTTTGTAAAGGTTTGGTCTTAAATTTTTTATACTATTTTTTATAATTATTTTTATTCCATAATTCTTTAACTTAAAAACCCAGTATCTCATATGAAACAAAAAAACTTTCTAAAATTATTGTTCCTACTTCTAACTCTGACTGCTTCAAATGGTTTTGGACAAATTGCTAGTTGGGTTTTAACTTCAGATGGAAATGCATCAGGTGTACATGCGAATATAAGTGCTTCGGCATTTACATCAACAGGTACAGGTACTCTCTCTTTTGGTTCCTCAGGAGCCTTTGCTAATGGATGGTCTACAGGAGCCATTGATACTGGCAAGTACTTTGAAATTACGGTAACTCCAAATTCTGGTTTCGAAATTAACATAACCGATATTAATTTTGGTGAAAGAAGGTCTGGGACAGGAATGCGAGATTATCAAGTTAGATGGTCTATAGATGATTTTGCAAGCGATAATACAATCGCTACAGTAAACGTACCTGATAATACATCTGAAAGAGTTGGTGACATCTCCGGGCTAAACATTGATGTAGCCGATGGGGAAACTTTAAAAATAAGGTGGTACGGATATAATGCAGAAGCATCGGGAGGTACTTGGAGGATCAATAACAGTACGCTAAACCTAGAAGGTAGCGTTTCTGCGTCGAGTCCAGTAGTAGGTTTTGACTCAGCTTCCAGTTCCGTAAATGAAACTAATGGAACAGTAAATACTCTTATCCCAATTACAATGTCCAGTCATGATGGAAATCAAGTAGATTTGAGTGTTGCCGTTACTGGTGGAACTGCAGAAATGGCAGATTATACCTTAAATACTACTTCTTTATCTTTTACGGGAGATGGTAGTCAAAACGTATCTTTAGATATTAATTCTGATGCTGGTTTTACTGATGAAACGGTAATTTTAACAATTACAGAGACAAGTAGTGTCGCTGGCTTAGTCATTTCTCAAGCAACACATACAGTGACCATTAACGATGATGAATCTCCACCCACTATAGGTTTTGATTCAGCTACTAGTACTGAAAATGAGACAGATGCTACTTTTACCAGTGCTAATATACCAATAACTGTTAGTGGCTATGATGGAAATCAAATAGACATTAATGTAAATGTGACGGGAGGTACCGCTGAAGTTGGAGATTATACGTTTACCTCTCCTACTTCTCTATCTTTTACAAGTGACTCAACACAAAATATAACTTTTCAAGTAAATGACGATGGAGACAGTAGCGATGAAACTATCATTTTTACTATTACAGAAACGAGTAGTGTTACTGGTTTAGTAATTTCTCAAGCCACTCATACTGTGACTATAAATGACGATGAACTACCCGTACTTCCGACCGCTGGAACAGTCTTTATAACTGAAATTGTGGATTCCAATTCAGATTTTAATGCAGAATACATAGAGCTATTTAATAATTCTGGGGATGACATCGACTTAAGTACAAGTAAGTTAATTAGGGCAAACGGCGGTACAAACACTTCTGAATATGTTTTTGATTTTGGCACGGATGAAACAACAGCAAATACAGATGCCACTATACCTGCTTATGGCTTTATAATAATTACTAGAGGTGCTACGTTGGCAGAGTTTAATACAGAATATGGAATTACCTTAGATTCGGGTGTAAGCTATAATGGAGGAAATTCTAGCTTATTTTTTGGAACTGGAAGGCGATGGAGATTACAAGTTGGCGGTACTGCAAATACTGATGATGGCACACTCATAGATGACACTGATGCTGGAGTCGGAATCGATAGAGATATTCAAAATATCTTTACAGGTGTTTTTTCAACATCGGGAAATTATAATCAAGCAAATCCGGGAGAGCTAGATTACTTAGTATATAATGGTGGTGCTTGGGTAAATAGTACTGCTTTAGACGGCACAACTGCAGCTGTAGATGCTTATCTTTACGATAGTTTTACAGTTTCAGCAAACTCAGCAGCCAATGTCATAGGTATTTCTTCTGGACAAACACTTACCATAAACGCTGGGGTTTCTTTGACTGCCAACGGCAACCTTACAAATAACGGAACCCTTATCATAAATTCAACCGCCTCTTTATTAGTATCGGGTTCGGCTACTGGGAACATTACTTATAATGTCAATGTTGCAGATACGAACTGGCACTTAATTTCTGCTCCTGTAGAGGGGGAGCAATATGACGATGCTTGGAATACCTTAAATTCTATTAATGTTTCTGGAAACTTACTTAATGATGGAGTGAGCACCTATGACAATACAACCGATGCAGATGGTAATTGGGATTATTTTCAAACTGGTGGAGCAGCCACTACATTTAATACAGGCCAAGGGTATTCGTTGCTTCGAACAGCAGCCGGTGATTATGGCTTTATTGGTACTATGAAAGACGACGATGCGTCCATTGCAATTACAGCAAATGACATTGGAGGTGGTGGAGAAAATAGATGGACCTTAATAGGAAATCCTTTTCCTTCTTATGTAAGTATTGATGACTTCTTAGGTTTAGCAGCAAACGCCACAGCTTTAGAGGATAGTAGAGAAGCTATTTATGTTTGGAACGGAACAGCTTATGTAGCATTAACAACCGGACATATACATCCTGGACAAGGGTTCTTTGTGAATTCTAATGTGGCAAGTACTTCTGTAGCTATTAATGAAAACATGTTAAGCCATCAAACGGGAATTACTTTCTATAGAAACGCATCGACAGATTCATCAATAGAGTTGACTCTTTCAGATGGACAAAGTACTAAAATGACAGAAATTAAGTATTCAGATGGTAAAACGACAGGGTTAGATCCTAGGTTCGATATTGGTACTTTTACTGGAACCTCCAATAGCTTCCATGTTTATTCACATCTAATTAGTAACAGTCAAGGTGTTGACTTTATGAGACAAACTTTACCTAATAGTAATCATGAAAATCTCATTGTTCCTATTGGGGTAAATGCTGATAATGGCACAGAGATTACATTTACCGCCAATGCACTAAACATCCCAAATGGATTAAACGTATTCATAGAAGACCGTGACTTAGGTATATATACACAGCTAGATGTGGCGAATGCAGCATATACAGTTACATTGGGAAGTGATCTTAATGGCATTGGTCGTTTTTATTTACATACCAATACACAGAGTGCGCTAAGTACAACATCTTTTGATCTAAGTACTGTGAGTATTTATAAGACAAGCAATACCAATCTAAGAATTGTAGGTCTTCAAAATGGAAATGCTTCTTTAAGCATCTTTGATATTTTAGGAAAACAAGTGCTACAGTCGTCATTCGAAGCCAGTAGTTTGCATGATATAACGCTACCCAATGTCAAAACTGGGGTCTATATAATTCGATTGTCCACAGACAATGGAACGTTGAATAAAAAGATCATACTAAATAACTAAAAATGACCCCTATCATGAAAAACAATAAAGATATTACGCGTAAAGAAGCCATACAAAAAATAGGTAATTATGGAAAATATGCTGCATTAACCGCATTAGGGACGTACATTTTATTACAACCTAAAAAAGCGCAAGCGGCCAGCCCTGAAGATCCGGGAACTGGATTTTAAAAGTAAAATAACCCATTAAAAAAGCCTTGGAACATTTCAAGGCTTTTTTAATTACATCCAAGTCAAATCTTACATTCAAAATAGTATCTTTATCACCTTAGAAAATTATTGAGATACATGATCAAAGAATATGATGTGATTGTCATTGGAGGTGGTCCAGCTGGTGGGCAATGTGCAAGAGAATTATCCGCAAAAGGACATAAAACGCTATTGGTTGAGCGATATAAAAGTTTTGAAGACAATAACTTTTCAAGTGCAGGTATGACCTTAGCACCTCTCGAAGAATTTGATATTCCTGAGAGCGTTATTGGTACCTATTGGAATGACTTTGTAATTCAATGTTCTAAAGAAGAGTATCGTTGGAAAGGAGATGAGCGAAAAGGTGTTGTTTTGGATTTTGGAAGGTTACGTCAATTTCTCGCGGATGAAACAATAGCTAATGGAGGTGAAGTATTAATGGGTCATCGCTATGTAAAAAAGACGGTCACGAATAATGGAGTTATCGCAGAATTTAAAAACGCCGATGCTTCAGAAACCATCCAACTAAAAGCTAAATTACTAGTTGATGGTACAGGTCCACTTAGAAAAGTAATGTATGATTCTAAAGATGATCAACCTGAAATGGTGTATGGTAGCGGAATTGAATACCTGATAAAAGTAGATCAAAAGGCCTATGATAAATACAAAGAAACACTGATTTTCTTCTTAGGTGATAAATGGGCTTTGAAAGGATACTCTTGGATTTTTCCAATGGAAAATAGAATACTGAAAGTTGGTTCGGGAAAAGTACATATTCAAGCAAAAGACGAGGGAAAAACCACCAAAACCACCAAAAAACTTACCGAAAAAATTATTAACGACTATATACAACCTGACGACTATACTTTAATTGATGTACATGGCGGAACGTTACGATATAGTCCTAGCATTCAGGACTCCTTTTATAAGGACAAGGTTTTTGCTGTGGGTGATGCTGTTTCTACTGTAAACCCTTTAGGAGGGGAAGGTATAAGATATGCCATGCAAAATGCTTCTCTTGCTGTACAATATATTGATGAATATTTACAGACTGGAACCACTAATTTTAAGCAATATCGGAAAAAGTGGAGGCGCAAGCATTTGTTAAAATGGCAAATTAGCGAAGTGTCTTGTAGAAGAATGTATAGTAGATATAATGATAGTCAAATAGAAAAAAGAATATCCTATTTGTACAAGAGCACTGACATCAATAGCTTAATAGATACTTTATTTAATTTTAGATTTAGCAGATTGATTCTACGAATTTTTCAAGTATATTACTTAAAGTTTAAAGATAAATTTAAAAAACAAACTTTTTAACCTTGAGTAAAGACATCCTTTTCAAAGATATTGAAGATAAAACAGTAGTTTGGTTTGAGAACTCAAATCGCTATGTGGTATTGGAAAAAAGGGCTGCCCAAATTGTAAAACAATTACATGAAAACATTGCTGCTAATACGATAGCAAATTCATTGGCTAGTGATTTTGATATTCCTGTTGAACAGGCAATGGGTTTTGTTCAGGACATTGAAAGAAATATAGTACTCCCAAATCAAGAGGAACAATTAGGAGGCTCGAGTGTATATAGTGATGTAGTAATTCCCGTAAACTTCGAGTTATACAAAACATATAAGATTGATACGCTAACTTTCAAGATCGATTTCTCAAGTGAATTTGAACTCTCTCTAGTGCATCCTAAATTTGCGCATCTTGAAATATCTGGTCAAGAAAAAATCAATCATCATTATCACGTATTTACCCAAAACGAACGTACTTTTTTGTACGTAGAGGACACTTTTATTGGAGCTTGGGCATATTCTAATATACATTATTTCCAAGGCAAGTTATCCATGGAAATCGTGCAACATATGCACCAAAAACCTGAAAAAGATTGGCTCGGAGTTTTCCATGCATCGGCAGTTTCAGATGGCTCCAATGGCATGTTGTTTTTAGGTGATTCAGGAAACGGAAAGAGTACTTCTCTTGCGTTATTGCAAGCGCATAATTTTCATTGTGTTGCAGACGATTTTGTTCCTGTAAGCGCATTAGCACAAGATATTTATTCTTTTCCCGCTGCTATTTCTATCAAAAAGAACAGTTTAGATGTATTGTTACCTTTTTATCCAGAGTTAAAAACGACGGCTGAATATAATTTTACTCGTTTAAAAAAAATCGTTCGGTTTTTACCACCAAAAAATGAGAACGCTATAACACAGGTACCTTGTAAAGGGTTTGTTTTTATAAAGTATGATAAACACATCGATTTTGAATTAACCGAAATCTCAAGTATAGAAGCTTTTGAAAAGTTGATTCCCGATTCTTGGCTTTCTCCTATTCCGCAAAATGTAACGTCTTTCTTAGATTGGTTTGCAACCATCCCTTGTTATAGAATTGTATATTCTAATAATGAAAGAATGATTTCGGAGGTTTCTAAACTATTCGCTAATGTCTTATAAAGAAACATTATTTTTCATTGCGAAATGTTTAACGATTTCTCATGAAACCGCGAACTATGTTATTGTAAAAAATGCCGTAGAAAAAGAGACTGTTGATTGGGATTCTGTTGTTAAAGTTAGTACAGAACATTATGTTTTTCCGGCCTTATACTGCAATCTAAAACGTAAAGAACTTTTATCACATTTACCCAAGGATCTTGTTGAATATATGCAACATATCGCAACGTTAAACAAGGACCGTAATCTTCAGATTAAAGAGCAAGCTCTGGAAATTAATAAGCTTTTAAAAACAAGAGGTATTCTTCCTGTTTTTTTAAAGGGAACTGGTTTCCTGTTACAGGGCTTTTATGAAAATATTGCCGAAAGGATGATTGGTGATATAGACTTTATAGTATCTGAAAAAGATTATGAGAATGCTATAACTGTTTTAAAAAAGAATGGCTACGGTAATAAAGCTCATAAATTAGATAATGTAAAGTTAGGAAAGCATTATCCTAGACTTATTCATAAAGAAAAAATTGCTGCAGTTGAAGTTCACTTTCGCATTTTAAAAGAACCTTATGATGAGGTATTCAATTATGAGTTTGTAAAGAATCATACTGTTGAATTACCAGAAAATATTCGAATTTTAAATTATGATCATCAAGTATTACATACCGTTTTCAATAAGCAAGCCAATGACCTAGGCTATTGGTATAAGACCATTTCTCTTAGGAACTGCTACGACCTTTTTTTATTGTCAAAAAAAACGAATACACTTAGCGCTATAAAATCCGTATCAAAACATTTCGATATTCTTAATGCTTTTCTGGCGAGTTGTCATTTTGTATTCAATCATAGCACTTCTATTACATTTGACAAGAATAGAAAAACAAATACGTATATACATCGTCAGTTAGAATTATTGGATACCCCTAAAAAGATGAAAAAGAATAGACAGCTTTGGGATATTTATTTCAACAGTAAAACAAGGTTTAAAAAGTTAAAACTTGCATTCACCAATAAAGATGTAAGAACCCACCTGTTTAATCTAATGTTTAAACGTTAGACTAACCTTTTCAATTCATTAAAATCTAAGCCTCCGTAGTTTCCAGAACTCATGAGAAGTAAGGCTTTATCTTGTAAATCTTGACGAAACAAAAACGCCTTAAAATCGCTTGGGTTTGTGTAAATGATTAAATCATCTCTTTTAAAAGCATCCCCTATCTGATCCACAGTAACCTCATCTAATTGTTTAATTTTAACTGCATGCGGTGAATAAAATACTACTGCTACATCCGCGCTATCTAGCGCTCCTTCATACTCTCTTAAGAAATCTGCGTTCAGACTGCTATAGGTATGCAACTCTAAACATGCTACTACAGTTCGATCTGCATATTGTTTCTTTACCGCTTTAGTTGTTGCATCTACTTTGCTTGGACTATGTGCAAAATCTTTAAAAACAACAGTTTTATCATTTTCTGCTATTTTCTCCAAACGTTTACTAGCTCCTTTAAAGCTGGAAATAGCCTCATAAAAATCATCTTCGTCTATACCCATATGTTGGCAAATCCATTTTGCTCCTGCAAGGTTTTGAAGATTATGATCTCCAAAAATTTCAAGCGGCATATCTCCATCTGAAGTATCTAAATACGTAATACCATTCTCGATCGTATACTCTGGCGTACCATAAGAATACTTTTTTATGGAATTTTCAGAAGATTCTACAATTTCTTTTACTACTGGATCTTCCTCATTATAGACCATGCTTCCACCATGAATTAAAGAATCAGTAAAAATTCTGAATTGATCCACGTAGTTTTCAAAAGTTGGAAATACGTTAATATGATCCCAAGCAATTCCGCTTATTAAGGCAATATTTGGTTTATATAGATGAAATTTTGGACGTCTATCTATGGGAGAGCTTAAATATTCATCCCCTTCTAGTACGATAAAATCATTTTCCTTTGTTAAATGTACCATGGTTTCAAAACCTTCCAATTGAGCACCAACCATATAATCTACTTCTCGTTCATGATAATTCAAAACATGTAGGATCATTGACGTAATAGTTGTTTTACCATGAGAGCCACCAATAACTACTCTAGTCTTATCTATAGATTGTTCATACAAAAACTCTGGATAGCTATAAATTTTCAAACCTAATTTCTGCGCTTCTAGCAATTCAGGGTTGTCTTTTTTCGCGTGCATTCCTAAAATAATAACATCTAGGTCAGATGAGATTTTCTCTTTAAACCAACCAAACTCC
The DNA here is from genome assembly GCF_032248395.1 of Asprobacillus argus. Taxonomy (NCBI): domain Bacteria; kingdom Pseudomonadati; phylum Bacteroidota; class Flavobacteriia; order Flavobacteriales; family Flavobacteriaceae; genus Asprobacillus; species Asprobacillus argus. The sequence continues at coordinate 23,247 of NZ_JAVTTO010000006.1, forward strand.
GATGGTAATAAACCATACTTCTCTAAACGAGATTTAGAAGGATCGTGAATAGTGTCATCACTTCCAGAAACTTGGTATCCTTTAAGATGTAATGCTATTGCTAAATTATGCATAGCGCTACCTCCTATAGCAATAAAATGAATATTCATCTGTTATATTTTAGTACGTAAAAATAAGAAACCTTCTTCTTAATAACTCTTTTTTTATATAATATTAAGGCGCTGTTTAGGCATTAGGCACAGACTTTGTATAGAAGGTATTTTTAAAACATTAAATTATGAAAAAAATAATGGTAAGCTTTGTCATTTTATGCATGACAACATTTGCACTAAGTGCTCAAGAAATTTCAAAAAACGCTATAGGAATTCGTTTAGGAGACAATAGCGGTTTAGGAGCTGAGATCTCTTATCAACACAAATTGAAAGAAGCGAATAGGTTAGAAATAAACCTTGGAACCAGATCAGATTCAAATCTAAGTTCTTTTAAACTCACTGGTCTTTACCAATGGGTATGGGATCTTGACAACAACTTTAATTGGTATGCTGGTGTTGGAGGTGGAATTGGCAGCTGGAAAAACAAAGTACTTAATAACAGTGAAGCTGTTCTATTTGGAGCAGGAAACATTGGTATTGAGTATAGCTTTGATATTCCGCTTTTACTCTCTTTTGATTATAGACCAGAATTTGGTTTCAGCGACATTTATGACGGATTTAACTCCGATTTTGCGCTAAGTGTTAGATATCAATTTTAAATAAAAAAAGGCTCGGAATTCCGAGCCTTTTTTATTTCTTTTTTTTCTTTTTACTTGCTTTTGCCAATGGATTAAAATCAAGTGCCAGCTGCAACCAACTGTTCAAATCATCATCTAAATCTGTGGCGTCTTCTGTTAAAAATACAAAGCCTTTCATAGGCCTACCCGTAAAGTTCATCTCTTTACATCCCTCTTTCTTTAAAGATTCTTCATATATAGCAGGATTGATCCTTGCCATAATTTCGTCTCTGTTTACACCAACACACATCTTACCATCTACCATAAAACATAGTCCGCCCATCATTTTCTTTGCTTCAAAGGGTACGCTTTTCTCTCTAAAAAACTGAGAGATCCTATCTGCCAAATACTCGTTATACGCCATAATTATTTCTTACTTGGAGGATATTTCTCAAAGGTTTTTCTTACTACTTCTTTCAAGTATACCTCTCTTTCTTGCGGTTTGATCTTTTCTTTGATCTTTTTTATTGATACGCCTTGCCAAAAAAGCTCGTTGGTTTTTGTATTTACGAATTCGATCGTTAATTCTTCATTTATCTTCTTTGATCCTATAGGTATTCCTGCAGATATCCCGAATCCAACATTTCTACCACCTCCTATTCCAACACCAACACTATTATTCTCTTCTAAATCCATTTTTTGAGACATGAAGTTGATTAAGAAGTCTGGTGACTCAACCTTTTTAAAACCTTTGCGTATGAGTTCATTTTCTATAATCCCTTGTGCTCTTTTGACGTCCAGTTCGTTCATTCCATTTCCAGCATCATCATAAAAGTTAAATGTTTTAAAGCTAGTAAAGTCTGTCTTGCTATCATAATCATAGACAATCTTATTGGATCCACACCCAACGAATAACATCAATATAAAAACAAAACAGATATTTCTCATACTACTTCTTTTTTTCCTTAATGACCACTCTTGTTGGAGTATCTTTTCCGTTGATGATACTTTCCGTTCCTCTTGCGACCGCCTTAATAGTTTCGGTAATAATCCCCACATCTAATGTTTCGGCCTCATCTGATACTTGATGGTAATTTTTATCAATGTCAATTGGTGTTGTAGAGAATGTATGTGAAGGCACACCCAATCTTGCCAATGACGCATTATCTGACCTAAAGAACAAGTTAAATTTCACATATGGATCTGGAAATAGTTTGTATCCCGTTCCTTCTAGATTCTTCTGAATTATCTTCCCAAAATCTGATCTTTCAAACCCTGTTAACCAAGCTGTTTTAGGGCCCGTTTTAGGTTCTTTTCCTATAAGCTCTAAGTTAATCCCAGCTACAAACTTACTTGCATCTATATCTTTTCCAAAATATCTAGAACCAACCAAGCCCATTTCTTCTGCTGTAAATGCAACAAAAACAATGGTTCGTTCATTTTTTCCTTTCTTAGCAAAATACTCAGCTAATGCTAATACTCCAGTAACTCCAGAGGCATCATCATTTGCTCCATTAAAAATAAGGTCCCCTTCCCCACTCTTCTTAGTTCCTAGGTGATCGTAATGTGCAGATACAATTACGTACTCGTCTTTTCTAGATTTCCCTTCTAAAACACCAATTACATTAAACATCTTTATTCCTTTATGCTCAAAGTTTTGTCTATATGTTTTTAAGTTGTTATACTTTTTTAATCCAATTCGTTTAAACTCTCCTTCTATATATTGTGCAGCTTTTTCAATTCCTTCAGTTCCTGGCTTTCTTCCAGCCATATCATCAGAAGCTAGTGTATATAAATGTTTTCTAACGGTAGTAGTATCAATATGAATCTTTTCTTGAGCAAAAGTTGATACTGAGAATACTGCTATAATAGCAAAAATTAATAAAGATTTTATTCGATTCATTTTTTAGAATATAATGGTTATAAAGGCTAAAGATACCAAACCTTGACAATAAATATTTTGTACTTTTGTTAAAATTTTTTTCAGATGAATTTATCTAAAGTTCCCAACATTAAAAACTTGGATTCTAACAACTTTTTTTTACTTGCTGGTCCTTGTGCTATTGAGGGCGAAGATATGGCCTTGCGGATTGCAGAAAAGGTCATTAGTATTACTGATAAACTAAAGATTCCTTATGTTTTTAAAGGCAGTTTTAAAAAAGCTAATCGAAGTCGAATTGATAGTTTTACGGGAATTGGCGATGAAAAAGCCTTACAAATTTTAAAGAAGGTCTCTGAGACATTTAATGTTCCTACCGTTACCGACATACACGAAGTATCCGACGCTGCACTGGCTGCTGAATATGTAGATGTACTGCAAATTCCTGCCTTCTTAGTGCGTCAAACGGATCTAGTTGTTGCAGCGGCAAACACCGGTAAAGTGGTAAACTTAAAGAAGGGGCAATTTATGAGTCCCTCTGCAATGAAACATGCGGTTAAAAAAGTTATGGATTCAGGAAATGATCAAGTTATGGTTACTGATAGAGGTACCATGTTCGGTTATCAGGATATGATCGTAGATTTTAGAGGTATTCCAGAAATGAGAGAATTTGCACCTACCGTATTAGATGTAACTCATTCATTGCAACAACCGAACCAATCATCAGGTGTTACCGGAGGTAGGCCAGATATGATAGAAACTATAGCAAGGGCAGGTGTTGTTAATAATGTAGACGGTCTTTTTATAGAAACTCATTTTGATCCTTCCAATGCTAAAAGTGATGGAGCAAACATGTTACACCTAGACCATCTTGAAGGCTTACTTACCAATTTAGTTGCCATTAGAAAAACAGTAAATTCATTATAGGCACAATTTTTGCGAGACAAAATTGTTATCCTATATGATGAAAAAACTACTATTTCTTTTTCTGTTGATCTCCGGAACTGTTTCGGGTCAAGAATTTACACGAGTTGATAATATCGTAAATAATTATCCCAAATATCGATCACCTCAACAGTTGGCAGATAGAATTTCGAAAGATTTTTCCTCTGATCTGGATAAGGTCAGAGCTTCTTTTAAATGGTTAACGAATAATATCAGTTACAGTCTGGACTATTATTTTCACAACCAGAGAACCATTAGTTTCACATATAGTAGCGAAAAAGAACGTCAGGATCAACTACAAAAAATCCGAGACAAAATCGTTGCTGATACATTTATTTCTAGAAGCGGTGTTTGCGAAGAATATGCCCAATCTCTAAAGAAACTATGTGATTTAATGAATATTGAATCTACGCTTCTAAAAGGATATGTTAGAAATAATGCTAGTGAAATTGCAGAGACTCCAGAAGGGACGAATCATGTTTGGAACGCTGTAAAAATTAATGGCAAATGGATGTTTATTGATGCAACTTGGGCAGCCGGTTTTGTTATTAATGGACGATGGGAACGCGTATTTGGAAATTATTTTTTCAATATGCCGAAAGAAAAAATTGGACTAACACATTACCCCTCGGATAAAAAGTGGCAATTATTGCTAAACTACGGTACGTTAAAAGAATTTTATAGTCAACCTATTTACCATCAATACTTACTAAATCACAACATTAAGTTAGTAAACCATACCAAAGGAATTATTTCTCCAAACAAGGATAATGAGCTTGTTTTCAAACTTGAAAACTTACCGGAAAATTCTAGGATCACCTATTACTATAAAGGTCAGCGTTATTCGCAAAAAGCAGCAATCGCTCCAAGTGACGGTGTTTTCTGGGTAACCATACCTGCACCAGCGAGAAGTACCGAGCTATATCTTTTTATTGAAAGTGTTTCCATTTTGGAATACAAGGTAGCACAGCATTAATTACTTATTTCTTAAACCCTTTTTGATAGTGCTTATGTACTTCTTTTAAGACGTTGACTAAAACCGTTTGATCTATATCTTCTACAGTAAAATATCGGAGCGATTTCATTACTTTTCTGTTGTCTCTAATTAAATAATCTTCAAAATCTGTAATCGAATAAGGCATCCAGAAACCCACATCTACATATCCTTTCGTAACATTTAAAAAGCAAAAAGGTTTTTCATGTAAATAGTAATACGGTATTTTCCACTTGTATTTTAGATCAACTTCGGGATACTCAGATTCTATTACTATTTGTAGTTGAAACAATATCGATTTAAAAGGTTCCTGTTGTCTTAAAATGTACTGTTCGACAGGATTCATTTTTTGTATATTAGCGTAAGTTTACCCATTTATGAATAACGACGTGCAAGATACTCATTCTCCAAATTTTATTTTAAAAGGTTTTACCAGTGCTCAAGTTGGGTTGTATTTTTTAGCAAGCGCCTATTTGATAAAAAAAACAATTGGTAATTTTTTAGTAGACGACACATTTATGATGTTTATGTCTGTACAATTGATGGAGTTTTTTATAGCGGGCATCCTGTTTTTATTGTCTTTGTTTTCTTCACTAGCTATATTTTATTCAAATCGTAGAAAAGCAAGAAGAGCTAGTCAAAAAATATGGAATCCCAGTTCCAAAAAGCGATTTTGGATATTCTTAACCCACATTATTATCAGCCTATCTATTCTGATTTTGCTATATTCAAATGGACTGTATAACTATATAGGCCCGGTAGGATTGATCTTATATGCCTTCCTATTAACGGCTTTAAGCGCATCGAATAAAACCTTCTACTTATTTGCTTTTGTAGCTATATTATTAGCAGTAATGAACTTTATTATTCCGAACTATTGGTACTCTTCTATGCTATTGATTGGCGTAGCCCATTTTGCCTATGGTGTGGTAAAAATTTAGTTATTCCTTGTCATCCACATAATCCTGTAAATAGGCATATCTTTCAGTAAGCTTCCCATTTTCAGTCATTTTAGCTCTGGCAAGAATGCTATCTTTATCATTATTATAAAAAGCAGGGATCACATGTGTTAAGAATAGTTCACCAAAACCTTCACTGGCATCTTTAGGTAATTCACAAGGAAGGTTATCTACAGCCATTACGGTAATCGCTCTTTCCTCTTTAAAATCGACCTCAGACTCGGTTTTCGGGTCATATCCGTAAATGGGATCTGCAATCGTAGAAGATCGAATGGTAGAAGCAACGGGGCCATCAATATCACAAGACACATCCGCCACGAAACGAATGTTAAAATCTTCAGATTTAGCATCCTCTCTGGTAAATAAATACGGAGCTCCATCTCCATAAAAATGGCCTGCAATGAAATAATCCGTTACTTTGGCAAAACGCATAAAATCAGATTCATAATGTTCAGGATTATTATAAAAATCCCTTCGTCCCAATTGTTGACCGTCAGTTCTTTTATTATAATCCAACACATCGATCAAACAGTATACAGGTTCATTATAGGTTTTAGTTAAATACGCTTCCACAGAAACTTTTTCAATCTGCATAGCATCTAACATTTCCTTCGCTCCATGTGCTACCTTACCACTACCCGTTAGTAGTATTTTAATATTAGGGAGATGTATCGTATTCAATGCCTCGATCAATGCTTTTTGATCTGGCAGGTTTTCCGCTTTAGGTAAATCAAAAGATCCATGTTTCATTCCGAAAGCTCTAAAACCATTGTAGGCCCCTACAATACCAGCATATCTTCCAAAACCAATAAGTCGATTTCCGTTCTCTTTGGTAATTACTTCATGATCATACAACTCAATATTCTTGTCTAAAATTGCTTTAAGCAGTTCTCTGTTGTAAGGTTGTTTTTTGATGGTATGACTAAAGAAAAAGTATTTTTTATTTGAGATCAACGCATCGATAGGTACTTCTTTTACCCCAATCATAACATCACAATCCGACACATCATTAGCAACTTCTATTCCTTCTCTCTTATACTGATCATCCGAAAAAACACGTATCTCAGAGCTTTCCACTTTGATACTTGCCTCAGAAAATGATTCTTGCAATTCTTTTAATTTCGAAGGAGAAAAGACCACTCTTCTATCTGGTGGGTTTTTGCGCTCTTTAATGATGCCAAATTTCATAGATGTTCATCTTTTTAAATTCGCCTCGAAATTACTGGAATTAAAGAGGACATGCAAATATGAATTCATCTGATTTTTCTTACTTTTGTCCTCCTGTTTATTGAAATTCATTTTCAATTTAATTGAAGATACATGGGGACGACTGGTTTTGACAGCAAGGTCAGTAAAATTGTAAGCATATCGAGGAATGAGATCATAACTCGTAAAACTTATTTCAACTTTTTAAACGGCGAAAATAATTACGCTTTAGCTGCATAGTCTGAATTTATAGTAAGACTAGCCTAGGCACACAAGGTGTGCAAGCTTTATGTCCACGAAAAGCCCTGATTTATGGCGTTTCTTTTTTGGGCATCGTAAAAATAGATCTAGAGATACTAGCACTTCGATAGTACTTCGAAATTAAAGAAGATAAGCTTTAAGTAGATTGTTTTTGATCAGCTTTAAGTCGAAAATCAAACAAAAACTAAATATGTAGAAAGCCATTTAACTGCTTGTTTGGACCCGAGTTCGATTCTCGGCGTCTCCACAAAAACCTTCCTTAAGTTAAGGAAGGTTTTTTATTTACAACTATTTCCTGACTCTCTGTAATTAGCTCCGCTTTTTTACGACCACATGAACGATAAGAGCCTTTCTTATCATTCTTTTTCATAGCAAATTTCCCACTCTTTTTCAGATGAGAGTGGGTTTTCTTTTTTATATTGCTTTTTAAAATATATGTTTCTTGAGTAGAGCGATAGTATCTGTTACCAACGATTTAAACACCGACCAAAGAGTTGCTAAAACTTGCGATACTTTAGTTGATCTTGGCTATGAAGTACTATTAGTTGGACGAAAGCTAAAAAGTAGCACGCCTATTTCAAGATCGTACAAAACAAAAAGGTTCAACCTCTTATTTAATAAGTCCTTCTTGTTTTATGCAGAATATAATTTTCGTCTTTTCTTTTTCTTGCTGTTCTCAAAGAAAAAGCTGCTAATCTCTAATGACCTGGATACTTTACTCCCAAACTATATCATAAGCAAACTACAACGAAAAAAGTTAGTGTATGATAGTCACGAGATATTCACCGAAGTCCCAGAACTAGTTGACAAATCTTTTGTGAGAAGGTTTTGGACTAGTATAGAAAAACGCATTTTTCCAAAGCTTAAAAACGTGATAGTTGTGAGCCCTGGAGTAGCAGATTATTATGAGAAAGCTTACAATGTACATTGTCATATTGTGCGAAACATTCCAAAAGAAATTTCAGTAAAGCCTTTAGCATTACCATTTGATCATCAAGGAAAGAAAACAATTTTATATCAAGGGTCAATCAACATGGGTAGAGGATTAGAGCTAATGATTGATGCGATGTCTCTTTTAGAGGACTATATATTTATGATTGCTGGAGATGGAGATATTATAGAAACGTTGAAAGAACAAGTAAAACAAAAAGAGCTCGAAAACTCAATTATTTTTCTGGGAAAACTAGGCCCGGCTCAACTTAAAAGCATTACCCCCTTGGCAGATATTGGCATCAGTTTGGAAGAAGATCTTGGACTTAATTACCGTTATGCGCTACCAAATAAAGTATTCGACTATATACATGCAGAAATTCCTGTAGTAGTTTCAGACTTGCCAGAGATGAAGAAAATAGTTGAAACGCACCAGATAGGAAGGGTTTTAAAAGACAGAAGGTCTAAAGAATTATCCTCTTTGATCAAGTCTATGGATAAGCGCCAATATTCAAATGCTTTGAAAAAAACTAAAAAAGAGCTTAGCTGGAGCGTAGAAAAAGAAAAATTAATCCATATTTTTAAGCATCTCAACTAAAAAATTACATATTGTCTCTTTCGATGTCCCCTTTCCACCCAATTATGGAGGGGTTATTGACGTATTTTATAAGATAAAAATGTTATCAGAATTAGGCGTCGATATCTATTTACATATGTTTGAGTATGGCAGAGGTGAACAAAAAGAACTCACAAAATATTGTAAAGAAGTTCATTATTATAAACGGAATCCTTTTGTAAAAAGCTTTTTATCAACAGATCCATTTATTGTCAAAAGTCGAAGTAACGATCGCTTAACTACCAACCTAAATAAGGATCCTTTCCCTATCTTATTCGAGGGTTTACATACGACGTATCCTGTTTTTGAAAACCTATTAAAAGGGCAACCTGTATTTGTAAGAGCTCATAATATAGAGCATCGTTTTTATAAAGGTTTGTCTGAAAGTGAATCTAACCTTTTTAAAAAAAGATTCTTTAAACAAGAAGCGAAAAAATTGAAGCGCTATCAACAAGTTTTAAAAAAAGTAAATGGTGTATTTACCATCTCGCCGTTTGAACAAGCCTATTTTTTTCAAAAATTTGGTGATCATTGCCAATACGTTCCCGCTTTTCATGAGGTCTTTAAAAAGCAACATTTAAAAAACAAAGGAACATACATTCTGTACCATGGGAATATGATGGTTCCTGAAAATGTCAAAGCAGCACTATTTTTAATTAAGGTTTATAAAGGTTCTAAATTCACCTTTAAAATTGCAAGTAGTCATGTACATAAAACACTTGTTAAAGAGATTGGGTTGCATCCTAATATTTCATTTACACATATTCGTGAAGAAAATGACCTATCAAAGCTTTTTGAAGAAGCTCACATAAATGTACTACCAACGTTTCAAAAAACAGGGATAAAGCTGAAACTATTAAACACGCTATATCAAAGCAAATTTGTGATTGCCAATGATTTTATGATTGATGATACTGGGCTAGAAACGCTATGTGAAAGAGCCAATACAAAGGCTGAGTTTTTAAACAAGACGGAAATGTTGTTCAATACTGATTTTTCAAATGACATTGTTAACGAGAGACTTCAGATATTACAGCAGTTCGATCCAATACAAGGAGGGCAAAAAATAATAGATACTATCTTTAATTAGCCCTGAGCTACTTCAAATAATTCTCCTCCTTCACATTTTATGGTTTGCTGTTTGAACTTAACAATTAAGGCATAGTCATGTGTGGCCATTAAAATGCTCTTTCCGCTTTGATGAATTTCGTTTAATAGCTCCATCACTTCTAAAGAAGTTTTTGGGTCTAAATTACCTGTAGGTTCATCAGCTAAGATCAATTCAGGATCATTCAATAATGCTCGAGCAATAGCAACCCTTTGTTGTTCTCCTCCCGAGAGTTCAAAAGGCTTCTTGTAGTATTGCATTTTCATTCCTACATGGTCTAGCACCTCCTCTATCTTGGCTTTTATTGCTTCTTTATCTTTCCAGCCAGTAGCTTTCAAAACGAACAATAAATTATCAAAAACAGTTCGATCATTCAATAGCTTAAAATCCTGAAAGACAATCCCTATTTTTCTTCTGAGAAAAGGAATCTCTTTATCTTTTAATTTTTTAAGATCAAATCCTACAATAGCGCCAGTACCTCGTTGCAGTTTCAGATCTCCATATAAGGTTTTCATTAAGCTACTTTTTCCGCTTCCCGTTTTACCTATCAGGTAGAAAAAATCACCTTTATTAATGGTCAAGTTTACCTTAGATAGCACTAGATTATCTCGTTGATAGATATCTGCATTTTCTAAATGTAAAATTGAATTCTCCATATTTTTCGTTTTTACAAACCTACATAAAATTTGATCAACAAAAAGATCAAAAATTGTAGAACTTATTCTAATTTTAACTTGCCAATCAACTATACTCTTTGTTTCTTTTTTTTATTTCTATCCAACAAAAATAAAAATAAGGCGTTATAGATTTCAGGTAATAAAAATAACATCAATGAAATATTACTTTTTAAAATCACCAATCTTATTTCTTCTTTTGACTCTTTATACGAGTGTAATTTGGGGGCAACAATCAGATATTGATGTAAATATCTTTAACGATTATAATCATGCTGTAAAATTATTTAACAATAAAGCCTATGCTGCTGCTCAAAAGAACTTTGTCGACGTTTCTAAAAAACTCAAAGACAATACAAATTTAAGAGCAGAAGCCGATTATTACGATGCAATGTGCGCTATTAAGTTGAATCAAACAGATGCAGATAAAAAGGTTCTGGGCTTTGTAGAAAAATACCCTAATAGCACGAAAAAAGATAAAGCCTTCTTCTTGGTTGGAAATTATTATTTTGCCAACAAAAGAGCATCTTACGCCTTAAAATGGTTTACCAAAGTAAATCGTGAAGCCCTTTCGGAAGAAAATAAAAAAGAGCTGGATTTTAAAATGGGATACGCCCTATTAACCACGCAAAACTTAAAACGTGCGAGAGGGCATTTTTTAAAGTTGATCAACGATCCAAAATATGGGAATGATTCTAGGTACTATTATGGATATATTGCCTATAAACAGGAAGATTATGAAGAAGCTGAGACCACACTTAGTGAGTTAGCTGATCAAGAGGCATACAAAAGTGAAGTAACCTACTACTTATTAGATATCAGTTTTAAGGCTGGAAAGTTTGAAAGGTGTATCGAAGTGGGTCTCAAATTACTAGAAAAAGCCAAACCAAAAGAGCGATCCGAAATTGCAAAAATAGTTGGAGAGAGTTACTTCAATCTTAAAGAGTATGAAAAATCTATCTCATATTTGGAGGAGTATAGAGGAAAAAAAGGAAAATGGAGTAATACCGATTATTATCAACTAGGGTTTGCCTATTACAAACAAAATGATTTTGAAAAAGCGGTAAGTAATTTCAACAGAATTATAGACGAGCAAAATAATGTTTCTCAAAATGCCTACTACAATCTAGGTGAGTGCTATATGTACTTGGAAAAAAAGACAGAAGCTTTAAATGCTTTTAAGAATGCTAGCGAAATGGACTTTAACCCAAAAGTAAAGGAAGACGCCGCATTAAATTATGCAAAATTGAGCTACGAAGAAGGAAATCCCTATAAAAGCGTAGCACTGGTATTGCAAGATTTCCTAAAGGCATATCCAAAATCTCCTAGTTATGAAGAAATAAATGGATTGGTAGTAACCTCTTACCTGTATCAGCAGGATTATGTGGGGGCTTTGGATTATTTGGCTAAAAACAAAAGCGCTCAAAACAAGGAACTGACCTACGAAGTATCGTATTATAGAGGTGTGCAATTATTTATGGACCGGAAATTAAAAGAAGCTATTCCCTTCTTTATAGCAGGTATCAAATGTACAGACCCTATCGTCAAGTCTAAATCTCAATACTGGAAAGCAGAAGCGAATTACCAACTAGGAAATTTCCAAAATGCTTTGGATGACTTTATTGCCTTTAAAAAGATTTCGGGTTCGAAAGATGTAGAAGAATATGCGCAAGTCGATTATAATATTGGGTATAGCTATTTCAAGCTTAAAGAATACCCAAATGCAGTAGTGGCTTTTCAGCGCTTCATTGCTACCGAAAATGACGATGTCGTAATGAATGATGACGCGATTATTAGAAAAGGAGATAGTGAGTATGCCACTAAGAACTACAGAAAGGCAATTGCTTCCTACAAAAAAGTAATTGATGCTTACGGTTCTGGTGCGGACTATGCACAGTACCAATCTGCCATGAGTTATGGATTCCTAAAAGATAATACCAAGAAAGTTGCACAGCTTTTAAAGCTGATTAAAGATTTTGAAACTTCAGGTTTGAGAGATGATGCCTATTTTCAATTAGGAAATACTTATGCTATTGATAAAGACAATGAAAATGCACATTTATCTTACGAAAAACTAACCAGTGAGTTCCCAAGAAGTTCTTTTAATGCCAATGTTTTATTGAGAAATGGGTTATTATATTTTAACGACAATGAGAACGAAAAAGCGTTAACTATTTTCAAACAAATTGTTGCTAAATATCCAAATTCTCCGGAGGCAAAGCAAGCAGTAACCAATGCTAGAAACGTACATGTTGAATTAGGAACGGTGGATGAATATGCAACCTGGGTGAGGACGGTCAAATTTATGGATGTAACCGATACCGAGCTAGACAATACGATGTTCGAGTCTGCCGAGAATAAGTTTTTAGCGAATAAAACGAAGGGGGCCATCAGTGGTTTTCAAAAGTACATCACCAATTTCCCAGAAGGATTACATGCACTCAAATCCAATTTTTACTTGGCTCAATTATTAGTAAAAGAAGGAAGAAATGACGAAGCTATTCCTAATTATCAATACGTGGTAGATCAGGATCAAAGTGAGTTTAGCGAGGAAGCATTGAACAAACTATCTCAGATCTTATTAGAAAAAGAAGATTGGACAAACGCGATTCCACTATTGGCTAGATTAGAAACAGAGGCTAATTTCCCTCAAAATGTTATTTATGCGCAAAGTAATTTAATGAAAGGGTATTACCAATCTGATGATTACAAAAATGCCGTTGCATATGCCGAAAAAGTTTTGCAAAACTCTAAAATAGATGCTAATGTAGAGTATGATGCGAAGATCATTATAGCAAGATCAGCCTATAAGACAGATGATTATGTTACTGCAGAAGAATTCTATAAAGAGGTTGAAAGAAACGCTAGTGGAGAATTAAAAGCGGAAGCCTTATACTTTAGTGCGTTTTTTAAGAACTATAATAAGAAGTATGCAGAATCTAACAAAGTAGTTCAGAAAGTAATTTCAGATTACTCTGCCTATAAATATTGGGGAGCAAAGAGCTTTATTATTATGGCGAAAAACTATTATGCGATTGAAAAATCGGATCCCTATCAAGCCACATTTATTTTAGAAAACATTATCAAGAACTTTACACAATTTGAAGACGTTATTAATGAAGCTGAAAACGAACTCAAAAAAATCAAGACCAACGAAGCCAAAACAAACATATCTGTAACTCCTAAAAATAAAGAATAGATGAAAAAGTTTTTATTATTGCTGGGGGTTGTTTTTGGTTCATATCAAGCAAGTGCTCAGAAAGAAGAAAAAAAAGAGACTGCTAAGGATACCTTAAAACCTGAAGTTATTAATGTAGTAACTTCCTATACACCTACCATTGCGGATGCCTTTAAGATCAAGAAGAATCCTAAAATAGTCTTAAGTGAGAAGTCTCAAAAGAAAAAATTGAAATACACCATTTTCTCAGCACCTGTGGCATCTACTTTTATTCCTAAAAGCGGAGTGGTAAAAGGCATTGATCTTGGTGTTAAAGAACGTCTGTACGACAATTACCTAGCTGCAGGGTTTGGTAATTACGCTACTCCTTTTGTTGAGTTGTTTTTACATCAAAACACAAAGCACGAGACAGATTTTGGAATCTATGCAAAATATATATCTTCAGAAAATGGGGTTGCTGATGCTTTATTAAACAACGGTTATCGAAATCTGAACTTAGGTGGGTATTATATGAAAGAAGAACGTTATTTTAACTGGAAAGTTGGAGTTGACGTAGAAAGCAATCAGTACAATTGGTATGGGCTGCCAGCCTTAACATTCGACGTTCCTACGCTGAATGCGATCGAAGAGAAGCAAAAATTCAAGTATTTCTCTCTGAATGGTGAAATGATCTTTGAAGACGCATATATAGAAAATGCAAATGCTAAAATCTATTCCTTTTCAGATGATTTTAAAAGTAAAGAGTTGTTCTTTTCTTTAGCAGCAGACCTACAGTTGCCGTTAACAGCACTTAGCAGAAAATTGAAGAACCTAAATGTAAACACCTCTTTAACCTATTTAAGTGGTGAGTTTATGCAGGATTATCTAGGAACTACCAAACAAGAATACTCCTTTTTTAATTTTAAAGTGAACCCAACCTATCGTTTTGGCGATGATAAATTAAAAGTAAAAGCGGGTGCTAAAGTATACCTGGCGTTAGATACTCAAAATAGTCTTACTGACTTTTTCATCTACCCAGACATCGAGATCTCCTACCCTATTGTAAAGAGTTTAGCCTATTTGAATTTAGGCGCAGGTGGTGATTTAGAGATGAATAGCTACAGAAATTTTTCAAACTCAAATCCTTTTGTTTCGCCAACGCTTTTTATGACACAAACCAATGAGCAGTATAACTTCTTTGCAAGTGTTAATGGTAAGTTTTCTCCAAATGTGACCTATCAAATAAAAGGAAGTTACAGAAACGAAGAAGACAAACCATTGTTCATTAGGAATAACTCTAAATCAGATGGGACAACTAATATAGCGAACAGTATCCCTCTACTGGGGTACGAATATGGAAATTCTTTCAATGTGTTTTATGATGATGTAAAGACCTTTACTTTTTACTCTGAACTAGAAGTAGATGTTTCCAAAAGAATGATGATTGGTGCCAACCTACAATTTCATTCCTACACCCTAACAGGGCAACAAGAAGCCTGGAACTTACCAAAAGTAGAAAGTACCATTTATGGTAAATATAAAAAGGACAAATGGTATGCAGGAGCAGATCTGTTCTTTGTAGGGGAGCGAAAAGACATACTCTATGGCGGCATCTTCCCATCTGCAACATCAGGTGTACAGAATCTTAAGTCCTATTTAGATCTAAACTTAAACGGTGGATACCATTTTAGTGATATGCTATCTGCTTTTGTAAAGTTTAATAATGTCCTGAACTCAGATTATCAGCGTTATGCAAACTTCACCGTACAAGGATTCCAGGTAATAGCAGGTATTACCTATAAGTTTGATTTTTAGCGGTGTGCTTAAGATCGTACTGCATATTCTACTATTTCTAGTATTAACGATAGTTTCACAGACAGGCGGTATTATCTATTTAACTTCACTGTTCCTTATAAGTCGAAATAAAAAGCAGTATCGATTGAAAAGATGGTTTGCTTTTACGCTTTTATATGTTGCTTCCTCTTTTTTATTGATTCCGAATATCTCTCCTTATTTTGGTCGAGTTCAAATTAAAGAATCAAAGAGTATTCATGCCCATAGTTTCTTTACGAAGTTACTCAACAGAAATTATGTAACGGAAGAAATGAATCAAGTCATTACCAATGTAGCTGTACAACTTCAGAAAGAATATTCTGGAATCAAAGTGATGTACCTCGATGCAAACTTCCCTTTTTTTGATAGTTTTCCTTTATTACCTCACTTAAGTCATAACGACGGCAAGAAAATAGATCTGGCTTTTACCTATGAAGAAACAAATGGAGCACTCACCAATTTAAAAAAATCGAGAAGCGGCTATGGTGTATTTGAACATCCAAATAACAAAGGATTAGATCAAACAACTAAATGTAAAAAACAAGGATTCTGGCAATATGATTATAGCAAATTTGTGACTTTTGGTGAAATAAACAATCATCTAACCTTTAGTAATCGTGCAAATACCAGATTGATCAACCTTATTGCTAGTCATCCTAAAGTTGAAAAAATATTCGTAGAACCTCATCTCAAACATAGACTTAAACTAAAGAGCTCTAAGATTCGATTTCAAGGATGTAGGTCGGTAAGACATGATGATCATATTCATGTTCAAATACATTAAGAATTAAACAATTCCATTAATTCCGTTAAAATCAAATATACATTTTTCATTCATAAGATCGTTGTCGAGAAGTTTATGTAAATTTAACTTCTTAAAACTAACATAACCATGAAAAAACTATCTCTTTTTGTCATTCTTGTACTCGCATTTTCGTGTGCAGAGAAAAAAGAATCTTCGAATACTGAACTTGGATTAACTACCGAAGAAAAAAAAGATTCGACCAATATTAAACACCTATTTAATACTGCTTTAATGGAAGGTCAATCCTATGAATGGTTAAGAGATTTAACAAGTAATATAGGAGGTCGTTTATCTGGGTCTCCCGAAGCACAGAAAGCCGTAGAATGGGGAGAAAGGTTAATGAAAGAAGTCGGTTTAGATTCTGTTTGGCTACAACCTGTAATGGTACCGCACTGGGTTCGTGGAGAAAAAGAAGTAGCTAATTATAGTGTCAATGGGCAAAAAAAGAATGTCCCTATTTGTGCTTTAGGTTTTTCTATTGCAACACCTAAGAATGGAGTCACGGCAGAAGTGATAGAGGTACAAGGATTAAAAGAAGCTGAAGCGCTTGGAGAAAAAATGAGAGGAAAGATCGTGTTTTTCAATAGACCATTTGACAATACGCTTATTAACACATTCAGAGCTTATGGAGGTTGTGTAGGACAACGTGTACGTGGAGCTGCCGTATGTGGTAAATATGGTGCGAAAGGCGTAATCGTACGATCTATGACAAATGGTGTTGACGACTATCCACATACTGGAACAATGAGCTATGGTAATATCCCAAAAGAAGAGTACATCCCAACTGCGGCTATCAGTTCTAGAGCAGCAAATATATTAAGTGATGACCTTAAAAAGAACCCAAATCTAAAGTTCTATTTCAAACAAAGTTGCAAGACTTTACCAGATGCACCATCGTTCAATGTAGTTGGAGAAATTAAAGGCTATGAGACTCCTGAAAATATTATGGTTGTTGGTGGTCATTTAGATTCTTGGGATTTAGGAGACGGAGCTCATGACGATGGAACTGGTGTTGTACAATCTTTAGAGGTGGCATATCTGTTTAAGAAAAACGATATCAAACCTAAAAACACATTGCGCGTTGTTTTCTTTATGAACGAAGAAAATGGAACTAGAGGAGCCAAGGAATACGCTAGATTAGCGAAACTTCATAAAGAGACACACATAGGTGGTTTAGAATCAGATGCTGGGGGGCATACTCCGAGAGGTTTTAGTATTGATGCTAATGCTTCCAATACAGCTTTGCTGCAAAGCTGGAAAAAATTATTATCTCCTTATGGATTGCATGATCTTGATAAAGGTGGTAGTGGCGCAGATATTTCGCCTTTAAAAGGAGAGGCAGTTACTTTAGTTGGGTATCGCCCAGATAGTCAGCGTTATTTTGATTATCATCACACCTCAACCGATACTTTTGATAAAGTGAATAAACGAGAATTACAATTAGGAAGTGCTTCTATGGCAAGTATTATCTATTTGATGGATAAATACCTTTATAATAACACACCCGTAAAGCCTTAATCTATGGTGCTGTTTACACTGGTTTTAAAAATTGTTTTTGGAGGATTTTTAACATTCGCCGGAATCATGCACATTATAAAACCCGATATTTTTAAACACTTTATACCCGATATTTTTCCAAAAAAAGTAGTCAACTATGTCGTTGGAGTCATTGAATTTTCTTTAGGAATAGCTTTGTTTTTTCATCAAACTACGTCTTATGCTGCTATTGGTATTTTTATCTTAATGATTTTATTTCTCCCTATTCATATATGGGATGTTACCAAAGAGAGACCGGCCATTGGCTCAAAAAAAGCTGCTATTATCAGAATTCCTCTTCAATTTTTACTAATGTTTTGTGCATATCTAATTTATCAACACTCATGAAAAAACTTATATTTCTAATCGTTCTTATCGTTTCTTTTACTTCATGTAAACAACAAGAAGTGGACCTCATAGTTACCAATGCAAATATCTACACCGTCAATACCAACTTTAGCAAAGCACAGGCTTTTGCAATTAAAAACGGAAAATTCTTGGCCGTTGGGACTACTCAAGAAATTACAGAAAACTATACAGCAAAAGAAATTGTAGATGCTCAAGGTCAGACTATCGTCCCTGGGTTAATAGATGCGCATTGTCATTTTTATGGTTTAGGGCTACAACAGCAAAGAGTCAATTTGGAAGGAACAAAGAGCTTCGATGAAGTAATTCAGCAGATTTCAAAATTTCAAGACGAAAAAAATGTTTCTTACATCACTGGCCGTGGATGGGATCAAAACGATTGGGAAGTAAAGGAATTCCCTACCAAGAAAAAACTAGACAAATTATTTCCTAGAACTCCAATAGCAATTCGAAGGGTAGATGGACATGCTTTACTGGTTAACGATGCTGCCTTACAATATTCCGGACTATCCGAAACTAATTTTCCTAAAGACATTTCAGGAGGCGAGTTTATTACTAAAAATGGACGTTTAACAGGTGTGTTGATAGATGCTGCAATGCGTTATATAAAAATTCCTCCAAGCACTAGAAAGGAGTCTATTTTAGGCTTATTAGATGCGCAAAAGATCAACTTTAGCTATGGGTTAACAACAGTAGACGATGCTGGCATTAGTCAACCTACTATAGAACTCATAGATAGTTTACAAAATACAGGTGATCTAAAAATTCGAATCTATGCCATGGTTTCTGCAACACAACAAAACCTAGATTACTATACAAAAAAAGGGATTATAAAAACCGATCGTTTAAATGTTCGTTCTTTTAAGGTATATGGCGATGGTGC
Organism: Asprobacillus argus; assembly: GCF_032248395.1. NCBI lineage: Bacteria > Pseudomonadati > Bacteroidota > Flavobacteriia > Flavobacteriales > Flavobacteriaceae > Asprobacillus > Asprobacillus argus. Next base: position 42,108 of record NZ_JAVTTO010000006.1, read on the forward strand.
CCTAGGTTCTCGAGGTGCTGCGATGAAAAAACCATATAGTGATCGTGAGGGTCATTTTGGTGCTTTAATCTATAGCCCTAAACGTTATCAAGAAATTGCAAAACAAATTGCAGCGTCAGCATATCAAATGAATACACATGCCATCGGTGATTCAGCAAATTATTGGGTGTTAAACGTGTATAAAGAGGCCTTAAAAAATGAGTCAGATAGACGATGGAGAATTGAACATGCTCAAATTGTAGACCATCAAGATTTTGACTTGTTCAAGAATGTAATTCCATCTATTCAACCAACCCATGCTACGTCTGATATGTATTGGGCCGAAGACCGTGTTGGATCGGAAAGAATTAAAGGTGGGTATGCTTACAAAAAGTTACTCGACATCTACGGTAAGGTAGCCTTGGGTACTGATTACCCTGTTGAACAAGTGAATCCTTTTTTAACTTTTTATGCGGCGGTAGTTAGAAAAGATATAAAAGGATATCCAGCTAATGGTTATCAAATGGAAAATGCATTATCTAGAGAAGAAACATTAAAAGGAATGACTATTTGGGCAGCATATGCAAATTTCGAGGAACATGAAAAAGGAAGTATAGAGGCTGGAAAGTTTGCTGATTTTGCCATTTTAAGTCAAGATATTATGCAAGTATCAGGTGAAAAAATACCAGAAACAACAGCTACATCCACTTATGTAAATGGAGAAAAAGTGCATTAACTGTTAAATAATTTAACATATTCTTAGCGAATAAAATCGTATATTTACAATACTCTGAATTAAGGAGTTATAGTCAATACGTAAGTTAAAAGTTTAAAATATTTGGATATGAAAGCAATTAAAAACCTCATTTTTTTACTGGCTCTTTCTTTTTCTGTTGCCATTGTTGCTCAGAAAAAAGAGAAAAAGAAAAAAGATGTAACTATTTCGATTTTAGTTAAAGACACTGATAATAAACCTGTACCAGGAGCGATTATTCTTTTTGATGATGTAAAGCAAAAAAGAAGAGCAAATGCTAAAGGATATTTTAAGGTAAAGTTAGATAAAGCGCCAAAAGAAATTAGTGCTTTCTATCCTACTATAGGTATTAAAAAAGTAAAGTATAATAACTCTAAGAATATGGTAATTACCATAAAGAAGGGTAATGATCATTATGTGATAGGAGATGCTAAGAAGAAAGGGTTAAATCCAATACAGTATAGAAGTATCTATGATTACATCAGAGGACAAGTTCCTGGTGTTCATGTCAATCCTAATAATGAAATTACAATTCGAGGATACAATACGGTTAATGGAAGTTTATCTCCTTTGTTCATTGTAAATGGTAATGCAGTAGATCAAGATATTTTTGGAAACATTGTTCCTACAAACATCAAGTCTGTTTCTATTTTAAAAGGAACTGATGCCGCTCATTATGGTGCCAGAGGTGCAAACGGAGTTATTAAAGTAGAAACTTTTTAAAATAGGTTTGTAAGAATCTGTTTTATAATATATTATAAAATTGGTGATATAAAGTCACCAATTTTTTTTGTGCCATTTTGTGCCAAAAACTTAATAAAGGCCGAACCTATAATAGCTCCACTTGCATATTCGCATGCCTTAGAAAATGTACTTCTATCTGAGATCCCAAAACCGATAATCAAATTACTTTGTAATTTCATTGCTTTTATTCTTTTAAAATAATCAATCTGAGATTGAGATATATCTCCTTTTGCCCCTGTAATAGAACTTGATGCAACCATGTAGATAAAACTCTTTGTATATCCATCAATCTTTCGGATGCGCTCTTCAGAGGTTTGCGGTGTAATTAAGAATACATTATTGATTCCATATTTATCAAATAATACTTTATAACGATTCTCATACTCAACCATTGGAAGATCTGGTAATATCACTGTATCAATTCCGCATTCAACTAACTTTTGACAGAATCGCTCCTCTCCGTATTTTAGCATTTGATTTAGATATCCCATCACAATCAAAGGTGCATTATTGCTTTCTTTGATTGAGAGTAGTTGATCAAATATGATATCTAAATTAATTCCATTTTTTAATGCCACCTGACTGCTATCTTGAATAGTCGGTCCATCTGCCAGTGGGTCTGAATATGGCAATCCAACTTCAATGAAATCTACACCTCCATGACTCAATCCTTCAATAACTTTTGAAGTGTCATTTAATTCCGGGAATCCAGAGGTAAAATAAATAGACAGAATGTTTTTGTCTTTTTCTTGAAATATTTTTTTTATTGAATTCATGAATCCTATTATTCTAAGTGTTTGATAAATGTCTCTAAGTCCTTATCTCCTCTTCCCGACAAATTAATTACTATTACCTGATCTTTCACTATATCCATTTTGGGTAAAACGGCCAGCGCATGAGCTGTTTCTAGTGCTGGAATGATCCCTTCAATCTTCGTTAACTCATAAGCTGCAGTCAATGCTTCTTTATCCGTTGCATTCATAAATGTTGCGCGCTTACTTTCATATAAATATGCATGCAAAGGACCTACTCCTGGGTAATCTAATCCAGCAGATATTGAATACGGCTCAACAATCTGACCATATTCATCCTGCATTAAAATAGTTTTACTGCCATGAATCACACCTACTTCACCCAATTGAGACGTCGCAGCACTTTCTCCAGAATGAACTCCTAGTCCTGCTGCTTCTACGGCAATCAATTCAACCTCTTCATTGTCCATATAATGATAAAATGCTCCTGCAGCATTGCTACCTCCTCCCACACATGCAATGATAGTATCAGGATTTTCTTTTCCTGTATGCTCTTTCAATTGCCATTTGATCTCTTCTGAGATCACTGCTTGTAACCTCGCTACCATATCAGGATAGGGAGCCGGTCCCACTACTGAACCGATCAAGTAATACGTTTCTGGGTGTTGTATCCAATAACGGATAGCCTCATTAGTTGCGTCCTTCAATGTTTTGCTACCACTTTTTGCAGGAACCACAGTAGCTCCCAACATTTTCATCCTCGCAACATTAGGCGCTTGTCTTTTAATATCTATCTCTCCCATAAAAACAGTACAATCCAACCCCATCAAAGCACAGACCGTGGCCGTAGCAACTCCGTGCTGACCTGCACCAGTTTCCGCAATAATCCTGGTCTTTCCTAGCTTTTTAGCAATCAATATCTGACCAATAGTATTATTGACCTTATGCGCTCCTGTATGATTTAGATCCTCACGTTTTAAATAAATATGGGCTCCATATTTATTTGATAGTCTCTTGGCTAGATACAAAGGACTAGGTCTACCAACATAATCTTTTAACAAGGATTTATATTCTGATTGAAATTCTTCCGACTCAATGATTTGAATATAATGTTCATCGATCTCCTTAACATTTGGATATAATAACTCGGGAATAAAGGCTCCTCCGAATTGCCCGTAATATCCATTTTCATCTGGTTGAAACTTCGATTTCATGTCTTTATATTTTCAATGCTTTCTTAAAAGCTTTTAGTTTTTTTGTTTCTTTAAATCCAGGTTTACTTTCAAACTTACTATTAACGTCAATAGCATATATTGGTAGTCCTGAAGCGTTCACTTTTCTTATTTCTTCAATATCATTTAAATCAATTCCTCCACTTAGAAAAAAGGGTACCGAATACGGATAGTTCTTTAAAACTGACCAGTCGAACTTTATACCATTACCTCCGCGTTCTTTTCCTTTGGTGTCAAATAAAAAATAATCAACTGTCTTTTCATACCCCTTTAAAAGAGAAAAGTCAAAATCATCTTTGATCCCAAAAACTTTAATAATCTCAACATGTTTAATATAACGCTTCAACTCCTCAATATAGGCTACAGATTCATCGCCATGTAACTGAATGGCTTCCAGCTCATATTCTTCAACTAAAGAAACTACGATCTCCATAGGTTCATTCACAAAAACACCTGTTTTCTTAACACCTTTAGGTAGTTCTGGAATGATTCCTTCAAAATTTCGTTTGGATCTCTCATAGAAAATAAATCCCATATAATCAGGTTGCAAATCCGCAACTGATCGAATATTCTCTACATACTTCATTCCACAAACTTTTAGTTTCATCTTCTAACGTATTTGACTAATAAATTCTTCACAAGCGAGACCTGGATCTTCTTCTTTCATAAAATTCTCTCCAATCAAGAATCCTTTGAAATCGTACTCTTTAAGTCCAGTAATAATTCTTGGATCACTAATACCACTTTCGGAAACTCTGACACAACTCGATGGTATTTGACTTGCTAAGGCTATAGAATGCTCAAGATCTACTTCGAACGTTTTTAAGTTTCTATTATTGATTCCAATAACCTTATTCTCAAGCTCAATTTTATCTAAGTCTTCTTTCGTATGCACCTCGTATAGTACTTCCATTCCAAGATCGTTTGCTAGCTGTCCATAGTTTTTAATTTCTTCTTTTGTCAAGCAAGCGGCTATCAATAAAATTACATCAGCTCCAATCGCTTTGGCCTCTACAATCTGAAAACCATCCACAATAAAATCTTTACGCAAAATTGGCTTGCTCGTATTAATGGCTCTTGCCTGCATTAGATCGACCATAGTACCTCCAAAAAACGAGGTATCCGTCAGAATTGATTGAGCGGCAACATCTGCATTTAAATATCCTTCTGTAACCTCCTCAATTTTTGCTGTATCATTAATAATTCCTTTGGAAGGTGATTGTCTTTTAAACTCTGCAATAATTCCAGTGGAATAAGGATCAAGTAACGATTTTCTAAGAGAGAATGGATCCCGTTTAAAATTTGGACTTTCTACCAATCTTTGTAATGGAACGTCCGCTTTTATTTTTGCGACTTCTTTCTTTTTAAATGCTATTATTTTATCAAGTATAGTCATGTATCTACTTTTTGTCAGACTCGGCTGACGCTTTTATTTTACTAATTTTTCTAAACATTCTTTTGCCTTCCCTCCTAACAAAGAGTTTTCTGCCTCAGCAAAAGCATCTTCAAACGATTTATTGACATCTACAATAGTCAATGCTATTGCAGCATTTGTCAACACCACACTATTTTGAGGGTCTGTGCCGCCTCCTGAGAGAATGGTTTTAAATATTTTGGCAGCATCTGCAACAGAATTTCCTCCAAAGATATCGGATTGCGCCACTCTTTTTTGCCCAAGATCCTCCGGCGTAATCAATTGTTCTCCCGTTTTGGTGAATAGCTTAAACCCTCCGGTTAATGATATCTCGTCATAACCATCTAAGGCATGTACAATACCATAGTTACTTACCTCCTCTTGAAGAATATAGTTGTAAAGTCTAGCTACCTCTAAATTAAAAGTTCCCAGCAGTTGATTCTGAGGAGAACTTGGGTTTACCAATGGTCCCAGCATATTGAAAAATGTTTTCAACGCCAATGCTTTTCTAGTTGGACCAACAGCTTTCATTGCTGGATGGAATTTTGGTGCATGCAAAAAGCAAATATTTGCCTTTTCTAAATGCTCTTTTAAAGTATCCTCATTATTGGTAAATTCATATCCGAAGCTTTCCAACATATCTGAAGAACCCGATTGTGAAGACACACTATAATTTCCATGTTTCGCCACTTTCTGACCGGTTCCAGCCACTATAAAAGAGGTTAATGTTGATATATTGAAAGTATCTTTTCCATCACCTCCCGTTCCCACAATATCTATGGTATTGTAATCTGAAAGATCCACTTTGATAGCTAACTCTTTTAATGCTTTTCTAAACCCTGATAATTCCTCTACCGTAATAGGTCGCATCATAAAAACGGTCATGAAAGATGCAAGATGAGCATCATTATACTTTTCCGAGGCAATGTTTATTAAGATCTCTTTTGCCTGAGATTCTGTTAACCTTTTGTGCTGATATAGATGGTTTAAAATTTGCTTCATGATGCATGTGCTTCTATAAAATTCCTAACGATATCTTCTCCTACTTCAGTTAAAATCGACTCTGGGTGAAACTGTACTGCACTTATAGGATATTCTCTATGTCGGATAGCCATAATTCCGCCTTCATTATCTAAAGCGGTTACTTCTAGCACTTCTGGAAAATTCTCCTCGGATGCGATCCACGAATGATACCTTGCAGCTGGAAAACTATTTGCCACGTCTTTAAATAATACGGTATCCTCTTTCGTAACTTTCATCTCGGTAGCAACTCCATGAAACACTTCATTCATATTAGAGATGGATCCACCAAACACTTCAGTAATTGCTTGCAAGCCTAAACAAACACCAAAAATGGGTTTCTTTCCTGCATACATTTTTATCGCATCTTTCAAAACTCCTGCTTCATCCGGAATACCTGGTCCGGGCGAAAGCATGATCAGATCATAGGCCTCCATTTCTTCTAAGGAAATTTCATCATTTCTGAATACCGAAGGGAAAATTCCTGTGATCTTCTCTACCATATGCACCAGATTGTAGGTAAACGAGTCGTAATTATCTATAATTAATATTTTCATATGTTCTCTGCTAATAACAGTGCCTTCTTTAAAGCTGCTAATTTATTATTTACTTCTTGTAGTTCATTTTCTTCATCGGAATGGATAACAATTCCAGCTCCTGCTTGATAGTACAATTTGTTTTGTTTACTCACAAACGAGCGAATGGCAATCGCCAGGTTTACCGAACCATTTAGTCCTATAATACCAACGGCTCCTCCATAAAATCCACGCGACTGATTTTCATATTTGTCGATCAACTCCATTGCTTTGTACTTAGGCGCCCCACTTAAAGTTCCTGCTGGAAAGGTATCTCCAACAATTTCGATAGGGTTCCCTTTGATCTGTCCTTGTACTGTCGAAACTAAATGGATTACATGACTAAAATATTGTACTTCTTTAAATACTTCTACCGTCACATTATCTGCATGTTTACTCAAGTCATTTCTTGCAAGATCCACTAACATTACATGCTCTGCCGTTTCTTTTTTATCTTCAGATAGCTTTTTCCCCAATTTCAAATCTTCTGTCATATCACCAGTACGTCTAAACGTTCCTGCAATCGGATTGATGATCGCTTTTCCTTCATTAATTTTGATTTGTGCTTCTGGCGAAGATCCCATTAACTTAAAACTTCCATAGTCAAAATAGAATAGATAAGGGGATGGATTAATAGACCTTAGTGCTCTATACACATTGAATTCATCTCCTTTAAAACGTTGCTGAAACTGTCTAGACAGCACTAATTGAAATACATCTCCTCTTTTGCAATGCGCTTTGGCATTTCGCACATACTCTTTAAAATCTTCGTTCGTACAGTTCGAAGACTCTTCTCCAACAATTTCAAATTTTTGCGTATTAAATGCCTGTGCTTCAATGATTGTTTGAACCTCTTCAATACGAGCATCTTCTCCGTCTTCTATATTTTCGATTACTATCATTTCATCATTAAAATGATTGATCGCAATAATAAATCGATAAAAACTGTATTGCATCAAAGGAATTGCTGAAGGTGCTTCCGATACATTCAACTCAATCGTCTCAAAATATTGTACGCTATCGTATGTTGTATACCCATATAACCCATTAAAAGATTGTAATGACTCATCACAGTCCAATGAAATACTAGAGCTAAAAGCATCAAAAAGTTGGTAAAAATTCTCATCTATTTTTTGAGAAGACGTTTGTTCTCCTTTTTTTTCGATAGCGAATTTATTGTTCGCAACTTTCATCGTCAGAATTGGCTCAATACATATGAAAGAGAAACTTTCTTCTTTACTATGATAGTCAGAACTTTCCAGTAGCAATGTGTTTGCATATTTATCTCGAAATCTCAAATAAAGACCCACGGGAGTTATTGTATCTGCAATACGCTTTCTACTGATTGTTTTTATGTTTGTTTTTTGCACGTGTTCTGATTTATTTTAGAACTATTATTCAAAATAAAAAAGGCTTATCGTGAGATAAGCCTTTTGTTTATATTATTTACATATAGGTTTCCTTCTCACTTATGAAATAAGAGAGTTCCACCACCATGTATTTTGATTCTGTAACATTATGCAACAAAAATAAATACTGAATCTGAATACGGCAAGTTTTCATTCATTTTTTTTAAATCATAAGTTTTTAGTCAATTTTTAAACAAAAAAACTACAAAAACATATAATAATACAATATTTAGTAATATTTTAAAACTAATATTATGATTTACATGTCATTTATAAACATAATTATTTCATTTGTAGCTTAATTACAATTAAAAAGAAAAGATTATGTGTGGTATTGTATGTGCCTTTGACTTAAAAGAGAAATCAGAAGTATTAAGACCTCAACTATTAAAGATGTCTGCTAAGATTAGACATAGAGGTCCAGATTGGAGTGGAATTTACAGCAGCGATAAAGCGATTTTAGCGCATGAGCGTTTGGCAATTGTTGATCCCGCATCTGGAAAACAGCCTTTATTCAGTGAAGACAAAAAATTAATATTAGCAGCGAATGGAGAGATTTACAATCATAGAGAATTAAGAGCAAAGTTTGAAGGTTCTTATACATTCCAAACGGCATCAGATTGTGAAGTGATTCTAGCTTTATATAAGGAAAAAGGTGCACATTTTTTAGATGAACTGAACGGTATTTTTGGATTTGCGATCTATGACGTTGAACAAGATGAATATTTTGTGGCTAGAGATCATATGGGCATCATTCCATTATATATGGGCTGGGACCAGCACGGAACATTTTATGTTGCTTCAGAACTAAAAGCCCTTGAGGGTGTTTGTACTAAGATCGAACTATTTCCTCCAGGTCATTATCTGTCTAGCAAAGATGGTCAGCTAAAACAATGGTATCAAAGAGATTGGATGGAGTATGATGCTGTTAAAGAAAATGAAACTACTATTGAAGAAGTACGTAAGGCATTAGAAGCAGCGGTGCATAGACAGCTTATGAGCGACGTTCCTTATGGAGTACTACTATCAGGTGGCTTGGATTCTTCTGTAACTTCTGCAATAGCAAAAAAGTATGCTGAAAAGCGCATCGAATCAGGAGATACAAAAGAAGCTTGGTGGCCGCAATTACATTCTTTTGCTGTAGGGCTGGAAGGTTCGCCAGACCTGACGGCTGCACAGAAAGTAGCAGATCATATTGGCACGGTTCACCATGAAATCAAATTTACTATTCAAGAAGGTTTAGACGCTATTAGAGATGTGATCTACAAACTAGAGACCTATGACATTACTACGATTAGAGCTTCCGCTCCAATGTATTTAATGGCCAGAGTAATCAAATCTATGGGTGTAAAAATGGTGCTATCTGGTGAAGGGGCTGATGAACTTTTTGGAGGATATCTATATTTTCATAAAGCTCCAAATGCAGAAGAGTTTCATAAAGAAACGGTGCGTAAATTAGACAAGCTTCATATGTACGATTGCCTTAGAGCAAATAAATCATTAGCTGCCTGGGGGATAGAAGGTCGAGTTCCTTTTTTGGATAAGGAATTTATGGATGTGGCTATGCGCATTAATCCAAAAGATAAAATGATTAACGGAGAGCGTATGGAAAAGTGGGTTATTCGCAAAGCGTTTGAAAGTTATTTACCTGAATCCGTGGTTTGGAGACAAAAAGAACAATTCTCGGACGGAGTTGGATACAGTTGGATAGATACCCTAAAAGATATTGTCAACATAGCGGTAACCGATGAGCAACTTGCAAATGCCCAGTACAAATTCCCTATCCAAACACCCACAACAAAAGAAGAATTTTTTTACCGTTCTATATTCACTGAACATTTTCCAAGTGATACGGCTGCATTATGCGTCCCCCAGGAACCTTCCATAGCTTGTAGTACAAAAATCGCATTGGAATGGGATGAGAGTTTTAGACATATGAACGAACCTTCTGGAAGAGCCATTTCCATGGTTCATGAAGATGCTTATTAATTTTAGATTTTAGATTATGAATCCCGCCTCGGCGGGGTTTTTTGTTCTATATTAGCGTCGAATCACCTTTAAATACTGAAAATGACAGATAGGTGACATGTAAATGACGCTACAATTTCCGCGGGTTGACAATAACTTTGTAGCATCAAATTATACGAAATGAAAACGCCATCGTTAAGCGAAAATTTAGTCTACCAACGAAAACTAAAAGGGTATACTCAGGAAGATCTTTCTGAAAAAACCACTGTTGGTATTCGCACAATACAAAGGATTGAAAAAGGGCAAACACAGCCACATTTACAAACTATCAAATTACTGGCAGCAGGACTCAATATCGAAGTCAATGATCTACTTCCTGTTGAAAACCCCAATGAAGAAGATATTCAAAGAAAATGGATGTTGTTATTGCATGCCATTCCTTTTTTAGGGTTGATCATTCCGTTTGGCAATATTCTATTTCCCTTATTTCTATGGATCCATAAGTCAAAAGATAATAGAACGTATGATCATCATGGAAGGGCAATTGTTAACTTCCATAGTTCCATCACCCTGTATGTTGTCATTTCATTACTACTCTTTTTCCCATTCCCTGGCTATAATTTCTTCTTAACGGGAGGAGTCGTACTTTTTGGAATTGTTGTAACGGTTTTAAATATAACGTCTGCCTTGAATGAAGGTACCTGCAACTATCCTCTTTCCATTTCATTTTTGAAACCAACACGGGTTTAATCTCTTACAATTTTAAAAACAGATGTTAGGATTATTAGTCATAGTAGCAATCTCATGGATATTGCTACACTTTATTCAGAAAGAAGGTTTAGATGCTTTAGGAATTGTTCCTAATCGCGTAAGAGTTTATCAATTCTTTGTTGGTTTTGTAGCCATGATGCTCATTGTTCTTTTAACGATCAGCATTGAAAGCTTCATTGCAAAAATTCAATGGAGTCAACATAGCCAGATTAACTATACATCAATATTCAATGCATTTGTATATCATCTCAGATCTGCATTGACTGAAGATCTTGTATTTAGAGGCGCCATACTTTATATTCTTATCAAAAGAGCTGGTGTAAAAAAAGCACTCCTTTTGTCCGCCATTTCCTTCGGCATCTATCACGTATTTTCTTATGGTATGGTCGGAAGCGACATAATTCCAATACTCTATGTAGTGCTTGTTACTGGACTAACCGGTTATATATGGGCATATTTATTTTACAAATCAAAATCGATCATGATGCCTTTGGGTTTTCATATTGGATACAACTTAACGATGTCTTTATTCTTCGAAAACCAACCATATGGAGAACTCCTATTCAAAGAAATATCCAGAATACATTTATCTGAGTGGAACGGGTTTTTACTATTACTTTTTAAGGGTATATTTCCTTCAATTGTAACAGTCATTGCTATTAAAGTGACTCTGGCAGTAAACAGAGGATTAAAAGATTCTCGGACAGGGTAACCTTCGGCTTCTAAGACTTCCAAAATCATAATTGATTGAAACTTCATAGATACCTCCAGTATTGCCTATTTTATTTGTGGTGAAATCTTGAGAGTAGCTAAACTTCCAGTTTTCCCACTTTACTCCTATCAAGAAATTAAGAGAAGATATTAAGCTATCATTCAGTTCGCTTTTATTAGGGCTTGCAACCGCAATAACACCAAATGATAATTGCTCTATCCCCAATTGAAATCCTAAATCAATTCGACTAATCTGGCCTTGCTTCATATAATTAAACAATCCATAAAGATTACTATCATTTCCAAAAACCCGCTCAATAGGAATGAGATCTCTTGAAAGATTGTAAGCTGCATGTGCAGAAAAGAACATATCCAACGGAGCATTATTTCCTTGTTGTGTAAAAGAAATATCTGGCTGAGTTAGATGTCTCAAGGTTAATCCAAACCAAGAATCTTCATTATGAAATAAAACAGAAGTGCTAAAATCTACGAAATTGATCTTTTCATTTAACACTGAAGAATCAATGGAGGAAGTATTTACAATCCCAGTAAAAATATTGATCTGATCTTCCAAAACTAAATTCTGAAATCCAAAACTCTTCATACCTAATCCAACAGAAACACTAGGTCTGAAATACCAAAAACTATTCAGTTGAAATACCAAAGAATGATGATAGTTTACCTGCGTAAAGGTGTAATTTGTATTGCTCTCCTGATGCTTCACAAGACTAAATCCAATTCCAGAGCCTATAGATTCTACCCATCCATCAACATACACAAATTGTGTATTCATACTAAAATCCAGTCCAGGCCATTGTACTCTATGAACTCCTCCTGCTCTGGTTATTTCTTGCGATCCGAAAAACCCTGAATTGATACTTTCAGGTATCATAAAAGATTGTGTAAATATAGGATCTTGTGCATATAAAAAATTACTTAGCAATACTGCTATAAAAGTGACTATTAATCTTTTCATTCTCTTTACTTAATAAGGGTTACAGGTCCACTTCGTTCAATTACCCGACCGTAAAACACCGTAGCTTTTATTGCCATTACATAATCTCCGTTCTCTGCTTTCTTTCCATTAACAATTCCGTTCCATCCTTCCAGGGTTGCTCCTTTTTCTGAATAAATAAGATTTCCCCAGGTATTATATACGCGCATTTCAACTTCGCTCATACCTCTAAAAACTGGTCTGATCACATCATTGATATTATCACCATTTGGTGTAAACGCAGTTGGAACAATCAATCGATAGCCCTCAGTTATCACCAACGAAACAGTGTGCGTATATCGACAATTAAAAGGATATTCTACCGTTAATTGAACATTGTACGTTCCTGGTGATGCAAACGTATGCACAGGATTTTCTTCTGTTGATGTATGCCCTCCTCCAAAGTTCCATAAGTAACTAACAGGGTCTCCTGTAGATAGATTTGTAAAAGTGATTGGATCTTCTATAGAAAGTTCTCCATACGTTGTTAATGCCAAAGAAGTATATTCAAAATCAGGTGTACCAATAACAGGCAAATTCACATCAACCGAAATGCGTTCTGTACAACCAAATGCATCCGTTACATCGGCAAAATAAGTTCCATTCTGAGATGTTTCCATGATTTCTCCATTAGTACCGCTTACTGTGCCCGCGCTCCAAACAATTGAAAATGGAGGAACACCTCCCGTAATGTTAACTACATTTCTTTGCATCACTATTCTAGTATCGCAATCGGCACTTTCCGATGTGGCAATAGTTGCTGTAACGGGATCTGGACGTATAACACTAAATGATTGTTGTGCCGAACAGCCATTCATATCTGTGACCGTTACGGCATAATTATTTGCGCCTATATTCTGTAAATCTTCAGTGGTATCTCCATTGCTCCAAACAAATGTAAAAGGAGCACTTCCGCCACTTACGATTAAGTCAATAGCTCCACTATTCGGGTCCACACAATCCGTTGCATCTGTAATAACAGCATCTAGGATCAATTCTTGTGGTTCTATAATAATAAACTGTCGATTAATAGAGCATCCAGAAGCATCGTTAACTGTTACATTATACGTTCCTGGAAGTAAATTATTTCGAACCAAACCATCTGTACTTCCATCTGACCAGGTAACGGTAACCGGAGCTACACCTCCAGCAAGATTTAATTGAATTGATCCATCATTCGCTCCAAAACAACTAACATTTGATACCGCCGGTGTAATATCGAATAAAGGACCATTAAAGATTTCTATTTGACGCACTTGTTGACATCCTATGGCATCTACAATTGTTACCGTATAGGTTCCAGCTGCTAAATTATTTCTTATAGGACCCGTTGCTAAATCATTCCATGTATAGGTTAACGGTGCTATTCCTCCGGTTACGTTCATGGTTATACTTCCTGTATTATCATTGTAACAAGTAAGATCTGTTGTTGTATAATTTACAACTATCTCTGGTGATTGGGAACTAATAATGATTCCATTAATCACTTTAGAAGTTCCATTAGCATCCGATACAGTTACATTATATGTAGAAGCTGGTAAATTGTTAAATGTATAATTAGGACCCGTCTGGTTTGTTCCTTGTTGAACGATTGCTGATGTAAATGAATCTCTCAGTATAAATGTATAATTTGGTACTGAACCTTGATCTATAGATACTTCAATAACTCCAGTAGTGTCTCCAAAACACAATACATTCTGATGGGATGCTAACACTTCTGATATTAACAAATCGGCTGGCTCATTAAGGGTCCACTGTTGAACAATCATACAGCCATTTGCATCCATAATGGTTACCTGATAAT
>NZ_JAVTTO010000007.1:0-45007 GCF_032248395.1 Asprobacillus argus
TGCAAATGTAATAACTATTTTTGAATTACAAACAAAAAAATAATTTTTTTTGAAATTATTTTCTCTCCCAACTCTAAACCCTAACAAACTCTCAATGAACTACCCGAAAAATCGGACCGCAAAGATAGAAACTTTTTACAATCTACATCTATTTTTTATCGAAAAAAAAGTACTTTTTTTAACTTCAAAAGTAAACTCATTCAGAATGAATCTCTTATGACAAAAATTATTTTTTGGAAGACTTCTTTTTTCTTTTCTTTTTCATTTTAGAAAACATCAGCTTGTACTCTTCTACGTCAACTTTACCTTTATTCTTTGCAGCCAATTTTGGAAAATCAAAACTCAACTTGGTTCGTTGAGCTTCTAATGTCTCATTCTGAAAAGCTCTAAATAATACATCTTCTATCAAATAGTCTTCGTTTATTGATTCGGGGTGGTACTCACTTTTTAAAGAAAGCTTAAATAGATTTGCTGACGTATTATACCAGAAGGCTTTCCAACCACTTCTCAATTTTCGTATGTTTTGATATGCAGTCTTTCCTGTTTGCCTATGAATAAGCTTTATCAGAATACGTCCTTCCGTCCTTGTCATTTTCTTTAATTGATCTGTAAATTCTCCTTCTAAATACTTCTGCGCTCTTCGTGTATACTTTCTTCGTTTTCTTTTCGACTTTATTCGTTGTAATCTACTATTTAAGGTATCCAATCTTTGAGAGGCTAGCTTTGCGTAAGGGTAGGCCTTATGTACCTTACTTCTAAACCAATAATAATACCTAGCATCTTTGGACGATGAAAATTGATGTTTCGGTATGATTGAAAACTCGTCTAGATCTATTGTTAAGGTATCTCCTTTCTTAACAACAATATAGTCCTCAATATTTAACGGCAAGGAATCCTTCTTTTGTGCATTTACAAAAGTCGCTAGTAACAACAGTATTGAACAAATTAGTTTTTTCAAGGCTTTCTTTTTAGCATTTGTAAATATACTTATTTGATTGTCTAATTATATATGGGGTCATCTAGTTTAACAGAAAAAACTCATGAAAAGTATTCATGAGTTTTTTTTATCTGAGTAATCTATATATTAGATCTTCCGTCTATTATCATCCGATTGTATATCAATCAATTTATTATAAGGATCAATTCCTACTTCTACTGGTTTTTGATTCACTATAATACGTATCTTATTATTTATTTCAGTGACATGGATCTTTTTGAAATACAATTCTATCTCTTTTTTGCTGCCATCAACTTCTTCTTCACCAAATATCCCAAGATCTATATAATCATTCAACTTGACTGACAGTATCGGTTTACGCATCTTATCAGTTTTATATGTAATGGTATCTCCCGTCTGTTCTCCATAAAACCTTCTCCCTTTATCATTGTTTCTATATTTACTTACATTAAACTCTATGTCGACTTGATATTTTCCATTATCTAATTCTTTATAAGATGCATCCACGATCCTATTCCTATATAAAGTAATGGTTTCAAACATGTCCTTAATCACATACTGCAATGAATCTGGAGTCACTTCTCGTATATAATTAACCATGTCTATAGACGTTGTGTAGGGTGGTTCCTGAAACTGCACTTTCTCTACATATTTCTTTAGAGCATTGTTTAAATTCTTTTCTCCTATATAATCGCTTAGTGCATAAAACACCAAAGATCCTTTTTGATATCTAATATATCCCTGTCCATCATTATACATTAATGGCTTTTCTCTTTTTTCCTCAAAGGTTCTTTGTATTAAATAATCGTCCAACGCTTTTTTAAGGAACTTGTGCATTTTTGTTTTGCCGTACTCATGTTCCAGCACTTTTAAAGATACATATTCTGATAAGCTCTCTGATAACATGGTAGCACCTAGTACATCGGCACCTATAACTTGATGTGCCCACCATTGATGTGCTATCTCATGTGCAGTAATTGCAAAGGGATAATCTACTCCTCCTTTATCAGTGTCATCTACATCAGCAATGAACCCAAGCCCTTCAGAAAAAGGAATGGTATTCGGAAACGATTGTGCAAAGCCTCCACTTGTTCGCGGAAATTCAATAATTCTGGCTTGTCTATGTTGGTATGGACTAAAATTCTCAGCATCATACTTTAATGCGGCTTTCATACCATCCATCATTCTGTCCAAATTGTAAGTATGCCCCTTGTGGTAATAGATCTCTAAACTTATATCATTCCACAGCTCTTTTTTCACTTCGTATCTCGCCGAGTTGAAGGCATAAAAGTTGAGGATCTTACTGTCCATCTTATAATGGAAATAGCGCCTACCTTCCTTATTCCATTCTTTTATTAAATACCCAGGCGCAATAGCAATCTGATCTTCTGAGGTACTCACCGTGGCTTCAAAATCTACCCAATCTGAATCTTTAGAAATATAGGTATTCCCCAGTGCAGTAGAATCAGAAGGGTGTGGTTTCAGATCATTTTTTGGTAGTCCATATTTCTTTCTGGTTTTATCGTCTGTTAATTCTCTAAAGCCATTGTATCCAAAAGATGGGAACAATTGGAAATTATTAATAAATGTTCCGTTGTTCAACACAGGAGAATTCGTATTTAACCTAGTATTAGGACTATTCTTTACTGTAAAGGTTAATCCAAGTGTATCTCCAGGTTGTAATGGAGTCTTTAATTGGTAAATATCAAAATTGAATACAGAATCTTTTGAGACTAGATCAGTCTCTCGATCAAACTTAAATGTTGATGGATAGTCATTATAATTTAAGAACAGACTATCAATGGGTTCATCCGTTTTGTTGATTATTACATATGCCCCATCTGCGTTAAAGTTTCTTTCTTTTGGAAATATATTTACGTTGACATTAACCGCTACAACTCTTGGTTGTTTGTAGTTTTCATACTTTTTGTAGGTTTTTTCCCATTCGACTCTTTTCTTTTCTCTTTCTTTAGATGATAATCGATCTTCTCCTGAATAGTCTTCACTATAAATATAATTTCCTAGCACAAAGAATCCTACCAGAAATACCACAAACCCAATCACGGTAATCCCTTTAAATCTTGAAACCGCAATACTTAATCTCTCTTTAAAAGAATTTGGAATTCCTCTCACCCAGAAAAGACTAGAGATCACTAAAAGAACTAAGCCGCATAACACCCAATATATTTTATAGGCCATATAGCTAGCAAAGAATGATCCATATCCGTTCATATCTGAATATGCAAAACCAGGCCCTTCGTTGTATTTATATAAGTCATTCTCTATACCTGCCATTGACAAAAATGGTATTCCAATAGAGATCACAAGTAAAACAAACAATCCTAAATAAGGGTTTCTAAATAAAGTCTGAATCCAGATTGCCAGTAGTGCCCAAACCACAAAATTTATAAAGTTCAAGCCATATAGCTCATAAATATAATGCCTTATGTTAAAGTCATAGTATCCTTTATATGTTTGAAATAACATACCTGAAACCATAATAACAAATAACAAGAGTAACTGCATTTTAAATATTGCTAGCAACTTTGATAATAACAATGTCCAATTTGGAATCGGTGTTACATCTACTAAATGATTTAACCTTGCTATACTTGCTCGATGCACCAGCATTCCTGCATACAGGAACGTACAAATATTTATTGACAGTTTAAATATACTTCCTCCTTGAAGCATTTTCCATGTAACTGGTAATGTCGGTGTTCCAAAGATGTTTCCAACTTCGCTTAAGGCTACTAAAATGAACATTAAACCAACCAATACAATACATAAAAAAGCCCAACTTTTAACGATATACTTAAAATCAATAATCGATAATCTCCAGGTTGTCTTAAGGTTTCTAATGAAAGAGTAATCATGTTTCACCATAGGGATATCCACTGTAACTATACCTCCAAAGTTTCGCTTTGTACTGCGCTCTCCTTTATTCTTCCTGAAGCTAAAGCTAAATGCATTTTGGCTAAATGAGAAATATTTGAAGACAAATCCGAAAATCAAAACAGAAACTCCTAACCATATCAATCGGTTATAAATGATTACACCCTTAAATGGTAACAACATTTCATTTTGTTCAGCAAGTGTCCAATATTTGGTGTAATAATTTGCAGCTGAAATCCCCGAAGGGTCTAAAAAAGCTCCCAAATATCTTGTACTTTCATCGAATGATAAACTCCCAGCTAACTCTTGAAAAAATATTAAAATAATCACAGTGATAAATCCAGCTGCAATGTTTCTTGTAAACGTTACCACAGCAAATACGATGGTTCCAAATAGCAATACGTTTGGTAATATATAGATGACATAGGTATTAAAGTATACAGTAGGGTTGAAACTTCCTACGATTTCTGGATTGGTTCCTGGAAAACGAAATCCAATTACCATAAATAACCCAATTACTAGTACAATACATGTCACTATTACAACTGCACTCAAAAACTTAGCAAACAAATAATTGGCTTTTGTAAAAGGGTAAGAATATAAAATGGTGTGCATTTCACTTTTAAAATCTCGATAGATGGAAACCCCTATGATCGAGGGAAACAAGAAGAAAATAAAAACTGTCAATCCGCTAAAAAGACTGGTAATTCCAAATGGTGAGTTCACTATTCTTGAAGATCCAGTGGTTGCTGTTACAGAATCCAATATACCCGCTGACAATGCCGCTATAAACAAGGATAACAATGCGAATATGGTTAAGTATATATAAAATGCCGGTTTCTTAAACCAGTAGTTTAATTCGTGTTTGAATATTGTTGAAAACATAAACTCGCTATTTAAGCTGAAACGGCTTCAACTGATTCATCTTTCTTTAATGCAATAAAGTATACATCATCTAATTGAGGAATTGTTTTCTCAAAACCATCTCCCGGGTTTTCAGCATTGTACACACGAATATTTAAGGAGTTGTCTGTGTTATAATTTGCTGAAAGCATATTATGATTTTTCTCGATATCTTCTAATTCATCTCGTTGAATCACCTTTGTCCAGATTTGATCTTCAATCTCTTTAGTTGCTTCTAGCGGAGTTGTATGTTTTAAAATTCTTCCACCATTCAAAATTGCCATTTCATTGCACAGTTCTTTTACATCTTCTACAATATGTGTAGAGAAGATAACAGTACAATTGGTTCCCACTTCGCGCAATACATTTAAAAAACGGTTACGTTCTGCTGGATCTAACCCCGCAGTAGGCTCATCGACGATAATCAACCTTGGGTTGTTCAATAGCAATTGTGCAATTCCGAAACGTTGTTTCATCCCTCCAGAATATCCTGCTACATTTTTCCTACGGACATCGTATAAATTGGTAATTTCTAATACTTCTTTTACTAATGCTTTTCTCTCTACTTTGGAACTCACTCCTTTTAAGGTTGCAAAATAATCTAGCAATGCCTCTGCAGACATTTTTGGATATACACCAAAAGATTGTGGCAAGTATCCTAAAATTTTTCTCAATTCCATTTTATCTTTCAACACATCAATATCTCCAAAAGTAATGGTCCCAGAATCTGGACTTTGCAGTGTAGCTATGGTTCTCATCAATGATGATTTTCCTGCCCCATTTGGACCTAATAGTCCAAACATTCCGGTACCTATTTCTATACTTAAGTCATCTATCGCTTTGACACCATTTTTATAGGTTTTTGTCAAATTCTGTATGGTTAATTGCATGCTAAAATGGTTTTACTTGGTTTTAATTAGTTGATAAGTATCAAAGTAACAATAATTGTTACAACTTTTTACATTTAATTAAAATGATTCTAAAAATCCTTTTATTTTTACACAAACGAAAAGAAATATGGCAAAATCAATACTGAACAAAAAATCACTTACATTTTTAGAGAAATATTTGAACAATGCGGCACCGACTGGATATGAATGGGAAGGTCAGAAGATATGGATGGACTATTTAAAACCGTATGTAGATGAGTTTATTACAGATACATATGGTAGTGCTGTGGGGGTTATTAATCCAGATGCTAAATATAAAGTGGTCATTGAGGGACATGCCGATGAGATTTCATGGTATGTAAATTATATCTCGGACAATGGACTTATCTATGTTATTAGAAATGGAGGAAGCGACCATCAAATTGCACCTAGTAAAATAGTAAACATCCATACCAAGAAGGGTATTGTAAAAGGAGTTTTCGGGTGGCCCGCCATTCATACTAGAAATAAAGCTAAAGAAGAAGCTCCAAAGCCTGATAATATTTTTATTGATGTTGGTTGTAAGACCAAAGACGAAGTAGAAAAGTTAGGTGTTCATGTAGGATGTGTAATTACCTACCCAGATGAATTTCATATTTTAAACAAGAATAATTTTGTGTGTCGTGCTATTGACAACAGAATGGGTGGTTTTATGATTGCTGAAGTAGCTCGTTTACTGCATGAAAACAAGAAATCATTACCTTTTGGCTTGTATATAACAAATTCGGTTCAAGAAGAAATTGGATTACGAGGTGCAGAGATGATCACAGAGACGATCAAACCCAATGTAGCCATCGTAACAGACGTGACCCATGACACGACTACACCAATGATTGATCAGAAAAAACAGGGATCCATTAAGAATGGTGGCGGTCCTGTAGTAGCTTATGCTCCTGCAGTGCAACAAAAGCTACGAGATTTAATTACTGACACTGCGGAAGAGAAAAAGATCCCATTTCAAAGATCTGCTTTATCTAGAGCTACTGGGACGGATACAGATGCTTTTGCGTATAGTAATGGTGGAGTTGCTTCGGCGTTAATATCACTTCCTTTACGATATATGCACACAACTGTAGAAATGGTGCATAGAGATGACGTAGAAAACGTGATTAAATTGATCTATGAGACACTCTTAAAGATTGAAGATGGGGAAACCTTTTCTTACTTTAAATAACAAAAAGCTCCTAAAGGAGCTTTTTTTGTGACACTCCATTTTTTCTCTCGTCTTTTAAATGAATTAAACCAACCAAAGATCATGAGAAAACTTGTTCTTATTATTTGCACTACTTTTCTGATAGCTTCTTGTTCTAAAGAAAAAACACTACACTATACTGTCACTAAAACTTTATACGATTCGATTCCCGTTCTTAATATAGCTATGAAATTCGATGCTGAAAATGATGGAGAAACCACGTTATTGTTTCAAGATCATGCTTGGGGGGAAACAGATATCCATAATGTCTTAGCAGATCTAGAATCATTAAATGAGGGTGTAGAAGTCATGAAAATTAAGGATAGTGGTCAAATTATACTTAAACATCCTAAAGATCTTGAAACGATCCATTTTCAATACAAGATTGTCCAGGATACCAAACTTCCAATCACCACAAAAAAAGCTTTTCGACCTATCGTTCAGGATGAATATTTCCATGCTTTTTCGCACAACTTGTTTATGCTCCCAAGCAATTATGCTTCAAGTTCGGATTCGAAATTCAATGTTCATATTCATTGGAAAGGGTTTGACTCAACTTTCAACTTGATCAATAGTTTTGGCACTAACGATCAACATCAGGTAATTAAAAATACGGACAAAAATCATTTTCACAGCGCAGTATTTACAGGAGGGGATTATAGAGCTCATGAAATAATAATTAATGGAAATGATGCGGTGCTGGGTATTCGTGGAGATTGGAAAGTATTTAACGATTCTACCATTGTGGATGTTTTAGAAAGCACATTACAAGCGCAACGCGATTTCTGGCAAGATCACTCTCAAGAATACTTTGCTGTAACTATGACACCTACTTTTTTAGAACGAGGGACCGGGTTTCAAGGAAGTGGTCTTACTAATTCTTTTGCAACTACTGCTACTAACAATACTTATTTAAATCTAGAAGGGTTGGTATATTTATTCAATCATGAATTACAACACAATTGGACTGGACATATTATCGTAAACGAAAATGAGGAAGAACAGTATTGGTTTAGTGAAGGCTTTACCGAGTATTATACGCTCAAAAATATAGCGCGAAATAGAATCGCAAATTTAGACGAAAGTTATTTTATTAATGAACTCAATAAACGAATAAAAGCTTTATATATATCACCTGTGAAGGAAGCCCCAAACTCAGAGATCAATTACAACAATTTTTGGACTAGCCGAGACTATGAGAAATTACCCTACAGACGTGGCACTATCTTCGCTTTTTATCTAGACAATAAAATTCGAAAAGCGTCTAATGGTGCAAAATCCCTCGATGACCTTATGTTGGCTATCAAAGAGGATGCTGTCAGCAATAAACAAAAGTTAAGCCACCCGTATTTTCTTTCAAAGGCAAACGAATATCTAACTGAGGATCTTTCGCTGTTCTTTAATAAACATATTGTTCAAGGGAAATTGTTTGATCTTATTGGCATGTTCAACGAATTTGACTGTGAATTCAATCCGACTAGTGTTGTATTCGACCTTGGATTAACCTTAAGCGAAGACAAAAAGTCTATTGCTCGTGTTGATGAAAACTCCAACGCCTATAAAGCTGGTTTGAGAAAGGGAGATCGTTTGACTTTAAGAAGTTTTTATTATGGAAATCCGGAATTCAAAGCTGAGTTCAAAGTGTACAAGAATGGTAAGGAAACTCATCATACATATTTCCCCTCCAAAGAAGCCAAAATTCCTTCACTTAAGGACAATGACCATAACAAAAAAGCGGTATATTGATCCAGTTAAAACTGGGGTCATGGACGAATTCATAGATATTCTTACTACTGATGGAACACCAACTGGAAATAGTTGTCTAAAGTCTATAGCTCATCAAAAAGGGTATTATCATGCCACGGTACATGTTTGGTTTTACACGAGCAACAAACAACTTCTTTTGCAAAAAAGAGGTGCTCAGAAAAAGACCTATCCAAATAGATGGGATGTTTCGGTAGCGGGTCATGTGCATGCAGGAGAGTCTATAGAAAACGCTGCAGTGCGAGAAATTCTTGAAGAAATTGGTTTAGATGTTACAAAAAATCAGCTCCGTAAAATTGCCGTTCGCAAAGGAGAGCGCAGTCATCCAAATGGTATTCAAGACAATGAATTTTACCACGTATTCCTTTGTGAACTAACAAAAAGCGTTGAAGAACTTTCTATGCAAGAAGAGGAAGTGGATGATCTTAAGCTATTTGAATTTAATGTATTAAAAAGCACCAATAAAAAAATTTCATTGGTGCCTGATACATCTGAGTATTATCAGTTTATTATATCAACTATTGAAGCTATTCTTGGCTAGGTTTTTCAAAAAAAGCATCTTGCAATTTAGCTTCTTTGACAATTGCCAATGTAAATTCGGTTGCTGTACCTCTTGGCTTGGTCGGTAATCCTTTTTCATCTTTTTGATACCAAGTAATTGATTTTGGCAATAATAAACCATCAACAGTTTTCCAATCGTTATATCGAATTACATTAAACTTTTCGGAAGTTTTTTTAGAGAAGAATGTTACAGAGTAGCGTAACCACTCCATTTGATAGGTCTCTGGGTTAAAGTATATATAATAGTTATCGTCTGGTGATGTCCCAACATTTGAAGCATAAGATATCTTTATTCCTGGATATTCTTTTCCTTCAAATACTAAAGGAGATGCATCTTCATAAGAAATTCCATCATCTGCTAAGACAAAAGGCATTGCATAAAAATAGAAGTACAAATTATAATAAAACTTAGGATCCCTTTTAAAGGCAGTAGAATCCTGACGTACCATCCATACATCTTTACCATTATATCCTAATGAGTACTTAGGCGAATGTACTACCGTTTTTCTTGAGTGCAAATCTACAGTATGCGATTCCTCCCCTATATTAAAAGATAATGTATTTGCTTTTCTCCAGACGTTTATACCTCCATGTTTATCAAACACTTTTCCCAAAGCTTCAGGGAATTTTTCTTTTTGTACATCTTTTTTAGGTTCATTTTTACAAGAAATCGTAAAAACGACAACCAATAGTAGAAGTCCTATTTTCTTCATGAGTAGTTAATTTGTTTCTATGTCGAATTTTAGCTTGGCAATTTACAAAAATAAAAGACGCTTCATAACAAAGCGCCTTTTATCGACTATATAATAATCTATATGAAAACTCTAAAGACTCCAATAAACAAACTAAATACATTTAGTTAGCTTACAAGATACAAGCAATATATAGTCTCCGAGTTTCATCTTTCCTTTTCATACAAAAATTTTCCCCTTTTTGGTTGTTCTAATAAATATTGAAATTGCTTGTACCAAATATTCAACAAATATCCATTTCAAATGTACTTGCATCCTGAAGAATAGAAGTAAGGTTTTGCCATACAAAAAGTAAGGCAAAACCTTACTTTTTCATTTTTTACACAGACATCTAAAGCGAAAAGCAGTTACAATTCCGAGAAAGATTCTATATTTGTAGTGTTATAAATGAGACAACAACGTATACATATCGCTATTAATCTACTATGTTCAGGATGGGATGTAATAAACATTATGGAGACCTTTTCTACGAAAAGGGCGCTGTTGTATGTCAATTTTAAACGATTATATGAATAAGATCTAATCAAAAAATAAACATATACGAAGGCGTCCAAAGAATTTTGGACGCTTTTTTTATGTTTTTTATTAAAAAAAATAATGAGTGAAACATAACATACAAAATAACAAGCATTGAACTCTAAACAATTGACCCTTAAACGATTGTCAAAAATGCGATACTTGGACTATGGTCCGAGCAGTACTCCCTATACCTAATTTAATCATAAATAATTGATTATCAATTAATTAATTTCAAATTTTATTTGTTTTTCTAAAAAATGTTTTCATCTTTGTACCCAGATAGCAAGCAGTTATTTGCTACGAGTATTAAAAAACTAAAACAAGAACACATGAAACAAAATGACATGAACACCTTTGGTCAATTCAAGGAACTGACCTCAATCTTAATTCAAATACGGGAGTCTTTTATAGAGAACGACATAACATGAGTATAAAGCTCATTATTCATCTATAAAGGCGCCAACATAAGGTGCCTTTTTTATTGTCTATGAAAAGCAAAAATTGTTACGGCATATTTATTGATATTACCAATACTAAGATCGACAAAATCACTTGAATTTTCTTGGATAAATCGTTGATTTTTCGTATCTTAATAGTAAGAAACACTAAGACTATGAAAACAATAAATATGCAAACACTAAATGAAAAAGAGCGTTTACTCACCGATAAGCTTCGTTTACTAAAAGTACGTTGCTTTCTTTCAAAGACTATCGTATTTTAGAGTATAGATTCAACTAGCGTTTTATAAAATTGCGAACGCTTCCTTATTTACGAACGATTAGAATTTCTCGAGCCCTACTATCTCCATGATAGGCCTAGGAGTGCTCAGTAGGCTTCAAAATTGCTAAAAAAATCAATTTGAAATTCTTTATGCCTGACTGCAGAAGGCAATGATCCTGAAATGAATTCAGGGTAGTATTTCATCGGTAGCTCCGATACAATCTACCTCGCGATTCTTTTCTACACACACGCTGTATTTACGGCACAGGAGACTATTGTCAAATTTTAAAAATTACATTATGAAAACTTTAAAAACAATTTTAGTATTGATTATCATGTCGCTATTTTTAGCATCTTGTACAGATCTTATCAACGAAAACGATGAGCTCGTACTAGATACCATCGAAAACACTCAAGGCTTAACTGGTGATAATGGTACGCAAGGCGGTGGTGGTGGAAAAGGAGGGTGATAATCCTTCCTGATATATCCAACCCTTAGCATGTATGCTAAGGGTTTTTTTATTTTTTACTAGATTTGTTTTTACCAAACTCAAAAGCTGTTGAAAGTATCCCTTCTAAAAATTGCTGTATTATTGTATGCGCTAGTGTTTTCGCTGCAATCACGTGCTACGCTAATATTACCAACATTACAAACGCAACAGGACAGTATTACCATTTGGATCAAGGCAGCAAAAAATAAGAACTACACTTCTCATCAACAAAAAGTGTTTTTAGAAAAAGCGTATAATCAAGTAATATTAAAAGAAGGTACAAATGCAAAAGCGAATCAACTAAGTACCATTGCTTATCGCTTTTATGAGTTAAAAGATACCTTAAACTTTCAAAAGATCAACGAAGAAACCTTAAAACTGGCCTATAAACTAAAAGATTCTTTTGGGATTGCAGACGCACAATGGAGCTATGCCGACTACTATTTGAATGGAGAAGCTTATACTAAGGCATACCCTCATTATTCCATAGCATACGACTACTTTAATGGGATTCATAAAGAATACCAAGCTGCTCGGATGCTTTATTCTATGGCCTTTATTAAAAGTAGATATAGAGATTATACAGGAAGTGAAGTGCTACTATTCGAAGCCATTAAAAAGTTTAAACCTTTAAAAAATTATAAATACCTATTTGAATCATATAATAGCCTGGCTCTTATTCAGATAGATATTAAAGAATATGAAAAAGCTTTATTCTATAATGAGAAAGCGCTTGAGTATATTGAGAAAATTGAAGTTAAAGATTTCTACTTACAGGCTAGTTTAAACAATATCGGATTGACATACTTAAAGAAAGGGAAATATAAAAAAGCTATTAAATATTTTAATAAGGTTTTAGACCATGACTTAAGTAAAACGAGATATGCTCGTGCTATAGACAATAGAGCTTTTTGTAAACTAATGTTGGGAGATACTAGTTTGGTGAAAAAAGATATGCTCAGAGCTTTAAAAATTCGAGACAGTACAAACAATAAAGCAGGTATAGTTAGTAGCAAAATAAGGCTATCTAAGTATTATACTTATATAAAAGATACTACAACAGCTTTTAAATATGCCAGAGAAGCTAACGGTTTGGCCAACAAAGTCAAAAATGGAGTTGACTATCTAGAATCTTTAGATTTAATGGCAAATCTAGATCCTCAAAACTCCGAAAAATATTTACGTCGACATATTCAATACAATGATAGTTTGATAGCTGTTGAGCGTAAGGTTCAAAATAAATTTACCCGTATCGATTTTGAAACAGACGAATATATAGAAGAAACCAAACGCCTTTCGGAGCAAAAGATCTGGATCTTATCTTCCGGTGCAGGGGTATTATTAATTCTATCCTTGCTTTACTTTTTACGTATTCAAAAAGCCAAAACAGAAAAACTATTGTTGGAAACCGAACAACAAAAAGCCAACGAGCAGGTGTATCTACTTACCATTCAGCAACAAACCATTTTGGAGGAAGAAAAAGTAAAAGAACGTAATCGTATTTCAGAAGAATTGCACGATGGTATTCTGGGTAAATTATTCGGTACACGCGTAGGCCTAGGGTTCCTAGATGTGAATGCGGATGAAAAAGTAAAAGAGCAACATCAATCCTTTTTAGACGAATTGCAAGAGATCGAAAAAGAGATACGTGATGTTTCTCACAAACTGAACACTTCATTTGAAAGTTCCAAAGTTAATTTTTCAACTATTATAGAGCAATTACTTAAAGATAAAAGCACTATTGGAGATTTCAAGTATTCGCTACAGATCGAAAAAAATATTAGCTGGAAAGACATCGATCAGGTTACCAAGGTAAACATCTATCGTATCCTTCAGGAAGCATTGCAGAATATCACAAAGCATGCACATGCACAACTTGTTACCGTAGATTTCTCTGCACAAAACTCTCAACTTGTCGTTTTTATTA
Organism: Asprobacillus argus; assembly: GCF_032248395.1. Classification (NCBI taxonomy): domain Bacteria; kingdom Pseudomonadati; phylum Bacteroidota; class Flavobacteriia; order Flavobacteriales; family Flavobacteriaceae; genus Asprobacillus; species Asprobacillus argus. The sequence goes on from NZ_JAVTTO010000007.1 coordinate 13,612, forward strand.
AAGATGATGGTTCAGGATTTCAAACTCAGAAAAGGAAAGGGATCGGCTTGAAAAATATGCGCTCAAGAGTGCAGAAATTAAAAGGCACCATTGAGGTCTCTTCGATGATAGGACAAGGTACCTCAATACTCATAAAAATACCTATGTAAATTATGGCTACACGAAAATCATATACCGCCTTACTAATTGACGATCACCCGTTGATCTCAGAAGCATATAAAAGCGCTTTTACATATCTCGAAAAACAGGATTCTTCATATTCATTTGCGATACATATGGCAAATGATTGCGATTCAGCTTATGCAACTATTTGCGAACATGCCAAACATAAGAAATCTATAGATATTGTTTTTTTAGATATGCGCTTGCCTCCTTCTAAAGATGGAAAGATCTTATCCGGGGAAGACCTCGGTCTAAAGATCAACCAGTTATTGCCGAATGCAAAAATCATTGTATCTACCACATTTAATGACAACTATAGGGTACATAGTATTTTTAAAAACATCGATCCTGATGGTTTTTTAATTAAAAACGACATCACTCCACAAGAACTAGTTACCGCTATTAAAGAAGTACTCACTCAGCCTCCGTATTACAGCAAAACTGTGATGAAATTGCTCCGTAAACAAGTATCTAGCGATTTTTTACTAGATGATATTGACCGAAAGATCTTATACGAACTATCTATAGGAACTAAAACAAAAGAATTGCAACATCTGGTACCGCTTTCTAGCGCAGGAATTGAAAAGCGCAAACGTCATTTACGTCAAATATTTGACACCAATGGTCAGGATGATCGCGAGCTGATCTTAATTGCTAGGGACAAGGGTTTTATCTAAATTCCAGTGCCTAAATAGATTTCATATATCCGTTAACTTCTCTTAACAGCCCTGTAACAATATTTGGTTAGACTCGTTGATATCAAAAGTAACTATCAACACCTAACCAAAAGTATGCCTAGAAAAGGAAAAATTGTTATTTATAGTATATGGGTCGTAATCATCGTTGTACTTGCTATACTATATTTTTTATCTCCTGAAACTTTCTCTCCAAAGAGTATTACTGAATTTGTTAAAACATTCAATAGTGAGATGTTATGGATCTATATTCTATTAAGTTTGATTCGTGGTTTTTTCCTAATCCCCAGTACACCTTTTGTGCTGGCTGGTGCACTCCTATTCCCTGGCAGATTACTGTTAATCTTGGTTATCTCCATGATTGGTATCATGTTATCCGCAACCTGCATTTACTATTTTTCAGATTTTCTTGGCTTCAGTAAGCGATTAGATCATCGTTTTTCGTCAAAAGTAAACGCTTGGAGAAGTCGTTTTTCCAGTTCAAAATCTGTCTTATTTATAGCTGGTTGGTCTTTACTACCCGTTGTACCCACCGATTTTATTTGTTATGCAGGCGGTATTTTAAAAGCGCCTTTTAAATACATTTTTACAGGCGTGTTTATAGGTGAGCTTATTCTATGCTCTATCTATATTTACTTTGGTTCAAATGTATTACAGCTACTATAATTTATGGTCAATAATATCTTGAACCACTTCAGGGTTTAACAATGTAGATACATCTCCCAAATTTGATGTGTCGTTAGAAGCTATTTTACGCAGAATTCTACGCATGATTTTTCCAGATCGGGTCTTAGGTAATCCTTTTACAAATTGAATCTTATCGGGTTTCGCTATCGGTCCAATGGTATTTGCCACGACTTGCTTAATCTCATCTATCAACTCAGGTTTTTCTTCTACGCCATCATAGGTAATTACATAGGCGTACAATGCATTTCCTTTTATATCATGCGGAAATCCTACCACCGCACTTTCTACGATTTTCTCATGCTCGTTAATCGCATTTTCTATGGGAGCAGTTCCCAAATTATGTCCTGATACAATAACTACATCATCTACTCTCCCGGTAATTCTGTAGTTTCCATCCGCATCTCTTAGCGCTCCATCACCGGGGAAATAATAATTTGGATAGGCAGAGAAATACACATTCTTATATCGTTCGTGGTTACCATAAATCGTTCTTGCCAATGAAGGCCAAGGATGTTTAATTGCCACTATTCCTTCTGCTTCTGTTTCTTGAATTTCTTTTCCTTCTCCATCCAATAGAACAGGTTGAATTCCTGGAAGTGGTAATGTAGCATAGGTAGGCTTGTCTTTTGTAATACCTGCCATAGAAGAGATCATCATCCCTCCTGTCTCGGTTTGCCACCAGGTATCTACAATGGGGCATTTATTTTTACCTACATGGTCATCATACCAATGCCAGGCTTCTTCATTAATCGGTTCTCCTACCGTTCCTAGGGTTTTAATACTGGATAAATCGTATTTTTCCACCAATGAAATCGGGTGTTTTGCCAGCGCTCTAATAGCTGTTGGAGCAGTATAAAACTGCGTCACTTTATGCTTTTCGCAAACCTCCCAAAAGCGCCCAAAATCGGGATAGCTAGGAACACCTTCGAACATTACGGTAGTAGCACCTGCTGCTAATGGTCCATATACAATATAGCTATGACCAGTGATCCAACCTATATCCGCTGAACACCAATAAACATCTCCCTCTTTATACTGAAAAACATTTTTAAAAGAGTAGGTCGTATACACCATATAACCACCGCATGTATGCACCATTCCTTTAGGTTTCCCCGTAGATCCCGAAGTGTATAAAATGAATAGCATGTCTTCTGCATTCATAACTTCTGCTGGACATACGTCATCAACTTTCTCCACCTCCTTATGCCACCAAACATCCATGGATGGATTCCATGAAACATGCTGTTTTGTTCTCTTAAATACAATTGTCTTTTCAATCGTTGGACATTCTTTTAAAGCTTCATCCGCGATGTCTTTTAAAGGTGTTATTTTATCTCCTCTAAAACCTCCATCGGCCGTTAATAACACTTTACACGAAGCATCATTGATCCTTGCTGCCAGTGCCGTAGCGGAAAATCCAGCAAACACCACTGAATGGATTGCTCCAATTCTAGCACAAGCTAACACAGCGACAGCTAATTCTAAAACCATAGGCATATAGATACATACACGGTCGCCTTTTTGAACTCCGTTCTTCTTTAATACATTAGAAAATGTACAAACTTTACTGTGTAACCGTTTATAGGTTACATGCTGCGCTTTATCTTTTGGATCATTAGGTTCCCAAATGATTGCCGTCTGATCTCCTCGTTCTTCTAAATGTCTGTCTAAACAATTCTCAGTGATATTCAATTGTGCTCCCGTGAACCATTTAGTTAAAGGTATAGACCAATCGTTCTCTAGCACTTTATCCCATTTCTTTCTCCAAAAAAAATGGTTCGCTATATCTTCCCAAAAAAGAGATGGGTTTTCAACACTTCTTTGATAGTGTTCTTGATATTCTTGATAGGAGTTTATTTCTAAGGACATGATTTTTAATGATTTTGAGCCGTTCCTGCTCCACTTGGTATTCTTATATTTTCTACAATTTCTTGAACTTCTTTGGGCGGTTTAGGAGTAAATTTGGATACACATATCGCCACGGTAAAATTAACGATCATGGCGACAGTACCAAAACCTTCTGGTGAAATTCCAAACCACCAATCTTCTTTTGTACCTCCACCAAACCAGTCAAACTTAAATTTGGTCATATAAAACAGCATCAGCAAGATTCCAACAATCATACCAGCTATCGCGCCTTCCTTGTTCATTCTCTTACTAAAAATTCCTAATATTATTGCCGGGAAGAACGAAGCAGCCGCCAATCCAAATGCTAATGCAACTGTAGCGGCAACAAAATCTGGAGGGTGTATTCCAAAATACCCAGCTACACATACAGCCACAACCGCAGAAATTCTGGCGGCCAATAGCTCGCCTTTTTCTGAAATGTTAGGTTTGATCATTTTCTTGATCAAATCATGTGACACTGATGATGAAATTACCAGCAACAATCCTGCGGCCGTTGATAATGCCGCTGCCAATCCACCTGCAGCGACCAGAGCAATCACCCAGTTGGGTAAATTTGCAATTTCAGGGTTTGCTAGCACCATGATATCTCTATCTACGGTCAACTCATTTTTATTTTTATCAGCCAGATATTGGATCTTACCATCTCCATTTTTATCATCAAATTTGATCAATCCTGTTGCTTCCCAATTTTTAAACCAATCCGGAGCTTCGTTATAAGGTGTATTGCTAACTGTTTCAATAAGATTCGTTCTAGAAAAAACTGCCACTGCTGGCGCTGTTGTATATAGTATAGCTATGAACAATAATGCCCAACCTGCAGATTTACGTGCATCGGATACTTTTTTTACTGTAAAGAAGCGAACGATTACATGTGGTAACCCTGCAGTTCCAACCATTAAAGCAGCTGTAATCAAAAATACATCTAGCATAGATTTGCTTCCTGAAGTATACTCAGAAAATCCTAAATCTCGATGTAGCTTATCCAGCTTATCCATCAAATAAACACCTTGCTCATCCGCTCCTCCAAAACCTAATTGTGGAATGGGGTTATTTGTCATCTGAATAGAGATAAATATAGCGGGTACCATAAACGCAAAGATCAGTACACAGTACTGAGCCACCTGGGTATAGGTAATTCCTTTCATCCCTCCTAAGACAGCATAGAACAAAACGATGATCATTCCGATCATTACACCCGTATTAATATTTACTTCTAAAAATCTGGAGAATACCAAGCCAACACCGCGCATCTGTCCAGCAACATAAGTAAAGGATACCAACAAAGCACAAACTACCGCCACAAATCTTGCTACATTGGAATAATATCTATCTCCGATAAAATCTGGGACTGTAAACTTCCCAAATTTCCTTAGGTATGGCGCCAATAATAAGGCAAGTAGCACATAGCCTCCTGTCCACCCCATGAGATACACCGAACCGTCATACCCATTAAAAGAAATGAGTCCTGCCATAGAAATAAATGAAGCTGCAGACATCCAATCTGCTGCTGTAGCTAAACCATTGGCTAAAGGAGAAACGCCTCCACCTGCTACATAAAACTCCTTAGTAGATCCAGCTCTAGACCATATCGCAATACCAATATATAAGGCAAAAGTGATTCCAACGAGAATCCAAGTCCAAGTTTGAATATCCATTACATTATTTTTTAAGATTCATCTTTTGCGTCAAAGCCATACTTTTTATCCAATCGATTCATCAACTTAACATATACAAAAATGAGAATCACAAATACATAGATCGCCCCTTGCTGAGCAAACCAGAAACCTAGCTTAAATCCTCCTATACGTATCGTATCTAGTTCTTCCTTAAACAATATTCCGGCTCCGAAGGAAACCAAAAACCATATGGACAATAATATGATTAAGTATTGAATGTTCTTTTTCCAGTAGGAAGTGGCTTTTTGTTGATAACTCATATGTTGAAATTTAGTTTTCTACTAAAAAAAGAACAAGATAAAATTATATTTGTTAGCTCACATAGCATTCTATGGATTTTTTATCACTTGTAACTGTTCTTGAAACACACTGGCCAATAATAGTATTATTCTTTGCCATTGCCCTACTCTACTCTTCCGTGGGTTTTGGAGGTGGATCGAGTTATCTGGCGGTACTTGCTTTCATGGGAATTGCTTTTATTCAAATTCGATCGACAGCCTTGTTGTGTAATATTGCAGTGGTTTCTGGAAATGTATTATTGTACCAACAACGTAAACTATTAGACTGGAAACGCATTACGCCTTTAATTGTATTCAGTGTTCCCCTAGCCTACTTGGGAGGAATGCTACAAATCAGCCAGACCTTTTTCTTTATTTTGTTAGGATTTACTTTACTATTTGCAGCCATTACCATGTGGAATTCAAAACGAATCGTCGGAAAGGAAAAAGTTCTTAAAAAATCAGGGACACTTAAAAATAGTATGTATGGTGGTATTATTGGTTTCGTTTCGGGCATGGTAGGTATTGGAGGTGGTATTTTCTTAGCTCCAGTACTTCATTTAACTCATTGGAATACTCCTAAAAAAATTGCTGCAACAGCCAGTCTTTTTATTCTAATTAACTCCATAGCTGGGCTTATAGGACAATATTCTAATGAGAATTTTACGATTGATTGGGGCTTTACCATAACGTTATTGGTGACCGTGTTTATTGGAGGTCAGATTGGAAGTCGATTGAGTAATCGTTATTTTACGGCTATTCAATTGAAGAAAGCAACAGCTATTTTGATCGCATTTGTAGCCATTCGAATTTTATGGAAATATCTTTTTTAATACTTTTAGCATCTTAAAAAATAAATATTATGATAGGAATCATCTTCACATTGTTAATGCTTGTACTGTTGCAAGCTGTTCTAGGTTTTGACAACCTTTTATACATCTCTTTAGAATCAAAAAAAGCGCCTGCTTCTGATCAGAAAAGAGTACGTAAAGTAGGAATTATTATAGCGATTGCCTTGAGAATTGTTTTACTCTTTGTATTGGTGTCTGTTATTGATTTTTTCCAAGAACCATTTTCTTTTTTAACTGGTGAAATAAAAAACGTTGTGAAGTTTGCCTTTAATGGTCATAGTATTATTGTGTTAATTGGGGGAGGATTTATTATCTATACGGCTATTAAAGAAATATGGCATATGATAGGATTGAAGGACCTTTCTCATGACTTAGCAGAAAATTCGAAAACGTCCAAATCCCCTAATGCTGTAATCACAAGTATCGTTTTAATGAATCTTGTCTTCTCTTTTGATTCAATTTTAGCGGCTATTGGGCTTACAAACGAAATTAAAAACTCAACAACGGCTTTTATTGTAATGGCAATAGCTATTGTTATCAGTGGTTTGTTGATGTTGTTCTTAGCGGATAGAATATCTGCATTTTTGGCCAAAAATAGAATGTATGAGGTATTAGGTTTGTTTATTCTTTTTATAGTAGGAATTATGCTAATCACAGAAGGAGGGCACTTAGCTCATCTAAAACTTTTCGGAAACGAAATTGTACCTATGAGTAAAACTACCTTCTACTTTGTGATTGGTATTTTAGTGATCACCGATATTGTTCAAGGTCGTTATCAAAAGAAAATAATGGCAGAAAGAGAACTACTAGAAAAAAGACAATCTTCAGCGAAGTAAGGCTTTATGATCAAAAAGCAACGAACTGCATATACCCTAATATGCAGTTTTTTAATACAATTTTAATATTTTGTTTAATTTTTTTAACAAAACATTAAACAAAACTATGTATTTGGGTAGTACTTTTGTAGAGAACTTAAATACAAAACCCATGAAATTCAAAACATTATGTATCGCAATCTTAGCTTTAAGTATTTCTTTTACAAGTATTGCGAACGAAACGAACTCAACAGATCCTGTAAAAAAGGAAGTGAAGAATGATAGCAACAAAACGATTGTCGGAGTCGCTGTATCTAATAAAAACTTTACTACACTCGTAGCTGCTGTAAAAGCAGCAGGGTTGGTGGATGTTCTTTCAGCGAAAGGCCCTTTTACGGTATTCGCACCCGTAAATGACGCCTTTGGAAAATTACCTCAAGGAACTGTTAGCACTTTATTAAAACCGGAGAATAAAAAACTGCTTACATCGATTTTAACATATCATGTAGTAGCAGGAAAATTTAATGCCAAGGCAGTTGTAAAAGCAATTAAAGCAAACAAAGGGAAATTTGTAATTACCACAGTTCAAGGTGGTAAGCTTACGGCTTCATTGCGGGATGGCAATGTGATTTTAACTGATGAAAAAGGAAACACTTCCACAGTTATTATTACAGATGTAAAGGCTTCCAATGGTATTATTCACGCTATAGATAGCGTAGTAATGCCAAAATAACTAGAAGTTTTGGTTGATTGTGAGCCCGCTGCCTTTCGTAGCGGGTTCTTTTTATGCTAAGTTCTCTAGCTCTAATTGATAGTCATATTGTAAATCTTCATGGAGCGTGGTAATTGCCTTTTGAAGTAGCCCCATTTGCGTATTATACACATTTTGAAGTCTTGGGCTTCTTGTTATTGATGGGCTGAAATATTTTAACCTCTTACAAAAGTGAAGCAATAATTCTACTTCCGTATCTTTCTTTTTAGAATACCGTATATATTTTTTTATAAGAGACAGGATCTTTCTGACGCTCTTTCTGATATAGAAAAAGCTTTTGGTATTGATCTGTTCGAACAATTCATCTACATGTTCCTTTACACTTTCTATATAAGCTTCTTCGTCATGTGATTCAAAAAGTAAATAGGTAAGTAGTTCTTTATTCTCTTTTTTAAATTTCGATAATCGTAGACACAGTTCAATAAGATCACTATTTGAGCGATGTTGTAATTCGTCTTTAATCTTTTTTACTGTGACTGCTTTCATGAAGTTAAGAACGAAGTTACATTTTTCTCAATTCTGTTCAGTACATTATCTGTATTTGCTTTTACAAAATCATCCCCAGTGATCTGTTCAAATAATTCTATGTAGCGTTCCGAAATCTCAGTGATCTTTTCGGTAGTCATCTCTGGTATTCGCTGTCCTACTTTTCCTTGAAATCCACTTTCTATCAACCACTGACGCACGAACTCTTTAGAGAGTTGTTTTTGTTTCTCTCCTTTCGCTTGTCTATCTAGATAGCCTTCAGCATAAAAGTATCTAGATGAATCTGGTGTATGAATCTCATCAATAAGAACAATACGACCATCTTTGGTCTTTCCGAATTCATACTTCGTATCTACCAGAATCAATCCTCTTTTAGCAGCAATTTCAGTTCCTCTCGTAAAAAGCTTTCGGGTATACTCTTCCAATACTACATAATCCTCTTCAGAAACAATCCCTTTTGCCAATATCTCTTCTCTAGAGATATCTTCGTCATGCTCTCCATTATCCGCTTTAGTAGAAGGAGTTATAATGGGTTCAGGAAATCTTCCATTCTCTTTCATACCTTCTGGCATTGGTACACCACACAAAACACGTTTTCCTAATGCATATTCTCTAGCCGCGTGTCCAGATAAATATCCTCGGATTACCATTTCAACTTTAAAAGGTTCACACAAGTGTCCTACAGCTACATTTTCATCAGGATTTGCAACGAGCCAATTCGGAACTAAGTCGGCTGTTTCGTTCATCATCTTTGTAGCGATCTGATTTAGTATTTGTCCCTTAAACGGAATCTGTTTTGGAAGAATAACATCGAAAGCAGATAACCTATCGGAAGCAACCATCACCAATACCTCATTATTGATATTATAGACTTCTCGTACTTTACCTTTGTATACTGATTTCTGGTTCGGAAACTGAAAGTTTGTTTCGTTGATAGTGTTCATTTTGTTGTGTTGTTGTTGGCGGCAAAAATACTCTTTTAGATATATTTTTTACTATCTTTCTTCAGATTATTCCGTCTCTATACTCTTATAAGCTGTAATGATTCTTTTCACTAATCTATGCCTAATTACATCTTTATCGTCTAGGTAAACCTGAGCAATACCATCAATATCTTTTAAGGCTAATAACGATTCTTTTAAACCAGATACTTGCTTTCTAGGAAGATCTATTTGTCCAGGATCTCCCGTAATAATAAACTTCGCATGCTTACCCATTCTTGTTAGAAACATTTTCATTTGATTGTGTGTCGTATTTTGTGCCTCATCCAAGATCACAAATGCATTATCTAATGTTCTACCACGCATAAATGCTAAAGGTGCAATCTGGATAACTCCTTTTTCAATATGAGATTCTAATTTCTCGTGTGGAATCATGTCTCTTAAAGCATCATATAAAGGTTGCATATATGGGTCTAATTTTTCTTTTAGATCCCCAGGTAAAAACCCGAGGTTCTCTCCTGATTCTACCGCAGGTCTAGTTAGAATAATTCTACGAACTTCTTTTTCCTTTAATGCTTTTACCGCTAAGGCCACAGCGGTATAGGTTTTCCCTGTACCAGCAGGTCCCACGGCAAAAAGCATATCATTCTTTTGCATTAGAGATACCATCTTACGTTGATTGGTGGTTTGTGCTTTAATCAACTTACCACTCACTCCATGTACCAATACATCTTTCGCATTTGCTGCGGCAGTAGTACTTTCTTCTTTTCCGTTGGATGTTAATAAGCGTTCGATGCTATTTTCATCCAATTTGTTATATCGATTATAATATTTGATCAACATTTCCAATCTTTTTTCAAACTCGTCAAGAAGATCCGGCTCTCCGTAGATTTTTAGCTTAGATCCTCTCGCTACAATCTTCATTTTAGGGAAGTATCTTTTTAATTGTTCAACTGTACTATTATGTGTTCCAAAAAAATCTTTTGGATTAATTTCTGTGAGTTCTATAATTCGTTCGTTCAAATGTTTAGGTTTAGAAGTTTCTTTTCATTAATAATTCATTTTAAAAATAGCTAATTAATTTTCAGAATTGCTTAGATTTGTGAGGATTTTTTTTGCAACTTTTACACATTTAATTAACAGTTCAACGTTTAATGTCTCTAATAACCTTAACCACCGATTTTGGAACCAAAGATCACTTTGTCGGTGCGGTAAAGGGAGCCATTCATTCTGAGCTTTCTGATGCAAAGATTGTAGACATCACACACGAAATAACTCCATTTAACATTGCGGAAACGGCTTATATTATTAAAAATTCTTATAAAAGTTTCCCAGAAGGCACTATACATATTGTAGGTGTTGACTCCGAATTAAGTGAAGATAACAAACATATAGCCTTGGCTTTAGATGGACATTATTTCATCTGTCCAGATAATGGCTTGATCTGTATGATCACTTCTGATATTAAACCTACTAAAATTGTAGAGATCAATATTCATGATCGTGTTGAAAGTAGTTTCCCGGTGTTAGATGTGTTTGTTCAGGTAGCATGTTTCATTTCTAGAGGAGGCAGTTTAGATGTCATAGGAAAGGAAATCAAAAAATACAAACAGTTAATCGAGATTCAGCCAAAAGTAAATCAAGAGCAAACCAAAATTATTGGTGGCGTTATTTATATCGATAATTATGGAAATATTATTTCCAATATCAGTAGGAAAATGTTTACGGATATAGGAAAAGGCCGGGATTATGTAGTTACTGCTTCTCGTTATACTTTTACAAAGGTCTTTAATAAATATAATGAGGTGGTAGATGACGGCGCAAAAGATAAAAGACAATTTGATGGGAATCGATTAGCCTTATTCAACTCCGCTGGTTATTTAGAGATTGCTATTTACAGAAGTAATTTAAAGACCGTAGGAGGTGCCTCCACATTATTGGGCCTTGAATATAGAGATGTTATCAGTATAGAGTTCTTACCTCCGAACACTCAAGAATTTAAACCAATTTAGTATATGTTTGTGCGAATTGTAAAAATGAGTTTTCATACAGAACATATTCCGACATTTTTGAATAATTTCAATAACAAAAAGGAATATATACGAAAGAGCTCTGGTTGTCGTTTATTAGAATTGTATAGAGATAAACAAAACACCAATGTTTTTTTCACCTATAGTTATTGGGATACAGAAGAAGATCTTGAACGTTATAGAAACTCAGCACTATTTAAAGATGTATGGGCCCAAACCAAGGTATTGTTTAATGATAAACCTGAAGCTTGGAGTGTAGATAAACTTGTTAGCCTAGAATAAATTAGAACTCAATGTATCCAATTTTAAGAAAAGAGATTAATGCATTCTTCTCGTCACCAGTAGCATACCTGGTGATTGGAGTTTTCTTATTATTAAATGGACTTTTCTTATGGGTATTTAAAGATGGTTTCAATATTTTGAATGCTGGGTTTGCCGACATCAACAATTTCTTTTTTCTGGCTCCATGGATTTTCCTTTTTTTGATTCCAGCGATAACAATGAGAAGTTTTGCCGACGAGTTGAATTCAGGTACTATAGAATTATTAAAAACAAAACCTATCAGTCATTGGAAGATTGTACTAGGTAAATTTGGCGCTGCTCTAACACTTATTATTATCGCTCTGATTCCAACTCTTACGTATGTGTATACAGTTTATGAGTTAGGAAACCCAGTAGGAAACATAGATATGGGAAGCACCATTGGCTCTTATATTGGATTACTTCTTTTAGCAGCTACGTATGCTGCTGTTGGATTATTTACTTCCACCCTATCTAAAAATCAGATTGTCGCATTTATACTAGGCGTATTCATCACTTTTTTGCTGTTCTACGGATTTGATGCAATGGCAGCTAGTTTTACGGAAGATGGTTATACCATTAGGCTATTGGGTATCAATGAACATTTTAAAAGTATTAGTCGGGGAGTAATAGATACCAGAGACATTGTGTATTTCCTTAGTGTGATCGTATTCTTTTTATTTATAACCAAACAAAAAATTGGAGATGAGTAAAAAGATTAAAGCGTTTATATTGGTACTCGTTGGGTTGGTTCTTATTAATATTGGAACTCAACGTTTTTATGGTCGTTTTGACCTTACTACAGACAAGCGATACACGCTATCCGAAGTAAGCACTTCTATCTTAGATAAAATAGATGGCTCTCTATATATTACCGTATATCTTGAGGGAGACTTTCCTGCTGAGTTTAAAAGACTGCAAATTGAAACACAACAATTTTTAGAGGAGCTAAGAGCAGAAAATTCGAGCATTGTAATTCGATTTGAAAATCCAGACGACATTCGTGAAGAACTCGTTAAAAAAGGCATGATTCCAAGTCAATTGACAGTAGAAGAAGATGGCCAGCTTTCTCAGGCTATTATTTTTCCATGGGCTGAGGTTGAATATCAAAACAGGGGTTCAATAGTTTCTTTACTTCCCCAATCTATTGTAGCGTCTCAGGAAGAACAATTACAAAATGCCGTAGAAAGTTTAGAGTTTTCATTCGTAGACGCAATAAACAACATTGTCAAAAAGAAGCGAAAAAGAGTTGCGGTTATTACTGGTAATGGTCAGTTGGAAGATAGATATCTATACAGCTTTTTATCCGAAGTTGCCAAGAAAAACAGCCTGGCTAAATTTACTTTAGATTCTGTTGCTTCCAACCCACAAAGAACATTACAAGATTTGTCAACTTTTGATTTGGCGATCATTGCAAAACCTACGCAAAAATTTACAGAAGAGGAAAAATTCACCTTGGATCAGTACATCACAAATGGGGGAAAAACATTATGGATGATTGATAATGTTCAAGCCGATATGGATAGTTTATTAGCTTCCGGAAGGATGCTCGCTTATCCAAGAGATTTGAATCTTACAGACCTTTTGTTTAGTTATGGAGTTCGTATAAACACATCCTTAATACAAGATTTGTATGCAGCTAAGATTCCTCTTTCAACTGGGAACGTTGGGAATCAGCCTCAGTTTCAAAACCTGCCTTGGTTCTACCATCCTGTTGTAAATGGAAATCCGAATCATCCGATTACAAAAAACGTATCTCCTGTTCGGATGCAATTCGTAACTCAGATTGATACACTCAAAAATACTATTCAAAAAACACCTCTTTTGGTAAGCTCTTTATTGACAAAAAAAACGGGAACACCTAATTTTATTGAGCTACAAAGCATTGCCAATGAGCCTAAAGAGGAAGAATATAAGGGCAGTTATCAACTCTTTGGTGTACTGTTAGAAGGTGATTTTAATTCAGCATATAAAAGTCGTATAAAACCGTATAACACTCCTTTGTTCAAAGGACAAAGTACTCCCAATAAAATGATTGTTATTTCTGATGGAGATGTTGGAAGAAATCAATTGTTAAAAGGGAAACCTCATGACCTATCTACCGATAAGTGGACCAATGAACAATTTGGCAACAAAGACCTTTTAATCAATGCTGTTGATTATTTATTAGATGATTCAGGGTTGATCACGCTTAGAAATAAGAATTTGCAGATTAATAACCTGGATAAGCAACGTGCTTTTAAAGAAAGAACCTACTGGCAATTCCTGAATGTTGTGTTACCTCTTTTATTGTTATTTGGATTTGGTTTCGTGTTAAATTACTTACGAAGAAAAAAGTATTCTTAACACTCTTCTTCATCACAACAATTATCGTCCTTAACTAATTTGCAACTCACGACTGCTAGCAGTGCCCCAAGAACTGGTGCCACCATATACAACCACAATCCATGTACATTTCCTGATACAATATTTGGCGCTAAAGAACGTGCAGGATTCATAGAAGCGTTTGTAATTGGTCCAGCAAACATAGCTTCTAACAATACTACTCCTCCAATAGCGATACCGGCCATCATTCCTACTTCTTTACTACCGGTAGAAACATTAATGATTACCACCATTAAAAAGAAAGTCAATAAAAGTTCTAATACAAAGGCTCGCCAAACATCAACCTTAGGAATTGTCGATCCTAACAGCTCGCTGTCTGGGAATAAGAATAGCAACAAAAAACTTGCGGCAAAGCCTCCTAGTATTTGAAAGAAAATATATTTCGGTACTTCTTTCCAGGAAAATTTCTTGGCATAGGCAAAGGCAATAGTTACTGCCGGGTTAAAATGTGCTCCAGAGGTCTCTCCAAAAGCATAGATCATTGCCATCACAATTAAACCCCATGTAATTCCGATGCCAACATGCGTAACATCGCCACCTGTAACTTCGTTAATGGTCATTGCTCCTGTTCCACAAAAGATCATGGAAAATGTACCAATAAATTCAGCTATATATTTTTTCATTTATAGAAATGTTTTTGCAAATATACATTCTCTTATTTTAAGCTATAGTTAACATTAGCCTTGTTCTTTTTTCGTATTTTTAGGGCACTTTAAAAACAAACTAAGAACTCATGAAAAAATTATTATTGATTGTCTGCCTTGTTGCGTTTACGTATACTTCGAATGCTCAGGTAAGTACGCCACAACCTAGCCCTTTCTCTAAAATTGAACAAAAAGTCGGAATGACGGATGTTACTTTAGAGTTTTCTCGTCCTAGTATGAAGGGAAGAACCATTTTTGGAGACCTAGTTCCATTCGGAAAAGTTTGGAGAACTGGTGCCAATGCAAATACCAAGATTACATTTAGTACAGATGTTACTGTTAATGGTCAGAACTTAAAAGCTGGTTCGTATGCCATGTATACTATTCCAAATAAAGATAGCTGGGAAGTATTATTCTATTCAGATGCTAAGAATTGGGGAACTCCTAGAAAATGGGACGACGCAAAAGTAGCGGCAAAAGCTACAGCGAACGTAATGCAAATGCCTATGAAAATAGAGACCTATACCATGTCTTTTGATGACCTTACTAATAACTCAGCGGTGATTGGTATCCTATGGGAAAACACCTATGTTGGCGTTCAGTTTGAAACTCCAACGGATAAATCTGTAATGGCCTCTATTAACAAAACCATGAATGGTCCTTCTGCAAATGATTACTATGCTGCTGCTGTGTATTTTAAGCAAGAGGGTAAGGATATAGCGCAAGCCGCTAAATGGATAGATAAAGCGATTGAACTAACGAAAGAACGTCCTCGTTTCTGGTATTACAGGCAACAGTCTTTGATCTATGCAAAGGCAGGAAACAAAAAAGGAGCAATTGCTGCCGCAAAAACTTCTTTAAAATTAGCTACGAAAGAAAACAATGCTGATTATATGAAAATGAACAAAGCATCTCTAAAAGAATGGGGAGCAATGTAATATTTGATTCTAAAAGCTTAAAAGCGGACCCTTAAGGTTCGCTTTTTTTTGTTTAATTAAGTACAGCTTCTTTTATCAGTCTTGTATAGCTCCGAGATACCGGAATCTGCATATCTACCACCTTAAAAAAGAGTTGATATCCTTGCAAGTTTCCTTTTACTCGATCTATTTTTTGTAAATTGATCATATGGGATCTATGACATCTCACAATACTTTTAATCTCCTTCAGGTCCTTTTCAACATTAGAAATCGTATTTCGTATTAACTGTTTTGTTAACTCATTATTTTTCAAATAATAGACTTCAATATAATTTCCAAAAGAGCTCAGGAAAACAAATTGATCCAAAAAAACATGCACATCATTTTTTCTAGTGTCGGATTTAAACGTGATCCTGATCTTACTCTCATCTTCGATGAACAAGCTATTTCTAGAAACAAGTTTTGCATCAATTTTTTCAACTTCTTTCACGATTCTCTTATACACAAATACTTGTTTGTATAAGATAATGGCTATTGCAGGAATAACGGCTATAATAGCAGTACTGGTTAGAACAAAAACAAAAATGCGGAGATTAAAAGCATAGCCTGCATCAAATATAAATCCAAGATAAAAGTAATTTGCTGTTGCAATAGAACTGGTGATTAAAAGTATCCATAAGATCTCCTTATATATTTTCCATTTTCTATGACTCAATATGTTTGGAAATACTAATGGTAAGAGCATCATGTAGAATCCACAAACCAAAAAAGATACCAATCCAAAACCTAATAGTTGAATATCCGTTGCATGTTCTAATCCAAACGGACGAAATAAGTAACAAAAAAAACCAATAAAAAAGCCAATTCCCAAACCCAGCTTAAAAGCCTGCATCATATTCTCATAAAAAGGATAAGGGTGCTTAAAAAACTGTATGATTTTAGTATTCATTATGTACCGCGCGATTGCTGAATACCCCAAATATAAATCTTTCATAATTCTAGTAAAAAAAACATACCGCATTCTATCACAAAAGCGTGTTGTTTATCCCAAAATACAGGGCTACTCAAAATATTCCTTTCCTCATTATTTATTTTTGACGGAAACCATAAAAAACATTATGAAGCGAAATTATTTTATCTCTTTTTTTTGGATTGTCTTTAGTTGTTTTATTCTTAATTCTTGTACTAATAACACTACCGAAACAGTTGACGAAATTAATATAGTTGGGACCTATTGCCTTGATTTTTCATTAGTCGATAGCGAATTGGTTATCTCTAACAGCAACAACACTGGCGAGTATAACATTCAATTTAACGACTTTGATGGGGGAGAAAATTCAGGATCAGGGTCAGGCTCTTTTTCTAATAATATCTTAACTATAAATGGTACTTACACAATTGCCAGCGGAACAGGGAACTTTACTGGTTCTTTGACTTATAGCGAATTATCAAATTCTTTTGATGGCACCTTTAGCATTGTGGATCCACAAGGAAATATTTTAATTACTTCTACATTGATAGCCAAAAAAGGAAGTTGCAATTACACATTAACGCCAAACCAATTAGACCAAGTAATAGGACAACCCTATTTAACTTCTTTACATGTTGAATTGAATAAAATTCAAAAAATATCTAGATACAGATCCGCAGCCGGTCACAACTTCGTCGACTATAGTGGTGAATCGTGCGTCAATTTAAAGCACTATTTTCACACCTATTCTGAAGGAATGATCACGGGAGCAACACAGTTACCTTCGTCTTTAAAATATTATGCTCCTGCTGATGGCACCATTGTGAATATCACACAGACCAGAGTTTCAGAAGACCCAACGGATTACGAGGTAGATATTCGACTTTCAGCGAATGAAAATGTCATTGTACGGATTTTTCATATTACACCTAAAAATGGGCTTTCAGTAGGAGACATTGTTAGTTCGGGTGAAGAAATTGCTACTGCTCCAACAGCACATTTAGATTCGGGAGATTTTGCTGTTTATGTTTTAACTACTGGTGGATATAGACATCTTTCGATGTTCGAAATTATGTCTCCAGCTGTTATGCAAGAATATATTGATAAAGGAATAAGTACTAACTGGAAACAAGATTTGTATTATGAAACGACAAACTCTTATGTATCCGGTATTTTTTGCGAAAATGGAACTTGGGGTAATCTAAGACATCCATCTTCAAATTTTGAATTAGATTTCTACATTTTTAATTAGTTGTTGAGGGGGCAAAAAGCGGATTACCTAGGTAGTTCGCTTTTTACATTTTCTCGCGAAGGTCTACTCGCATTGTAACTAAACACTCCTTCATACCTGCTTTTTCATAGGCTTTTATTGCGGCCGGATTGTTCGGGTATACTTCTAATCGCACTTCATGAACTCCTTGAGATCGCGTCCAATCATACAAAGATTCCATTATTTTCTTGTTGATACCTTTACCTCTATACTCATTTTTGGTAAACATAAAACCTAGATATGAAAATCGCTCATATTGAAAACATTCTCTTGCTTTTACAATCCTAGCATATCCACAACTTACTAGCTCTCCTTGGATCTCGGCGACCAACAACTCTATACTTGGCTCATTAATCATGTATGGAAGATCATAATAATATGTTTTTTCTCTCTTCAAAGTAATATCCATAGGTCTTTCGGCATCTATAATACCTTGTTCAAAGATCAATAGTTCTTCAATGTCCTTTAAAGTAGCTGTTCTAATAGTCATTATACTCCAGTTATTTTTTCAATGGGGTCCATGTTATTTTTTCTCGTAACCGATTGAATAAAAATAGCTAAAATCATCACAATAACACAACCGATCAGATTTAACCATAGGTATGGTAGAACATCCATAAAATAAATAGCAAATATTAGTAATTGAGTAATTATAGCAGCAATAAAAACCGAAGTTCCTCTTACATATTTTATAAAAAATGCCAATAAGAAAATACCCAAGACATTTCCGTAAAATACGGAGCCAATTATATTTACCAACTGTATTAGATTATCAAATAGATCCGCTACACAGGCAATGAGAATCGCCAATAATCCCCAACCAAATGTCAACCATTTTGACGCGCTTACGTAATGAGATTCAGACCTGCCTTTTCTTATATTTCGCTTATAAATATCAATCGTTGTTGTAGATGCTAAGGCATTCAATTCTGAAGCAGTAGATGACATGGCCGCAGCTAAAATTACAGCAAGTAATAACCCTATGATCCCTCTAGGTAACCTTGTTAAAATAAAATGAATAAAAACATAATCTTTATCGTTTGTCTGCACACTAGAATCAGCCTTTGCGATAATTTCTTTAGCTCTTTCTTTTAAGGATCGATCTTTCTGATTCAATTCTCTAATCAGAGCTCTTTCATGATCTTGAACACCATCTAACAATAATGTTCTTTTCTCATTTTCTATTTGAACATGTTGAGACTCTAAAGCTTTATATTCAACGGCGTATTCCGAATTAATAATAGCCTCATTCACTTGCGGATTAAAGTTTAAAGGAGATGCATTAAATTGATAAAATACAAATACCATAACTCCTACTAGCAAAATAAAAAATTGCATAGGTACTTTTAATAGACCATTGAAAAGCAATCCTAATTGACTTTCTCGTAGTGATTTTCCAGACAAATAGCGTTGCACTTGACTTTGATCCGTTCCAAAATAAGAAAGCATTAAAAATGTACCTCCTAAAAACCCTGTCCATACAGTATATCGGTTACTAAGGTCAAAGGAAAAATCTAATACTTTCATTTTATCGCTTGATCCAGCAATGTCTAAAGCCTTTCCAAACGTAATTCCATCTGGCATATATTGCATGATCAAATAAAATGCAATCCACATTCCAGCAAAAATGATAATCATTTGCTGTTTCTGTGTCACATTTACAGCTTTGGTACCACCAGAAACTGTATAAATAATAACCAATACACCAATGCAGATATTCAATATGACCAAATCCCATCCTAATACATAAGAAAGAATAATCGCTGGTGCGTATATTGTAATTCCAGCTGCCAAACCTCTTTGGATTAAAAATAAAATGGCAGCCAAGGATCTTGTTTTTAGATCAAACCGCGTTTCTAAATACTCATAGGCTGTATAAACATTCAGCTTGTAGTAAATGGGAATAAAGACAAGGCAAATAATAACCATGGCAATGGGTAAGCCAAAATAGAATTGCACAAACCCCATTCCATCATGAAAAGCCTGCCCGGGTGTAGATAAAAAAGTAATGGCACTAGCTTGAGTAGCCATCACGGAGAGACCGATAGTCCACCATTTTGTATCATTTCCTCCTTTGATAAAATCTTTTACATTACCATTTTTTCTGGTTTTATAAACTCCAAAGCCTACAATAAATAATATGGTTACCGATAATACAATCCAATCTAAAAAATGTAAAGTTCCATCCATAGTTTAAGAAATTGAGTAGGCTTTTGTAATAAAATAAAAAAGGATAATATAGATGAGATTTGCCACTAGTATGAGGGTATAGATCTTTCTCCAGGGTTGTCTTTCTTCTTTTGCCATGTAGTATTATTTTGGATTTTTGACTTCAATTGTCAAGAATCCGATTAGTTTTCCTTCTGCGTTATGCTTAAGATCTACTAGAAAAAATTGATCTCTACTTTGTATAAACCTTTTCATTCGTGCACTCGTATACTGCTTGAAATGCATATCATAAGCTTCTGGTCTGGCACCAAATACCTGCGTGTGAATATGCCTATTATCTCCTGAAGTAGCATAGCTTCCAGGTAATATTGTTTTTATATAAAGTCTTCCTTTGGTATCTGTAAACCCCTCACCACGTATTCGAGCGGTTTTTTCATCGCCCGATACTTCTGGATTATAATTTCCATCATTTGAAGTTTGATACAATAAAACTTTCTGATTTTGTAACGGAGTTTTTGTTTGCTTATCTACAAACGTTAGACATAACATCATGGTTTCTCCTGGTTCGCTGGCTTTGGTCATTTGTAAGCTCGCAGAATTCGGTACATTTTGAAATTCCTTTAAAACCACTTCCTCCTCTGCGGTGACTTTATCAAATTTTGCCTGCTGTGCAGTACATGAAATAAAAAAAAGTACACCTAGCAGACCCAAATACCTTTTCATAATTATTGCTTTAATTTGCCATCCTTTTTTATGTTCTCTTTACCCATAGATAACATATTTGCAAACAACTTATATGCTCCAGGTACTCCAGCAGGAAGCTCTCTAAAAAAACTTAGGCCCGTATAGATATAATTTCCTTTTCCGTATTTGGCAACTAACAAGCTTCCTTCTTTTGCTGATTCTCCTTTATCATGCATGGATAATATCGGCGTAAATTCAGCACTCCATTGATTCGGAAAATACAATCCTCTTTCTTGTACCCACCCTTCAAAATCTTTCTCAGAAACTTTATTTGGGAAATTCATGAGCGAGTGATTTTTTGCGAGTACATTAACTTTTGCAGTTTCGTCCGTAACTCTATCTCTCGAGATTTTTAAATCATACGGAGCTCCAACATCTACGCCACCTCTTCTACCGCTTGTGTTGTATTGCACGATCATATTACCTCCTTTTTTCACATAGTCTAACAAAAATTTCTGTTTAAACTTCAAAGCTCCTACTGTGTTATAGGCTCTAATACCAACAACAACAGCATCGAACTTATGCAAATTCTCGCCATCAATTTTATTAGGATCAATTTCTACTACTGTATATCCTATTTGCTGCAAACTCTCTGGAACCGCATCTCCGGCACCCTTAATATAGCCTATATAGTTCCCAGATTTTTGGATATTTAATCGTACCACTTTTGCTTCAGAGTTAAGTAGGACAGATTGCTTTGGGATATGATCATAATTAATCTCGACCAGTTCTTTTGAGTATCTTCTATCATTAATCAATAGTACTGGTTTTAACTTTCCTTCCGATTCTCTATTTGGAGGTGTAACTTTAAAATCAAACAATTGTTCGTCTCCTTTTTGAGCAATAGAGATATCTATAAAAGATGGACTTACTTTCCACCCATTAGGAGCATTTAACCTTAATTTGCCACTTATAGTATTTGCACCGGATCTTACCGCAACAGAAACTGTTTTTGTTTTGTCATCCGAAAAAATTAACACTTTATCCTTTAATTTGGTAGTAGCCATTGGCAATACTTCAAAGGGTTCATACAACTCTCCTTTATCTCTTTTAGAATATCTGTATACTACATTCTTTGTAATACTTATGTCTTGTTCCCAAATTGTCAAGTTGAATGTTACCCTAACATTTCTAGGCGTTTCTGGATTCCCGATCAACATTTGATCTTGTACATCATACATCCCCAACGACCAATTATTCTTTAACCAATAAGGGTCGGAATAGGCTTCATTATTCAAGGTTATAGATTCTCTAAAATTTTGTCTTTTGTTATTCTCTAGTGCCACATCCTTAACAATAGTTCTTTTGTCCGATGAAGTACTTATAGAGTTTAAGATTACATTGTATTTGCTTCTGTTCAATGCTTCAATTCGCAAATCAATTTTTGAGTTAGGAATTGCACTTGAACTAGTAGCTGATGCTTCTAAGTATAATCCTGCGCACGCTTCAATGATCTCGGTGATTTGTTTCAATTTTATACTCTTCCAATGCTCATCCTCAAGAGATTGAATTTTTTTATAAGCCTCTAAGAACTTCGGTAAATGCTTTGCAGGATCTGCAAAATTGAAACTTTCTTCTATATCATACAAGATGGCTCCAATATCTCCTCCTCCTTGGATACGATTCCAAGTAGTATTTATACCTGAAAAGATATCAGATTTATCTTCGGGAAAATCTCCTTTTAAAAACTCCACATATTCCGTTTGAGATCCTCTAGTTGTTAGTCTTCCAAATCCTTGACATAAATGTTGACTGCTTGCAATTGCAGCCACCTCATTGTTCGACAGTCCTTTTAGAGGATAGTATACCCCAATATCAAAAGAAAGCATTTTGTCTTTGTTAGCCTTGGCAAAATTTTCCTGACTACCATAGAACCACCAAGATGTATTAAAGAACAAACGTTTAGGTTGCCATACATTAGTGTATGCTAATTGTTCAGGGTATTTAGTTTTATCGTTTACCAAATCAAAAGCCTCAACACTGAGCATGGCCGAAGTGGTATGATGTCCATGAGTACTTCCAGGAGTTCTATGATTAAAACGATTGATTATAACATCTGGTTTAAAGGTTCTAATCGCCCAAACTACATCGGCTAACACTTTTTCTTTATCCCATATTTCCAATGTTTCATCTGGGTGTTTGGAATATCCAAAATCGTTAGCTCTTGTAAATCTTTGTTCACCTCCATCAACACGTCTCGCTGCTAATAATTCCTGTGTTCTGATTACCCCCAATAACTCTCTTATTTCAGGTCCTATTAAGTTTTGTCCACCATCACCTCTTGTTAATGACAAATACCCTGTTCTCGCTTTGTTTTGATTTGAGAGGTACGAAATAAGTCGTGTATTTTCATCATCAGGATGCGCTGCGATATACAAAGCAGATCCTAAAAAATTCAATTTTTGTAGTTTTTCAAAAATTTGATTTGACGATAACTTGTTGGGTTTTTGTGCAAATACTGCTGAAGAGATCAGCAAAAAAGAAAGAATAAATAGGCTATTTTTCCTCATAAAAAACGATTTGGTTGCTAACAAATGTAACATTTTAATATCCGAAAACATCGGCATTAACATATTTATAACGTTTCAATTTCCGCTATCAACAAAGCTTTAAATCTGTTAATAAATATATTTTTAAAATCACTTATTTAAGATATATTTGTAATTCAATTTTTTTTAAAAAAAGAATTCATGAAATTTATAGTATCTAGCTCTCAATTATTAAAGCAATTACAGGTTTTGGGTGGCGTTATCAATAGTAATAATACCCTCCCTATTTTAGATAATTTCTTATTCGAATTGTCAGAAAACACGTTAAAGGTTTCTGCATCCGATTTAGAAACAACAATGAGTGCCGTAGTAGATGTAGAATCTGACTCATCTGGTTCTATTGCTGTATCTGCTCGTTTGTTATTAGATACTTTGAAGACATTTCCGGATCAACCACTTACCTTTAAAACTGAAGGTGACAGCACTATTGAGATTAGTTCTGATCAGGGAAAATATGACATGGCCTACTTTGGAGGAGATGAATTCCCAAAAGCGGTAAGTTTACCATCTCCAAGTAAAACAACGATGCCATCACAAGTTTTGGCTACAGCTATTTCTAAAACCATCTTTGCTGCTGGAAACGATGATCTTCGTCCTGTAATGAGTGGTGTATTCTTCCAGTTTAGTTCTGAAAGCTTGACTTTTGTTGCTACTGATGCACATAAATTGGTGAAGTATACAAGAACAGATGTAACCGCAGAACAAACTGCTGAGTTTATCATGCCAAAGAAACCTTTAAATTTATTAAAAGGGATTTTAGCAAATTCTGAAGAAGTTACCATCGAGTATAACGATTCTAATGCAAAGTTTACATTTGATAATTTCGTGTTGGTATGTCGATTGATTGATGGAAAATATCCTAACTACGAAGCAGTAATTCCGAAAGAGAATCCGAATAAATTAACAGTAGACAGAGCTTCTTTCTTAAACTCTGTAAGACGTGTATCTATTTTCTCAAGTAAAACAACACATCAGATCCGTTTAAAAATGGCGGGAACTGAGTTAAATATTTCTGCAGAAGATCTAGATTTCTCTAATAAGGCTGATGAGCGTTTAAGTTGTGAATACCAAGGAGACGATATGCAAATTGGATTTAACTCTCGTTTCTTAAGTGAGATGTTAAACAACCTAAGCTCGAGCGAAGTATTGATTGAAATGTCCTTGCCAAATAGAGCTGGAATCTTAACACCAATTGATGGTACAGATGAAGGTGAGCAAGTAACCATGTTGGTAATGCCAGTGATGCTAAATAATTAAATTTATTTCATAAAATATAAAAGGGTCAAACAGATGTTTGACCCTTTTCTTATTTAATAGTTATACCCCTAAAACAACTACTAAATCTCTTAATATACTTAATCGTTTTTATTTTCGATTTATTCTTTGATTAACATAGTATACTACTACTTATTTGAATAGGAAGTGAGGGCTCATTTCATTCCACCTTGCAAATTCACCTAGTGAATTAAAGTTATAAGAGCCCTCAATATAGAAGTGCATTTTATCTTCAGGTTACCAGAAGATGCATTCCTATTCTTCCATATCTCTTACCAAAACTCGGGGGAGGATAAAGAGATAATACCTTTCACTTCATTGGAAGTTTGAACTTAGCGGCAATATAAACGTACATAATTACCTTGTTAAAACGAATCTAAAATCATTAATTAGATACCCATACCTAAATTATTTAAGTGGATTCGAGTCAATAAAGTTAGGATTTCAAAATAAGTTTAATGAAAATTTGTGAAGCTCTAGTCTCTTTTTGTGAAGCTCAAATGATTGTTATTAAAAACAATATTAATATGGGTAATTATTATTTTAAAACATATAAAAGGGTCAAACAGATGTTTGACCCTTTTCTTATCTAATAGTTATACCCCTAAAACAACTATTAAATCTCTTCATATACGTAATCGTTTTTATTCTCGATTTATTGTTTGTAATAAGATACAAAATATATTTCTACCTATTTGAACTGATACTTTAGAATGAACTCTAAAGATCCATTGTCATTTACCAAATTTACATCTGTCGTTACCATATCATATGCCACGCCTAACTTTAGGTTATCTATTACATTGAACAATCCATAAATAGAGACCATCTCTTCTACTCTATAGTTCGCTCCAGCTGTGATCTTGTTATTAATCTCCAATGAAGAACCTACATCATAAGAAGTAGGTGCTCCTTCTACCGTACGCATCATAAATCTTGGAGTTAAAAGTAAGTTATCTGTTAGATTAAAGTTATAAGAACCTCCTATATAAAAATGCATATTTTCTACTGCGGCCGACGGCGCGTTCCCTTGTTTTTCGTAACGTTTTCCATTTAAAAAGTTTGGTGCTGATATAGATATATTAAACTTCTCATTTTGAATATTTAATCCTGCTCCTATATGTGGATTAAAGAAACTTTGATTCTGCGTAAACAAAGGGTCATTTCCTGGAGCATTTGATTTTGTCAAGTCAATATTCACAAAACCACCTCCAGCTTTTAATCCAAAATAGATATTGGTTTCATCCGACGTTTGAATCTTATAAGAAATATCGATGGCTACATCCGTCTCATTTAATACAAATACACGATCATTAATTAAGGAGACTCCTATACCCAGGTTACTACCTAAAGCTCTGGAATACGCTAACGCCACGGTTCTTGGGGCATCGTCAATACCAATATATTGGCTTCTATAAACCATATTCAGTTCTGGTGTATCCTTATTACCAGCAAAAGCTGGGTTAATAATATTCATATTAAAGTTATACAAAGTAAAATTAGGATCTTGTTGTGCCTGCGCTTTATTGTTCATTAATAAAGAGAAGGTGATTACGAATAGTGTTATGATTGATCTTTTCATGATTGTTCTGTTTGTAAATTGTTGAATCATCTTTCGAATTAATAATTAATATAAAGCCATCCTCGAGTGGGTTTACTGCCATCACCTAAGTCGATGATAAACAGGTAAGGTCCTACTGGAAGTCTACTATTGTTTCCACTATTACTAATTTGATTCGAGACTGCTGTCCAATCATTTTGATATCCTTTCTTCTTGAAAACTAACTTTCCTGATCTATTAAATACTTGCACCACACTGTTAGGATAGGCCGTTATTCCTTCTATAAACCATCCATCATTTATTCCATCACCATTAGGAGAGAATCCATACGTTTTTACATTTTGAATTTCGGTAGTACAAGCACTATTATCAGTATCTAAACTGTCTATAATACCATCACCATCACAATCTTCATCTGTATCTGCTACCCCATTTCCATCTGCATCATCATCACAGAAATCTGGTAAACCATCACCATCACTATCCAAAGAGTCTATTTCTATAGTCAATGTGTTTGATACTGGACTTGTATTAGTAGCTGCATCGGTAGCAGTTACCGTAATATCATAAACGCCATCTGTAAGAGTAGTTCCCGTATGATCGAATGTGAAGAATCCACTATTTGTAGCCGCTACAGTACCAATGGAAGTTCCATCAATAAATACTTCTACTATAGATAATGGTTCTGCCGCTCCTGAGATCTCCAAGGTATTATCTCCCGTCTTAAGCACATTCCCTGTACATGTGTACTCGGAAATATGACTTAAATACGGAATGTCGGGGGGCGTGTTATCAAATTCTATACTAAACTGAGCAGCAACATTACCATTCGTGGCTGGGTCTTCAGTTACATTGTCTGGTACATCTACAACTACCTGAGCTGTTACTCCTGGAGTTATCAATGCTGTATAGGTCTGGCTATCAATTATTGTAAATGCACTTGGCGTTCCGTTCGTAATTACCAAGTCAGCCATTTCAAAATTCAGTACTGGTTCGCTAAAAGTAAATGTAACTGTAAAATCCATATTCGTTGGATCTGGCGCAGGACTTGTAATGGTCAGCGTAGGTCGTGTTGCATCATATAAAACACTGTATTGACTTGCCGCTACGTTTGGATTAGAAACTGCATCAAAAGCAATATCGGCATTCACATCCAAAGTCACATTTCCATCTACTGCTGGTGTAATAGTAGCAGTATATACGGTAGCACTAGTCGATGCAAAGGCACTAGCAGCTCCATTACCGACAATAATATCACCTATTTCAAATCCAGTAACATCTTCGCTAAACGTGAAGGTCGCTGTAAAACTCGTATTTGTTGGATCTGGTGCATTCGTGGTAATTACTAACGTTGGTTTAATACCGTCAACATTTACATTCACCGTGCTCGCTACATTATTCAAAGTAAGAATCGCATCAATATTAGTGGATCCAACTATTGAACCTCCGTTTAGTAAGATATCTGTTCCTACAGAAATTCCGTCAGTATCTAAGTCTCCCTCAACGATCGTGTATCTAAAATCAGCTGTCAACGATCCAGTAAAGGTTCCATTAACAACAGCTTGACGGGTTACTGAACCAATAGTGATAGGAATCGATGGGCTACCACTAATCGTTGCTGCATTGGTAAATGATACCGTAAAATCTAAGTTATCTCCTATTCCGTAGTTTCCATCAGAAGGAACTGACACCATCGTTACTACTGGAGCATCATCATCAATAATTGTTACTGTAGCTGTATCTGAAATAGTAATATCACTTCCTAACGTTGTTCCACTTATGGAAGACTGAATCATTGTTAGCATTTCTGTCTCCTCTCCCACATTATCATCAGTGATTGTAAGAGCAATATTTTGAGTTTCTCCTGCTGTACCTGCAAAAGGAATTGGTTGATTCATTAAAGCCGTAAAGTCTCCAGGAGCAATTGCTGTCGCATCTACAGTACTAGCATTCAGAGTAAATCCTCCCTGAACAGCGTTTCCTAGCGTAGCAACTACATTGATCGTACCTTCATCTTCATCTACCGTAATATCGGTTAATGTGATCATTGTGGCATCGTCATTATCTATAGTAACAGTTGCTGTGTCTGTAATATCAACACCAAGAATAGTAGCTCCTAAATTATTTTGATTTATCATAACCGTTTCATTGGCTTCCAACTTAGTATCTGATGTTGGAGACACCGTGAACATATGCATTTCTCCTGCCGTTCCTGCGAAAGTTAGGGTTTGTCCTATCACTGAAGTGTAATCACCGTCAGCTACCGTAGCCGTACCATCAGCCGTATTTACATCAACTGTAAAGCCTCCTTGAACTGCATTATCTAACATAGCAGTTAGCGTAATTGACCCATCATCTTCATTTTGATTTACGTCTGCAATCGTAACAGCAGCACTATCATCATTGTTAATCTTAACTACTGCTGTTCCCGTTATAATAACGGACAACGTTGTCCCTGCCAAATTACTTTGGCTTATCGTAACCGTCTCATTAGGCTCTAACTTCGTATCGGCTGTTGGTGTAACCGTAAAAGTTTGCGTCTCACCGGCAATTCCTGCAAAGATTAGTGTCTCGCCTGTAACAGCACTATAATCGTTATCAGCTATAGTAGCAGTTCCGTCTACTGTATTCATATCCACAGTAAAACCTCCTTGAACAGCATTTCCTAATGTAGCGGTTAGCGTAACTGCTCCATTATCTTCACTGGTACTTACAGATCCAATTGTTACTGCAGATGTATCATCATTATTAATAGTTATTGTTGCCCCATCTGTAATCACAACTGCTAGGCTAGTTGCGCTTAGGTTATTTTGACCTACAGTGAGGGTTTCATTAGCTTCTAATTTTGTATCTGATGTTGGTGTAATCGTAAAAGTTTGTGCCTCTCCTGCAGTTCCTGCAAAGATTAAAGTTTGTCCACTTACAGCAGTATAATCAGAATCCGCAGTAGTAGCCGTTCCATCAGTAGTATTTACATCTACCATAAAACCTCCTTGTACCGGATTATCCAGCGTCGCAGTTACAGTAATATTTCCATCATCTTCATTACCACTTATGTCTGCAATGGTTACCGAAGCACTATCATCATTGGTAATAGTTCCTTGCCCTGTATCATCGCTAAACATAACATTTCGTCCATTGGCTTGTATATTGCTCAAGAGTACATTAAATGTCTCATCTGCTTCTAATGCACTATCGTTATTTACCGTTACCGTATAAGATAACGTTTGACCACTAGTTCCTGAAAATGCCAAAATACCAAAACCGGTCACATAATCAGCACCTGCAGTAGCTGTACCGTTGGATGTTGCGGAGGAAATCGTAAATCCTGTATCTACATCTCCAGTTAAGGTGACCGTAAAGGTAAAATCAGTAGTAGCTCCTCCATCGGCATTCTCTGCTCTAGTTACATCATCGATGCTTAGTGATGCTGAATCATCATTGGTAATGGTATAGGTGTGCATCGTGTTAGTCCCTAATGCTGCATTGGTTGGGTTTGATAAAGTGATAATCACTGTTTCATCCAACTCTACAACCATATCTGCTACAATGCTTGCAATGGTAATACTCTCGTTGGTGCTTCCTGGATTAAAAGTAAGCGTGCCATTAGCTAATGTATAATCTGTACCACCAGTAGCAGTTCCTGTTACAGCATAATCAACCATAACTGGAGAAGCAAAAGCGGTTGATAAATCTACTGAAAGGTTCGCCGAGCTAACGCTCTCTAAACCATTACTACTTGTTGCGCTAAAAGATACCGTTGGGTAATTTATATCTGCTGATAAAGTTGGTTGCGTTAATGTATAATTCCCTGAATCTGTTCCTGAGATGGTATATCCTGTGGTGTTTATGGTAATTCCGACACCAACGTTGGGTGAAGCAAAAGTGAATACTGGTGAGCCTCCTAAGCTCACATCATCAGCACCTATAACACCTGATAAATTCGCTGTTCCTGAAGCAGTAGCTACATTAGTTCCATCAAATATTTTATCATCTCCTGTAAGGCCTGTGACCGTTAATGCTTTAGCGGTGATGTCAGCTGATAAAGTCGGTTGTGTTAAGTTATAGTTTCCAGAATCGGCTCCTGAGATCGTATAGCCCGCAACATTTATCGTAATACCTGTACCTACATTAGCACTCGCAAAAGTAAATGTTGGGCTACCTCCTAAACTAACTTTATCCGCTCCTATAACTCCGGATAAATTCGCTGTTCCAGAGGCTGAACCTGTTGTGGTTCCGTCATACACCTTGTCATCACCCGTTA
The DNA here is from genome assembly GCF_032248395.1 of Asprobacillus argus. Classification (NCBI taxonomy): domain Bacteria; kingdom Pseudomonadati; phylum Bacteroidota; class Flavobacteriia; order Flavobacteriales; family Flavobacteriaceae; genus Asprobacillus; species Asprobacillus argus. The sequence continues at coordinate 43,961 of NZ_JAVTTO010000007.1, forward strand.
AACCTGTAACATTCAAGCTTGCAGCTGTAATATCTCCAGATAAGGTAGGTTGTGTCAGTATATAGTTACCTGAATCAGTTCCACTAATCGTATACCCTGTTGTGTTTAGCGCAATGCCTGTTCCTACATTGGCACTCGCAAAAGTAAATACTGGTGAACCTCCTAAAGTCACATCATCAGCTCCTACGACTCCTGATAAATTTGCAGTTCCTGTGGCTGAGCCTGCAGTAGTTCCATCATATACTTTATTGTCTCCTGTTAAGCTAGTAATGGTTAATCCTATTGCTGTAATATCAGCCGATAATGTAGGTTGTGTAAGCGTATAATTTCCTGAATCCGTTCCACTAATAGTATACCCGGATGTATTCAAAGTAATACCAGTACCCACATTAGCACTTGCAAAGGTAAAGACTGGTGAACCTCCTATCGATACATCATCTGCTCCTATCACTCCTGATAACGTTGCCGTTCCTGTAGCAGTACCGGCAGTAGTTCCATCATAAACTTTGTTATCACCTGTCAAACCAACAACCGTTAAACTTGCCGCCGTTATATCGGCTGACATAGTAGGTTGTATCAAGGTATATTTTCCAGCATCGGTTCCACTAATAGTATAACCTGTCGTATTTATAGTAATTCCTGTACCCACATTAGCCGATGCAAAGCTAAACACTGGTGATCCTCCTATAGATACATCGTCTGCACCGACAACCCCAGACAACGTTGCCGTTCCTGTAGCAGTACCTGCAGTGGTACCATCATATATTTTATTATCTCCTGTTAATCCGGTAATGGTTAATGCAATTCCTGTAATATCAGCAGATAAGGTAGGTTGCGTTAAGGTATAATTTCCAGAATCTGTTCCTGAAATCGTATAACCCGACGTATTTATGGTAATTCCTGTGCCTACATTCGCACTCGCAAAGGTAAACACCGGTGATCCTCCTATAGATACATCGTCCGCACCAATAACTCCGGATAACGTTGCCGTTCCAGTTGCCGTAGCAGCAGTGGTACCATCATATACTTTATTATCTCCTGTTAAAC
>NZ_JAVTTO010000008.1:2500-5200 GCF_032248395.1 Asprobacillus argus
GGGAAAGGTGAAAAGAACCCTAAGTAAGGGAGTGAAAGAGAACCTGAAACCGTGCGCTTACAAGCGGTCGGAGCACATTTACTGTGTGACGGCGTGCCTTTTGCATAATGAGCCTACGAGTTACTGTTTCTAGCAAGGTTAAGTATTTAAGATACGGAGCCGTAGCGAAAGCGAGTCTGAATAGGGCGTATAGTTAGTAGTAGTAGACGCGAAACCGAGTGATCTACCCATGGGCAGGTTGAAGCTGTGGTAACACACAGTGGAGGACCGAACCAGTTGACGTTGAAAAGTCTTTGGATGACCTGTGGGTAGGGGTGAAAGGCCAATCAAACTCGGAAATAGCTCGTACTCCCCGAAATGCATTTAGGTGCAGCGTTGAGTAAAAGTTTTATAGAGGTAGAGCTACTGATTGGATGCGGGGGCTTCACCGCCTACCAATTCCTGACAAACTCCGAATGCTATAAAATGTTTCTCAGCAGTGAGGGCATGGGTGCTAAGGTCCATGTCCGAGAGGGAAAGAACCCAGACCATCAGCTAAGGTCCCCAAATATATGTTAAGTTGAATAAACGAGGTTTGACTGCCCAGACAGCTAGGATGTTGGCTTGGAAGCAGCCATTCATTTAAAGAGTGCGTAACAGCTCACTAGTCGAGCGGTCGAGCATGGATAATAATCGGGCATAAACATATTACCGAAGCTATGGATTTGTATTATATACAAGTGGTAGGGGAGCATTGTAGTTGTGTAGAAGGTGAACTGTAAGGTTTGCTGGAACGGCTACAAAAGAAAATGTAGGCATAAGTAACGATAATGCGGGCGAGAAACCCGCACACCGAAAGACTAAGGTTTCCTCAGCGATGCTAATCAGCTGAGGGTTAGTCGGGTCCTAAGGCGAATCCGAAGGGAGTAGTCGATGGCTAACAGGTTAATATTCCTGTACTTCTTATAATTGCGATGGGGTGACGGAGTAATGAAAGCACCGCGTACTGACGGAATAGTACGTTGAACCAAGTAGGTATTGGCTTTGTAGGTAAATCCGCAGAGCTAGCTGAATTGGGATAGTACCACAAATCTTCGGACGAGTGGATAGTGTGCCTAAAGGCTTCCAAGAAAAACCTCTAAGCTTCAGATTATAAGAACCCGTACCGTAAACCGACACAGGTAGTTGGGATGAGAATTCTAAGGTGCTCGAGAGATTCATGGCTAAGGAACTAGGCAAAATAGACCTGTAACTTCGGGAGAAAGGTCGCCCCCCTCCGGGGGGGCCGCAGTGAAAAGGTCCAGGCGACTGTTTATCAAAAACACAGGGCTTTGCTAAATTGAAAGATGATGTATAAGGCCTGACACCTGCCCGGTGCTGGAAGGTTAAGTGGAGGGTTTAGCTTCGGCGAAGATCTGAAATGAAGCCCCAGTAAACGGCGGCCGTAACTATAACGGTCCTAAGGTAGCGAAATTCCTTGTCGGGTAAGTTCCGACCTGCACGAATGGTGCAACGATCTGGACACTGTCTCAGCCATGAGCTCGGTGAAATTGTAGTATCGGTGAAGATGCCGATTACCCGCAGCGGGACGAAAAGACCCCGTGAACCTTTACTATAGCTTAGTATTGGCTTTGGATAAGTAATGTGTAGGATAGGTGGGAGACATTGAAGCGGCGTCGCTAGGCGTTGTGGAGTCAACCTTGAAATACCACCCTTTGCTTATCTAGAGTCTAACTCAGAGATGAGGACAGTGCTTGGTGGGTAGTTTGACTGGGGTGGTCGCCTCCAAAAGAGTAACGGAGGCTTCTAAAGGTACCCTCAGCACGCTTGGTAACCGTGCGTAGAGTGCAATGGCATAAGGGTGCTTGACTGAGAGACTTACAAGTCGATCAGGTTGGAAACAAGAGCATAGTGATCCGGTGGTTCCGCATGGAAGGGCCATCGCTCAAAGGATAAAAGGTACTCCGGGGATAACAGGCTGATCTCCCCCAAGAGCTCACATCGACGGGGGGGTTTGGCACCTCGATGTCGGCTCGTCACATCCTGGGGCTGGAGAAGGTCCCAAGGGTTGGGCTGTTCGCCCATTAAAGTGGCACGCGAGCTGGGTTCAGAACGTCGTGAGACAGTTCGGTCTCTATCTGCTGTGGGCGTTAGAAATTTGCGTGGATCTGACTCTAGTACGAGAGGACCGAGTTGGACTGACCTCTAGTGTATCTGTTGTCACGCCAGTGGCATGGCAGAGTAGCTACGTCGGGAAGGGATAAGCGCTGAAAGCATATAAGCGCGAAACCCACCACAAGATGAGATTTCTTTAAAGGGTCGTGGGAGATGACCACGTTGATAGGCTATAGGTGTAAGTGCAGTAATGCATGTAGCCAAGTAGTACTAATAACCCATAGACTTATGTACGCTGTCCCCTCTTAACAGAGGGGACGACACTCTTTTTTACAATTGATCTTTACAATATTATTTACTCCAATATGTTAACATATAGGCTAGCAAGAACTAGCCAGTAGTTAGTAGCAAGTAGTAGTATTTAACATACTAAAACTCAACGCTAATCACTAAAATTTTAGGGTGGTTATAGCATTGGGGCTCACCTCTTCCCATCCCGAACAGAGAAGTTAAGCCCAATAGCGCCGATGGTACTGCATTTATGTGGGAGAGTAGGTCGCTGCCTTTCTTTTTAAACCTCATTCTTTTAATAGAATGAGGTTTTTT
>NZ_JAVTTO010000009.1:0-3197 GCF_032248395.1 Asprobacillus argus
TACCTATAGACTCTCAAGGATGGAGCGGTGAATATGGTGGAAATAGACTGCCTTCTGATGACTATTGGTTCGCTATTAAACTCGTAGATCCTCAAGGGGCTATCAGAGAAAGAAAAGGTAACTTCTCGCTGCTTAGAAAATAAAAAAATGATATATTTACATATCCCTCCGCAATAATATTGTGGAGGGATTTTTTATTCTATAAATAACAAGACGTTATTCTTGAAAGAATATTACGTAATATATTCATTTACAAATCGTAGGGTATATAAAAACTAAGCGGTTTTATATTATAAGAAACTTGTTATAATTAATAATAGGATTTAAATATTTACGTTAACATAGTGTTAACTGTTTTTAGTACCTTTAATGCCTTATTAAAACCAAATGAAAAAAATTACTACCCTAGCACTCCTGTTAATTCTCTTGGGAAGTTTTAATCTTTCAGCGCAGCGATTAAGTAGCAAAAAATACTTAAATAACACATTCACTGCCTATAACAAAGAATTGCAACTAAGTCCAGAAAAAGCGACAAAATTTAAAGATATCCTTAAAAGATATAACGCTAAAATTGCAACTTTAGTGGATGCCAAGAAAGACAATCCTCAAAGTTTTAACAAATTGGTCAAATTACAAGACATTGAGATCTTCAAGTTATTGGATGGACCACAATTTACAATTTACAAAAAAGAAAAAGCAATTATTGAACCTGCAAAAAAATATAGAAGATGAAAAAGATACTATTTTTTGCAGCATTTTTCTTGTTATCAAGCATTGCCGCATTTTCTCAAGGAACAACTATAGGAACAGCAGAAGGTTTTTGTTCTGATACAGGATACGATTTTGCAAATACAACAAATGCCGGCTCTGCTGAAGCTGGGCCAAATTATAATTGCTTAAGTACAGTGCCAAACCCTTCATGGTTTATTATCAAAATTGATGAACCAGGTGATTTAACGCTTCAAATAGAGCAAAACTCACAAGCTGATTTTATGGGAGCTGGTATTGACGTAGACTTTATTTGTTGGGGTCCCTTTACTCAGGCACGAATTGATGCTATTCAGGCAGGAAACTTTTCTGCTTTAAGCATTGCCAATCCTAACCCTAATGAAGTAGATTGTAGTTATTCACCAAACGCAGTTGAAGAGTTAAATATAGGAGGTGCTCAAGTAGATGAATTTTATTTAATATTAATTACTAATTTCGATAACCAACCTGGTTTTATCCGGATGCAAGAATTAAATCCTGGACAAATTGGCACAGGGTCTACAGATTGTAGTATTGTGGATACCGCTTTAGGTCCAAATCAAAATGTATGTTTTGGAACACCAGTAACCTTAGATGCAACGCCTACAACAGGAACAGCTACGGGATATAAGTGGTTTTTAGATACTGGCGCTGGATATAACGAAATAGCTGGAGAAACGAGTGCTATGTTGGTTATTAACAACAATCAATCTGGGCTATATAAAGTCGAAGTTACAGCGGATGGTGGTGATGTGGCCGAAGACGAAATAGAGATACTATTTTTCGATCAACCTGTTGCAAATGCTGTTACGAACCCTGCATACGAAGTTTGTGATGATAACTATAACGGAACGGTCAGTTTTGATTTACAAACATTATTTGCTCCTGATATTTTAGGAGCGCAAGATCCTGCGATTTTCGAAGTTGTTTTTTTTGCTAATCAAGCTGATGCAGATGCAAATACCAACCCGTTACCAAACCCATATACCAACACGAATGCAACAGAAACGATCTATGCGAGAGCACATAATACTGTTTCTCCATTAACCTGTAACCCAGCGACAACAAGCTTTACGATAACGGTAAATCCACTGCCTCAACCCGTTACACCTGTCAATTATGAATTGTGTGATGACGCGACTGATGGAGATGATACTAATGGATTTGTAAATAGCTTCATGCTTTCAAGTAAAGATGCGGAAATATTAGGTCTTTTAAACCCGGCTGATTATTCCGTAACCTATCATACTTCTTTAGTAGGTGCTCAAACGAGTAGTACAACTGATGTTATTGATAAAACAATGCCTTATACGAATACTGTTAATGGTCAAACAGTATACATTCGAGTAGAGAATAATGCAACGAATTGTGCGACTACACCTGGAATAGCTACATTTGTTGGTACTTTTAACTTAGTGGTAAACCCACTCCCGATAATAACAACACCTGTTACCCTATCCTTATGCGATATAGATCAAGATGGTATTACCAACTTTGATCTAACTACTGCAAATACATTACTTTCTGCAAATGCGGCAAACGAAACATTTACCTATTACCCAACTTTAGCAGATGCTCAGGGAGATACCAACGCCATTCCAAATTTTAATGCCTACCCTAATGTTACAAATACTAATGACACAGTTTGGGCTAGGGTTATAACAGTTAATGGATGTTATAGAATTGGAGAAATTAATTTAGTAGTTTCTACGTCCACAATACCTATAGCATTTACAAGAACATATGAAGTTTGCGACGATTTTTCAGGTACTGCTGGAAGTGATCTAGACGGTATTACAACCTTTAATTTTAGCACTGTTGATGCAGAAATAGTTTCACTATTTCCTGCTACACAAGCTTTGACTATTTCACACTTTACATCGCAAGCTGATGCTATTGCAAATACAAACGCTATCGTTGATATTAGCAATCATCGTAATACTGGATCTCCTAATACACAGCAAATCTATACACGCGTAGTAAATAATGTCAATGGTACATGTCTGTATACTGGAACTCATATAACATTAAATGTAGATCCGGTGCCAGTGGCAAACGGCGTTGCTAATCTGGAACTTTGTGATGACGCAGTGGATGGAGATGACACCAATGGAATTGTTCAAGGTTTTGATTTAGAAAGTCAAACGGCAACAATTTTAGGTACCCAAAACCCTGCAGATTATACCGTAACCTATCATGCTTCTGCAACTGATGCACTAAATGGAACTAGTAATTTAAGCTCACCGTATGCAAATACAACAGTTAATAACCAAACGATTTATGTAAGAGTGACGAATAACACCACCAACTGTTATACGAATCATACAAATTTCAATCTAATCGTACATCCATTACCTGTCTATGCTACTACAGATACGGTAGATCTTAAACAATGTGATGATGATACTGATGGTTTCTCTGACTTTAATCTTACTGAGGCCAATATCTTG
>NZ_JAVTTO010000010.1:0-2313 GCF_032248395.1 Asprobacillus argus
GCTAACATCTCTGCATCTTTAAGTGCATGTAGATCAAACACTTCTGTTCCTGTTGTAGAACAAGATAGGATGTTGGTAATTGCATTTGACTTGGGTTGGGGTACAACCACTAAATCCATGGTTAATGCGGAATTATTACAATTCGCATCTAAATTATTTTCCACACGTATGTAGACTGTTTGCGTAAAAGCTGTTGTATTTTGATAATTGATAGTTTTATCGATCACATCAGTAGTACTACTTGTTTGAGCACCTAGAAGTGTGGTATGATAGGTTACGGTGTAATCAGCTGGATCAAGCGTTCCAAGGATCTCTGTATCCTTAGTATTGAGTAAAAATGTATCATTTGTAAAACCATCAATATCTGTTCCTACTGAAGCGTTATCACAAGCAATATAATCCGATGGAGCTGTAGGTGTAGGTTCACCAATCACTTGTATTGTAAAACTATTATCAGCTACACAATTTGTACTGGTTCTATTTACTACTCTTGCATAAATGGTTTCTATTGCATTCGTATTCGTATAATTCGTAGGATCAGGAATTATGGCAGTGTAAGCACTATCTGTAAAGTACTGTACTTCAAAATCTGCAGGGTCTTGACCATTGAGAATTTCCGTATCCTTATCTCTAAAATTAAAATTGACGACCAGATCTCCATCTGTATCGCATTCTAATATGTTGGCAATGGTCGGATTAATGGTAGCACCATCAACAAATTCTACTAAAATATCATCACTTTCTGCACAACCCGTTCCGTTAGGAATCTCGCAAGTATAAACCCCATTTCCTAAATTGGCTAAATATGTTTGATCAGTTTCTCCAAGAATCTCTACACCATCTTTATACCATTTATAAGTTGGAGCTGTAACGTTAGCTGTTAATAATTGACTAGTTGCTCCACAGACTGCATTATTGGATGCAATACTAAAGTCATCTCCCAAATCTAATCCTAGATTAAAACTCCCGCTTTCTAAAAAAACAGCAGAGTCATATTCTGAATCAACCGAATCTGCAATTACCAATTTAATAGTATATTCTGTATTAGGAGTAACGCTTGCTGTTGCCGTCAATACTACTGTCCTTCCATTGTAATTAGTATCTCCGACATTATAACCTTCAAAATATTCTTCATTCTGTGCTCCACAGGTGCCAGGAATATCTGGACGTACGTTCACGACGCTAATAGGCGTTGTTGTTCCAGGAATTAGGGCAATATTTTCGTATGTACCAGATGCTGCTGGTTTTAATAAGAAGGCAAAACTATCTGCGAAGCTACAAGGAAATGTTTGTGCATATTCTTCTGAAGCCATGATATATCGAAAACTAATCTGGTCAGAAGATGTAGTAAAATTGAACTGAAATGATGTAGTATTTCCAAAATCACCACCACCTGTACTTGCTATTAAATCTGCATCTGTGGTATTCCCATTAGAATTCTCGCTTAGCGGGTTTTCCCTAGGAATAACTACATTTCCCGCTTGGTAAGCTCTACCGGAAGTTAGGATAATCCCTTCTGCAAAAGGAAAACTACTTCCTGCTGGTCTCCTAAAATAACCATAGCTTTTACCTTCTCTATCGGTTGGGTCATTTGCTGTTTCCACCACTGCAGAAACATTGGATACGTTGGCGTTGGCACAAGCACCACTTACCAAAACATTTCGTATTAATTGTTCAGGAGTGAAAGTGGACTCTGTAACTCCCATTGGATTTACTTCTAATAATTGAGCGTTTATCGTGGCACAAAGAAAAAAAAGAGGTAGAAAAAATTTCATTTTTGAGAAATGAAACGAAAATAATTTAGCGGTAGTAGTTTTGTTCATAGTTAGTAGTTGTACTTAATATTGATCATCCCTCTAGAAAATTCATCATCATCGTATACTATATAACCGTTTTACGGCCTTTTTCCCTATGGTAAATTGTTTGATATTCACATCACAGGAATGCGAATATATCTATTAAAAACAAAAAGCATCTAAATAGATAGATGCTTTTTTTATGTTATATCATTTTTTTATTTTCTAAGCAGTGAGAAGTTACCTTTTCTTTCTCTGATAGCCCCTTGAGGATCTACGAGTTTAATAGCGAACCAATAGTCATCAGAAGGCAGTCTATTTCCACCATATTCACCGCTCCATCCTTGAGAGTCTATAGGTATGTTTGCTACGACCTTTCCAAACCTGTTGAAGATGTATATAGAACTTTCAGGGAAGAAGGTAGAATTGGCTCCTTTGACGATCCAAGTATCATTGATACCATCATTGTTAGGAGTAAAGAACTTAGGGAACTCTACTACAGATACTAATAGAGATA
>NZ_JAVTTO010000011.1:0-1708 GCF_032248395.1 Asprobacillus argus
TACAAATTTCAATCTAATCGTACATCCATTACCTGTCTATGCTACTACAGATACGGTAGATCTTAAACAATGTGATGATGATACTGATGGTTTCTCTGACTTTAATCTTACTGAGGCCAATATCTTGATCTCTGCAGATCATACCAATGAAACATTTATATACTATCCCACACTTGCAGATGCGCAAGCAGATACGAATCCTATTGCCAATCCTATTGCCTTTACCAATAGAACTACTCCTACAGATATCGTATGGGCTAGAGCTATTACTGTAAACGGATGTTATAGAATTGCACAGATAAATCTTATTGTATCTACTACTGGAATTCCTGCTACCTTCGCTCGTACCTTTAATACCTGTGATGACTTCTTACCTACAGATGGGGTAACAGGAGCTAATGATGATACCGATGGAGTATCCGCTTTTAACTTTAGCTCGGTAGATGCGGATGTAAGAGCGCTATTCCCTGTAACACAACAATTAACAATAACATACTATAGAAACAATGCTGATGCACTAGCTGAGTTAAATGCTATTACGGATATTGCTAACTATCGTAATATTGGATATCCTGGATCGCAGTCTATCTATATCAGAGTAGATAGTAATCTAGATAATGGGTGTTTAGGATTTGGACCCTATATCACATTAAATGTAGATCCGGTGCCTGTTGCAAATCCTGTGGGGGATTATGCACTGTGTGAAACACTCGATGATGGGGATGGTACTAATGGGATCATTCAAACTTTTGATCTTGAGAGTCAAACCGCTACTATTCTAGGAACTCAGAACCCAGCTAACTATACCGTGACCTATCACGCTTCGGCTGCCGAAGCCCTTAGCGGTGCCAATAGCTTAGCTTCGCCATATACAAACACCACTAGAGATAGACAAACTATATATGTCAGAGTGACTGGTAGTAGTGCTGGTTGTTTTACAAATCATACCTCCTTTGATATTGTTGTAGATCCTTTACCAGTAGCTAACTTTGTTGCTGATCTTGAGATCTGTGATGATAACTCCGACGGATCGGCTCGTAATGGATTCTCTCAAAGTATTGATCTAGAAAGTCAAACTGCAGGAATTCTAGGTACACAAGACCCAACTCAGTTTACAGTTACCTATCACAGGAATCTTACTGAGGCACAAGCAGGTACCAACCCTCAACTAAGTCCATTCTCTAATACAACACCTAACAGGCAAACCATATATGTCAGAGTATACAACTCGGTAACACAATGTGCTAACGGGATCTCTAACTTTGATGTCGTGGTAAACCCGGAACCGATATTTGATACGGTATCAAACCTGAGTGTATGTGATGATGATGCTGATGGGGATGATGCTAATGGATTTGTTCAGGACATTGACCTGAATAGTCAGATCCCTGATATATTAGGTCCTACACAAGATCCTGATGACTTTAATGTTACATTCCATGAATCTCAAGCAGAGGCTACATCGGGTATGAATCCTTTTGCTAATCCCTTTAGTAATACCATTGCTGGGCAACAGACCATATATGTACGGATACAAAACAAAGCGACTGGATGTGTCAATGATGATGCTAACTTTGAAGTGATTGTAAATCCTCTACCAGACTTTCAGGTAACAACTCCACAGATCGTATGTAACAACGGGCCCAGTATTACCATCAGTGTAGAAAACCCTGGAGATATATATGATTATGTATGGACTGATCCTGAT
>NZ_JAVTTO010000012.1:0-1539 GCF_032248395.1 Asprobacillus argus
TGACTAATTATTTTGATCGTTAACGAAAGGATTGTTTTGAATTTCATCTAACGGAATTTCAAATTGCATTCTTTCATCGTTATAAGGGATTGGCACACCTACAAAAGATAAGTGATTAGATCCTCTAGTAGCGGTTCTTTTAGTACGTTTAAGTGCTAAGAAACTTTTACCTTCACCCCATAATTCAATACGAGTTTGTAAATAGATTTCATCTTTTAAAGCTTGACCACTTAAAGCATCGATGTAAGTTACATCTGGTACTCTATTTGTCATTACAGCTTTAAGACTAGTTCTAGCCGCTGCTTCATTACCTTCATTTGCATTTGCTTCAGCATTTAATAAATACGCTTCTTCTACACGCATATATACATAATCGGCAGTTACAGTTTGAGACGCTCCACCAATTTGGTCAGACGCTCTAAACTTATAAAGAGGTTGTAAGTATCTACCACTAGCAGGGTTTCCAAAGAACTGAGCTTTTCTAGCATCACTAGCAGGGATAGCCGCATATAGATCTGCATCTATAGCTTTATAATCTCCTGCCCATGCATAACTGTATGACCAAGAGTCAATTTGACCCCACCAAGAAACTAATCCTAGACCGTTGTTAGCAGTAATATCGATACCCCACATCCAAGAAGGAGAAGCAACATCGTCAAAACCGTTAACACCACCAGCAGCAGCAACTAATTCACTAGTAGATAAAATATTGTAGTTACCACTATTAATTACTTCTTGTGTTAAAGAAGCAACCTCAGCGTCATTTCCACCTCTAGCTCCTAATACGTATGCTAATAAAACTTTAGCAACATCTTGATTTACTGAACTCTTTGCAGTTCTGTTGAACCCATTTAATAAAGAGATAGCATCTCTAAGATCTTTTTCCATTAGGTCATAGATCTCAGCAGCTGTAGACTTCGCTACATTTGTACCTGAAGGTGTATCATACATAGGTAAGATAGCTTCAGAACCGTTATATTCTCTTTGGTAATATTGTGTCAAATAGAAATAAGAGTGAGCTCTCATTGCTTTAGCCTGACCCATAGAGTACTTATTAGCATCTACTACAGGAACCGCATCGTTACCTCCAAGGTTTTGAATAATACCATTAGCAGATCTTACAATTCTATAGTAGTATCTCCAAACTTGTCTGTTATCACCAAAGGTAAAATCTTGCGCAGCTTGGAATTCAGTAATACTAGCTCTATACCATCCGTATGTACTTACACTTAAAGCCATATCTCCAGATAACATATCCGAAAATACATCATACGATTTGTGACCAAAGTCATCGTGACCTGTTGTACCTCCTGAACCAAACTGGATCATTTGAGCGTACATACCTCCTACGAAAGCAGCAGGGATTCCAAGGTTTGTTAATGCACCTTGCTCAAGTTGAGCCGACGTTAAATTCGTAGTTTGTTGGCTTGTTCCAGATACACCACTATTGTCTAGTATATCTTCATTACAACCAAAACTAAAACTTAGTATAGCAGCAACTAATGTTAATTTTAAAATTTTTCTCATGATTGTTAATTA
>NZ_JAVTTO010000013.1:0-473 GCF_032248395.1 Asprobacillus argus
ACCTTATTAGAAGGTGGAACCGCCAATGTAGTGCAGCAGGCCACCAATCAAGCAGGACCAACGTATACGTTCAATAACCTAACCTCGGGAACTTATGATGTTACGATCGTAGATGCAAATGGCATCACTAGAAACATCAATGGTATCTTGATCAGTCAACCAGCCAATGGATTAGCAATAGATAGTGCTGTAGTTTCAGATTTCAATGGATTTGGTATTAGCTGTAATGGTGCGAATGACGGAAGTATTGATTTAACGGTTAGCGGAGGAACACCAGGTTATACCTTTTCATGGACTGGTCCAGGCGGTTTTACAGCAGCAACAGAAGATATTAATGGCTTAGCCCCTGGTACGTATACTGTAACGATTACGGATACGACAGGTGTTTGTGTTATCAACCAACCTTATACGATTACCGAACCCACAGCTTTAGGCTTAACAGCAAACATATCAGATTACAACGGTTTCCAGAT
>NZ_JAVTTO010000014.1:0-357 GCF_032248395.1 Asprobacillus argus
TAAACGTTGGCCCTAATCAAGGAGGACTCTATACCGTTACTGCTACAACTACTAATGGAACAGGATGTACCAGAACTAGAACCATACAAGTAAATGAATCTATCATTGCAACCATCACACAAGATGACGTTACTATTGTTGATGATTCTGATAATAACTCGATCACTATTGATCCTACAAATCTAGGTATTGGTGATTATGAATATGCCCTATCTGATGAAAACAATGTCATCATACATAGTTACCAGGACTCCCCGATATTCGAGCGTTTAGAGGGCGGGTTCTACAATATATTAGTCAGAGATAAAAACGGTTGTGGAGAAGTATCTCTATTAGTATCTGTAGTAGAGTTCCCTA
>NZ_JAVTTO010000015.1:0-348 GCF_032248395.1 Asprobacillus argus
ACCTTATACGATTACCGAACCCACAGCTTTAGGCTTAACAGCAAACATATCAGATTACAACGGTTTCCAGATCTCAGGTTTTGGTTTGAGTGATGGAAGTATTGATATAACCGTAACAGGAGGTGTAGCACCTTATACCTATGCTTGGGTTGCATCCAATGGAGGCGTGATTCCGGTGGGACAACAGACTCAAGAAGACTTAACGGGATTGGTAGCAGGTGATTATCAGGTAACCATTATGGATGCAAATGGCTGTATGATTGTTCAACAGTGGACCCTTAATGAGCCAGCCGATTTGTTAATATCAGAAGTGTTAGCATCCCATCAGAATGTATTGTGTTTTGGAGA
>NZ_JAVTTO010000016.1:0-306 GCF_032248395.1 Asprobacillus argus
CTAATGGAACAGGATGTACCAGAACTAGAACCATACAAGTAAATGAATCTATCATTGCAACCATCACACAAGATGATGTTACTATTGTTGATGATTCTGATAATAACTCGATCACTATTGATCCTACAAATCTAGGTATTGGTGATTATGAATATGCCCTATCTGATGAAAACAATGTGATCATACATAGTTACCAGGACTCCCCGATATTCGAGCGTTTAGAGGGCGGGTTCTACAATATATTAGTCAGAGATAAAAACGGTTGTGGAGAAGTATCTCTATTAGTATCTGTAGTAGAGTTCCCTA
>NZ_JAVTTO010000017.1:0-279 GCF_032248395.1 Asprobacillus argus
TCATCTTGTGTGATGGTTGCAATGATAGATTCATTTACTTGTATGGTTCTAGTTCTGGTACATCCTGTTCCATTAGTAGTTGTAGCAGTAACGGTATAGAGTCCTCCTTGATTAGGGCCAACGTTTACAAAACTACCAATAACCGTATTGCCATCAGGATCAGTCCATACATAATCATATATATCTCCAGGGTTTTCTACACTGATGGTAATACTGGGCCCGTTGTTACATACGATCTGTGGAGTTGTTACCTGAAAGTCTGGTAGAGGATTTACAATC
>NZ_JAVTTO010000018.1:0-255 GCF_032248395.1 Asprobacillus argus
ACTATGAGGTATTAATCTTCATTTCTAAAGGCTATCCCTCTGTAAAAGGTAGGTTCTATACGCGTTACGCACCCGTGCGCCGGTCGTCAGCGGATTGCAAGCAATCCCTGTTACCCCTCGACTTGCATGTGTTAAGCCTGCCGCTAGCGTTCATCCTGAGCCAGGATCAAACTCTTCATTGTATATCTTTTATAATATGAATGAATAAGTTTCAAAAGAATTTGTTTAACGAAGTTAAACATGGTTATTCTACTC
>NZ_JAVTTO010000019.1:0-255 GCF_032248395.1 Asprobacillus argus
TAAAAGCCACACAGTTCACCGCATTGTCATTATGTTCTACTCTTACATAGATTGTTTGCGTACCAGCAGTTTCGTTCGTATATGGATTTACCTTATCTATAGGATTTGCATCATTGGTCGCCTCAGCAGCAGATCTATGATAGGATACTGTATAGAGTGCTGTATTGGCAAAGGCTACATTGTTTAAGATCTCTGTATCCTTAGAAGAGAGTGTAATAAAGTTATTGATCAATCCATTGGTATCATCTCCATCTG
>NZ_JAVTTO010000020.1:0-255 GCF_032248395.1 Asprobacillus argus
TGATGCCATTTGCATCTACGATCGTAACATCATAAGTTCCCGAGGTTAGGTTATTGAACGTATACGTTGGTCCTGCTTGATTGGTGGCCTGCTGCACTACATTGGCGGTTCCACCTTCTAATAAGGTAATCGTATAGTTAGGTACTGAGTTTTGATCTATAGATACTTCAATAACTCCAGTAGTATCTCCAAAACACAATACATTCTGATGGGATGCTAACACTTCTGATATTAACAAATCGGCTGGCTCATTAA